>CAYTHO010000010.1:0-91562 GCA_964437595.1 uncultured Anaerolineaceae bacterium
TTAGCCAGCCCCAAATCAGCATCTGCCTCTTGACTTTTATCACAGTTGCTACGACTGATGGTGGGCCAAGCAAAACAAATATAAAGGCCAGCCACAAAATCAGAACTGGCGCGACCATTCTTTGGGCCATCGCTCGACCACCACTTTGGTCTGGGTGAAAAACTCGACCGCGTGTTTGCCCTGGCCGTGCAGCGTGCCAAAGAAGCTCTCCTTCCACCCGCTGAAGGGGAAGAAAGCCATGGGGGCCGCCACGCCGATGTTGATGCCGACATTGCCCGCCTGGGCCTCATAGCGGAACTTGCGCGCGGCTGCCCCGCTGCTGGTAAAAACACAGGCCATGTTGCCGTACCTGCCGCTGTTGACCAATTGAATGGCATCCTCCACGCTGTCCACGTGCATGATGCCCATCACCGGGCCAAAGACCTCGGTGGTGGCGATCATCCCGCCCGCGGGCACATCGTCCAGGATGGTGGGGCGCAGGAAGTAACCCTGCTCGTAATTGGGGATGCGCGGGTCGCGACCGTCGAGCAGGAGTTTGGCGCCTTCGTTCAGCCCCTGCTGGATCAGGCCCTGGATGCGCGCCTTGCTCTGGGGGGTGATCACCGGACCCATCTGAACGCCCTGCTCGAGGCCGTTACCCACCACGCGCTTGCTGGCAGCCTCCAGCAGGGCCGGGCGGAAGGCATTCTCAGCGCCGCTGACGGTAACGATGGAGGAGGCCGCCAGGCAGCGCTGACCAGCGTTGCCGTAGACGCTGTCGGTGACGATGCTGGTGGTCATCTCCACATCCGCGTCCGGGAGGATGATGAGCGGGTTCTTGGCCCCGCCCTGGGCCTGGACGCGCTTGCCATTGGCCGAGGCGCGGGCATACACATGCCGCGCCACAGCGGTTGAGCCGACAAAGGTGATGGCCTGGATTTCCGGGTGGTCGAGGATAGCATTTACGGTGTCCGCGCCGCCGTTGACCAGGCTCACCACGCCGGGCGGGAAACCGGCCTGATCCAGCAGGCGAAACACCTTCTGCATGGTGATGGGTGTGCGCTCGGAAGGTTTGATGATGATGGTGTTGCCGCAAGCAACGGCATAGGGCAAGTACCAGAAGGGAATCATGCCGGGAAAATTGAAGGGGCAGATCGAGGCCACCACCCCCACCGGCTGGCGGATCATGTACTCATCAATGCCGCGGGCGATATCTTCGGCATAGTCGCCCAGCATCATCATAGGGATACCGCAGGCCACTTCCACGTTTTCAATCGACCGGCGCATCTCGCCGCGGGCATCGTCCAGCACTTTGCCGTTTTCGATGGTGATGGAGCGCGCCAGGTCATCGAAGCTGACTTCCAGCAGCTCTTTCAGCTTGAACAGGTACTGAATGCGCTGGGTGGCCGGAACGCGGCGCCACTCGGCCTGAGCCCTGGCCGCGGCGCTGGCTGCCTGGGCAATCTCTTCCGCCGGAGAGAGCGGCACCCGCGCCAGCACCTCATCGGTGGCCGGGTTGCGCACCTCCAGGAACTGGCTGGCCGCCGATTCGCACCAGGCGCCGTTGATGTAATTTCTCAACCTTTCCACTTGAGCCATCGAAACCCTCCTGACTGTTTACTTTTTATCCGGGTCCGGGATCATAAAATCGCGCACCACACCGACCAGGTCATGGTACGAGCCGATGAAGTTGCGCAGGGTGCGAACGGTGGGGCCGAAGGTATCGAATTCCTCCACCGCCATGCCGTCCTCATCGTAGGCCCGCCGGAAGTCAGCGAAGCGCTCGTACAGCGAGTCGACGATTTGCTGCGGCACCGGGTCCTGGAAGCGTTCTTTGACCTCAATACCTGATGCGTTGTAGAGCTTCTGCCACTCATAGGGAATTGACAGGATCACATCGCCGCCGATCATCTCCGACCAGTGCATGTGATGGCGATAAGCGGCCACCAGCAGGCGCGCGCGGTAGCCGCGTTCTTTGAAAATCGCGTAGGTTTTCTTCAGGCAGGCAATCCCCGCCCAGTCCGGGTATCCCGGGGTGACCATGATGCCGTCGCGCTTTTCCAGCACGTGCAGCCAGTCATCCAGGCGCCCCACCATGATGGTACAGACCGGGTGCATATCGGCAACGTTCTTACCATCTGCCGCGCGCCGCCGCAGGCCGCGCTCCACGGCCTCCGCCACCGCCAGCGACTGCGGCACGCAAAAGCATACGGTAGCATTGATGTTGACCCCGTGGTAGGTGGCCTCTTCGATGGCGTGCACCCCAGCCTGGGTGACGGGGATCTTGACCTGGATATTGGGCGCCAGGGCGTGAAAGTGCCGCGCCTGCTCCACGATGGCCTCGGCGTTGCGGTAAAACTGGGGATTGGTCTGGATCGATAACCGCCCTTTACGACCGTGCTCGCGCTCATATACCGGGCGGAGCAGCTCCGTGCCGCGCACCGCCATCTCTTCGATGAGCTTCCAGGCGATCTGCTCCTCATGCCAGGTGGGATTGTCGTGGATCAGGGCATAGATGCGGTCTTTCCATAGGTGCATTTCCTTTTTCAACACCCCCAACACGATGGTCGGGTTGGTGGTGGCTCCCACCGCTCCGTGCTCGATGGCTCTGGTCAGTTCCTCCACCGAGCAGGAGTCGTTCCACAAATCGGTCGCCGTGGTGGATACCGTCTGATGCAGCAAGCTTTTATATTTTGTCGCTTCCATCGTTCCTCTCCATCATTCCAAGAAATACTTTTCTTTTGCCCGCATCTTTTCCCATTCGCGCCGCGCTTCCTGAACAGCGGGCATCTCACTCACTTCCGCTACGGGCACATCCCACCAGCTTTCGTAGCCCGGCACGCCAAGGTAGCGATCAACCTGGATTGAGATGAGGGTGGTGCGGTCGGTGCGGCGGGCGGCACTCAGGGCGGCGACAAAGTCATCGTATGTTTTGCAGGTGAAGGTTTGCGCGCCCAGGCTGCGCGCATTGGCAGCAAAGTCAATCTGCAGGGGCTCGACCGCCTCACCCGCTGAATCGCCAGCCAGGAGACCATCTTTGCGGCGGATGAAGCGCGTGCCAAAGCCATCCTGGCCCAGCGAGCGGGAAAGCGAGCCGATGCTCTTAAACCCATGGTTATCCAGCAGGATCACGATCAGCTTATAGCCCTCCTGGATGGAGGTGACCAGTTCGGAAGAAAGCATCAGGTAGCTGCCATCGCCCACGACCACGTATACATCGCGCTCGGGGGCAGCCATTTTTACGCCCAGGCCCCCGGCGATCTCGTAGCCCATGCACGAATAACCGTACTCCATGTGGAAATTCTTGGGATGCCGCGCGCGCCACAGCTTGTGCAGGTCGCCGGGCATGCTGCCCGCGGCATTGACCATGATAGCGTCTTCCCCGGACAGTTCGTTGATCGCACCGAACAATTCACCCTGGCTGGGCAGCGGCTGGCTGCGGATGGCGTAGATGCGGTCCACCTCCAGTTCCCACTCCGTGTGAAGCTGCTCAGCCAGCGCGCAGTACGGCTGTGGAACATGGTATCCATCCAGGAGCGCGCCCAGTTCCTCCAGAGTCACCAGCGCGTCGCCCACCAGCATCAGCCCGTGGTGCTTGGCTGCGTCAAATTCGGCCACGTTGATGTTGATAAAGCGCACGCCCGGGTGCTGGAAAGCGGTCTTGGAAGCGGTGGTAAAGTCGCTGTAACGCGTTCCGATGCCAATCACTAAATCGGCGTCGCGGGCCAGGCGGTTGGCCGCCAGGGCGCCGGTGGCGCCAATGGCGCCCATGTTGAGGGGATGGTCGAAGCGCAGGCTGCCCTTGCCCGCCATGGTTTCCCCTACCGGGATGCCGGTTTGATCCACGAAGCGGCAGAGCAACTCCGCAGCCCCGGCATAAATTACGCCGCCGCCGGCGATGATCAACGGGCGCTGGCTGGCGCGGATTAACTCCGCCGCGCGCAGCAGCGCCGCCCGGTCCGCGCGCGGGCGGGGGATGCGCCAGACGCGTTTCTCGAAGAATGCCAGCGGGTAATCGAACGCTTCCGCCTGCACGTCCTGGGGCAGCGCCAGGGTGACCGCGCCGGTTTCCGCAGGGCTGGTGAGCACGCGCATGGCTTCCGGCAGCGCCAGCAGGATCTGATCAGGGCGGTTGATGCGGTCCCAATATTTGCTGACCGGCTTGAAGCAGTCGTTGACCGAGATATCCTGCGATTGGGCCGATTCTAACTGCTGGAGCACCGGGGCCACGTTGCGGCGGGCGAAGATATCGCCGGGCAGCAGCAGCACCGGCAGGCGGTTGATGGTGGCGGTCGCCGCGCCGGTGATCATATTGGTCGCCCCCGGACCAATGGAGGAAGTGCATACCAGGGTCTGCAGGCGGTTTTTGACTTTGGCATAGGCCACCGCCGCGTGCACCTGGCCCTGTTCGTTGCGCGACTGGTAATAGCGGAAATCGGGGTTTTGCTGCAGGGCCTGGCCGATACCGCCCACATTGCCGTGCCCAAAGATGCCAAAGCATCCGGCAAAAAAGGGCTGCTCGATACCATCCCGCTCAACATACTGGTTTTTCAAGAAAGCAATTACGGCTTGCGCCATGGTCATGCGCCGGGTGGATTGTTCGGTCATTTTGGCTCCTTTGCGGTTACTTCTTGGCTATCGTACCAACTGGCGCGGAATGGCAGTCATCCCGGGCGTATCCATATTATTCCGGTGGTAAAAAGAGCTTTTCCGATGTGAGCGCGCCGGATATGGAACGCTGCAATCCAACTGCCTGAGCGGGGGGGCTTCCGGCACTCTCACGCACGATTAACTGGGTGGGCAAGGTATGGTCGGTCACCGGGCGCCCAGCCAGGAGATCTAAAACCATTTCCATGGCAAACTGCCCCAGGCGCAGGCGCGGCTGGTGGACCGTGGTCAGCGGTGGGGTCACAAATTGGGCAGCGTCAATATCATCAAAGCCAACGATGCTGAGCTGCCCGGGGACCGCAATCCCTAATGCGCGGCAGGCGAGCAGGGCGCCCACGGCCAGGCTGTCGTTGTAGCAAAAAACAGCGGTAACGCCCGCCGCCAGCAGGGCGGGCAAGAGCCGCTGCCCATCGGTCACGTCTTTGGCGTGATCGTGGTGCTCGGGTGGGGCAACCTGCACCCAATCTTCCCGCGGCAGGATGCCCGCGGCTGCTAACGTGGCGCGGTAGCTAGCCAGGCGAATGCGGTTCGAGCGCGGGCGGCTGCCCGCCCCCAGGTAGCCAATCGCACGGTGCCCTTGCGCCAGCAGGTATTCTACTGCTGTACAGGCACCCGATGCATCATCGACGGATACGAAATGCAGGTGCTCAGGCCGGGCTTCGGCCTGGTGGTTGATCAGAACGGTAGGAACGAGGACATCCGCCAGGCGTCTTTCGTGCTGTTCGGTGAGGCGAGCCGCGGCGACAATGATGCCATCCACCCTGCGGCGGTGAAAGGTGCGGATCACCGCCATTTCGCGGTCGGGATCGTTATTGGAAATGCTGAG
Source organism: uncultured Anaerolineaceae bacterium (assembly GCA_964437595.1). Classification (GTDB taxonomy): domain Bacteria; phylum Chloroflexota; class Anaerolineae; order Anaerolineales; family Anaerolineaceae; genus DSYU01. The sequence goes on from CAYTHO010000010.1 coordinate 5,474, forward strand.
GAAAAGGCTGAGGTTTTCTCGCTGGGCTACCTCTTCTACGCCGCGCACCACACGCCCGAAGAAGGGGTCGGCGATGGTGGTTACCACCAGCCCAATGGTGCCAGTACGCTGCCCGCGCAGGCTCTGCGCCACGGCATTGGGAATATAGCCCATTTCTTCGGCCAGCTTCTGGATCTGCTCGCGCACCTCAATGCTGATTAACGGGCTGTGCCGCAGGGCGCGCGACACCGTGGTATGTGAAACACCTGCCGCCTGCGCTATATCCTGGATCGAAACCGGCCTGGACATATATCGTGTTTCCTCAGGTAGTGGACCGCCCCCAGCGCAATTCGCTCAAGCGGGCTGCATCTTGAGAATTTATGCACACGTGAACATTATAGAATTTATTGGCTGATAAGTCAACCAAGAAGGGTGCTTTTTAGCGGAATACCTTACTCAGGCAGGATGGGTGCCGGCATGGGACGCCGTTCGATCGCTGGTCGCCAGGAGCCCGATGAATCCCAGCCCAACCAGCGCGGCCCAGAAGAGAAATGGCAAACCAGGTGCAATCGCCGCCAGACTGTTACCCAGCGGCGGCGCGAGCAGGCTGCCGATGCCCGAGAAAATCAAGACCATGCCGATGGCGGTACCGGCGTAGGTGACCCCCACGCCTTCTGTCTCAATAATGGAGGTCATAAAGACCGCCATAAAGCCATCCCGGACCATCCCGGCAATGAGCACCGCTGCCCATACCAGGGGCCCACCAGCTACCGAGAGAAGGCCCACGCCTAGCGCGATCAGCAAACCGGCGGTTACGAGCACCTTTTTCCGCGAGCCCAGCCGGTCGGAAAGGAAGGCGATTGGCACGACACACACCATGCTGATGGTATGGAAGGACGCCAGGGCGGCGTCCGCAGTAGATGGGGACCAGCCGACTCCGCGCAAGTACAGCGGCAGGTATCCCAGCGTGCCCTGCACACAGCCGCTGACGCCCAGGATGGTGAGGCCAAATAACCAGACATTGCGAATGCGCGAAACATGCCTCAGGGATTCGCGCAGCGACAGCGTGCCGGTAAGCTGTGTTGTAACCAGGCTGGGCCTGGGGTCCGGTCTGACGAACAGCCAGGGAACCGCCAATGCCATCGAGATCGCGCCGTAGAAAAAGAGCACATGCCGCCAGCCCCCCAGCCATGGAGACAAATACGTAGCGCTGGCCAAGGCGCTGATCAGAAACCCCAGCGCCATGCCCATCGATGTGACCCCAGATGCCAGCCCAAGCTGGCGGCGCGGGAACCAGGTTCCACACATCTTCAAGGTGTTCATGGTAATAAAGGGGGAAAAGAGACCCAGCAGGAACATGGTTGCCGCCAAGCCGGTAAAACCGGATGCTATACCACGCAGCGCACCGGTGAGCCCCACGGTGAGGCAGCCGAAAATCAGCACGCGTTTTGGCCCAAACCGGTCGCCAATTACGCCGCCCGCGAGGGACATAAAAATGCTGGGCAGGGCGCTGATGCCCCAGATCGCGCCTACCTGGACCAGGTCAAGGTGCAGTTCTTTGGATATTTCGTCAAACAACACCGGCAGGCACATCGCCGGAACTGCGGCAACCAGCGTGTTGGTAATGGTCGCCAGGAAAAGTACAACCCACCGGTAACTGGATGCTTCCTGTCTTTGCTTGATCATTATCTTGAAACTGCCTGCCTTTACCTGTATTCTTTATATGCCAATCATACCATCCCTTGTTGAAGGATATATCATTAAAAAGTTCCAAGAGAGGTTCCGATGAACTGGAAAGATTTAACGAAAGGCGATTCACTTACCTGGCTGCTGGGCCCGGAAGACCCCGGCGTCCGCTACCTGGCCCTGCGCGACCTGACCGACTGCGACCGGCAAGACCCGGCCTTGCTCGCCGCGCTCGAACAGGCTCATACGCAAGGACCGATTGCAACGATTCTGGAGAACATGCACGAGGAAGGCTACTGGGCGGAACCAGGCCCCGGTTATTACCCCAAATATACTTCCACCATCTGGTCGGTGATCTTGCTGGCGCAGCTGGGCGCCTCTGCCCAACAGGATGCGCGCATTGGGCAGGCCTGCCGTTATATGGTCGATCACGGCCTGACTTCGGGCGGGCAGTTTTCCGCCTCTGGGGCTCCATCCGGTACAGCCGACTGCATGCAGGGCAACCTGTGCTGGGCAATGCTGGTACTGGGGTATGAAGATCCGCGCCTGGAGACCGCATACGAATGGATGGCGCGCACCGTCACCGGGGAAGGCATCGCACCGGTGGGCAACCGTGAGGCTGCGGTGCGCTACTACGCTGGAAAATGCGGGCCGCTGTTCGCCTGCGGTTCGAATAACAAGCTGCCCTGCGCCTGGGGCGGAATCAAGGTGATGCTGGCGTTTGGCAGGCTGCCAGAAGAGCGCCGCACGCCGCTGATCACCGATGCGATCCAACAGGGCGCGGAATACCTGCTCAACGGCAACCCCGCGAAGGCCGGCTATGGCAATGGATGGGCCGAGAAACCCAGTGGAAACTGGTGGAAGTTCGGCTTTCCAGTTTTTTACGTGACCGATATGCTGCAAAATGTCGAGGCGCTGGCCAGCCTGGGCTATGGGGACGATCCGCGCCTGGCGGATGCCATCGCATTGGTCCTTGAAAAGCAAGACAGCGCGGGCCGCTGGGCGTTGGAATACGATTACACCGGGAAAACCTGGGTCGACTTCGGAAAGAAGAAACAGCCTAATAAATGGGTTACCCTGCGGGCTTTGCGTGCTATAAAAGCAGCCCACCCATCGTAAAGATCTCGTGCTTGACATTCACTGATATCGTGCTATTATAGGATATATCATATATATAACCAGTCCTATATAGGATATATCTGCTATGTCGCTTGATTATGCCATTCTTGGTTTTTTGAACTACCGGCCTCTTTCGGGATACGATCTCAAAAAGCGCTTTGACAGCACCGTGCAGCATTTTTGGAATGCCGACCAGAGCCAGATTTACCGCACGCTGGCGCGCATTATCGAGCAGGGGTGGGCTGAATATGAAACCATTGAACAGGATGGCCGGCCGGCGCGCAAGGTGTATCACATTACGCCTGCCGGGCGCGATGAACTGCACCGCTGGCTGGCAGGACCGATCCCCATGCCAGATAACCACGTTGACCCGCTGGTTCAGGTTTTCTTTGCCAGTCAACTCACCAATGAACAGCTTCTAGAAAAATTTGAAACAGCCGCTGCAATGATGCGGGCGGGGTTAGAACGCTATGAGCCCATTGTACAAGTTATCCGGCATCAAACTCAGGAGATTGCCACGCCGCGGGACGCTTTCTGCTGGAACCTGACCCTGGAATTCGGCATGAAAACCACGCAAGCCCAGCTTGAATGGGCCGAGAGCATCATCCGGCGCATACGCGATGGGGAAATGCCGGAACGGTAGCGAAATGTTTTTTGGCGAAACATCCTCTCTAAAATATTCTTCTCTATCTACAAAGGTCACCATGAAAATTACCATCCTTAACGGAAATCCCGACCCCCAGCGGTACACGCTGGATGCTTATCTTGTTCAGCTCGCACAGACCCTAAGCGCCGGTCAGCATGAAGTTACCCTGCTCAACCTGCGCGATCTGGATATCCGCTACTGTATTGGCTGTTTTGGCTGCTGGGTGAAATCGCCTGGTGAGTGCGTATCTCGAGATGAGTCTAGCAAGGTTTGCCAGGCGGTGATCAATTCCGACTTCACATTATTTGCTTCGCCGCTGCGCATGGGCTTTCCGAGCGCGCTGCTTAAGAAAGCGATGGATAAGATGATCCCATTGGTCCATCCCTATGGGGTCGTCGACCAAAATGAAGCGCATCATCTTAAACGATACGATCGCTATCCTCGCTTTGGCCTGCTGGTCGAGAAAGAAGCTGGGACCGATAAAACCGATCTGTCCATTATCGGCGATATCTTCAGCCGCACCGCGCTCAACATAAAAAGCAGCCTGGATTTCCTGGCTACGACCGACCAGCCTGCTGAAATTGCTGCGCGGGCAATTACGGACGGCAAGGGACCGGGCGTAGTCTTCGAGCGCCACCTTACCACCACAAATGGGGGGCAGATCCAGCCCCCTACCCGGCTGACGGTCTTCAACGGCTCGCCGCGCGGGCGGCGGGGGAATACGGTCATTATGCTCAACCAGTTCCTCAAAGGCTTTATGATCTCAGAGGAACATCGGTTTGAGATGCTGCACCTCAACCGCCTGCGGGAAGCAGAACAGTTTCCCCAGGCCTTCGCCAGCGCCGAATGCGTGCTGCTGGGTTTTCCACTGTACACCGATGGCATGCCGGGGATTGTGAAAGCGTTTATCGAGCAGCTCGAACCGTTCGCGGATCGACCAGGCAACCCGCCTATTGGCTTCCTGGTGCAATCTGGCTTCCCGGAAGCCACACATTCCCGGCATGTCGAGCGTTATTTGGAGAAACTTGCCGCACGCCTGGGCAGCCCGTACCTGGGCACCATTGTTAAAGGCAACGGTGAGGGAACGCGCAGCATGCCTGAGAAGGCAAACCGCGGCCTATTCAACTCTTTACAGCAGTTGGGGCAAACCTTCGCGCAGCAGGGGCGCTTCGAGCCAGAACTGCTGAAATCCCTGGCCAAACCGGAGCGTTTTCCTGTGATCCTAGGCCCGGTATTCAAAGTTCTCCTGCGCCTTCCCATCGCTAACAATGGATGGGACGAACAGTTAAAGCAAAACGGCGTTTTCGAACGCCGCTTTGCGAAACCCTATCTTGCCACTGCAAAGGAAAGGTGACGAACCAACGTTAGTCCATACGGTTACTCATCGTCGTTGTTCACCTGGATCTGGACATCTTTGAACACGTACACCGTAACCGGCGCGGTTGCGGTTCCACTGCAGGTGGTTGTGCTTTTCGTCGTGGTCCCTTCCAGGCCATTATCCAGAACGGTCACTTCGGTTTCTATGACCAGATGAACATTATAAGTGGCTGTGCCGCTGATTTTCCACATGGGCTTTCCCTGCGGGGCGGCTTCGATGTTGATTACGCCAGTATCCTGCCCGGCGGTAAATTCCAGCTTGTCGAATGTTGCATCTACCCCGATCGTCCCGTAGATAGCCATGCCAAAACCGCAGCCAGTGGAAGTTGACACCAGAAAGCCGATTACCAGCAGGTTGAGCAGCACGCGAGCCTGTTTGGGGTGCTTGCGCCACAAGCATGCGGCAGGGATGCCCAATACTGCCGGGAACAGCAGCGCCAGAGAGGTTGGCGAATCCGGTTTAGTGGGAAGGTTGGACAAAGCGCCGGGCGGAGAAAGGAAGCTCTCGGCTGGCTGGGGCAGATCGAGCTGACCCTGGTAGACCACGCCTTTATCGGTCAATAAGGTGGAGGCTTTGTAGCTAAAATCGCCTGCCTCAACATCCGGGGGAATGCGAGACGGCACCAGAGTCCAGTCGAGGTTGCGCCCGGTTGGGTCGGGGCTCATATCGCCCATGGAGCTGATGAGATAGACCAGCAGCGGGCTTATCCTGCCCATATCATTTTCCGGATCGGTGGAGCCATCATCCTTCACGCACGGTATGCTGCCAGAAGCCGGAGCGGTGGCGTAAACCACCCACGCGCCGCTCAAATCTAATGGCTGCACGCGCGCTTTGAAAACTTCGCCGCCATTTACCCCCAACGCTACCAGGCGCACCCGCTTTATGCCCATCTTCGGATGAATCGGTTTGATCGAAAGCTCCGCTGATCCATCCGAGTATTTCAATTCACCATCATCGATGGTGTAGTAAAATGACGCGCCCGGCTGGATAATCAATTCCGCGGGCAGCCCCGGGGTCTGATTTTCTGTGCCTTCCACCATCAATGGATAGACGCCATCCCGCTGCAGGCTGGCCTCTACTGCCAGCGCTTCCTTGCCATCTTTCGGATCCAGCCGCATCTGCGGGTTGGAACCATTGTAGTCAAACTTTATATCCTTATCGTTCGTTCTCTTTACAATAATATACTCCCCGTAGCCTCTGCCCGTCTTCACCGGGCCGTTCAACGGGATGCTGGTATTGGCCTTTGCCGGCGACTTCCCCAGCAAGTAGTAGGCATAATCTACCAGATTGCTTCCCACTTGCGATTTCTTTGCGCCGTCCATTAACGGGTACGCGCCCGTGCTGATGGCCTTGGCAAAGTCTACCTGGCTGAGCGCGCAGGCAGATGAATCGCACAGGTTAATCTTCAAAAGCTGCGCCTGCACGTAAAAATCGGCGGGCCATTGGTAAGGTGAGGCCTGGAATGCCAGCATGTTATTGTCTGTTGAAATCGTGCCATACGTGCGTAGGTTTTCGCCTACGTACGACGGCTCGACCAGCATGACCATGTTTTCCGCGGATACCTCAAGCCACCAGGTTTTCTCCTGTGAATAATAAGCCGCGGTGGTGTTATATTCTTCATCCTGAATCCAATGCGCCATCTCATGGTATACATCCACCGGCGACTGAGTGACAATGTTGGTTACCGTGTCGATGGGGATGTACAGCACACCATTCATTGGGTAATAACTGGGATCTTTGACGGTTGTAGAAATGCGCACGGTCATGGGAGCACTCTTCGAGAGCTGCGCTGTGGTAAAACCCAGTTCCGCATACTTCTTCATCACCGCTTCGATTTTGTCTACCATCAAATCTACCTGAGGCACCAGATCGCGCTTTGCCAACGGCAGCAGCACATGGATGGTGCCAGCTTCATTCTGGCGGCACAGGTTGATGCTGGCCCCGCCGGTCACTGTAAACCCCGGTATGCAGCTTCGCTCATCCGGTATAAAAGCGCCAGATGGGCGAGAGAAGCTGGTCAGATGGTCCACTGCCCCGCCGCCGGGCAATCCAGAAGATTTGCGGGGCGTGATGACAGTGTAATAGATGCTGCCGGAGCCATCCAGGCCGGTAAACACGCGCGGATCAGATGCATCGCCTGGACCGGCGCTCACCTGCACATTCAGCTTGCCCCCCTCTGGCAGCACGGAAAGCTGGACGAGGTAGGTATCATCCACCACAGCAAGCACGCGTGACTCGGGGCTGGCCGCCGGAAACGAAACGGCCAGGCGCCCGGCGCTGTCATTTTTCCCCTGGGCGGCAACGGCATAAAACGGTGTATCAACCGTGTAATCTTTTTCCAGCGGTTTGCTCCACGTTCCCTTTATCTCGCTGCCAGATAGATTGACCTGCTCGCCTTCTGGGAGGGCATCAACTGGTACTGCTAGTGAAACGCCGTGCGTGTCGGTATGCGGAGCGCCATCCGGCGGAACGGTGAGCGTCCCAACGGCTTTCACCTGCGCTTTTTCGACCGGAGCCTCAACGCCCGCAGCGGGTTGAGTGGAGGATGGGGAGATACCCGTAATCGATGCTGGCAACAGGCCCTGCCGATACGCCAAATAACCACCGCCGGTGGTCAGACCGCACAGACCACACAAGCCCACCACCACCAGCACCCATACGAGGTTCCAGGAGGAGCGTTTGCGGGGTGTTGGGGCGGCCTGCCGCACGGAAACCTGGCGGCTCGCGCTCACCGGCGCCCGAATTGGAGCCGGGGCCTGCGGCTGCGCATAGGGCTGCGGCTGCGCATAAGGCTGTGCCGGTACCCACTGCCCATTGCGATAGACGTGCCAGCGCCCGCTGTTTTCCTGCATCTGCCAGGTGGCGCCGCTGGTGTCTACCACACGCAGGGAACCTAAAGCGGCGCGGTACGCCTCGACACTGATCAAACCGGCTCGGCGCTGACGTTCTAGTTCTTGAAATTTTTGCTCAGCCTCACGGAAATTCATACACTACCCCTTTAAAAGTCAAAAGACCAAATAATATTGTGAGGGACTCTCATAATATTATTGCACGGTTCTCATGCAGGAGCAGGAATTGAAAAGCAATTGTAATGGGGGCTATGCGCGGGAAGGTGAAAGATGGCTTAACGGATCACGGCGATTTTTGATAGATTTCGGGATTGGGATGCGGGTACTCCACCCTGCTTTGGCTAATCAGGCCGGATGCCGCGAACGGCTTGCGGACAATGCCTTGCTGCAGCAGCAGGTTCAGGTCCGATAAGCGGATGCGCCGCGCGCGCTGCGGGTTCTTCTCCAGCGGGTCGCGGTAGCCCATGATTTGCCCCCTGGAAATGCGCTGGCTGAGCACGCTGAGCGACATGCCGCTTTGCTCGGCGGCCTCGCTCAACGAAATCAGCCGGTCTTTACTCGCCCAAACCTGGGCGCACAGCACCATGTAGCCCACCGGGGTGGCCCAAAATTCCTCGGGGGTCCTGTGGATGATGGGAGTCTGGTTGAGCCATTCTTCGAACGCGCGGCAGTCGGCCAGGATTTTGGCCGCGTTCTTATCCGTCCAGGCCAGAAGGCCTTCAGAAGCAGCGGCAATACGCACCAGGCGCTGGCCGATCTCGGAAGCGACCAGAAGTTCTATCGGCGCATCGCCGATTTGCACAGATGCGCCAGTGACAACGGAAAGCTGCTGATTGACAGCCGTCCACCAGCTTACCAACAATTTCTTAATTTCACTTTCCGCTGCGTGACTGATTGCTGCCATGGCTGCCTCCCTAATAATTGTAATTGATTTCATCTCCATAGAACCTTAAAATTTCTTTATAACTTTATAAAGTTATAAATATCATATTGACATTCATGGATTTTCTCGTTATGATATTCACATGATGAAAATTCTTGTGTCGACGAGCATGCAAGAACAGCAATTGCAGTATTGCGCGCCTAAAGGGAGGTTCAGGTAGATTCACGCACCTATGAATCTACTCCTAAAGGCGCGAAGGAAAACCCTTCGCGTTTTTGTTTTGAAATGATCAGGAAAGAGATCATCCATCAGGCAAACTACCTGTTTTACTGAACCGGCGGGAAGTTTCAAAAATTGAAGCGAGGCCCACCTGCCCGCTTGAAAGGAGGCAATGCCATCATGATCGCAGCGACGATTACTGCCACCACCTACTTCACCAACAACATTATGATCCAGCGGCAGATCCCGCTGGCGCGGGCAGTTGTGCTCATGAGCCACACCAGCGCTATCATTCCACCTGATGCTGACCTCCTGGAAGTACGCGGCCCAAGCTGGGTGGTGCTGGTTCCGGCGCACATCATCTTCAACGTCAACCGGGCTTTCGTGCCGCGCCTGCCGCAGCCTAACCGGCGCGGTATTTACCTGCGCGACCAGGGCCTGTGCGCTTATTGTGGGAAGTGGGTGCCGTTCTCCGAGACGTCTATGGATCACGTAGTGCCGTTGGCGCTGAACGGTCCGACCCGCTGGGAGAACCTGGTCAACGCCTGCAAGCGCTGTAACGAGCGCAAGGCGGGCCGCACCCCGGCCCAGGCGCGCATGCCGCTGCTCTTCGAGCCGCGCATCCCAAAGGTGCGTCTTCGTCCGGACAATTAAGTATTTGCTTCCATCGTTTTGTGCGTAGTGCATAGAACGATGGAAGCCGGATCTCAGCTACTGCGGAATCGTCTAATCTGGCAGGACGGCCGGCCCTGGACCGGTAAATGAGGGTCCGACTCCTTCTTCCGCAATATGCCAAACATCCCGGTTGTGCGGCATTACGGGGAGCCGGGCGCGTGGGGAGCGCCCGGCTCCAAAGCCAGTTTTGGTAGTATTTTTCACCTGGCGCGGTCGTTGGCGAACGAGGATGCTGGTCATCCATCCCACATTCCAGGGTTAGCTCACCCCTGCCGCGCCGGATTTTTCTTGCTCGCCCCTGATGTAACTGGCAGCATAATGGGCTTTGAACCCGTTCATCTACGTCCGAATCGTAGGGGGCGAATAAGATATTACGGGGTTGAGACTGCCAAATCCATGGGCAGCCTCAACCCCACAGCGACCATAGATTCGGGTTAGAATCATTCAAAAGGATGGAGATGAAAGAAGGCCGCCTATGAAAAATCGAAACCTGCTGATGATCCCCGGACCGATTGAATTTGAACCCGCCGTGCTGGCGGAGATGGGCGCGCCCACCACCAGCCACCTGGCCCCCAATTTTGTCGAAGCCTTCGGGCAGGCGCTGGAGCGGATGCGCGAGGTTTTCCTGTGCAAAGAAGGCCAGCCGTTTGTCATCGCCGGAAGCGGCACGCTGGCGATGGATACCGTTGGGGCAAACCTGATTGAGCCGGGCGACCGCGCGCTGGTGATCAACACCGGTTATTTTGGTGACCGTTTTGCCGCGATCCTGGAGCGCTACGGCGCGCAGGTGACCCAGGTATGCGCCGAGGTCGGCGACCGGCCTGCATTGGATGCCGTGGAAGCGGCCCTGCAAAAAGGGCCGTATAAACTGATGACGGTGACCCATGTAGACACCTCCACCGGCGTGCTGACCGATATACCCGGCCTGGCGGCGCTGGGGCGAAAATACCACACGCTCACCGTGGTCGACGGCGTTTGCTCGGTAGCCGGCGAAGAACTGCGCATGGATGATTGGGGGGTCGATGCGGTGCTGACCGCATCGCAGAAAGCAGTGGGCGTTCCGCCCGGGCTGGCGCTGGTGGTAGCCGGACCGCGGGCTATGGCGGCTTTCCAGAAGCGGAAGCGGCCCGTGCAAAACTATTACGCCGATTGGACCAACTGGCTGCCCGTGATGCATGGGTATGAAGCCCGCAGACCCAGCTACTTTGGCACCCCGGCGGTCAACCTGATTTTTGCACTGAATGTGAGCCTGGGGCAAATTTTAGCGGAAGGCCTGGATGCGCGCTTTGCCCGCCACAAGCAGATCAGCCGCGCCGCGAAAGCGGGCATTGCCGCCCTGGGACTGGGTCAGGTACCCGTTTCAGCGGAAGCCGCCGCCAATACGATGACCGCCCCGCGCTTCCCGCAGGGGGTGAGCGGGCCGGATTTTCTGGCCCGGGTGGGCAAGGTGGGCGTGACCCTGGCAGGCGGGCTGCACCCGGCCATCCGCGCCGAATATTTCCGCATCGGGCACATGGGCGCGGCTAACCTGGGCGATATCCTGGCGGTGATGGGCGCGATCGAAACTGCGCTGGCCGGATGCGGTTACAGCTTCCCGCACGGCGCGGGAGTCGCGGCAGCAGCCAGCGCCACCTCAATATAAGCATAAATAAAACCTCCGCAACTGGGCTGCAAATTGCGGAGGTTTTTTATTATTTGCCCTGCTGGAAGCGCCGTTCAGCTTCCTGCCAGTTAACCACGTTCCACCAGTTCGACAAATATTCGGCCCGGCGGTTCTGATACTTTAGATAGTAGGCGTGCTCCCAAACGTCCACACCGATCACCGGGAACAGGCCTTCGGCCAATGGGGTATCCTGGTTGGGGGTGGAATGGATGACGAGCTTGCCGTCATTGTGCTTGCTCAACCAGGCCCAACCGCTGCCAAAGCGGCCCAACCCGGCTTTTTCGATCTGCTCTTTGAAGCTGGCAAAACTGCCAAAGGTGGAGCGGATAGCCTCGCCCAGGCTGCCGGTTGGCTCGCCGCCGCGGTTCGGTCCCATAACGGCCCAATAAATATTGTGGTTGTAATATCCGCCGCCATTATTGCGCACGACCGTGCGGATATCTTCCGGAATTCGGTTCAGATCACTCAAGATTTGCTCAATGCTCAAACTGCCGAGCTCAGGATGTTTTTCCAGAGCAGCATTCAAATTGGTCAGGTAAGTCTGGTGGTGCTTGCTGTAGTGCAATTCCACGGTTTTTGCGTCAATCGATGGCTCAAGCGCATCGTAAGCATACGGAAGGGACAGCATTTCAAAAGCCATAGGTTACTCCTGAATTATGTTGATTTCAAAGTGGTTGATCGATCCCCTAAGGCAGGATCTTTTATCGATAACTAATTTTAATTATTTAGGTAGTATTTGTCAAAATTATGTCTAACCTTGCTACCTGTCTATGTTGTGCAGAGGGTATTCACCATGCTACTTAAGCTGGGAAAGGCAAATCCGGGCCTTATTGCGGTGAAAGAATTTCAAAAATATACACGCCCTGCTGCATATAAACGAGACGCAAGCCAGGGCAAGACGAGAGCATCTCGGGCTGCAATGCGCCCTGCCCCTGGCGGACGTATACGTGGGTCAGGCCGGCTTCGCGGATCAGGCTCCAGAAGTCATCGGTACAGCCATTGAACTTTGATGAACGCGCGGCCCAATCGTTTATTTGTAGAGCGTAATCTTGCGCGCCCCAATTGTACATGATGGGCGGCACCAGGCTGTAGCGCCCGGCATAGGGCATCAGCCAGGCAGCGCCGTCCGCACCCCGGTACACCTGCCCCTGCCAGATGACGGAATTATTGTAGAACCGAGCATCGGGCGGGGTGTGTTCTTTGATCCAATCTAACGCCTGCACATCCGCAGGCAGGGCCAGAACGGTATCAGCATTGACCATATCCTGCGCATCGCGCAGTCCCCAGACCAGGAAGAGAGCGCTTATCAGCGCCAGTACAATCCACCCAACCGCCGGGCGAATGCGCCTGGATGCCGCCTCGGCGCCAGAAGCGAGCAGGTCCGCCAGCAAGACTGCCGCCGGGAAGAACAGGACAATTGAATAATGGTCCGGGCGGAACGGGCCCAGGCGCGGCGCCAGCGGCAGGGACAGCAAGCCAATGACGAGCGCCCAACTTATCAACGCAGCCAGACGTTGATCCCGGCGCCGCTCCCAAACGGCTGCGGCCCGACCCCCAATCAGGCGCAGCAGCGCGAACAGCGCCCCCACAGCAGCCATGCCCATTAATATGTAATTGCGGCGCGGCCCAATGAGGTACCAGAGGTACTGGGCATAATCGGTTGTGCTTTTGCGGGCCGCTTCGCTCTGCTCGAGCGGATTGGTCACAGTGACGCGGGCCTCCGCGCTGAAATCGCGCCAGGTCTGCAGCAGCCAGGGCGATACGAGAAGGACGCCCAGCAGGGCCAGCACCGCCAGCCTGGCAGGCGGCAGCCAGCACCTGGGGTCGCGAACGCCTTTGAGGATGCCGGGCAGCGCGATGATCAGCAAGAACAGCGCGGTCAACAGCAGGATAAAATAATGGGTTACCCCCTGGGCGGCAACCAGCAGCACCAGGCGGACCCAACCCGACAGGCGGCGGGGCTGGTCGCGCACTTCGAACGCAGCCGCCAGGGTGGGACCCAGCAGGAGCAGGCCGGTAAGGAGCGTATAACGGCCCCAGGTCAGGTAATAGGCTGGCATTTGAAAATCGAAGCCGACCAGCAGCGCGGCCAGGTACGGCGCGATCATAGAAGCCGCCAGGCGGGGCAGGCGGGCGCCAAAATCTGCCAGCGGCGGCTCGGAATCCGCTTCTGCCAGCGGGCCGGTGATAACCTCCGCCGCCCGGTAAACGGAAACCGCCACCAGCGCGTTCAGCACCTGTCCAAATGCCAGCGCTGCCTGCGCGCTGGACAGGCCGGATAGCGATATAAATAGTGCGGCGATCAGGTGGAAGCCGTAGTGGTACGAGAACGACACGGGCAGGTAAGGGGTCAGGTCTGCGGGCAGGCCGCCGTGTTCAAGGATCATGCGAATGATGAGGAAGTGCTGTACGGAATCGACCCAGTTGGGCAGCGCCAGCGGGCGCGCCTGGTACAGCCGCCAGGCTACCAGCCCGACCAGGAACAGCACAGACAGCAGCCCGCTGGCCCACCAGCCGATATTCTTCACTGCGCCGAACGAAATGGCGCGCCGTTTGATGACCCCGGCCAGCGCCAGCAGCAGGCACAGCCCATACAGGCCAGCAACCACGCCCCCACTCACCCGCACCCCGGCTAAGAACAACCCCAGGGCAACCAGCGACTGGACGGCAATGCTCAACGCCACGGCATCCGCCAGGAGTGAGAAGAGGCTCCGGCGGCGCGGGGCCTGATCCTTGGGCAGCCAGGCCAGCAGCGCACCACCTGGGACCAGCAGCACCAGCAGGGCCGCGATGAAAAACTGTCCGATCGAAATTCCGTCCAATGCGCAGCAGCTCGCGATCGTTCAAAAAAAGCCCCGGTCTTGCCTGTTTATGGGCAGCCCGGGGCAGTGGCGTTCATCGTTTTACGACAGGTACTCGCGCAGGTGCCGGCTGCGGGTTGGGTGGCGCAACTTGCGCAGGGCCTTGGCTTCGATCTGGCGGATGCGCTCGCGAGTTACATTGAAGTAACGGCTCACCTCTTCCAGCGTGTGATCTTTGCCATCGATCAGGCCGAAACGCAGTTCCAGAACCTGGCGCTCCCGTTCCGAGAGCGCGCCCAGGGCGCTCTGCACCTGCTCGCGCAGCATTTCCCGGGCGGCGGCATCCATCGGCTCCAGCGCTTCATCATCCTCGATAAAGTCGCCCAACTGGCTGCTTTCCTCATCGCCCACCGGGCGCTCCAGTGAAACAGGCTCTTCCGCTGACTGAAGGATGCGCTGCACTTTGGCTGTTGCCCAACTCCAGCGGCGGTTGACCTCGGTATCGACCGGGGTGTTTTCCTTGCGCGCGTGCTTAATCGCGCGGGTATCTTCATCCGAAAGCAGTCCAGCCTCCAGGGCCAGCTCTTCCGCGGTTGGCTCGCGGCCCAACTGCTGCACCATCGAGCGTTGAACGCGCAGCAGGCGGGTGATCGCCTCAAACAGGTGCACGGGGATGCGAATGGTGCGCGCCTGTTCGGCAATGTAGCGGCTGATCGACTGGCGAATCCACCAGGTGGCGTAGGTGCTGAACTTGAACCCGCGGGTGGGGTCGAATTTAGTGACCGCGCGCAGCAGGCCCAGGTTTCCCTCCTGGATCAGATCCAGGAAGGAAATGCCGCGACCCAGGTAGCGCTTGGCGATACTGACCACCAGGCGCAGGTTCGCGCGGATGAGAGTCTGGTTGGCTTCATCGGCCCGGCGGCGAACCGCATCCACCTCGGCAGACAGCTCCGGCTCGCCAGGCAGGTGCTTGTTGAAGAATTCCAATTCCGGCAGCTTGGTCTCGCGCTGCAGGTAGGTCATCATCGGCGCGGCGACCTCGGTGGGCATCAGGTAAATGCTCATGAAAACGATGAAGGCGTGACGTACCAGCCCATCCCACAGCGAATCCTTGCCCCACAGGCCGTTATCCAGGTAGGTGCGCAGATAAGAAGGCTCGTCTGCCTGCCACTGGCGACGCAACATCTGCGCCTCGGAGAGAATCAGGGTTAGATCTGGGATCTCACCCTGCTGGATGCTCTGGGCATCCTCCAGCATGCGCGCCCAGGCGGTGATCATCTCGCGCGCCACCGTCAGATAAATCTGGCGGTAGCGGTTGGCGCTGTCAGCGGGGATGTGGTTGTTCAGGGTATCGATATGGCGGTCGGCTTCGATGCGCGCAGCCAGGCGGAATTCGCTGTCTGCGTCCAGCAGATTGATCTGTCCGATTTCTTTAAGATACAGGCGTACCGGGTCTTCGGAGAGTTCAATGGCGACCATTGAAGGTCCCAGGGCTTCCAATGGGTCTTCCAAAGCCAGGTCAGACCAATCCTCAACCACCGCCGGGTTGGGTTCTTCCACCTCCGGTTCTTCCTTTTCCAGGAATTCTTCCTCTTCAACCACTGGAATGCCGTCTTCAGGCGCGGCCTTTTCGGGCGATTTATTACCACGCTCGCGATCATTGCGATCGGATCGCTCTGGGCGAGCGGCAGAACCACGAGCCGGGCGAGGGCGCCCATTCTGCTCATTCAGCCCGCTACGAAGCGGCCTCGATGCTGCTCGCTTTGGCGCAGCATCTTTCGATACGGGCGTTCGCTTGCTCGCCCGCTCTTCTGGGTTCGTGCTTTCGTTGGTAGGTTTCTTCTTCCGAGCCATGTTACAAATATACCATAGTTTAATTTTTCGCTAGTCTAACTGAACAGGCTGACCAAGAATTTTATCCAGATTTTTTAAGACTCGGCTGCACTGCAGCATTACCTGGTGAATGCCTTGAAAATCATCGAGGCGCTGGCTGCCCTCTTCCTGTTGAATATCGCGCTGCATGAAGATGAGCTGGTCAACATGCGCGCGGGTGCGGATCTGGCGCAGGTTCAGGACCGTTTGTATCAGATCCTCGACCAGCTTTTCTGTTGGCGGTTCGCCCTGCAGGAATGGACGAAGCAGTTCTTGCACCAGGTCTTGCAGCGCCTCTGGCATTTTTTCATGGAGGTACTGGTTGGCATCCATATCATCCTGCTCCAGCGATTGGATAATTACCGCGGCAACCATCTGCCGGTCCACCTGCTCGAAATCCTGAACGGAAAGGCGGCTGAGCCCGGCTTTTTGCAGAATCCGGTCGAGCATGTAGAGCATTTCAGGCTGGCGCAGCAGCAGGCGCAGGCAGTGCGTCTCGAGCGATACTTCCCGGCTTTGCCCGGCCTGCAATGGAGGGGGGGCCGGTTCCGGGCGCGCTGCCGGAGGGCCAGATGGATGACGGCGAACGGGACGAGCCAGTGGTTTTGCCCCCAGAAGGGAACGCTCATCCACACGCAGCAGGCGCGCCAGCCGCTGCCGGTAGGCCTCGCGTTCGACTGAGTCCGGCACATCCTCCACCAGCGGCAGTACCTGGGCCGCAATCTCACTTTTCACCTTCGGATCGTCCAAGTCGCGATCGGCAGCCAGCGTTTCCATCACGTGAACAACAATAGGCCGGGCGGCCTCGACAATCCGCGACCATTCCTGCGGGTCGCGCAGGACGATCTCATCCGGGTCCTGCCCTTCGGGAAGGGTGGTGACCCGCAGGTCGGCTTCCAGGCGGGCTTCATTACGCAGCAGACCGCGCGCGTCAAAGGCCAGCTCAGTGGAATGATCCATGGCCTGGCGAGCAAGCTCCAGGCCGCGCAGCGTAGCTTTCTGACCCGCGGCATCGGGGTCCAGCGCCAGCACGATGCGGCGGGTGAGCCGTTTGAGCATACGTAACTGGTCTTCCGTCAGGGCAGTTCCCATGGGGGAAACCACGTTGGTGAAGCCACACTGGTGCAGGGCGATCACATCCAGATAGCCTTCAACGATAATCACCTGGTCTTTTGCGCGAATAGCCTTGCGCGCCTGATCAAGCGCGAACAGCAGGCGGCCTTTGTCGAATACAGCCGTCTGCGGGGAGTTCATAAACTTGGGCTGATCCTCGGGGTTGAGGATACGCCCGCCAAAGCCTACCATGCGGCCCGCGCCATCGCGAATGGGGAACATGACCCGGTGGCGGAATTTATCATAAATCCCCTCACCACTCTGGCGCTCAGTCACCAGCCCGGCCTGGAGCAAATCACTGGCAGAATAACCCTTAGCGGTGAAGTAGTGGATGAGGGCATCCCAGGATTCGGGCGCGTACCCCAATCCAAAGGTTTCAATCGCCGCTGGAGTCAGGCCGCGTTTTTGCAGGTAGGCATAGGCTTGCTGGCCGGCGGGGGTCTGGGTGAGGTGGTGGCGGTAAAAGGTGACGGCCTCTTCTAAGAGGGTTCGCAGACGTTCGTGCTCATCTTCCTCAGCCTGCTTTCCCGGCGTTACCGGGGTCAGCACCACGCCTGCCCGCTCAGCCAGTACATGGAGCGCCTGGCTGAAGTCCCATCCTTCCTTCTTCATCACAAAGCGAAAAATATCGCCGCCTTCATTACACTGGCCAAAACAGCGCCAGGTGCCTGAATCGGGGAAGACTACGAAGGCTGGCGTGCGCGAGTTGGGGTGAAAGGGGCAAAAACCAATATAATTTTTTCCGGTACGGCGCAGCTGCACCGACTCGGAAACCAGATCAAGGATATCGACGCGGGCTTTGATCTCGTCTATCGCCGACATTTATCCGTTCGCTCCACCTATGTATCGCGTGTAATTATACCAGTTTGGTGGAAATTAAACCTGCTGCTCGAGAGAGCCGCAATTTCACCCATTCTCTTCAATATTCATAAAAAGATGATATAAACGAAACAGCAATCGAATTACCGAGTTGAAAACCCCCTCATGAGACGCTTTGCAACTGGCCTGATCACAATTATACTCTTTCTGTCCATATTGGCCGGCTGCGCGCGGCCAGCAATCCTGGATTTTCGTCTTTCACCCACCGCCGCGGCGATGGTGACGATAACATCCCTGCCGCCTGCCCCCACCACCGCACCCACGAAAAGCCCGCCGACCCCCGCGCCAGAAGACAACACACCAATCTGGGCGCCGAATCCTGTCGACCGCACCCTGCTGCGCATTGATCCACAAAGCGGGTCGGTGGCGGCTAGTATTGCCATCGAAGGCCGCCCAGATACCGCTATTGTGGGTGAAGGCGCCGTGTGGGTGCTCGACCGCACTTACAATCTGGTGTACCGCATTGACCCTGACACGAACCGCATCGTTGCTTCTATTCAACTGCCCGCCGGTAAACCCGAAGCGCTGACCGTTGGGGCAGGCTCGGTGTGGGTAGGGATCACGGGCAGGATTGACCTGGCTGTGCTGTCTCCCGATGAAGAAGATGAAATTTTGCCGCCAGCGACGGTGGTGCAGATTGACCCTGAGACCAACCGCATCCGGAAATCGTACCCAATCCAGCCGGTCGGGCAACTGCTGGTCAGCGGATCGAACCTGTGGGTGCTGTCGCGAGCGGTGATCGATACGCCGCTGCAAATCATCGACCTGAATTCGGGGCAGGGCATGGTGGTCCCGCTGCGTAATACCCCGCCCTGGCTGCCGGTGGATGCAATCGCGGTGGATGCGGAAAACCTGTGGCTTTTTTCAGCGGCGCACGGCAAAATTTTCCACGGCACGCCCGACGGGCAAATTCGTTCATCGATCGACCTGGGGCAGCGCCAACCAACCGGCTACGCCGACCTGCTGCTCACCAGCAGCAGCCTGTGGGCCGCCACCCCTTGGGGCACAGTACTGCAGATTGACCCGCGCACCAACCACATCGACGCCACCATCGAACTCAATGCGCCGCTGACTTACCTGATCCCCAAAGGCGAGGCAGTATGGGCTTACAGCCAGCAAAGCGGAACGCTGTTTCGCATTGACCCGGCCAGCCGGGCTGTTACCAGCAAGATCGCTACAGGCAGCTCAGTGCAGCCAACGGTGGTGCCCAGCCCAACCCCGCGAGTGGTGATCTGGAAGCCCTGCCCAGATGCGCCTAACTCGCGTTTGAAAGTGGGAGACCTGGCTTACGTAAACAACGACCCGCCCGCCCCCAACCGGGTACGCAAGGAGCCCAGCCTGGAAGCGGAAATCCTGGGGCTGATTGGCCCTGGCGGCAGCATGGAAATCCTCGAAGGGCCCACCTGCGCAAACAATTGGGTGTGGTGGCACATCAAGAACGCTGACATGAACGGCTGGATGGCCGAAGGGGACAAGGAAAGCTACTGGATGGTACCGCTGTACAAGTAATGAAATGGCCTATTCGTTCAGGTCTCTGCGGACCTCGTGGAGAAACGATGGGCTGTTTAAGCGCCTTTCCAGCAGATAAGTCAGGTAATGGTTTAGCAGGCTTTCCATCTCGCGCCTGACGCCCGGCGCCAGTACAGCCCGGCTGGCTTCTCGGAAGGTACTACGCTGGTAGTGACGCAGGTATTTCAAGGCCGCCATCGATACAGTGCGGGCGTTGGGTACGTTCGTTCCACAGCGAGGGCAAACCACTCCGCCTAACTCAGCATCGAAGAACTGGTCTTCGGCCTTGATCTCCGCCCCGCAGCGCGCGCAGGTGGTCAGGTTGGGGCGGAATCCCAGCAAATCCAGCAGGCGGATTTCGTAGTAGCGCGCGGCGGGGAAGGCATCTGGCAGGGTGGATATGCGCTCCAGCGTATCCACCAGCAGTTGGAACAGCGGGCGGTTTTCGCCTTCCTCGTAGGTAAAACGGTCGATCAGCTCGATGATGTATGCCGCATACGCCGTGCGGACCAGGTCTTCGCGCATTGGCAGGTAAGCATTTACCGTTTCAGCCTGAGTCACGATCCAGAAGTCGCGTCCAGCGGCTAACATGAGTTTGACGTAGGTAAACGGTTCGAGGTGCCCGGCCTTGCGGGAGTGCAGCTTGCGCACCCCTTTGGCTACGGCGCGCAGCTTGCCGGCCTCGCGGCTGAACAGCACCAGCAGGCGGTCTGCCTCACCCCAGTCGGTATGGCGCAGCACCACCACCTCCGCGCGCAGCGTTCGTTCAGAGGAGGGCATGGAAGCTCACGCTCCAGGCGGATTGTTCGATTCTTTGTCCGAACGATCTTGCGTGTGGTCACTCGACAAATCGCGCGGCAGGAAGGCCCCTGGCAGCAGATCGGACACCAGGATTTCCTGGAGAACCTTTCCGCTGGCATCAGCAATTATTACCAATATATCCGTTCCAAACTCGGCCAGCACCTGGCGGCAGGACCCGCAAGGCGTGCCGCCGTTCGAGGTGACCACAGCGATGGCCACAAAACTGCGCTCACCTTCCGAAACAGCCTTATAAACAGCCACGCGCTCCGCACACATGGTGGTGGGATAGGCGGCATTTTCCACATTGACGCCGTCATACACTTTGCCCGATTCGGTCAGCAGCGCGGCCCCCACCGCATACTGCGAGTATGGGGCATATGCCCAGCGCCGCGCCTGTGCGGCTGTTTCGATGAGCCGCTGGCGCAGCTCATCACTCAACGGAGCTGCCATTCGTTTTCTCCTCTATTTCCGAAATCGTCGAGCGGCGCAGGGCGCGCACCCGGCGGATGCGGCGCCCGCTGATCTGCTCGACCGTAAGCAGCAAATGATCTACCTCGATCGTTTCGCCGCCTAGCGGTACGCGGCCCATCTCGCTATAAATAAACCCGCCCAGCGTATCCGCGACCAGCTTGGGGAGGTTGGTTCCCATTACACTGTTGAAATCATCCAGATCGATACGCCCGTGGAAAACGTATTCATCATCGCCCACTTTCTCAAAGAGCTGTTCTTCACTCTGGTCGTATTCATCACGGATTTCGCCAACGATCTCTTCCACAATATCTTCCAGGGTCACCAACCCCGCAATGCCACCGTATTCATCCACCACGAGTGCCATGTGCACGCTGCGGGCCTGCATCTCGCGCAACAGTTCATCGACCTTCTTGGCCTCTGGCACAAAATAGGCCGGGCGCAGCATACTGGTCAGCGAGGCTACCTTCTGCCCCTGGAAGTGGACGCGCAGGAGGTCCTTCGCATACAGTAGCCCTACCACGTTGTCGATGGTTTCTTCAAACACCGGCACGCGCGAATGGCCCGAATTATTTAGCGCCGTGATCGCGTCTTCGATAGAAGTGCCTGTTTCCAGGGCAAAGATATCGATGCGGGGGATCATGATTTCGCGCGCCAGGGTGTCGCCAAAGTGGAAGATGGAATAGATCATCTGGCGTTCACCGTGTTCCAGGCTGCCTTCGGGCTGAGCATCTTCCGCCCAGGATTTCAACTCATCCTCGGTCACCGGGCTAAGGCGGTGTTCCAACATAGCGGGCGAACCCAATAAGAGGACCAGCAGAGAAGACAGCGGTGAAAGCAAGGCATCAATCGCCCGCGCCAACCCCGAGAAGCGAATGGCCCACTGCTCGGCTTGTGGGAGAAGCATCCCTTCCAGCAGCAGTTCTACCACCAGGACGGTCAGCGCAGCCAGCGCCAGCAGCAGCAGCGCCAGTGGAAAAGCCGGCGCTTTGCCCGACAGCAGAAGGTAGATCCAAATGGACACGCCCAACAGCAAAAAGTGGACGATCATCATGGCAATGCGCAGGGAAGTGCGCAGGCGAGGTTTTTCCACCAGCGCCATCATCTGGTCAACGGCCTGGGGGTGCTGGTCGCGCAGGGCAATTAAATAAGGCAAGCGAATATTCAGAACGCTGAAGCGCACGACTGCCAGCAGCAGGTCGACTGCAATCAGCACCACAAATGTTATCCAGAGTGTCTCAATCACCTTCTTCTACCATTTATCATTTCCAGGCAGCCAGCGAAAAAAAAGAGCCTTGCGCCATACACACACAATAGCACAAAGCCCGCAAACGTTCTGAGCATCTTTTAATTCATCATCCGTCAGAGTATCGGCCTGCATACTATTCGCGGTAGGGATTGTAAGGCTGGGGCGCCTGGACTCGAACCAAGATCCACAGATCCAAAGTCTGGTGTGCTGCCATTGCACCACGCCCCAGAGCGTAACGATACCGCCCTTTGCAGGATGGATTTTACCCAATATCCGGCGTTCTGGCAATAGTAAGGCGAATTATCGGAAGCCGTCCAAAGAGTACATTTGGCCAGCCCTGATCCAGTAAATTTAGATGAGGAGCCTATTCTTCCTTTGGCGGGAACAGGCCCAGCTTTTGCGCCTGTTCAAAGGTCAGAACGCCAGGCTGGCTTTCTTCTTTGCGCTCATCGCTGGTGACTTCATCCCAGAAGGAATCGGCATCTGGGATGCGCAGTTCGCCGGTTTTCTTTTTCTTAAACAACTCTTCAAACTTTTCCAACCCGGGGTCCTGGCCCAGCGGAGTTTCCAGAATCGCCGCCTCGATCTGCGCTTCTTCCAGCGCGGCGGCAGCGCCCATTTCGGCCATCAGCACTTCCGGGGCACCTGCTTCGACTGCGGTTTGAACCCGCAGCCCCATGGCTTCCAGGGCCGCCAAAATTTCCGTCTGCGCGTTGAGCGCCTCTTCAAACGCCAGAGCCAGACGCACGGCTGAGCGACCAGTGGGCAACGCCAGCAGCAGCACGTACTGGCCAGTTGGAGCAACGACCAAATCAACACCCGTTCCCCGGTAGGCCTGCACCAGGGGGGTGGAGGTCTGGCCCAAGAGGTATGAAATCCTGGCCCCAGCGCTGATGGACGCCATCAGCGGCGGGGCGAACTGGGCCTCTACCGGTAGATCGGGCAGGTCGCCGGCCTGGGCAACGGACTTGCCGCGCTCATCCAGCAGCATGGCCGAAAGCGCCCCTAACGAAGCGCGCAGCCGGCTGAGAATAGCGGACAACCCGGTTTCCGCAGGCGCAGGCGGCCCAGCGGGCGGCCTAAGGCCCCCGGTTGCTTTATGAGCAGCGGGCTGGGTTGGAGCGGTTTCGACCGCCTCGCCCGGCATTACCGCCGCCAGTTCTTGCAGCAGGGCGGCCTGGGCCGATTCTTTCTCACTGGCCGGTGCGGGCTTTTCGTCAACGGGTTTTTCTGGCGGTTTTGGCTTTTCGAGTGGTTTGCCCTCCCCCAACAGTTGATCAACCGCATCGATAAAATCGGGGGTCATAATGGGTTTGCGCAAGAATACGTCAGCAGCCGCCTGATCCTTTTCTTTAAAAAGCCGGTCCTCTGGGCGCAACCCGGTCATCAAGATTACCTTCACATTCGGCTGCCGAACGCGGATTTTCCGCACCAGGTCCAGACCGGTCATCCCTGGCAAGCGAATATCGGTTACCAGCACATCAATGGTAAAACGCGACGATTCAAGCAAGGCTTCTTCAGCCGATGGAACAACCGATATCGGGATGTCGGGGTGTACCGTTTTCAAAGCATCCTGAAGCAGGCGTCCCAGGTCAATTGCATCGTCAACAATTAGAACTCGCTTCATCCCAACCTCCTTACCAGGTATCAGGCAGCACGCCAGCAGGCTGCCCAATGCCCTGGGCTTACCTCATTAAAGGGCGGTTCATCAACCTTGCATTGATCCATCGCCACCGGGCAGCGCGGATGGAAGCGACAACCTCCCGGCGGGTTCAACGGACTTGGTACATCACCTTTTAGAATGATACGCTCGCGGCGCACCTTGGGGTCTGGGATCGGTATAGCGGACATGAGCGCCTGGGTATAGGGATGCAGTGGGTTGCGGAATAACTCTTCCCGCCCAGCAAGCTCTACCATTTTCCCCAGATACATCACCGCCACGCGATTGGAAATGTGCTCCACCACGCTCAGGTTATGAGCAATGAAGAGGTACGTCAGCCCAAACTCTTTCTGCAAATCTCTTAGAATGTTTAACACCTGCGACTGGATGGAAACATCCAGGGCCGAAACCGGCTCATCACACACGATGAACTTGGGGCGCAAGGCCAGAGCGCGGGCGATGCCAATGCGCTGGCGCTGCCCGCCGGAGAACTCGTGCGGGTAACGGCGGGCATGATAATCCTCCAGGCCCACCTTGCGCAGTGTATCAATCGCCAGGTCGAACCGCTCACGCCGGGTACCGATGCCATGAATTTTCAGGCCTTCCATCACGGATTCGCCAATGGGCAGGCGCGGGTCAAGCGAAGCATACGGGTCCTGGAAAATGATCTGCATGTGGCGGCGCATGGCTTTCAACTCACGCCCACGCAGCTTGAATACATTCACGCCTTCGTAAGTTACCTCACCGGCGGTGGGCTCCGTCAGGCGCAGCATCGTACGGCCCACGGTGGTTTTGCCGCAGCCGGACTCTCCCACCAGGCCCAACGTTTCGCCTTCTTTTACCGAGAAGCTGACGTTCTCTACCGCTTTTACCTGCGCAATCACGCGCTGCAGCACACCACCCCGCACGGGGAAATACTTATACAATCCTTGAACGGTCACCAGGTCATTTGAAGGCGCCCCATTACTGCTGGTCATACCCGCCTCCCTTGCCTGGCAAAACAGGCTCGCGATATGCTCCATCCAGCCGTATTGGCGCAGTGTGCTCACCGCTGCTCACATACAGCCAGCAGCGGACTTCGTGCCCGGCGCGCACCGTCACTAACTCCGGCTCTACTTCGGTACAAATTCCCAGACCGTAGCGCTCCCGCATGCGGCAGCGCGGCGCGAACCGGCAGCCAGGCGGCAAATTGATCAGGTTGGGCACATTTCCGGGGATAACATCCAATTGTTCGGTCACCCGCCCCAGGATGGGAATAGATCCGATCAATCCCTGGGTATAGGGATGCAGCGGGTGTTCAAACAATTCGCCAACGCTCGCCTGTTCCACGATGCGCCCGGCGTACATTACTGCAACCCGGTCGGCCATTTCGGCAATAATGCCCAGATCGTGGGTAATCAGGATCACGGCTGTCCCCAGCCGGTTGCGCATTTCACGGATCAAATCCAAAATCTGGGCCTGGATGGTGACATCCAGCGCGGTGGTGGGCTCATCGGCAATCAGAAGTTCGGGCGTCATTGCCAGGGCCATGGCGATCATCACGCGCTGCGCCTGCCCGCCAGACATTTCATGCGGGTAGGCCTTTGCCTTGCGTGATGGGTCTGGAATGCCCACCATGCCGAGTAATTCTACGGCCTTCTGCCAGGCAGTCTCTTTATTTAGGCCCTGATGAATTTGTAAAACTTCCGCAACCTGGTCACCCACGGTAAATACCGGGTTCAGGCTGGACTGCGGCTGCTGAAAAATCATCGAGATGCGGTTGCCGCGCATCTTTGACATGACATCTTCAGAAACCTTGAGCAAGTCCGATTCGCCAAATTCGATTTCGCCTTCGACGACTTTTCCGGGGACGCCTACCAGACGCATGATAGAAAGCGATGTAACGCTCTTGCCACAGCCCGATTCCCCCACCAGGCCAAGCACTTCGCCCGTCCGGACGTGAAAATCGACGCCGTCCACCGCCTTTACCACGCCGTCTTCTGTGTAAAAATACGTTTTCAGATTTCGTACTTGCAGCAAGGGTTTTTCCATTGGTTGAGCCACAGCTATTCCTCGCGCGATTCCAAAAGCAAACCGCTTCAAAACAATAAGATACCGTTACTTGTTGCGTCGAATGCTAACATACGAAAACAATCCCAAGAATGCCATCACCATTCCCACCAAGGAAAACCCATAGGAAATGAATGCCAGCAGGAACGTGCTCTCAATAACCTTAACCACCATCAACAGCGGCAGCACCACGCCGAGAATCATCATCAGTGTGCCGAGCACCATCATCTTAACGGGACTAAGCCACTGGCGAAGCATCTTTATATAACCAACAGGCTACCTGGTGATCCGGCCCGGTTTGAAACTCGGGCGGCCTTTTTACATCACACAGCCCGGGCATCATACGGGAACAGCGAGGATGGAAACGGCAGCCTTCCGGAGGCTTGACCAGGCTGGGCGGCTCGCCGGGGGGGACTTCCTGGAATTCATCTACGTTCTTAGCATCTGGGTCAGAAGTTGCAGCCAGCAGCGCCAGGGTATAGGGATGGTTGGGGTGATTGATCAGATCATCCACGCGCGCTTTTTCAATCACCTCGCCAGCGTACATTACGAAAATGTATTCTGAGAAATAACGAACGGTAGAAAGATCGTGGGTGATGTAGATAACGGCCAGATCGTGGTTTTCCTGCAAGTTGCGCAACAGATTAAGGATTTCCACGCGCACGGAGGCGTCGAGCATGGAAACGGGCTCATCCGCCACCAGCAGCTTGGGGTTCATGATCATCGACCGGGCAATGACAATGCGCTGCTGCTGCCCGCCGCTGATCATGTGGGGGAACTTGGGCAAAAACTCTTCCACCGGTGTGACCTTGACCTCTTCCAAGGCCTTTACAATGCGGTCATGACGTTCGGCTTTATCCTTGACACCGTTGATAATAAGGGGTTCTTCCAGGATACGCTCGATGTTCATGAAAGGCGGTAGCGCCCCATAGGGATCTTGCTGCACGTACCCGACCTGTGAACGGTACCAGCTCATATCTGCCGAAGAAAACTCCGAGAGCTTCTTACCGTCATAAACGATCTCACCTTTGTGGATCTTATTCAGTCCCAGGATGGTTTTCATCAGGCTGGATTTTCCACAGCCGCTTTCACCAACCACCACAACGGCCTCGTTGCTTTTTAGTTCAAAACTGACGCCATCGACGGCGCGCACGTAGCCAGCATGCCCAAAGCCAAACCGGCGTAATTCAAACCATACATGCAAATCCTGAACGGAAAGCAGCGCCCTTCCCTGTTTTTTTACTTCCGCCTGAACCGGATTATTTACTTCTGTTAGCTCTGCCATGAAATCTTATCCATTCTTCTAGACATATAACCAGCACTTCACCAGGCGGTCACCTTCCTGGGGTACCGTGGGCGGTTCCTCTACGCATTTCTCAAACCGCCTGGGGCAGCGAGCCGCGAAACGGCACCCGGTAGGTGGATTGATCAGGCTGGGCGGCTGGCCGCCAATGAAATTAAGGTCGGCGTTGCTGCGCAGCCTGGGAACGGACGACATCAGCGCCACCGAGTACGGGTGCAGTGGTTTGGTAAAGAATTCATAATTCTTACTGACCTCAACAATCTGCCCGGCGTACATCACCGCCACCCGGTCCGCCAGCTCACTGGAGGTGGCAATATCATGGGTAATTAGCAGGAAACTGGTGGCAATTTCTTTTTTGATCTGCTTGAGCAGGTTCATAATATTCGCCTGGGTCAGCACATCCAGGGCTGAAGTCGGCTCATCCAGGATGACCAGATCGGGCACGGTGATCAATGACATGGCAATCGCCACGCGTTGACGCATGCCACCGCTCAGTTCAAATGCATAGCGGGTGAGGAAATCTTCCGGGACACCAACGCGTTTGAACAGCGCGCGGGCATTGCTCAGGGCGTTCTCTTTACTTACCGAGTGATGCACCATCATCGGCTCGGCCACCTGGTCACCCACGCGCAAGACGGGGTTGAGCGAGTTCATCGCGGCCTGGGGCACCATGGAGATCTTTACCCAGCGAATATCGCGCCGGAATTTTTCCTCGTCCAGGGCCATGATATTGATGCCATCAAAATAGACCTCGCCAGAGTAGGTTGCCACGTTGCGGGGCAGCAAGCGCAGCAGGGCCTTCGCCATGGAGCTTTTGCCGCAGCCCGATTCACCAATCACGACAACTGCTTCGTTGGTGTACAGAGTCAAATCAACATTGTCCACAGCCTGCACTACCCCGCGGGTTGCTTTGAAGTACAGCTTCAGGTTTTTTATCCGCATTAATGTTGCGTCAGCCATACGAATCACACACCTCTCAGACGTGGATTGAAGATGCGGTCAAGTGCAAAGCCTAACATCGCAAATCCTAAACCGGTAATCATTAACAACACGGCTGGCTCTAAGATCCAGTAGTACTGGCCTTTATACAGCGCGCCGTTGGTAAACGCATCGTTGACCAGCTTTCCCCAGGTAGGCAGAATCGGGTCGCCCAAACCGAGCACAGCCAGGGAAGCTTCCAAAAACACGTACGAAGGCACCGCGGCTACCAGGGCGGGGATTAGCAGCGGGATCATGCGGGGGATCAGGTACATGAAGATAATGCGGAAGTCTTTTGCCCCATACGCGCGGGCCGCCTCAATGTACGTTGATTCTTTGACCTGCAGGAACATGGCCCGATAGGTTTTGATTGCCCCGGTAAAGATGCTCAGCAGGATGGTCACGCCCAGGATGGTCCAGATGCTGCGAGAGTAGAAGGTGCCAATCATAATCAGGATGGCCAGGAAGGGCAGCACCAGGTTGATTTCGGTGATGCGCTGAATGAGCTCATCGAGCCAGCCGCCGTACCAGGTGCCAATGGCAGCAATTGCCATCGAAAGGATGGATGTACCCAGCGCGGCCAGCAGGCCGAACGCCAGCGCCACGGGCGCTCCCCAGAGCAGCGCGACCATCAGGTCACGGCGGTTGTGATCGGTGCCGGCCAGGCCATAAAGCTGGCCGTGAAAGACGAACTCAGCATTGATATCCGAGTCCGCTTCAAAGGTCAGGCCTTTGATGACCAGCTCATATTTGCCTTTCAAGGGCGTCAGCGGGTCAGAGTCTGGCACCGAGAACAGGCCCTTCATCGGTTCCACTTTTTTCAAACGCCGCAGCAGTTTCTCATCTTGCGAAAAACGGAAGGTCTGCTTCTGGCTCAATCCGAAATCGCTGATGCGAATTTCGCGGCCATCCGGCGTATTCAAGTAGATGGACACAAACGGGTTTTTGGCTTGAAAGGTACTGTCGAAGTACAACAGCAGTTCCTGGGGATAATCGTCGTAATCGAATTCGAACGGGTAGCTGAAATTGATAGTGGTAGTTTCTTTCTCCCCTGGAATGACCTCTTTAGTGAACCCTTTTTCGCCGCTTTTCACGGAGAAGGATTCAGGCAGTTTTTTCTCTGAAAAGAGGTTATACCAGGCAGGAGGAACATTTTTGGGGTTCTGATACCAAACCGACTCACCCCCGCGCCACAAGCGGACCGCTTCTGAATAGGGGATCTTAATCAAGGCGTAAATTGCCAGAACGAACAGCAGCACAACTATCACCGAACCAAAAATGGCCGATGGGTATTGTTTTAGCTCTCGCAAGGTATTTCGGATCGCGTTCATGCCTTATTCCCGCCAATCTTCACCCTTGGATCGACCAGGGCATAGATAAAGTCCAAGAAGAAAACGGTAAGCGCCAGCAAATAGGCGTAAATGATGGTGGTGCCGACAATTACCGGGGTGTCATAAAAACCAATGGCGCGGAAAATGGTGCGTCCCAGGCCAGGCCATAAGAAAACCGTTTCCGTGATGGTGGCGCCGGTCCATAAACCAATTACCAGCAGAGCAAAATTCGTCACGATGGTGGGAAGCGTTGGGCGCAGGATATAGCGGCGTTCCACATCCCGCGGAGCAAGGCCCTTGGCTTTGGCCATTTCCACGTAATCTTCACTGGAGTAGATCAAGAAAAACGTTCTCCAGTTGTAAATCGAGTAGAAAATAGCGCTGATGACGAGCGAACCAGCCGGTAGAATCAGGTGTTCCAGCACGTCCAGAGTGTACTCAAAAACGTTGGTGGGCGGGGGGGCGCTCACCATGCCCCCAAACGGCAGCACCTTCAACACAGCGGCAAAAATCAAGATAAAGAAAATTCCGTAGAACCAGGGCGGCACGGAAGAAGTTGGCGATAACGTGATCACCAGCTTATCCCAAAAACTGCCATAGGCGCGCGACAGGGCTAGAGCCACAAAAACGCTGAAGAAAAACAAAAAGAGCTGCGAAGTGCCCATGAGCAGGAGCGTGGCAGGAAGGCGTTCGAGGATGATGTTACGCACCTCGCGCGAGCCGTTGTCACTGACCATGTACGTGGCGCGTCCTAATTCCAGCACGAGCGCGTTGCCAAGATAGCGAAATGAACGTTCGACGAAAGGCCTGTCCAGGCCCAGGCGCTTCTCTTCCAGCGCAACCATTTCAGCGGCCATTTCCCGGCGTCTTTCTGGATCGATATTCTGGTTGGCCGTCATAGCCGCAACGCGCATGTTGGTGCGTTCGCGAATATCATTGCGCATGATGGTATCGACGTAGCCACCCATGTTCGCGATCAAGATGGTTAAGTAAACGCCAGCAATAACCGTAAAAAACAATAAAACAACCCGCATAGCGACGAAACGTCCTACTCGGGTAAAGGTGGATTCTGAAGCCTGGCGTTTCGCGCCGGCGCTTCCCTCCGCAATAGCTTGTGCCATCTTGCACCCTCTAAATTTAGAATAGATAGGGGCAAGTTAGAGGCCTGCCCCTATCTATTAATACATAGCGGTTTTACCCGTTTACTGAGCCGTTACGAACTCCAGAGATACGAAGGTCGGCTGGCTGACGGGGAACGGCACTACCGCGACCTCGAGCTTATTGGAACCAGCTTCGAGCTTCTTGGTGGTCTCCGCATCCAGGACAACCTGATACAGGCCATCTTCAACGGGTGTAGCTTCTTCAACGGCGACGATTTCATTCTTGGCGTTGTAGAGCAAGAACTTCACCATCTTGATTTCGTCGGCGGGGTAAGCTTCGCCATTGAATTCAACATAGATATCGTAGGCTGCTTCCTGGCCAATGGTTACCTGGCCGGGGCCGTCAATTTCGACTTCGGCCAGCTTGGGCTCGCCAAAGTTGGACCACTTGTCGGCCAGGTCGGGGTAGTCGGCGAAGTGCTTGAGGACCAG
This sequence comes from uncultured Anaerolineaceae bacterium, assembly GCA_964437595.1. Taxonomy (GTDB): domain Bacteria; phylum Chloroflexota; class Anaerolineae; order Anaerolineales; family Anaerolineaceae; genus DSYU01. The sequence continues at coordinate 36,176 of CAYTHO010000010.1, forward strand.
GCTCTTCTCCGTCAGGAACGGCTTGTCAAGGAAGTAGGGACCGGTGCCAACCCAGAAGTGACCCTGCGCAGTGTACCAGTCCTTGTAAGCCTGGTAGCGGGCAGCGGCTTCTTCTTTGGTCAGGAACTCACCGAGGGTGGGTTCGTAGGGGATGGCGACATCGGTGATGGCCTGATCGAGGGTCTTGGAGAGGATCTCGAGGGCCGGGCCACCAACGTAACTGGTCTGTTCGATCTCAGCCGTGCCGGCCTTGTCAACTGAGTAGGCCAGTTCGCCATTCGCTTCGGCCAGGTTGCCAATGGCAATCATCGGCCAGGAGCCTTCCGCGAAGGTGTAGGTGGGGTACATGACGGCGACGTTCAGCTCAGCATCCAGCGAGTAGTTATCGCTGTAGTACTCGATCACCACCGGGTCGGTCGAGACGATCTTGATGCCCTTGAAGGTCTGCATGAAGGTCTCGAAGCCAGGAACAGCCTGTTCGTCATAGATCTTGCTTTCCGGCTTGGCGCGGTCGAAGGTCATAATCATGCCCATGACCATATCGGCCATCGACAGATTGCTACCATCGTGCCATTTGACGGTCTCGAACATGTCAGCAGGATAGTACTGGACGGATTTGCGCAGAGCGGTCTGACCATCGGGGTACTTTTCCTTGGCGGTGATGAACTTCTGAGCGGTGGCATCCCAATCGACCCAGGCATCTTCAGGGACTTTGATTTCGGCTTCGAAATTGAGGGTGACCCAATCGAGCGTCTTGCCAACCGGCAGACCTTCTTTAATGGTCACTTCCATTTTTTCCATGCGCATCGGCCAGACAAGACCGGTGTACGGATCGTACACAACCTCGCCAGCGGCGCTGTTGGTAGCGCGGATGGCACCCTGATCGAAGGCCCAGTTGGAGCCAGCGATGGGGTTCCAGGGTTCCGCGAACAGATCCTGGGTAGCCCAGCGAACCGTGCCACCTTCTTTGTCAGCCCAGCGCAGGGTGAAGGGATAGATTTGAGCGCCTTCAATGCCAGCGGCCAGGTCAGAGGTAGCAACCAGTTCGGTGTTATAGGGGATGTAGTTCTTGCCGTCGATCAGGAAGACCTGCAGCGAATCCTGGAGCGAGAGCTCGAGGGCGCGGGCCATCATGTCGTGGCGTTCTTCCACGGTAGAGAACTGCGCCGTGGCGAGTTTATCACCCAGCTCTTTGAACTCGGGGTCAGAAACGTTCTCGAGGAAGGCGGGGATACCCTGCGCGCTCGAGTCCAGGTACATTTCCTGGAAGATATTGCTCTGATCGCGGTCCAAGACAGTGGCGCTCCACGCGGCGGTGTACAGGTGCCACTGGCCGTCAGCCGGCTGGGAACCAATCCAGATGGGGGAAGCTTCGGAACCAGTCTTGTACTGGCGGTCAACGGTGAAGCCAACCTCTTCCAACTGCTGGGCAACATAATCACCCATCGGAAGGCGGGTGCCGTCCGAGTCATTGCGGATGATGAGGGTCAGCGAGACGGGTTTGCCTTCGAACTGCCATTTGCCATCGGTGAGCGTAGCGCCCATGGCTTCCATTTCAGTCTTGATGACTTCGCGGGCTTTCTCGAGATCGTAGGCGTAATAGGACTCAAGTTTGCGGGCGGTGTCAGCCAGGTCGGCGTAGTCAGGGAACTGGGTGGTGATGGCGAAGAACTTGGCCAGCGCGCCACCAGCGTAGATTTCCTGGTTGAGGTAATCACGGTCGTACAGCCAGTTGGTGGCTTCGCGAATCTTGCGGCTGTTGAACGGGTTCAGCCTTCCATCACTGAATTTAACGGGATTGTACAGGATATCATAGTACAAACCACTGGCGGTGGAGTAGGCCAGGCCAGAAGCCTCAAGGGCGGGTAGGTCCTTTGAGGAAAGGCCGTTGGCGTAAATATCCACTGCGTTCGCGCCCAACTGGGTGATCGCGGAGTCGGAGCTAATGACCGACATGACGATCTCATCCAGCCAGCCACCTTTGCGGGTAGTCGCAGGGGCAGCGGGGGCTTCTGTGGCGGTAGGTTCCGCCGGGGGTTCTGTTGCCGCAGGCGCTTCAGTGGGGGCCGCGGTAGGAGCAGCCGGCGCCTCGGTGGGGGCCTTGGTGGGCTCAGCAGCGGGCTGGGCCTGGGTGGGCTGCGCTACGGGCGTCGCCGGAGCGCAAGCAGCCAGTACTAAACTTACTACAATGAGCAAGCTTAGAATGACAAGACTTTTTTGTTTCATCTCTTTCTCCTTCTTGATATGGTTCTGGATTAGGGTTAGCTTCACGAACAGCTATCTCACCATTACTTGCGGTTATCCAGTTTCTACCCGAACTGGTACCTGCCCGGATGGGTTAGGACCTGCAATATTCTACTCGGAAATTTACCGTTAAGATACCCCGATTTTCTGCCCGGTAAAGGATGTAGTGAAGGTATGTTGATAATGCTTCAGCGTTTTTGCCGGTTCACCTTGACCCATTTTCACTAAATATACCATAATTAATCTTTCTATAACAAGTTTATGCAATACCCTGCTATGGGCACCCCGCCCCGTAATCCAGGCTTTCCAGGCCCCAGAAAATGCTGCGCGCCGTCGGATCGATTTCCAATCCGCACAGGTCAGCGCGCGCAATGGCAATTTTCACGTGGGAGTACAGCGGGATAACTGGAAGATCACGGGCAAAGATTTCTTGCACGCTCCGGCTGCGCGCGGCATCATCCGCGTCAGTGGGGCGCGCCCAATAGGCGGCGGCGCAGGCATTATCGAACTCCTGGCTGGTGTAGCCGGTGACATTGGCGCCAATCCAGCGGTTGGCGGCGCCTGGAATCTGGCTGGTGGTGTACAACAGGCAGTTTGGCCGGGCGCTGGCTTCCCAGGAGAACTGAACCAGGTCAAACTTTCGACCAAACACAATCCCATCCGGGCCGGGGCCAAACAACTGGCCTGGGTTTTGGAAAGACAACTGCACCTGCATGCCGCACGCTTGAAGGTCGGCGCTAATGGATTGGGCAACCTGTTTGCGCAGCTCGGCTTCGGTGGTCTGGAAGGCGAACGCCAGCGGCGTGCCATCGGGTATGCCGGCAATGCCCTGGGCAACACGAGGGGTGCCGGGTGAGTTGTCGGTGTCTTTCCAGCCCACTTCATCTAACAGCTTCGCCCCAGCGGCAGGGTCGTAGGCATACTGCGGCAGATCCGCCTGATAAAGCGGGTGCGAAGGCGGTAAAAAGCTGTTCGGGATGCTGGAGCGGTTATACAGCAGGCTGCTGATGATCTTCTCGCGATCGATACAGTAGGCCACTGCCTGGCGCGTGCGCGCGTCACCAAATAAGTCTACCCGATCCGCATTCTGACCGGGAGTGTAACCGTCATCATAAGAGGCGGGGCGAATGCCAAAGTCCAGGTGTTCCCACTCGGGGCCCTGGGCAATGTGCATCTTCAGCTTGCTCTGGTTCTCGCGCTCCAGCAGCCCGGGGATCATTTCCAAGAACTGCGGGTTCTGATCGACCACATCGCATTCGCCAGCCAGCAGCGCGTTCAGGTCGCCATCGGCAGCTTCGCCCACGAAGCGATAGACGAGGGTGTCGAATTTCGGCAGGCCTTCGGCGGCGCGGAAATAGTTGGGGTTTTTATCCAGGGTGATATGATCGCCAGCGGCCCATTCGCGGATAACGTAGGGGCCCCAACCCAGCGGCGAGCGGGCAGCAGTTGGATCGGCCAGCAGTTGTGCCGCGCCCTGCCTTCCCAATGCATGCTCGGGCAGCGGCGGCCAGAAGAAGGTGCCGTAGCGCTGCTCGTAGAAACCGGGCAGCCCCGTCCAGGTGACGGAGATTTCATCCGCGGACTGGTAAGACGCCGTGCGGTCGGTGAGATATTTGGAAGCGGGGGTAGCCGGGTCGGCTGCCAGGCGGTAGGAGAAGACTGAATCCGCGGCAGTGAGGGGCGCGCCATCCGACCACTTGAGGCCGGGGAGCAGCTTGAAGGTTACCACCAGTTGATCCATGGTGATCTCGCTGGCGCCATCGTAGCTGACGGCGCAGCCGGGCTGGCTGCAGCCGGAAGGCAGCACGCGGGTTCCGGCTTTCAAGGTGACAAGGTTGCCATCCACATCGACCACAGGGTCGCCTGACTTTACCGCAACCGGGCTGATCTGCGCATCGCCATCGGACAGGCTGGGGATTTTCTGCACGATCACCGCCTGGGTGGAGAAACCGCGCGAATCGATGGGGCCATCATAGACAGATTCGAGCACGCTCCACATACTGCGAGTATTGCCGCCGTACATGTAGAGCGTCTCTGGCTCGGACTGCAAGCAAACCACCAGGGTGCGGGGCGGAACGGCAGTTGCAGTGGCCTGTGGCTGAGGCAATGGTGCCGAGGTAGCGGTGCTTAACGCCGGGGTGCCGGCTACAAACGGGGTTTCTTTCGGAACGCTCGTAGCAGCCCGGCAGCCCACCAGCAGGGCGCTTGCCAGGAAAACCAGCACCAGGCCTAATGATTTTGGAATATAAAGCCTAGCTTTTATGAAGTACCTCGCAAACGTGGGTCAAAGGCGTCGCGGATGCCATCCCCCAGGAATGTAAAGGCCAGCACCACGATCGATACCGCGATGGCCGGCGTAAGCAGCATCCAGGGTTGGGCATTGAGGGCCGTCTGGCCTTCAAGCATCATGGCGCCCCAGGATGTGATAAAGAACGCGCTCGGGTCGGTTGCCGGGCGAATGCCAATGCCCAGATAACCCAGCGTCGCTTCGGTGATGATATAACCGGGTATGTTCAGCGCCGCGATGATGATAATGGGGCCCAGGATATTGGGCAGCAGGTGCTTGAGCATAATGCGGCTGTCCTTCGCGCCAATACAGTGCGCCGCCTCGATAAAGTCGTTGTTCTTCAAGGACAGCACCTGCCCGCGCACAATACGCGCCACGCCGACCCAGTTCACCACGGCAAAGGCTACAAACAGCATAAACAACCCATTCCACAGGTTGCCAATAAAGCTGTCGCGCAGCGCCACCATCACCACGATAAAGAACAGCAGGTCGGGGAACGCATAAATTACATCGGTAATGCGCATCAGCAGGTTATCCCAGCGACCGCCGTAATAACCGGCCAGCATGCCGATCGTGGCGCCCTGCAGAAGGACGATGATGGTGGGAACAATGCCAACAATCATCGAAACCCGCGCGCCATACAGCACGCGGCTGAGCACATCGCGCCCCAACGTGTCGGTGCCGAGGAAAAATTCCGCCTTCCCCTCGCGGTTGTTGATCGTGGTAAATACTGGAGGAAGGTAATCATTCCCGCTGCTCAGCGCCAGCGGGTTGTGCGGCGCGATCACCGACGCCAGCATGGCGACTGAAAAGAAGATGATCACGATCACCCCGCCTACCACCGCGGCTTTGTTGCGGATCAGGCGGTACCAGGCATCCATCATCAGGCTGCGCGATGGCCCCTTTACTTCCAGGGTAGCGGCCACAGCTTTCGCCTGGGACATTTCTGAAGGTTTTGTTTCTGCCATTTTGTTCTTCTCCTTCAACTATTTATCCAGACGGATGCGCGGATCAAGGAACACATACACAAAATCCACACTCAGGTTGGCCAGGGCAACCAGGATCGCAAAGAATACTGTTGTGCCCATAATCATCGAGTAATCGCGGTTGCTAATGGCCTGCACGTAAGCGCGACCCATGCCGGGGAAGGAAAACATCTGCTCGATAATAAACGAACCGGTGATCAGGCCAGCTAGGGCCGGACCCAGAAATGTTACCACAGGGATCAGCGCATTGCGCAGCATATGGCGAATAATCACCAGGCGCTCGACCAGTCCTTTGGCGCGCGCGGTGCGCACGTAATCCATGCGCATCACTTCCAGCATGGTGGCGCGGGTCAGGCGGGCGGTGCGTGCCATCACGCCAAAGCCCAGTACAATGCTTGGCAGCAGCCAGACGCCAATCGAGTCCCAGTTGGGTGGAATAATGGGGATCACGTGCAGCCAGGCGCCCAAGATGATGATAAGAAAAATGGCTATCACGAAATTGGGCACCGAAATTCCAGCCGTAACAATAAACAGGCTCAAATAATCGATCCAGGAATTCTGCTTGAGCGCCGAAATGATCCCCACCGGCAGCCCAATCCCCACGGCAATCAACAATGCCATAATCCCCAGGCGGGCGGAGAAGCCAAAACGGCTTGCCCAAAATGGGTTGGATCCATACGGCTTAAACAGGTAATCCTGAACCTTGACGCCTTTCTGGCGGTAGGAAGGGCCCATATTGCCACAAACCAGACCACAGACAAATTTACCGTTCTTATCCGTATCGCCAAAAACGTATGCTGTAAACTGGCGCCAAAGCGGTTTATTTAAACCATAGTATTCATTCAAAAGTTTCTGCGTGGTTGGGTCCACCTGCCGCGCGCTGGGATCGCGGTCCCATGGACCACCAGGAGCCATGTGCATCAGCAAAAAGGTCACTGCTGAAACTACCAACAGCACGGGGATCAACCAGAGAAGGCGGCGAACCAAATATGTGCCCATATACGCTCTTAGACCTTTCCAGAAGTTGGCTTACTGCCCGGCCTGCCCAATGGCAGGCCGGGCAGTGTTACTTCAAAGCGATCTTACTTTTCCATCGTGATGCTCAGAACATCAATAATACCCGGGAAGCCAGAATCCTGCGGGGTCTTGACAATGCCCTTGACGGTCGGCTTAATCAGGTAGGTATTAACGTTGTTCCAGGCGAAGACGCCGGGGATGTCGCCTACAACCAGCTTCTGGGCCTGTGTGTACAGGTCAGAGCGCTTCTTGGCATCCAGTTCAACATCGGCCTGGTCCACAAGCGCGTCGAATTCCGGATTGGAATACCCAATGCGCTCGCCGAAGCCGCCGGTCTTGAAGTAGACCGACAGCCAGTTCTGCGGATCGGGGTAGTCAGCGCACCAGCCGAGGATGTATACCTGCGGAGTCGTGTTGATGTCTTTGGTGAGCGCGGTGTAGGTGGTGGACTCAACCGGGTTGAGTTTGACATCCAGGCCCAGGTCAGCCTTCCACTTGCCAGCGATCCATTCATTGCGGGTGCGGTTGCGCGGCGTATCAGAGAAAGTCAGCTCGATCGGGATGGCGGTGCCATCTTTGGTGAGCTGGCCGCCTTCGATCTTGTAGCCAGCGGCTTCCAGCAGCGATTTGGTCTTGGCGGGGTCATAGCCGAAGCGGTCTTCACTCGCATCGTATCCAGGGTATCCCGGGGGAATCCAGGTGCGGGTGGGGGCGCCAAGGTCCTTGAGCACATCCTTTACCCATGCATCGCGGTCGAACGAGTGGACGAACGCCTCGCGAACGGCTTTGTCGGTGAAGGGGGCCTTCTTCTGGTGGAAGAACAGCGCGAAGGTGCAGGAACCGGGGTAAATATTGGCTTCCTTGCTCAATACAGCATCTGCCTTGACGGTGGACAGGTCTTCCGCAGCCAGACCAACGATTTCAAATTCGTTGTTCTTATAGGCCTGGAAGGCTACCGCGCCATCTGTAACATAGCGGTACTGGATTTCGACTTTCGCCGTGCCACGCCAGTAGTAGGGGTTCGGCTTGAACAGCGCCTGATCGCTCGGCACGAGGGTATCGAGGATCATGGGGCCGTTGCCGATGTGATACTTGGAATCGTTCCACCAGGTCTCGCCACCAGCGGTGATGTTCTCTTCCTTAGCCGGGAACGTCACCCACAGGGACAGCACAGTGTGGAAGTACGGAGCGGGGCGTGACATAGTGACCTTGAGCTGGGTGCAGTCGGCTTGATCATAGCCGGTGCAGGCATTGCCCTTGGAATCCAGCGCCACCACGCCAACGCCCTGCTTGAGTTTTGTCAGGTCGTCAGCAGATACCGTGGCCACATCGGCGCCGCGCCATTCGGGCGCGCCCTTGATCTCGTCGGTGATGGCAGCATATTCGCCAGCCGTGGCGGGATCGATGTTACGCAGCAGGGAGTACTCGAAGCGCTTGGCATTCAGGGGGGTGCCATCACTGTATTTCAGGCCCTTGCGCAGGGTGAAAGTAACCTCGGTGGCATCCGCGTTGTATGTCCATTTTTCTGCCGCACCGGGGACCGTCTGCAGGTCTTTATCCAGGCGAGTCAGGCCTTCATAGATCAGGTTGAGGTGCGCAATCTCGTTGACAAACGAGGATTTCTGCGGGTCAATGATGTCTGGATAGGAGCCCAGGTTGATCCGCATCGTTCCGGTGGTGTTCACCGGCTTTGCGCCTGTGCCCGCTGTTTGGCAGGCGGTCAGGAGCATGCTTGCTACTACGAGCAAGCTCAAGGCCAACATCAAAGTTTTTCGGGACATGTTGAAATTCTCCTCCTCAGAGAGTTGGATCGAAAGAAATGGTTAGCGAAACGCACGATCTCTTTCTTTGTTCCTTCGTACACGTTTCTATCAAATGCACTTTACCCAGCTACCACCTCCTTTCCAAACGAGAACCGTGGGACGACGGTATCTCATATTCGCTTGTACGGGTTCTGCATTGCTCGCTTTGGTGTGCACTTCAGGATCTAACAGATCCTGGCGACCACTCTGCCAGAGAGCAGGCGCCAGGGTCCGCCATCCGCTAAACAAGATGGCAGGCTGCCCAGTGTCCGGGGGATACTTCGCGGAAATCGGGACGAACCTCGGCGCAAATTTTGGTCGCCAGGGGACAGCGCGTGCGGAAGCGGCAACCCGATGGCGGGTTGACGGGTGACGGTACATCGCCTTGCAAGATGATCCGCTGCCTTTTCTCTTCAGCCAGCGGATCGGGGATGGGCACCGCCGAAAGCAGCGCCTGAGTATAGGGATGCAGCGGGTGCGCGTAAAGCTCGCCTCGCGCGGCAAGCTCGACGATGATGCCCAGATACATTACCGCCACCCGGTTGCTAATATGGCGAATCATTGAAAGATCGTGGGCAATGAACAGGTAGGTGAGATTGAACTCTTTTTGAAGATCTTCGAGCAGGTTGACGACCTGGGCCTGGATCGAAACGTCCAGGGCCGAGATAGGCTCATCGCAAACGATGAGCGCAGGCTGGAGCGCCAGAGCGCGGGCCACACCAATGCGCTGGCGCTGCCCGCCGGAGAACTCGTGCGGATAACGATTGGTATACGCCGGATTTAACCCAACACGCTTTAAAAGTTCCTTGACCTGTTCTTCTGCTTCCTTTTGCGTTGTCAGGCCGTGGATGATCAGCGGCTCGCCAATAATCTCGCCCACCGTCATGCGCGGGTTCAGGCTGGCGTACGGGTCCTGGAAGATCATCTGCATGCGGCGGCGCATTTTGCGCAGTTCTTCACCCTTCAGAACGGCCAGGTCTTTGCCCTCAAAAAACACGTGCCCCGATGTGGGCCGGTGCAGTTGAAGAACGGTTCGACCAGTGGTCGATTTTCCACAGCCCGATTCTCCTACCAGCCCCAGCGTCTCCCCCTGAAAGAGGTCGAACGAGACATCATCAACGGCATGCACCGCGCCGGCATTTTCCGAAAATAAAATCCAGCGGGTTTTGGTAATTGGGAAATATTTGACGAGATTTTGAACACTCAGGATTGGTTGATGATTACTTTGGCTCGTCATTCGCGATATCTCCCGGTTTCCGGCTCAATCCAACAGGCCGCGTAATGTTCCGGCCCAACGGCCACCAAAGGCGGGTTTTCCTGCCAGCATCGCTCGCGGACAAACTGGCAGCGCGGGGCAAAAGGACAGTAACGCGGCTTCTCAAATAACACCGGTGGAAGCCCCTCAATCGAGACGAGACGGCGCTGAGCGCTTTCATCCATGCGCGGCAGGCTGCTCAACAGGCCCAGGGTATAGGGATGTTTCGGGTTCTTATAGAGCTCCTTTACGGGGGCCTCTTCTATCTTATATCCGGCATACATCACGCCTACCCGATGCGCCAGCCCGGCAATAATCCCCAGGTCATGGGTAATCCATATCATCGACATGCCCAAATCATCACGCAGGCGCTTGACCAGTTCTACGATCTGCGCCTGGATGGTGACATCCAGGGCAGTGGTAGGCTCATCCGCAATTAAAATTTGGGGGGTGCAAACCAGGGCCATTGCAATCATGGCGCGCTGCCGCATCCCACCTGAAAACTGGTGCGGATAATCGTTCAGGCGCTCTTTCGCATTGGGTATCCCTACCATGGTAAGGACCTCCGCGGCGCGATCATACGCCTGCTTGGTGGTCATTCCCATGTGGATTTCCAGGGGCTCAGACACCTGGCGGCCAATGGTCAACACCGGGTTGAATGAAGTCATCGGGTCCTGGAAAATGACGCTGATCTGTGAGCCGCGTATTTCGCGAATTTCCTCATCCGAGAGCTTCAGCAGGTCTTTTCCCTGATAAAACGCGCTACCCGCGACAATTTTTCCGGGGGGAGAAGGGATCAGCCGCATCATCGACATCATCGTGACGCTCTTTCCGCAGCCACTTTCTCCGACGATCCCTAGCGTCTCCCCTTCTTTCAACCGAAACGAAACGCCGTTGACAGCATGGACCATGCCATCCTGTGTACGGAACTGGGTTTCCAGGCCATCAACCTTCAGTATATCGGCCATTCACCGGCTTCCTCTAAGCTAAATATGGAATAAATGTACTCAAAGTGTGGATCGAAACAAACCGTGCCAGTCCCAGACAAGTCTTTCACTTTTGAATTCTAATTGTCTTACAGCCGTAAAGTATACCTTGGTTACCAAATCATGTCAATTTTACAGCCTTGGGCACCATTAATATAGCATAATGCCTAGCCATTTGACCTGGTCAAATGACCAGTTAAAATGGGTGTTATGGAAACAAAAAAACCGTTCTCTTACCTGAATCAGATGATGTGCCAATACGCATTCTACTTTGCGCCAATTGGTGGAGACCCATTCTTTGAATCTAACCAGACCCGTTTCACCGCTGCTTCGATCATCAAAATCCCTATTCTGCTGGCCTGGGTGCACCTTGAGCGTTCAGGAGCCGTGCACCGCAGCGAACGTTGCGACCTGGATGCAGAACCCCAGGTGCAGGGAGCCGGGTTTTCCTGGCTGCTGCGCGCGCGGCAGATTCCTTACCAGGATGTGCTGTTGATGATGATTGCTCTTTCGGACAACCTGTGTACGAACCTGGTGATCCAGCGCGCCGGGTTGGCACAGCTAAACCAGGTATTTCAAGATACACTCGGTTTGCAAGGAACCCAGCTACAGCGCAAGCTGATGGATTATGAGGCCCGTGCGCGCGGGCTGGATAACTGGATTACTGCACAGGACTGCATCCGGCTGTTTCAGTGCATTGCCGAGCTAGAACCCGATGAGCGCACCTGGGTGGAATCGATGCTGGGGGTTTGCCAGGAAAACCTGTTTTTCCTGCGCGATATTCCGGTGGATACACTGGTGGACGAGCGCACTTTCTATCACAAAACGGGTTCGATCCCCGGCGTGCTGCATGATTGGGGCTACAACAACCGCGGCAGCATATTTCTGCTTACACAAGGGGTAACAGACCCCCTACCGGTATACCAGGCTTTCGGTCACCTGGGGCAGTTATTGTTGTAGTGCGATTAAAGATTTCTATAACAACGCGCGCAGCGCATCCAGCAAACGGTCGATCTGCTCTTCGGTGTGCGTGGCAAAAACAGCCACCCGCAGCGCGCCGCCCGGAGGCGTGCTGCTGTAGCTCTGCACATGCGCCACGCAGATATCCCTTTCAAACAGATTTTCCTTCAAGCGGGCCAGGTCGATCTCGCGGCCACTGCCAGGGCGCGCGCCCAGGCATAGAATTGGCACAGGGGTATCTTCCAGGTTCCAGCCCAGCGCACGCAGCCCCGCCCGCGCGCGGGCTACATTCGACCACAAGCGCCTGCGCCGGTCCGCTTCCCCGGCTAAAGACAGCGCCTGAGCGACAGCGGCGGCAGCCGGCAGCGGTGGAGGCGAAGCGCCTGCATACACCCGGCTGTTACGGCCTAATTCCGTGATGAATGCATCCGGCCCGGCAATTATTCCGCCGTAGCCGCCAATAGCTTTGCTGAGCGTGTGCCCCGCAGCAAGGCGCGGTTGGTGCATACCGGGCTGATCTACGCCAAAGAACTCTAACGTGCCCCTGCCGTGCTCGCCCAGTACGCCGGTGGCATGGGCATCATCCAGGCACAGCAAGGCGCCATCATAGTGGTCGAGTACCTGGCAGTAATCTGGAACAGGGGCGATTTCGCCCGAAATGGGAAAAACGCCATCGCTCAACACCAGCGGGCGTTCGCCCGGCTTTAGCTGGCGATGGAGTTGTTCCGACAGGGCCTGCGCGTCACGGTGACGAAACGCCGTTACCGGCTTGCCCGCCGACCGCGCGCCGTCCCACAGGCTGTAATGCGCCGATTCATCGACAAAAATCTGCTCGTAGCGCTCACGAAGCCCCTGCGCCAGGATCACGCCGCTCATATAACCAGACGGGTAATACAGCACCCGTTCAGCAGCAAAGAAGGCGCGCGCCTCGGCTTCCAGAGTATCATACACGGCGTGCTCGCCGTAGCCGCCGCGGGATGTGCCTGTCGCCATACCGTAGCGCTGGATGGTCTCCAGCGCGGCCTGCAGCACCTGCGGATGATTGTGCAGCCCAAGGTAGCCGGTGCCGGAAAAATAATCTCGCTCGCGCCCGGCAATGACAACTCGCGGGCCCAGCGGGGTTTGCATGCGCAGGTCTGCCATGAGCGGCTACCTGCCAATATAGGTGGCGGCGCACAGGAAGCTGTCACGCAGGCCGGCCACCGCCTGCACATCATCCACCTGCACACCGTTGCGCCGCCGCGAAGAATGGATCATATGCCAGCCTCCCAGGCTGATGCCCACGTGGGTGATGCGCCGCTGGGCGTCATTTTCGCCAAAAAAGAGCAGGTCGCCGACTGCGAAGGGCGGTTCGACCGGCGTTCCGGCGGCATACTGCATATCCGCATCACGCGGTAGGATAATCCCGACCCAGCGGTGCAATAACTGGGCAAACCCAGAGCAGTCGATGCCGTGGGCCGAACTGCCGCCCCACAGATAGGGCACACCGACCATGGTGAACGCACCATGCACGAGCAGTTCCCGGCGCTTTTCAGGCGAACCGGGCAGGGCCGAAAGCGAGCGGAGATGCTCCGCTGGCAGCCAGCCTTGCGCGCCGCCCGCCAGGTTCAGGGAAGCCCAATCGGCGCCCGGACGAGACACCGTTTGATCCACGCACACTGCCGTTCCACCCAGCACCCGTGTAACCAGCAACGCTTCCGCAACCGGCGCAGCGCGCAGCAGCCCGACCGGCTCGGTGATCAGGTGGGTAGGCTGCGGCGCTGGGGAACTGGTCAGGTATGGGAGGTACGTCCAGCCCAGGTAGCCATCGGATTGGCGCACATACGCCCAGTTCTTCTCCTCCCACAGCACTTCCACGGTCGCGCCGTTCAGCGCCTGGGTGACCTGTTCGGCAAGGAACGAGGCGCTGGCATGCAGGCTGGTGAGATTGGTGGCAACCGCTCGCAGGCACGGCGGATTTTTCCGCAGCACCTCGACGGACCTTGTATCTACGCGCAGTTTCGAGAAGCGCTGCCGCAGGCCATCGACCAGCGCCTGGCAGATGCCCTCCTCCAATACGCGACCGCGCAGCCGCAGCACGTGTTCATCCAGGCTTTCCACGGCAACATCAAACACGTTTACACGTGTGTCGGCGTACGGCTGGCCGATCTCTTTCAAGGCATCTTCTATTTGACTTGTATCCATTCTCATTACTCCCCCCTGACCACCCCGATACCCGGACGGTCGGGAACGTGAATCAGCGCGCCCTCGCTGTAGGTGATGCCAGAGAAGGGATCATTGGCAATCAGCATGGGCGCGTCCAGGTCGCACCAATCGGCCAGGCCCATCAGGTGCGCCATGGCAGTGGTGCCGATGGATGTTTCGACCATACAGCCGAGCATCACGCGCATGCCGCGCTCGCGCGCCAGGCGAATCAGGCGCAGGGCCGGGGTCAGGCCACCCACCTTCATCAGTTTGATGTTGACCCCGCTCACTCCGGCATCCGCCAGTGCCTGTACATCCGCCGCGGTTTGCACCGATTCATCGGCCACGATGGGGATCTTCGTGCGTGACTGGAGCAGGCCCATTTCAGCGATGGCCTCTTTCGCCAGCGGCTGCTCAATCATTTCCAGGTGGTAGGCTTCCATGCGCCGCAGGTAATCGCCGGCTGTGTCAATGGACCAACCGGCATTGGCATCAACGCGCAGACGTACGGCGGGCCGGGCCGCGCGGACCGCCGCCAGGCGGGCCTCGTCATCCCCATCGCCGCCCAGTTTCATTTTGATTACGGGGAAGCCGGGCAATTCTACCGCCATGCGCGCCATCGCTTCAGGCGTGTCGATGGCGATGGTAAACGAAGTGGGTTGGGGTTCGGGCCGGGGCAGTTCGAGCAACTGCCAGAGCGCCAGCCCGCGCCGGCGGGCGATACGGTCGTACAGCGCCAGTTCCAGGGCGCAGCGCGCGGGGGCCGGGCCATCCAGGCCCACCCAACCTTCTATCTGCGCAATATCATCCGGCAGCGGTTCATCGCGCAGTGCAGCAGAGTCCCAGAAATCTGTCATCGCGGCAGGGTCCACACCATAATAGGGCGGAATCGTCCCTTCTCCCCAGCCTGCATCGTCGGCGAGGCGTATCCAGAAGGCCTGGCGCGTCTCGCTGGTTCCGTAAGACAGGCGAAATGGGTTGCGCAGCTTCAGGGTAAGTTTTTCCCAGGTAAGGAGCGGCGGCGTATTCATATCATTCCTCCTGGCCTTCATAGCGCATGCGCAGATACGAGTCGTAGCGGGCCGAGCTCACCCGGCCTTCGTCTACCGCAAGGCGCACAGCACAGCCGGGTTCCTGACGGTGGGTACAGTCGCTGAACTGGCAGCCTGCCACCAGGTCGCGTAGTTCGGGGAAATAGCCATCGAGTTCTTCCGGCTCCGTATCCCACAGCGCCAGTGACTTCAGCCCGGGCAGGTCGGCCACGAAGCCGCCTTCATTGAGCGGGAACATCTCGCGCACCACGGTAGTATGCTTGCCCTTCGTGGTTGCCTCGCTGACCGCACGCACGGCCAGCCCCAACTCTGGCTGGATGGCATTCAGCAGGCTGGATTTTCCCACACCAGATGGCCCGGCCAGCCCGGAAATCTTCCCCACCAGGATGCGTTGCAGTTCAGCAACGCCCTGGCCGGTTTTCACCGAAGCGTAAATCACCGGGTAACCCAGGCCCGGATAGGCGCAAAAAAGGGCTTCGGCAGCCTGCTGGCCTACCAAATCCACTTTGTTCGCCACAATCAGGGCGGTGATGCCTTGTTTTTCGCAGATGACCAGGAAGCGATCGAGCATGCGCAGGCGCGGCGCGGGTTGAGCGCAGGCGAATACCATCACCACCTGATCCGGGTTGGCCAGCAGAACCTGGCGATACTCGCCGCGCGGGGTAGGCGCCATGCGCACCAGCGCCCGCTCGCGCGGCTCAATTTCTTCAATCATCCCACTGCCTTCCGGCAGCAAAGAGACGCGCACCTGGTCGCCAATGGAGAGGATATCCCCTTCAAAGCGGTGCCTCTTCAGGCGCCCGCGCACACGGCAAATGACGTCACCCGCTTCTGCGGTCCGCACGGTAATAAAGCCGGACTGCATGCGAGTGACCCAGCCGCGCAAGAGATCCAGGCTCATGGCGATGGCGTGGCTGTGCGGATTACCGTACCACCACCGCCGTCGTTTCCAGGTTCGGATGGGGGCGGGTTATTTTCCGCGGGCGGAACCACAACACCCGAGGCTGGCGTTTCCGTGGGATCAGGCGTACGCGGTACGTTGATGCGCGACTCCCACGGGTACACCTTCTGCGGCTGGCCCAGATAATAGACTTCCAGGATGCGCCGCGCGATCGGGGCGGCAATGTCGGAGCCTTCCCCGGCGTATTCGGCGATGACCGCAAAGGCGATATCCGGCTTGCCGGTTTCGGTATCGGTGTACCCCGCGAACCAGGCGTGCGGATAGCCCGCGTAATCATTCTGGGCGGTTCCGGTCTTGCCATATACGGGGATACCAAAGCCCGAGAAGGCCTTCACTGCCGTTCCGCGCTTGTAGCTGACCACCCATCGCATAGCCTCCTGGATGATTTCCAGGTTTTCAGGCTTGATCGGCAGGGTGCCCTGCGCTTCGGGTTGGAAGGTATAGGAAGGGTTGCCATCCGGGTCGGTGATTTTTTCTACGACCGATGGGCGGTACAGCGTTCCACCATTGCCAACCGCGGCGACAAAGCGCGCTACCTGGAGCGGGTTGACCAGCACTTTATCCTGCCCGATAGCAATGGATGCCGCCGAGCGGGAGGATACCGGTTCAGGGATGTTTCCGGTTTCATCAAAGCCGAGGTATTCGGTTCCTGTCTCGGACCCCAGCCCAAAAGCGCGCGCCATATTGCTGATCTCGCTGCCGCGTCCTTCTTTCCACAGGGTGTACCCAATGTGATAGAACCACGGGTTGCACGAACGCATCAGCCCTTCCGGCAGGGTCAAAGTTCCGCTGGGAGCCAGATCTTTCTCTTTGGTCCAGTCGGGCAGCGTCAGGCCGGGCTCTTCAGCCCAGTCCCAGAGGCATTCGTAGGTATCCTCGGCAGTGAACAGGCCACTTTCCAATGCCGCCGCCATGGTGATAATTTTGAAGACCGAGCCCAGCGGGTAACCATCGCCGGAGGCCCGGTTGTATAGACGGTTTTGATTGTCGCCAAAAATTGCGCCTAACAGGGTAGTGCTGTTGTAGTTGGTAAACTCAAACGCATTCGGGTCGAAACCCGGTGAAGAAACCATGGCCAGCACCCGCCCGCTATCGCGCTCTAAAACCACGATTGCCCCACTGAAGCCGGAAATGGCCTGCTGCGCGGCGAGCTGCAGATCGCGGTCGATGGTCATATATACCGACTGCGAAGGCTTGGATTCCACCTGCCGCAGGCGAGTGACCGGGTTGCCCTGCGGATCGGTAACATATAAGGAGGCGCCGCGCTGGCCAAGCAGGGCATCCTGCGCCCAATATTCCAGGCCGGCCATGCCCACCCGATCATCCAGGCTGAAGCCTTCGCGCAGGTACTTTTCCTGTTCCTCCGCCGGGATAGCGGCTACATACCCTGTTACGTGCGGGGCAATTCCACCGTTGGCGTAAAAGCGACCGCTGTACTCCGTCATGCGCAGCCCATCATCGTACAGGCTAGACAGCACATCGTAGCGTTCCAGCACTGCGTCGCGGGTAGCTTCCCCCACTGGCACGTAGTCACCCTGATACACTGTGTCGCGACTGTACAGCGCGCGGATGGCCTCCGCATTTTTCCCAGTCAGCTTCGATAGCTCGCTCAATAAGACATTTTCGCTGTTCATCTCACCCTTCACGATGCCTAACGCAAAGATGTCGTTGGCTACCGCCACCGGATATCCATCCCGGTCGTAGATATTGCCGCGGGTGGGGCTTTTGAGTTCCATAGCCAGCACATTCCCACCGCGCAGTTCCGGCAGAATCAACCCATCGTCCCACTGGACACGCCAGGTGCCTTTTTCCAGGCTCATGTTCATGGTCATGTCACGGGTCAAATCGCCGATCATCTGGGTGTGAAACACCACCTGGTAAGCGACTTCGGCCCGGGTGGGATTGGTGAGCTTGGAGAGGATTTTGTATTCCAGCGTTTGCAGCGTCATATTGACGGCTGTTTTTTTATAGCGCTCGACGAATTTTTCCAGCGCCAGGGCATCCTGGCTGGTCGGCGTGAGCAGGCTGTACATAGAAGGGTAGTCTTCCACCTTCCAGGCGTTTAAGAATACTTGCGCGGTCAGCTCGGCGTCGGGGGCCTTTGTCACCATCGGTTCCACCTTTGGCAAGGTGCGGGTTACATCTACGGTCGGTGCGGGACTGGTCTGCGCAACCGTTGGCGCCTGGGTAGGGTTACAGGCTGAGAAGCTGGAGATCAGTAGTACAAACAGCAAAATGTAAGAAGAAAACTTCATTTTTTATTCCTGAGGTCGGGTTCCCCGCCGCCTTCTTCGCGCAACAGCGACCGATAAACCGGGCAGGGAGCATCTATTTCGAGATGAGCTGGGCAGCCAGCAGTTGCATTTTCCGGTGGGGTCAGCCCGAAGCGGGCCAGCGCGCGAACAGCCGCGCAGAGGGGCAGGCCAACCACACAGCAGTAGCAGCCAGCGATGCGCTCTACAGGCTGGAACACCGGGTGCTGAATGGCATACGCGCCGGCTTTGTCAAACGGGTCTCCGCTGGTAATGTAATCTTCCATTTCAACATCGGTATAACTGCGCATCCACACCCGCGTGGCACATACATCGGTTACGATCTGCGCGGTTTCGCGGCGATGCACTATAGACGCCGCCGGATGCGGTGGAGTTCCCGTCGCTTCGCACGGCTCAATTTCTTTCCGCAGCACGGCGACAGCGGTATAGACGATGTGCATCCGGCCACGCAGGGAGCGCAGCATCTGGCGGGCTTCTGCCGCGCCAGATGGCTTGCCTAAAATCGTCAGGCCGTCCGCTACGGTAGTATCAGCCGCAAGTACGGCCTGGCCAGGCAAGGCGGCAGCGGACGCAGCGCGCGCTTTGCTTTCCGCCAGGCGCAGCACGTATTGATCTGGCGGCTCGCCGGGCATCGGGCTTTCATCAATATCCACTGGACGGACATCAAACGTCCAACCGGTGAAGGCGAGGAGCCGCCGCCTGCGCGGCGAATTGGAAGCCAGGATTATTGTAGGGGCCATGCCCATCGATTCTAACACAAAAGCACAGGTGGGCTGGGCCATTGGCCTGAACCATTGGCTTACGCACTTAGCCTGTGCCCGTGATGGGCCATGGTCTATTCTCAGTACCCGGCGGCGATTACTTCGAACAGCGCGTCTTGCGGAGCACTGGCAGGCAGGCTCATTTCGGAGCCGTTTACATCGACAGCCAGCGTTGTCCAGGTGCTGCCGCCATCCGTGGAGTAGCGGACCAACTTTGGAGCCGGCTGGGATGGCTGGGGGGCAGCAACAGTTTCAAAGCGCAGGCGAGCGCCTTCTTCCCCATATACGACTGCCGCCGCATGGCCGCTTCCAACTCCCAGAAGTTGCTCGGCAAGCACCTGCTCACCCTTCAGCAGGCGCAAATACGCTGCTGGCTGGGCTGGAAGCGAGATCAGGGCATGGATACTGGCAACCTGAATGTTCTCTTCCACAGCCTGGTAAGCGCGCACCGGCGCCTGGAGAATGGCCTGCCCCTGCTCGTCCAATAATTCAATGGTATATTCGCCCGCTTCGGGGGCATTCTTCACCTGGCCTGGCAGAATATACGCGGGAAGAAGTTCCGCGCTACCTGCATCGATGTTTGCCCGCACCAGCAGGCCGCGCTGCGGCGCTGCTGCACCAGGATCTGGAGCGGTCAGCGACAGGGACAAATTAGCGCCCTGTTCAACCTGCGCGGCAAACAGCTTTTCATAGGTGAAGCCAGAGATCCACCTGGGGCTACAGTAGGTCATAATATCCTTCGAGGAAGGGGAGTATACCGTTCCGGTCAGTACATCCAGCCCAAATTCGCCGATGGATCCATCTGTATTGGGGTACTCAGGCTCAATGCTGGTTGCCCCGCCGCAGGGGGCGTGCAGCATGCCAAGATTATGGCCAATCTCGTGCGCCGCCAGCTGCGACGTCAGGCCCTGATAATCCAGGCCAATGGCTACGCGCGATCCAACCCAGCCGAGGCCGGCGTAGCCGCCATAGAACCAGGTGTTCACGCCATCCGTGGTCGGGACCAGCCCATAATAGACCTGCGAGTCTGGCGCGCCTTCCGTCATTTTAATGGTGGTGATTTCATTCAGCAGCCGGGTGAAATCGGCGGTTTTGGTCAGGTCGCCGGTAAAGTCATAGCGCGCGTGCCAGCTCAGCTCTATTTTACTGATCGGGTAGGTGCGCTGAATCCAATCACTAATGCTATCCCGGGTCGGCGTCGGATAGGTGCGGCCATCCAGGGTGTTATGAAAAGTAATAGGGACAACCTTAATCGCCAGCGGGGGCACTGCATGGAAAACCAGGGATGTGGTGATGCTGTTATTGCTCTCGCTCATCTCGCGAACAGCATTATCCGCATCCAGAGCAACCGTCAGATCAACTGTGCCGGACGACCAGGCAACTGGCAGAGCAATATTGATCGAGCTGTTGTAATCGGCGCGGCTGCTGTGTAAGGGCACGGTAGCAGTGTACAATTGCGGCGAGCCGCTCAGCATGGCACTGTTTGTATTCGATGCGCGAACCGAGATTTTTACATTAGGTACTGCCTGGTCAAACGCCAGGGTGGCGGCATAAATCCGCAGGATGGTTGCCTTACCAGCAACCAGGTGAACACTGTTCTGCGCATTCTGAACCGACTGGGTTACTTCGATTCCCTGCAGAACCAGGTCTCCCGTTTCTGGGGAGCGAACCAGCGGTAGAAACACGCAGAATTTGTCTGCCGGGCAGCCAGCCGTTGCTTGCGCAGAAACCAGCCCCGCCGTGTTGGCATTCCCCCAAAGAAAAATCGCGACGACCAGAAGAAGAGCCCCCCGTAAGCTCGCTAGAACCTGTTTATCTGTACTGTGCTTCATGGTTCTCTTCCACTTGATTTTTGATAAAAATTGGTTATAAATATGTTTTATCTTGATTTGATCTAAATTACATTTGTAATTTTAATCATAAAACCAATTTACAACCTTACAACCGACACACAAAGCACCGGAATACCGCCTGGATGTTTCGCCTGCCCCACTTGCTGAATAAGGGCCAGAAATATAGTAAAATCGCCTGTAGTACCCTGAGACGAGGAGGATGAGGTTATGCAGGCGCTCAAAGATCGCATCTTGCGGGATGGCCGGAATCTGGGAAATGGTATTTTAAAAGTAGACAACTTCATTAACCACCAGGTTGACCCGGCGTTAATGGATGCCTGCGGGAAGGAATTCGCCCGACGCTTCGAAACGGTGAATGCCACCCGCATATTGACCGCGGAAATATCCGGTATTGCGCCAGCGCTGATGACCGCGCTGTACATGCACCTGCCGGTGGTCTATGCCCGTAAAACCAAACCAATCACCATGCCCGATACCGTTTACCTGACGGTAGCGCCTTCGCACACGAAAGGCCGGCTGGTAGAACTGATCGTCTCGCCAGAGTTTCTCGCCAGCGGCGAGCGCGTGCTGATCATCGATGACTTCCTGGCTTCCGGGGCCACCATTCAAGGGCTGGTGCGCCTGGCACAGGCGGCTGGCTCTCAGGTGGTGGGCATCGGTACGTTGATTGAAAAATCGTTCGAAGGCGGGCGCGAGGCGCTGGCGCACCTGAATATTCCCATCGAGTCGCTCGCCTGTATCTGTTCGATGGATGATGGAAACATCGTCTTCTGCGACTAAGCGATTCGCCAAAGACATCTTCAAAAAAGGGTTCCTGCCACGGCAAATGCTTTTGCTTGCTGATCCCAGCGGCGGTTCCAAAAAGACGGCGCAGCCCATCATGCCCAGAAACATACTGTTTCAATATATGCTGTGGCCTTAACCGTGTGAAGCAGAAGAACAAAATCCCTTTTGAGACAGCTTTTCTTCTTAGAGGTATCTATGGACACCATCGCAATTCTTGATTTTGGCTCACAGTACACGCAGTTGATTGCCCGACGAATTCGGGAACTGTGCGTTTACTCCGAAATTTTTCCCTGGGACGCACCTGCTGAGCGCGTGCTGGCGTTGAAGCCGAAGGGGTTTATCCTCTCCGGCGGGCCATCTTCGGTTTACGAACCGGGCGCGCCTACCCTGCCCGCTTACGTTCTGGAAAGCGGACTGCCCGTTCTGGGAATTTGCTATGGCATGCACCTGCTGACCCTGGCGCTGGGCGGGAAAGTCAGCCCTTCACAGGAACGAGAATACGGCCCGGCGCAGATTGAGACTGTTTGCGCCAACCTATTAATTCCAGAAGGCACCCAGCCGGTGTGGATGTCACACGGCGACCGTACCGAAGCGCTTCCGCCAGGATTTGAGCGCCTGGCCAACAGCAGCAACAGCCCGTTTGCCGCCATGGGCGACCAGCAGGGTCGCCGGTTTGGGGTTCAGTTCCACCCCGAAGTGCACCACACCCCCGGGGGGAAGGAAATCCTGCGCCGGTTCGTCATAGATATCTGCGCCACTGCCCCACAATGGACGCCAGAATCGATCATCACGGAAAGCATCACCCGCATTCGCCAGCAGGTTGGCGACGCGCCGGTGCTCGCCGCGGTGAGCGGTGGGGTTGACTCCAGCGTTGCTACAGCGCTCGTACACCGCGCCATTGGCAACCAGCTCAACGCAGTCTTCGTCGACACCGGCATGCTGCGCCAGGATGAGCGCCAGCAGGTGGAAATTGCTTTCCGCCAGAACCTGGGCGCAAACCTGGTCACCGTCAATGCCATCGAGGAGTTTATCGATAATCTACAAGGCGTAGCTGAACCAGAAGCCAAGCGCCGCATTATCGGCGAGACGTTTATCCGAATTTTCGAGGCCGAAGCACGCCGTTTGGGTCAGCCGCGCTTTTTGGTGCAGGGAACCATTTATCCAGACGTGGTTGAATCCAGCGCCCCCGACCGGAACAAGGCCCAACGTATAAAGACCCATCATAATGTGGGCGGGCTGCCCAAAGATATGGCCTTCTCGCTGGTCGAGCCGCTGCGCTACCTCTTTAAGGATGAGGTGCGCGCTGTGGGGGAGGCGCTCGGGCTGCCTGCTGAACTGGTCTGGCGCCAGCCATTCCCGGGGCCGGGCCTGGCGGTGCGCTGCCTGGGTGAAATCACCTGGGAACGCCTGGAACGACTGCGCGCCGCGGACGCAATCTTCACCAGCGAGCTGGCTGATGCCGGGCTGCTCAACCGCAAGCCCGAAGAGGAAACCAGTCGAATTTCTCAGGCCTTTGCCGTGCTTCTGCCCGTGCGATCAGTGGGCGTGATGGGTGACCAGCGCACCTATCAGGAGGCCATTACCCTGCGCGCTGTTACCACCGATGATTTTATGACCGCCGATTGGGCCCGCCTGCCTTATGAACTGCTTGGTCGGGTAGCCAACCGCATTGTCAATGAAGTAAAAGGCGTAAACCGTGTGGTTTATGATGTAACCAGCAAACCGCCTGCAACAATTGAATGGGAATAACGTATATGGTAATGAAGGAGATACATTACCATGAATATTGGCGAAGTTCTAACGCGTGCCTGGGACATTATTTGGAAGAATAAGATATTATGGATCTTTGGTTTGTTCGCCGCTCTGGCCGGGGGCAGCGGCGGGAACAACTACAACTACAATATTGGACGCGACGGCGGAATAAACCACATCCCGTTCAATATTCCTGTCTGGGGGGTGGCTCTGCTGGTACTGCTGGCCCTGGTGCTGTTTGTGGCGCTGGTCGTCCTGGCCACGCTGGGCCGCGCTGGTTTAGTGCGCGGCGCCTGGCTGGCCGACAGTGGTGAAAGCAACCTTACTTTCAGCCGGCTGTTTCGCGAAAGCCAGCCTTACTTTGGGCGCGTGCTGCTGTTGGGGATCCTCTTCGTTGCCATCAGCATCGGGATTGTGCTGGTGCTCATTGTGCCAACCGTGCTGACCTGTGGAATTATCGCGATTTGCCTGGTGCCGTTCTTCATCTTTCTCTCGATGCTGGTTGAACTGGCCGTCGTTGCCATTGTTGGCGAAGATAAAGGTATTGTAGAC
The DNA here is from genome assembly GCA_964437595.1 of uncultured Anaerolineaceae bacterium. Taxonomy (GTDB): domain Bacteria; phylum Chloroflexota; class Anaerolineae; order Anaerolineales; family Anaerolineaceae; genus DSYU01. The sequence continues at coordinate 59,887 of CAYTHO010000010.1, forward strand.
GGCTTGCAGCGCGCCTGGGAAATTGTTCGCGGCAACCTGGCGCTGGTGATCGCTGTTGGCTTTGTGATTGTCATCGCATCGGCAGTAATCAGCTTCCTGGCCGGGCTGCCGTTGATGGCTATTACGGCGCCCGTGATCATTTATATGAGCTCCAATTCGGGGCAGCTTAGCAGCAACACATTTTTCGTCGCCCTATTCCTGCTCCTGCTCTACCTGCCCATCCTGCTGAGCGTGCAGGCCATCCTCACCACATACGTTGAAACCACCTGGACGGTTGCCTTCCGCCGCCTTACTGGCCGCGCAGCGGACGGTGTTGTCACCCCCACCGGTGAGACCCCGATGACGATATAGGAAATGCCCAGACTGTGATACGAAGCAGAGGAGGCACGAGACATCAGATTTGCTCGTGCCTCCTTGATTGTTCTGTATTTGCCTATTCCCCGCTATCCTTAACTGCCCTGACAATCGTGCACCCGTAAGTTGGCGTTTCTGGCAGGGGCACCACCCCACCGGACAGCACCGCCTGGATCGCTTCACTGATGTAGCTGCGGGTTGGCGTCCGCTTTCGGAATGTCACGTCATCCAGTGCGCCCTGGTAGCGCAGGATGCCTCCCCCATCGATTAAGAACAGGTGCGGCGTTGTTTCCGCGCCGTATAGGTCAGCAACCTTTTGGAGCGGGTCTAGCAGCACTGCCGGCAGGCCGCGTTTTTCCGCCGTCTGGCGCAGCAGGTCTGGCGGCTCGTTTGCATTCGAGGCAATCGAAAGCAGAACGATGCGGTCCTGCCATTCGGAGAGAGCCTGGTCGGCCCGCTCAACCCAGGGGCATTCCGCCGACCAGAAATTTAACAGCACCGTCCGCTCGAGAAAATCTTCCAGGGCAATACAGCGGTCGTTCAGGTCTTCCAACTCAAAAATGGGCGCGGGTAGGCCGGTAATCAGCTTTGGCATAGCAGTTTGTCATTATCTTACCATCATTTCGACAATTCTTATAAATAATAATGGTTTATATCCTCATCGCTGCCTAACCTGGTTTATAATCAAAAAACGGACTTTGATTATGGATACTGGCTTTTTTCTCATTCTGATTGCCTGTGGATTATATGGCCTAATTCATTCCGTTCTGGCCTCTAACACGACCAAGGTATTCGCCATGCGCCAGGTTGGGCAGGCAGCATATCACCGTTTCTACCGCCTGTTCTTCGTACTCATGGCAGGCCTGACCACGCTGGTTGTACTGGCGATGGTTCCCTTTTTGCCCGATCGCATCCTATACCGCATCCCTGCTCCCTGGTCTTATCTGACGATCGCTGTGCAGGCGGCGGCTGCCGCGGCTGTTCTGGTGGGTGTGTGGCAAACCGGCGCGATGTCGTTTTTAGGCCTCAAACAGATTGTCGCATCCGACACAGACAACGGCGCCGCTGATAAACTGGTCGTTACCGGCCTATACCGTTGGGTGCGCCACCCACTTTATACTGCATCCCTTCTCTTCCTGTGGCTTGCCCCGCTGATGACCTGGAACCTGCTGGCTCTCAACATAGGTTTTTCGGCATACCTGCTCATCGGCACGATCTTTGAGGAACGCAAGCTGATTGAACAGTTTGGTGAGGAATACTTGCGCTACCGGCAAAAGACGCCGCGCATCATCCCTGGCATCAAAATCACCTGAAGAACGGTTCATCCCTTACATTCTTCACGAGTCGCGCGAATACCGGGTTTTTCCTCTAACCTGGACCAAAGTCCTACTGTAAAACGATTATTACCGGGTGTATAATCGGGGCCGGTAAACTTTTATTGTTGATTGTTAACGGATCATGAACTTTATTAACAGGCTTAAACAAACCTCTTTACCGGTGTTCCCTTTCTTATTCGGACTCTTCCCGGTACTATATCTCTGGAGTTCCAACCGCACGCAGGAACCCGCCTACGTTGTCATCCCATCTCTGCTGGTAACGCTGGCGGTGCTGGTGGTGCTGTATCTGATCATCCTGGCCCTCACGCGCCACACCCACCGCGCGGCGCTGCTGACCACCATCCTCAGCTTTTATGTACTCACCTTCGGGCAGTTTTATCACCTGATCCAGCCCAGGCTCTTGAAGTCTGTGCAGCCGTACCTGATCCCGGCATCGCTGATCCTCGTCCTGGCGCTGCTGGCGTTTGTCGTTATCCGGCGGTTGGGTAGTCCAAAACTGACCAAGGCTTTGAATCTGGTTTCTGCCTCTCTGGTTTTGATGCAGGTGGTTCTGGCTGTGCCGTATTATGTTTCCCTGGCATCGATAAAAAAGGTTTCCGCCGGTTATGTGCCAGAAGAAAGCCGTATCCCGGTCACCAGCGACCAGCCTCAGCGTGATGTGTATTTCATATTACTGGATAACTACGGGCGCCAGGATATCCTGAAAAAGGGGTCCAAGCTGGATAACAGCGAGCTGATCGAGGCCCTCAAGGAGCGGGGGTTTGTTTTTCCCGACTGTGCCCAGGCCAATTACATGAACACCGCCCCAATCATTGCCTCGATCTTGAATATGGATTACCTGGATACGTTCAATATCCCCGAGAAGGCTTACATCAAGCGCGGCGGGTACCAGTACATGGCGCCCATCATTCAGAAAAGCGAGGTTCTGAGTAAATTTGAGAGCTACGGTTACCATACAGTGACTTTCCGCGGGTTTATGGGGTTGATCGATATCACCAATTCTGATACATATATCAGTTACGATAAGGACATGGCTTACAACCAGCGCCTGGAAACGACCAAGTTTGAGAGCCTGTATTTCGAAACCACGCTGTTCTCCCCGCTCAACGAGCAGTACAAAATTTACCCGGATCTGGTCCTCAAAAGTGGGCCGTCGTTTCTCCGCAATCTGGTGCCCAGTCAGGAAATCCTCGCTCCTGAGTTTAACCAGGTGTACCAGCAAAACATCTTTGCTTTTGACGCTCTTGAGCGTATCCCTGAAGAAATTGCCGGGCCGAAATTTGTGTACGCGCACCTCTATACGGCACATTGGCCTTTTATGATGAAACCAGACGGCTCTTTGCGCCTGCCCTTCACCAAAGAACAAACCGTCGAGGGCTATGTGGATGCCGTACAATACACCAACAGCCGTCTTCTGGATGCCATCGATTCCATCCTGGCCAACTCTGAAACCCCGCCAGTGATCATCTTGCAGGGCGACCATTCGAATGAGTGGACACGACCGGTGGAATGGAGCGGAAAAGACCGCCTGAAGATTCTGTCTGCTTACTACCTACCCGATGGCGGGGACCAGATGCTGTACGATACCATTTCGCCGGTGAATAATTTCCGGTTGGTTTTCAAAAAATACTTTGGCGAAGAGATCGACCTGCTGCCAGATGTCAACTACTACCTGGACCCCAAGACCCGGAAAGCTGCCACCGCTGCCGAGTCGTGCATGTCGAAATAAAGAAACCACGCCGTTTATGAACAGCGGGCCACTCAGCTAAAACGCTTCGTGGCCCGCGAATACAATTACCTATTGGAAAACCCGGGAGCCCGGCCCGCTCCACACGCAACAGGTATGGTTACTTTGGAGGCAGAGAGAGGGCGTTGACGGCGAGCGATTACTCGGGATAGCCCACGTAAACCGTTTTCGTGCGGGTATAGAACTCAATCGCAGCCGGGCCCTGCTCTTTGAACGTATTGGCGCTGGATTGCTTGAAGCCGCCAAAAGGCACGTGCAGAGCCAGGCCGGTGGTCGGTTCGTTGACCTTGACCACGCCCGCGTTGATGCGCTCTGCAAAGGACATCGCCCGGTTCAGGTCGCGGGTAACGATCCCGGCGGAGAGGCCAAAGGTGATGTTATTGGCTTTTTCAACCGCATCGTTAAAATCTCGCGCGCGCAGCACGCTGATCACCGGGCCAAAGATTTCTTCCTGGGCAATCTTCATCCCCGGCTCAACCCGGTCAAAGACGGTGGGCTGGAGGAAGAACCCGAAACCCGGGTCAGAAAGCTGTTCACCGCCCGAGACCAGCTTCGCGCCTTCCTCTTTCCCGGCATTGACGTAATATAGATCAGTCTCGAACTGACCCTGGCTGGAGGCCGGGCCCATCTGCACGCCCTGATCCAATCCATAACCAACCTTCAGGGATTTGGCTGCCTGCGCCAGCGCATCCACGAACGAATCGGCGATGGCATCTTCCACAATGACCCGGCTGGTGGCAGTGCAGGCCTGACCGGTGAGACCAAAACCGCCGGATACGGCCAGTTTCACCGCCAGGTTCAGGTCAGCGTCTTTGAGCACCACCATGGGGTTCTTCCCACCCATTTCCAACTGAACGCGGGTCAGGTTCGGGATGGCTTTGGCATAAATGCCCGTCCCAACTTTGTAGGACCCGGTGAAGGAAATGCCGTTGATGTTCTTGCTGGTGACAATCTCATCGCCGATTTCCGCGCCGCGCCCAGTGATGAAATTCAGCACGCCCGCCGGAAGGCCAGCCTCCGCCAGCGCCTTTACCAACAGGCTGGCGATCAGTGGAGTCTGGAAAGCGGGCTTGAACACTACCGTATTCCCATAGACCAGCGCCGGGGCAATCTTCCAGGCCGGAATAGCGATGGGGAAGTTCCAGGGGGTGATGATGGTCACCACACCCAGGGGCTCGCGCCTGGAATACAACAGCTCATTAGGGGTGTTGTTGGGCAGCACCTGCCCACCCATACGCCAGCCTTCTCCACCAAAGTACCGGAAAATATCCCTGGCGCGGATAACCTCGCCTTTGGCTTCGGCGATCGTCTTGCCTTCTTCCTGGGTAAGCGCCTGGGCCATTTCGTCCAGGCGCGCATCGATGATCTGGCTGGCCTTATCCAGGATCGCCCCGCGCTGAGGTGGAGGCGTTTGGGACCACTTCGGGAATGCTTCACTGGCAGCAGCGATCGCCTGCCGGGCATCATTCAATGTTGCCAATGGGTAAATGGATACTTCTTCCGTTGTTTTTGCGGGATTGAAGGTCTTCGCGGTTGCGCCGCTGGATGAGTCGACCCACTGGCCATTGATAAAGTTCTTGATGATATTCATTTTGATCACCTGTACAAAAGGATGTATGCTGTCCCCTGTTCGGAACGTACTAACCTTCACAAAACATTCATTCCTGCCGATACTATTATATCCTGCTCTATCTACGGTGTTTGGGGGATATAATTAATCCGTCACACAGTTGGCAAAAAATAAACGCCTTCGCGGAAGAGGATGGGAAATATGGAAAAACAGGTGGGTGGTTCGCCTCAACACGACAGCCAGTCCGGTAGATTGGGCAGTGGAAAAGGAAGGTTTCTGGCGCTCATTTTCCTTGTTTTGGTCATTGCATTGGGAGTTTATCTGTTTATCCGCTCATCCAACCCGAAACCAGCGCCAGACGCAGGCGGCCCAATATACAAGGATATTTCTTACTCTTTTGCCGAGCGAGCAGCGGACCTGGTTTCGCGCATGACGCTGGAGGAAAAAGCCTCCCAGATGATCAGCAGCCGCGCGGTCCCCATCCCGCACCTGGGCGTGCGCGAATACGGCTGGTGGAACGAGGCGCTGCACGGCGTCTCGCGCCTACAATTGAATGAGAGCGGCAATACCACCCGTTTATGGAATACCACCTCTTACCCCATCAACCTCTCGCTGGCTTCCAGTTGGGACCCCGAGTTGATGTACCGCCAGGCTGTAATGATCTCGGATGAGAGTCGTGAAGTCACCCCAGAGAACCGGCTGCACCTCACCTTCTGGTCCCCCACCATCAACATGTCGCGCGACCCGCGCTGGGGCCGAAACGATGAAACTTTTGGCGAAGACCCTTACCTGACCACCCAAATGGCCGCGCAGTTCGTCAACGGCATGGAGGGCAAGGATATGCAGGGCAGCTTACTGCCCGAAGGCGGCGGCTACCTCAAGACGATCACCACCCTGAAGCACTATGCTGCTAACAACAGCGAAGTCGACCGGCGCGTGGGCTCGGCCAATATGGATGATCGCACACTGCGCGAATACTATACAGCAGCCTTCAAGGGGATCGTACAGAAAGCCGATGTCCGCTCGGTGATGAGCTCCTACAACGAGGTCAACGGCGTGCCTACCTCGGCCAGCGTTTACCTGCTGGATAACCTGCTCCGCCAGACGTTTGGTTTTACGGGATATATCACCTCTGACTGCGACTCTATCGCAGACATCAGTGTCAGTCACCTGTGGACTCCACCGGGCTGGACCCGTTCTGTCGATGAAACAAGCCGGATGGCCTTCGCTATGAGCGCGGGGGTGGACCTGAACTGCAACGGGGGCTACTCGGATAGGAACAATTATGCCAATCAGGTGCCAGCCGCGGTAAAAGAAAAAATCACCACCGAAACCGGGCTGTACACCGAGAATGATGTTGACACCGCCATGCTGCGCCTGTTCACTGCGCGCATGCAGCTCGGCGAGTTTGACTTTGACCTGGGCAAAGACGTGCCCTGGATCACCAAAGCGCGTGAGCGCGTACCAGCCGGCGCCTGGGAGAACAAGGACAGCAACAAAGGAATCACCGAAACACCGGAACGGCTGGCCATGGCGCGGGAGGCAGGCGCAAAGTCGCTGGTGCTGCTGAAGAACGCTGAAACCACCCGGAAAGACGGCAGCACTGGCAGGCTGCTGCCGGTGAAAATCCCCACATCCGGGCCTTTTAACGTGGTGGTGATTGGTCATTTTGCCAATCCTAAAGTCACCGTCAATGAATACCAGTACCTGGGTGGTTACTCCAGTTTCCAGGGACTGGCTGCGGCGGAAAAGCAAAACAACCCCTATGATGGCATCCGCGCAGCGGTAATGGCGGTCAATCCGGCGGCGACGGTGACCTTCTACGATGGTTTCACCAACCATATGCTGTCTGAAATCGATGGAGCAAACGTTGACGAAGCCGCGTCTGCCGACCTGGTAATCGTCTACGCGGGAAGCGATGAGCGCACCGCCGCTGAAGCCGGCGACCGCGGCGATGTCAGCCTGCCGGGCGTACAGGAAGAACTGATCCGGCAGGTTGCCGAAGCCAACCCGAACACCATCGCCGTAATGGAGACCATTGGCATGATGGAAGTGGCAGACTTTGAGCCATCCGTATCCGCCATTTTGTGGAGCTCTTACAATGGGCAGCAGAAAGGCGCGGCCCTGGCAGATGTGCTGACCGGCGCAGTTAACCCCAGCGGGCGGCTGCCGTTTACCTGGTACCAGTCCAACGACCAATTGCCAGACATCACCGACTATACGCTCCGCCCAACCGGAACGAACCCGGGCCGCACTTATATGTACTTCAGCGGGCCGGTTTCCTACCCCTTTGGCTACGGCCTCAGTTATACAACTTTTGGCTATGCAAACCTCAAGTTGGATAAGAAGAACCTGGATGCTAACGACACCCTGCAGGTCAGCGTGGATGTAACCAACACCGGGGAAGCGGCAGGCAGCGAGATCGTCGAGTTGTACGTCAGCACCCCGGATGCAGCCGCCAGCCTGGAGCGCCCCGCCAAGCGCCTGCGCGGCTTCCAGAAAGTTACGCTGGAGCCTGGTGAGACAAAAACGGTCAGCCTGAGCCTCTCTATCCCCAGCCTGGCTTTTTATGACGAGGCTCAGGGCAGATACATCGTGGATACTGGCCGGTACAGCGTGCAGATCAGCCGGTCCGCGGCAGACGCGGACATCCAGATGCAGGAGGATATTCAGGTAACCGGAAGCCTGAAGCCCGTGCCGGTGGTGGTCACCATGAAACCCATTCAGGCGGGGGACGAAAAGGCAAATATCTCCACCCGGGTCTTCTTTGATAAGAATAAGCAGGTCATCCCACAGGTTACCGTGGCGATGAGCGATGAAACCTTATATGGCTATATTAAGAAAGGTGGCAGCCAGCCGCTGCCAGCAGGCATGCAGGTTACCTACATCAGCAACCGTCCGAACGTGGTCTCCGTAAGCGAGCAGGGCGTAATTCGCACGCGCGCCAGCGGGGTCGCGACGATCACAGCAACCGTAACGTACGAGGGCGTCAGTCAATCGGCAGATTTTATTGTTTATGTCAAAGGTACGTGATACCAGGTAGCTTTTCTCGGGAAATCGTTCGATCCTTTTTCCATGCCTCTTCTTTGGCTTTCTACCGCGTTCATCGCTGGCCTGATCCTGGGCAATTATGTTCCCAGGACTCCTCTGTTCTGGCCCGCCCTGGCTGCCGCCAGCCTGATCTTCTGGCTGCTCTTCCGCCGCTTACCTATCCGCAGGCTGCGCTGGTTGGCAGCAGTCGAGCCCCGACTCTTTGTGCCGCCCATCTTGCTGGTGACCTTCCTGGCCCTTGGCGCCTGGCGCATCACCACCAGCGGGCCCGACCTGGCAGCGGGACACATCGCCGCAGCGAACGACCAGGGCGCGTTCCGCATTGTGGCAGTGGTGTCCGCCCCGCCTGACCGGCGCGAGCGGTCAACGCTCTACCGCCTGCGCGTGGAACAGGTTACCCCGCTGGATGAGAGCGGCGCGCCATCCACCCCGGCCCAACCCGCGCATGGAAATCTCCTGGCGCTGGTGCCCGGGAAAACCTATTGGGCATACGGCGATCGATTAGAACTCGAAGGGAATCCTGCGACCCCACCTGAAAACGAAGACTTCTCTTACCGCGCTTACCTTGCCCGCCAAGATGTCTACACCTACCTGACCTATCCGCGCGTGCGGCTGGTCGCGCATGAGGCTGGAAATCCGCTCTATGCCGCCATTTACCGCCTGCGCGATTGGGCCTATGTGGAAATTAACCACTTATACCCAGCCCCAGAATCCGCGCTCCTGTCCGGCATCCTGCTGGGGCTGGATGGCGACCTGCCCGACGCACTCGCCCAGGCTTATCGCGATACAGGCACTGCGCATGTCATTGCCATATCCGGATTCAACATCGCCATCTTAATCCAATTGTTTTCGAAGATTTTCGAGAAGTTCCTTTCCCGGTGGTGGGCCACGCTGATTGCCATCCTGGCTGTCTTTGCTTACACGCTGATGGTTGGCGCCACGGCCTCAGTGGTACGCGCGGCGATTATGGGCAGCCTGGCACTGATTGCCAGCCAGATTGGCCGGCGCTCTGCTGGCGCCAGCGTGCTGGCACTCACTGCCGGCCTGATGTGCCTGCCGACTCCGCGCCTGCCCTGGGACGTCAGCTTTCAATTGTCCTTCGGCGCCACACTCGGGCTTATCCTCTATGGCGAGCGCTTTCAACAGGGCTTCACCCGCTTTCTGGAGCGCCGCATATCTGCCGAAAAGGCCCGGAAAATAGCCGCACCAACAGGTGAATACCTGCTTACCACCCTGGCGGCGCAAACGCTGACCCTGCCCGTGATCCTATACCACTTCCAGCGCCTGTCGATCAGTTCGCTGCTGGCCAATCCGCTCATTCTGCCCGTCCAGCCGCTGGTGATGGTGCTCAGCGGGATCGCAGTCATCGCTGGGGCCATCTCCGACCCGCTGGCGCACCTGCTCGCTTGGCTGGCCTGGCCGTTTTCGGCCTATACCAACCGCGTAGTCGAACTGCTGGCCGAGATGCCGGGCGGCGTGCTGGTGCTGGGTGAATTGAGCCTGGGATCGGTGATCCTGATTTGCCTGGCTGTGCTGGCTCCGGTGACCACCAACCGGCTGCCAGAAATGTTGAAGCGCGCGGTTACCCCGGTTCTGGTTCTGACCACCCTTGGACTGGCGGCGGTATTGGCCTGGCGCGGCGTTTGGACTGCACCAGACGGCAGGCTGCGCCTGCTGGTTTTTGACCTGCAGGGCAGCCAGGTGCTGCTGATCCGCGGGCCGAGCGGTGAGACGCTGCTGATCAACAGCGGCCCTTCCGCCCGCCAGTTGAATAATGCGCTCGACCGCTGGCTCTCCCCATTCGACCGCCGCCTGGATGGCCTGCTGCTCAATACAGGCAAATCCAGCGCGTTGAACGGCCTGCCCGGAATGCTAGAGACGCACCCCGTTGGCAAAGCATGGTGGGGTAGCCAACCTCCCGATTCACACACTGCAGAGACGATCAATGAACTACTGCGCGGGCAGGGGGCTGCGGCAGATATGCTGGCTCCCGGGGATGTTATTGGCATCGGGCAAGAAGTGCGCATCCAGGTGGTGGCAAAAACCACTGAAGGGAGTGCGTTCCTGCTGACCTGGGACCGTTTCCGCGTTCTCATCCCTGGAGGTGCTGCACCGGGCAGGCTCGCAGGTGACCCTGCTGCTGCGCTGAGCGCGATCATCCTATCCTCCCGCGATCTGCAAGGGGCATCCGCAGATGCCTGGCTGGCGCTCGCTCCACAGGCGATTGTATTTACACCGGAAGAAGGCGCCCTTTCCACCGGTGGGATCAACTGGATTAATACAGCGCCCGGTGGCTGGGTAAAGTTAGAGACCAACGGTAAACGCATGTGGGTGGAGCGCAGCCGATAACAGGCAGCGATTTTATTTGTTATACTGTGTCGTATGAGCGAGGCGGGACCTGTCAACGGGATCAATACCTACAACGAAAAATCACTGCACGCTGACCTAAAACAGTGGTATGCCCTGCCGGGCGACAAGATGGAAGTGCGCGTAGATGGTTATATTATCGACCTGGTGCGGGGCGACCTGCTAATCGAAATTCAGACCGGCGGCTTTAGCCCGCTCAAGCGCAAGCTGGCGCACCTTGCCCAGGCGCACCCGGTACGGCTGGTTTTTCCGGTGGCACTGGAGAAGTGGATCATTCGCCTGCCTATTGCCGAAAGCCAGAAGCCACAGCGGCGCAAATCGCCCAAGCGCGGGCGAGTCGAACAGGTTTTTCAGCAGCTTGTATACATCCCGGGCCTGCTCGAAAACGAGAATTTCTCGCTGGAAGTGCTGATGATCCGCGAGGAAGAAGTTCGCCGTTTCGAGCGCAATAAGGCCTGGCGCCGCAAGGGCTGGGTGACGCACGAGCGGCGCCTGTTAGAGGTGGTCGACCGGTGCGTATTCCAAAACCCCGGCGAACTGGCCTGCCTGCTGCCCGAAAATATGGCAGCGTCCTTCACCGTCCGCGATGTATCCAGCGCAACGGGCCAACCTGACTGGCTGGCCCGAAAAATGGTTTACTGCCTGAAAGCGCTGGGGATCATCGCCGCACAGGGCAAACGAGGTCGGGCAGTGCTCTACACCAGAGCTGAACGCGCGGCTCCTCTTCCGGAATGATATTTTATTTCACATGTCAGGCCTGGACCGCTTGCGGAGTGCTTCTTCCAGTTTTGGAACATTAAAATCCAAAACAATGGAGCCTCCTACATCAATCACCGGCGTGACAAGGTAACCATTGGCCCATTTACGCACCTGGCTGCGCGCGGCCATGTTGAAATCGATATCAATTTCGACATATGCCAGTCCGCGCTCATCCAGCCATGCCTTGGCTTTCTTGCAGTCCTTACACCAGCGGGCGCAGTACAGCACAATCTCACCCTGTCCGCCGGGCAGTTCCTCCTCTTCTTCGCCGAAATAAACGCCCATGTAAGCCGGGTCAATCTTTGGTTTCGAAACAGGCTGGTTTACCTCTTCGCTTTCGATCTGGCGCAGCGCCATTCGCACTTCTTCGTTGTCTGGCCGGTCGTCAATGGCATGGATGTCGATATAGCGGATAAAACCTTTTTTATCAATGACGAAGATGGCCCGTTCGGTAAAACCATCCTCGCTGCGCAGGACACCAAATTGTTCCGCCACGGAACCGTGCGGCCAAAAATCGCTCAATAATGGGAAATGAATTCCCCCTAAGTTTTCCGCCCAGGCTTTCAAACACGGTACATGATCAACACTGATGCCCAGGACCTGAGCATTCAATCCCGTGAACGAGCTCATTTCCTCCTCGTACGACGGGATCTGATTCGTTCATATGGGCGTCCAGGCCAGGGGGAAGAAGGCAATCACCACATTCTTCCCGCGTAGATCGCTCAGCGTTACCATCTTGTCTAGATGACTGGGCAAGCAAAACTCCGGCGCTTTTTGTCCGATTTCTAGCTTCATAGGCTACCCTCAAAAAACCAAGAATCATTTGCAAGCGAAATATGCATTTATTTTACATGATTTCTGATCCTGAGGAAGAACGCAAATGAGATATTGCCGATAGCAAAAGGAAAGTTTGTCACCCAGAAGTCGAATGCGAGCGCATTGGGAATCGGGAAAATGGACCCTCTATCCATCCAAATCCGATTATACTTACCCATGCCGGATTAGGCCCGGCATATCTCATCAGCGTGCTTGAGAGTATCCCTTTGAGCCTTCCCACCACTCCCACCGGCTTAAAAACCGTCGGAATCGTGATTCCTCTTTACAATGAAGAAGATGCTTTGCTGGCGTTTCACCAGCAGCTTTGTGAAGCGATTACCCCCCTTCAATATATATTTTCCATTTACTATGTCAGCGATGGGTCCACCGACCGGACGAACGAACTGCTCGAGCAGCTCTGCACTCGTGATGAGCATATCAATGTTATCGAGCTCAGCCGAAATTTTGGGCATCAGGCTGCGCTGACTGCCGGCATGGACGCTGCCGTGGAAGACTATGTGATCACCATGGATGGGGATGGTCAGCACCCCCCCGCCCTGATACCGGAGATGCTGTCGCTGGCAGAGGCTGGCTACGACCTGGTGCTCACCCAACGCGAGGATGAATTGACTGGTTCGGCTTTCAAACGCCAAACGGCAGCTTTGTTCTACCGGCTGATCAACCGCATCGGCGACACCCAGATTCTGCCAGGCGGTGCCGACTTCCGCTTGATGTCTCGCAGCGTTGTGGACGGTTTGAAGCAAATGCGCGAATACAGCCGCTTCCTGCGCGGCATGGTCGCCTGGATGGGCTTCCGCCAGGTGATTCTGCCCTATCAACCGCCACAGCGGCTGGGTGGAAAATCCAAGTACACGCTCAAGAAGATGCTGCGCCTGGCTGCCAGTGCAATCTTCTCCTTCTCACTGGTACCGCTGTATATCGGGCTGTCCCTGGGCTTGCTGATGCTGGTGCTGGCTGTTGTCGAGATGGTTTACGTACTCAGCTTCTGGTTTACCGGCAACCAGCACAGCCTTGCCCCAGGATGGAGCTCGTTGATGTTCGTTTTGCTGGTGGTCGGCGGCATGTTAATGATCCTACTGGGATTCATTGGCATTTATATTGGCCTGATTTTCCAGGAGGTCAAGCGGCGGCCCATTTACCTGGTACGCCAACGCCTGAGCAAAACGCAGATCTCCCGCCCTGCTCCGCCGGTGGACCCAACATCTCCAGGCCCTTCGCAGCATACTGGCAAATGATGAAACCCTTCCTTCGTCGAGTCCTGGCTTTTCGTTTTGGGCCGGCCACAGTCCCGCTTTTTTACTTGTTCCTCTGCCTGGCTGCCTATGCGCCGCTGATCACCCGGCTGGGTTTTTATTGGGATGATTTCCCGATGAATTGGATCGCCACCACAATGGGCGGCGAAGGGTTGGCACGCTATTTTTCCACCAACCGCCCGGTATGGGGGCTCATTTACCAGGCGACCACACCGCTGTTGGGCAGCACGCCGCTCGCCTGGCAGATCTTCGCCCTCCTGCTGCGCTGGGGGAATGGCCTGCTGCTCTGGACGCTGCTGCGCCTGATCTGGCCTGATAGGGTTTCAATAAACGGCGGCGCTGATGCTCCGTCTTCCGCGAATTCGGTAGCTGAATCGCGTGAGCCGTTTGCCGCCTGGGGCGGAGCACTTTTTTTGCTCTATCCAGGGTTCAGCCTGCAGTACATCGCCTTCCTCTACAGCCATTTCTTCATTATCCTGGCCGCATTCCTTCTATCGTTGATCTTGATGGTACTGGCTGTGCGCCAGGAAGGCCAGCGCAAGCGGGGAAAATTTGCGCTGCTCACCGGCGCGGCGCTACTGCTGTCGCTGCTGAATATGTTCTCAATGGAATATTTTTCGCTGCTGGATCTCCTGCGCCCGCTGCTGATCTGGCTGGTGTTGAGCCGCTTCCTCCCCAACTACGGCCAGCGCCTGAAGCGCACCCTGCTCCACTGGCTGCCTTACCTGCTGGCATTTGCCGCGGCGATGTTCTGGCGTTCTGTCTTGTTTGGTTTTCAAACCTACCAGCCAGCACTGATCAGCCGTCTGAAATCCCAGCCGGTGGATGCGCTGCTGCAGTTGATCCCGCTCGTCTTCCAGGACGTCTGGAAAACCAGCGTGCTGGCCTGGGGAAAAGCCTTCACCTTGCCTGCTCTGCTGGATGTAGGGGAGCGCAACCTTCAACGCTATTGGCTGCTGGTCGCAGCATGTTTGGTGGTTTGCGCCATATATTTGCTGTTTTTCCGCACCCGAGAGGCGGCAGGCCAGCCCGCTACGCGCGATTCCCAAACGTGGATTCTGGCATGGCGCCGCGGGCAGCTCTGGGCCTGGCAGCCGCTCGCCCTGGGCGTGCTGGCTTTATTCATCGCCGGGGGCCCATTCTGGCTGACCGATCTCCAGATTGGGCTGGTCTTCCCTAACGACCGCTTCACCCTGCCGTTCATGCTGGGCATGAGTCTGGCGCTGGCCGGGCTGATGGCGCTTGTCCCCTTCCCTAAGTGGATAAGGGCCCTCCTGCTGGCGGGGGCCTTTGGGTTTGCCATTGGTTTGCAGTACCAGAATGCCATCGCTTACGCCCGCGACTGGAGCGTACAGCGCTCGATGTTCTGGCAAATGACCTGGCGAATGCCTGACCTGCAGCCGGGCACGGCACTGCTGAGTAATGAACTGCCGGTCACGCATTACACGGATAATTCCCTGACTGCCCCCTTAAACTGGATCTACGACCCGCAAAACCAGCCCCCGGTAATGCAATACGCGCTGCTTTACCCCACGCTGCGCAAAGAAACAATGCTGAGCAGTTTTAAAGCTGGCCAATCCATTGATTTGGATTACCTGGCAGCATCCTTTCAGGGAAACACATCCCAAATGGTGGCCTTTTATTACAATCCCCCTGGCTGCCTGCGCGTTCTCGATCCTCAGGTGGATGTGTACAACTGGCTGATCCCCATCTACCTGAAAGAAAGCCTCAGCCTGACCAGCACCAGCCCGATTCTGCCCGAGCCTCAACCTGGAAAATCCATTCCACGGCCCCCAGCTCCTATTTTCGGCGAGGAAATTGCCCACGGCTGGTGCTACTATTTTGAAAAAGCCGACCTGGCCCGCCAAATGGGTGACTGGCAGCAGGTTGCTGCGTTAGGCGACGAAGCCTTTGCCAGCAGCGATTACCCCAACGACCCGCTGGAACGATTCCCATTTATTGAGGGGTATGCTCACGTTGGAAAATGGGACCAGGCGGTAAACCTGTCTCAAGATGCCTATACGTTTTCGCCGAGCTTGATGCAGCCCATGCTGTGCAAACTGTGGGAACGCACCATCCAGGAAACACCTACCTCCGCGGAGAAACAGACCGCTGTACAAACCATCCAGTCTGACTTTAACTGCAGCCCAGTGTTAAAATAAAGCTGTACACAGGAGGGCGTGACATGAAAGTATTGGTCACCGGCGGAGCCGGGTATATTGGCAGCACCATTTGTTCGGCGTTGAAAGACACCGGCCACACCCCTATCATCCTCGACTCGCTGATCACCGGGCGGATCGAGTTTACAAAGGGTCACATATTCTACCAGGGCGATATTGCCAACCGGGCGCTGCTGGAGCAGATTTTCCAGGAACACCCGGATATCTTCGCGACCATCCACTGCGCCGCGCTGATTGTGGTGCCGGAATCAGTTGAGAAACCTTACGAATACTATCACGAGAATGTGGCGAAATCGCTGGAACTGTTCCGCGCGCTCAATGAATTGAGCCACGGGCGGGTAGTATTCAGTTCTTCCGCATCCCTATATGATATGGTTCCCGATTACATGGTTACAGAGACCTCCCCGCTCAAGCCCAGCAGTCCCTATGCGCGGACGAAGTATATGATGGAGATGATCCTCAAAGACTTCTGTACTGCATATCCAACGATGCAGGGCGTGGCGCTGCGCTACTTTAACCCGATTGGCGCTGATCCGCAAATGCGCACCGGAATTCACATCAAAAATCCTTCGCACGTGCTGGGAAAGCTGGTGGATGTTGCCCTGGGCAAGCTGCCCGCGTTTGAAATTACCGGTACTAACTGGCTCACTCGCGATGGCACAGGGATCCGCGATTACATTCACGTATGGGACCTGGCACAGGCGCATGTTCAGGCTGTTGAGCGCTTCTCCCAACTATTTGATCGGGCCGGCAGCCCGGACTCGCGTTACATTGTGATCAACCTGGGCACCGGCCGCGGGGTCACCGTGCGCGAACTGGTGACCGCTTTTGAAACCGTATACGGGAAACCTATCAACAAGGTAGAAAGACCACCCCGCCCTGGTGACGTTGCCGGTGCTTACGCCAACGCGGATACTGCCAGGCGGCTGATCGGCTGGGAAGCCAAACTGCCCATCGAAAAAGGCATCGCCGACGCGCTGCGCTGGGGCGAAATTCGCCACCAGATCATCCATTTCTAGCTGCCAAACGCCGCAGAAGTCTTTTAACAAATATTTGTTATAATAAAGGCATTGAAGACAACCGTTCGACTGTTTCTGGCCTTGTTTCTCCTCGCCGCGCAGCTCAGCACCTTTTCTAGAGCATCCGCGCAGGAAGCGGGCGTGCTCAGAATCAGCACTCCCGAAACAAGCCATTTCCCAACCATTCAGTTTCGCCTGGACGCAGTAGATGCCCAGGGGAAGTTTATTGATTCGCTGCAGCCTAAGGATATCCAAATTCTTGAGGATGGGCAGCCCGTAACGCCCAAGTCGGTGGAGAAAGTGCGCAACGGGCTGCAAATTATCCTCATCCTGAATATCAGCCCGGCCATGGCAAAAAAGGTGGGCGATTCCACCGGTTATCAAGTGATTCAAAATGCGCTAGTAGATTGGGTGCGCAGCCAGCCCCAAAATACCAGGGCCGATTCGGCAGTCGCATCTGGCGCAGACGATTTCAGCCTTGCTACCCCCACAGGCATCATTCTGATCCGCGAAAGCGACCTTTCGCAGGTGGTTAAAGCACTGCTCGAATACCAGCCTGACCCAGCATATGCGCAGCCCGCGCTAGGAAGCCTGGCGGAGGCATTGGACCTGGCAAGCGATCCACTGTCTAGCAGCTTCATGAAGCGCTCAATCCTGTATATCACCCCGGCTCTGCCGCCCACCAGCAGCACTACCATCACCGATCTGGCGAAACGGGCACAGGGCATTGGGGTAAAAGTAAATGTCTGGCAGTACGCCGATCCCCAGGTCAGTGGAGCAACCCCAGATGGCCCCGGTTCGTTTCACGAGCTGGCTGCTGCAACAGGCGGCGCCTTTGAGGTGATTAATTTTTCCGAGCCACTGCCGGAAATTGACCCGCTGTTTGCATCCCTGCGCAGCACATATCAGGTTCAATACGCCTCGACGATCCAGAAAAGCGGCGCGCACAATTTGATCGCGCAGGTGAAGCAAGCGGATGCCACCCTGGTATCTAACGATACCACCTTCGACCTGAACGTTCAGCCGCCCAGCCCCATCTTTCTGTCTCCACCAGCTTCAGTCACGCGAAGCTGGGTTGGAACGGATAAGAACGTGGCTGTGGCAGGGAATGCCGCCCCATCCCTGGCACCCGAATCGGTTGACCTACAAATCCTGGTTGAATTTCCTGACCAGCACCAGCGCGACCTGAAAGTTACTCGACTGTATGTAGACAACCAGCTCATTGCTGAGAACACGACCGCGCCATTCGATAAATTTTCCTGGTCACTCAGCGATTTCGATGTGCCCGCGCGCAAGCTGCTTCGGGCAGAAGTCGTAGACACCCTTGGCCTATCTAGCTCCAGCATCGATATCCCGATTGAGATTCTGGTTGAACAGCCAGCCCAAACAAATCTGGCCCAGGGGGTAACCAGGCAAGGGATCATCGCCATCGGAGCGGTGGCAGCCGCTGGCCTGGTATTGGCGCTGGTGCTCCTACTGACCAGTAACCAGCGCCGTGCGCGGCGCAAGCACCAGCAGAACGATAAGCAGCGAAAAAGCGATCCAGTCACACAAGCAGTGCCAATCAAGCAAGAGCGCGCGCGAGGACAAAAAGCAGCGCGCCCGTTGATAAGCTTCCCCAAATTTGGCTCGATCGATTCAACCCCATCCAATGAACGATCCAAAGGTATCCATCTCCCCAATGGTTCGCCCTTCTCAACGTCCTGGTCAAACTCGGCCTGGCAGCGTAAGAACGGCCAAACGACCACACCGGCCAGATTGGTTTCTCTCGATGATAATGAACAGCCGATAACCGGCGGAGTAATTTCCCTCGCGCGCCAGGAAATCACCTTTGGCACCGACCCCCAGCGAGCCACTCAGGTGCTGGACTCGCCCACAGTGGGCAACCTGCATGCTCGCTTATTCCGTTCGACGGAGGGGGATTTTTACCTGGCCGACCAGGGCTCGGTTGCCGGAACCTGGGTTAACTACGCTTCCGTTACAACCAGCGGCGTTCGCCTGGAACATGGAGATCTCATCCATATTGGCCGGTTGATGTACCGTTTTGAACTGGCTGAACCAGTGCAAACAGAAATAAAGGTAATTGAGCTGGACCAGTTGCCATGATCCGTGTGGAGAAGACGCACCTGCCGGTTGCGGCCCTCACCCATCCGGGCATGAAGGGCAAGAATAACGAAGATCGTTTTGGCGTGTCTGCATTTCGTATTAAGGGGCAACCGCCAACACCCGTTCTGCTGGCCGTTCTTTCGGATGGTATTGGTGGAAACCGCGCCGGCGAAATCGCTTCGGAGCTTGCGGTAAACGCAATTAGCCAGGTTGTGGCCAGCAGCGATGGCCGCATGCCCCCGCAGACCCTGGAAGCAGCTATTCACCACGCCAGTGATCAGATCTACCGGCAGGCCCAGGAAAACCCTGAACAGCAGGGCATGGGCGCTACCTGCGCCTGCGTGTGGATTTCCGGCGACCGCTTGTTCACCGCCACGGTAGGTGATTCACGCATCTATTTAATGCGTGGGGAAACCATTCAGCAGCTCAGCACTGACCATACCTGGATTCAGGAAGCGCTGGAGCGCGGGCTGCTGCAGCGAGATCAAGTGGAAGGCCACCCCAACGCGCATGTCATCCGCCGCTACCTGGGCGCACCCACCCCGCCCGAAGTAGACTTCCGCATGCGGCTGAACGGCGAGGAAAGCGCTGCTGAAGCACAGGCAAACCAGGGCCTGCGGTTACTTCCCAACGATTACCTGCTGCTGTGCAGCGATGGCTTGACCGACCTGGTGAATGACGGCGAGATTTTGTCCGCATTCCAGCAGGGGACGATGGAAGAAGCCGGGCACCGGCTGGTAGATTTGGCAAACCAGCGCGGCGGACACGATAACATCACATTGATCGGCATCCAGATCCCCGCGCTGATCGAGAGCGCGGCAGCGCCGGCAGCGCCATCGGCGCCTATTCGCTCGCGCACGCTACTGGCTGGCTGCCTGGGAATCATCATTTTGGCTGTGCTGGTGGGTGGTTTGACGGGCGGGTGGCTACTCTATTCCGGAGACAGCAAACCTACCCCCTCCCTAACGGCCACCATCACTGCTTCTCCTACCACAACAGGGCGGACCCGCACGCCCACGCGCACTCGCATGCCCAGTATCACACCCTCCCCTGCTCTATTCGCGAGCGAAACGCCAATCCCACCCCGGTCGCCTGGGATTGGTCCAACGCTGACTCCCTGGCCAACCAACACACCTGCTCTGCCGGTAGTAACCGTTCGCCCATAAAAAAAGAGGCCGCATTCGGGTTTGCCAAATTCAGCCTCTGCATTTTTGCCCGCGGGGCATGCACTCCGGCGCGGGTTCAGGTTATGTTTGCATGCCTGATTTTTCGATGTTTGCCAAATAAAGCGTTCGGCAGCCTGAGAAAATGCCAGCAAGCACCACTTATCGATTGCGATTCATAATACTGAGAACAATATCGGCATAACGGTAACCCATATTCATGGGGCCGTAAGCACGCAGCGCCTCGCGAACATCGCCATGCCTTTGGATCAGATCTGATAACATGCCTGCCCCGTAAGAAATATTGAATTCGGGGTCGAACAATTCTTGAGAGGAAGGGCGAGAAGAAAAGCACGGGCCATTGATGCACATAAAACTAGAAGCCAATCCATCACGCGGCATCACCTGCATCAGGCCCACCGCGCCGCTCTTTGAATAGGCCTGCGGGTTGCCGCCGCTTTCCTGAAGCATCACCGCTGCCAGCAGATTGGGGTCCAGGTTGTTGTGCCCGGCATATCTTTCGATTAACTGGCACCACTGCTGGACGGAATCGGGGTAGCTTTGGCTGATCGAACACGTGGAGAATGTTTCGATTTTGGCTGGCAGCGGCTCTGGCTGCTGGGCAAGTGCCGGGTCGCCCGCCGGCTCATCTTCAATCATGGGGGTCGCCGCGGGCTGTGCCTGTAAATTGGATCGGTTGACAGCGGCCTGGAGCTTCAATCCCGATCCGGCTGCAAGGGCAACCGTCGGGTTGGCGATCATGCTGACCACGAAAACCAAAAACAGGCAGCCAGCAGCGATTCCTGGAAAAATCACTTTCTGAATGCTAATCATTGGTCCATCCTGGTTAAAGTGCCTGGCGAATATTTGTGTATCAAAGCACGTTAAAGATAGCACACATGTTCTAAAAATACAATATCGAGCGCTGTGTTTTTATTATTTTCTAATGTTACGAAATATAATTGCCTTCGGAGAACCTATCATGCAAGCAATCCAAACCTTACCCGTCAATTATCGAAAAATCGGCACGCTGGACATTAGCAAAGACCAGCGACTGCTGCTACTACTTAATATCGTTGGAATCGTCGGGCTGGCAGTCAGCGGATGGTTGTTCCTGAAAATTCTCTTCTGGCTGCGTTCTGAAGATGCGCCTCAAGTCTTCAACTTTGAAGTATCTTCGATCGCCCAAACCGCGCTGCTCCTGGCAGCAGTCCTCGTTTTGGTCCTGCTGAACACCGTCTTGCATGAGGCGATTCACGGCCTTTTCTTCTGGTTGTTTACCCGCGCGCGGCCGCGCTTCGCCTTTCGCTGGGCTTATGCCTATGCCGCGGCGCCAGAATGGTATATACCTCGCAACGCTTTCCTGATCACTACGCTGGCTCCCCTGGTATTGATCAGCCTGGGCGGGATTCTTCTTTTCCTATTTGTGCCGGTTGGGTGGCTGCTGCCCACTTGGTTTGTCATTACTATGAACGCCAGCGGAGCCGTTGGGGATTTGGTGGTTGCCGGGTGGCTGCTGCGCCAGCCGCCCAACTGCCTGGCACAAGACAGGGGCGATGCGGTAACGCTTTACGTACCAGATGAAAAGTGAAGAAGGCCGCCCAGCCCGGCGGCCCTCCTCATGATATGGATATAGAGACTACCTTATGCCAGTTTGCGGAATTTCTCCAGCAGTTCGGTTACCTGCGCGCAAAATGTGGGCGTATCGAGCGGCTTAGAGATATAGCCATCGCAGCCGGCGTCCAGCGCCCGCTTCCGATCGCCAGGGGCCGTATGCCCGGTCAGCGCAACGATGATCATATCCCTGGTCTCTGCACTCTCCTTCAACATGTGTGCAACCTGCCAGCCGTCGATCTCAGGGATGCTCATATCCAGCAAAATCATCTCTGGATGCTCGCTGCGCGCCAGTTCCATGCCGTGACGCCCATCCCTGGCCTGTAGGGTTTCATACCCATCCTGTTCCAATAAGAAGCAAACCAGTTCCAGGTTATCTTCATCATCTTCTACAATCAGGATTTTACTTTTTGCCATCGGCGTCTCATCCGTGATGCGCGGTATACCATACACTTTATCAATAAATATCGCATTCGTCAAAGGGGCAAACAGCAAAAAATCATAAAAACTACCTTAAATCTTTCGCAAAGCAAGAAATTCTTATATTTACTTTCACGGAGTTTTATTGTACAATTGTTCTGAAAACGTACGTTTTCAGATGTCGATTAGCCGTTACCTTAAGAAAGGATTTGAAAAATGTCTTTCCATACCGTCATCCTGATTGGAAACTTAGGGCGAGACCCCGAGATGCGCTACACACCTTCCGGGCAGCCCGTCACCAGCTTCTCCGTTGCATCCAATCGATCGTACACTGGCTCAGATGGCCAGAAGGTTGACGAAACGATCTGGTTCCGCGTTACCGCCTGGGGCAAACAAGCTGAAACCTGCAACCAATACCTGCGCAAGGGTAGCAAGGTTCTGGTCGAAGGCCGGCTCGTTCCAGACAAAAACGGCGGCCCGCGCATATGGACAAAGCAGGATGGTACGTCTGGCGCCTCGTTTGAGGTAACTGCCAGCACCGTTCGCTTCCTGTCTACGCGCGGCGAGGGCGGCTCCGGCGAGCCCATCGAGGAGCACCCGGGCGAAGGGGACGAAATTCCCTTCTAATCCCAACCCTTAACCGACTCAAATACGATTTTGATAGGTGAGCTTGTTTGATCGCTGGCCTTTCACAGGCTGTCCTGATCAGGGGACTTTGTTTCATCGCATAAACCGAGCAAGGACTATGAAGAACTTACCCATCATCGCAGAAAAGATCCACCAGGCACTGGAAGCGCGCACACAGGCACGCGACCGGGCTTTGGCGAATGCTCGCCAGGTCACCCGCCACGCGGCAACGGCCATCCGCGCCATCCATCGTGAAGAACACGATGCCGCGTATGCGCAGTTGGACCAGGCGCGGGACCTGGTACGCGCCATGCAAAGAGACCTTAACGAATACCCTGAACTTTACTATGCTGGCTACACCCAGGACGCGATCAAAGAGTTCATCGAAGCCAGTATCACTTGCGCACTGATCGAAAACCAGCCGCTTCCGACCCCCGAAGAGCTAAAAGTTGAGTACGCTACCTATCTTAACGGGTTGGCGGAAGCGGCTGGCGAACTGCGCCGCCGCTGCCTGGACATCTTGCGTCAGGGCTACTCCGGCGAGGCCGAGCGCCTGTTGAGCTGTATGGATGATATTTACGCCACGCTGGTAACGATGGATTACCCCGATGCGGTAACCAATGGTCTCCGCCGCCAGACGGATATCATCCGCGGCGTGGTCGAACGCACGCGCGGCGATCTCACCATCAGTCTGCGCGAACAGCATCTAGAACAGCTTATGCTGAAGCTGCTGGCGGACCTGGAAAAGACGAAGTGAGCGCCGTTGCTGGAAACGCCGTTTCCACGCGTCTATAACGAAAAATGAGCGTTTGCGATGAACGCATGAAGACAATTCGGGCATCCGAAATCGGGACTTTCCTGTTCTGTCAGCGCGCCTGGTGGTATCAAAAGCATGGCGAGCCATCGCAAAACCAGGTAGAACTGGCTGGAGGCAGCGCCTTTCACCACCAGCACGGCAGGCAGGTGCTTCGGGCCAGCCTGCTGAACCTGGCTGGTTGGATCATCCTGATCCTGGCTGTTCTGCTCCTTACCGCTGCGCTGACAATCCAATTGTTCGGTTGATTTTTCCGGATGAATGGTCTTTTCGTTATCGCCATCCTGTTGTTCTGCGTTGCGCTGGCCGTCCTTTACTTTGCCAGGCGCCAGCGCAGTGCTTCGGGCCTGCCCGCCGGCAGCGTAATCTACCGGGATACTGGCGGCGGAACCCGGGTGGAGAAACCACTGTACGACCCGCTTTCTGGGCTAACAGGTAAGCCCGATTACCTCATCCGGGAAAATGGCGCGGTGATTCCAGTTGAAGTAAAAAGCAGCCGCGCGCCCAGCCTGCCCTATGACAGTCATGTCTTTCAACTTGCCGCTTACTGCCTGCTGGTCGAACGGACGTATGGCAAACGACCGCCGTACGGCGTTCTGCGCTACCGCGACCGTTCCTTTCGGATCGATTATTCCGCCGCACTGGAACAGTCGCTTGAGAGCTTGCTGGAAGTCATTCGCGTGCAGGGAAGGCGCGCCGAGACACACCGTTCCCACCAGGAACCGGGACGCTGCAACCGGTGCGGGTACCGCACGATTTGCGATCAGCGGCTATAATTAGGAGAATGCGCCCGCTGCCTGCACTTGCCTGCCGGTTTTTGGCCTGCCGGATGCCCGTCCGGTGGCTGGCTTTTGTGCTTCCGCTGGTGGGGCTGGCTGCCCTGGCTGCCTGCTCTATTGCACTGCCTCAGCCCTCCCCCGTCCCACCCCCCGGTATGACCGGCACGCCCACGGCAACTTATTCACCGGCGCCATCCGATACCCTTTCTCCCACCCTTACATTCACCTCCTTCCCCACCGGAGACCAGCCAAGCTGGGAAGATTATCCGGGGCCGCAACTGACCCCGGTGACCCCTATCCCACCGCCCCTCACCGGCCTGGTGGTTCCCGAAGAAGTGCGCGTGCTGGTGCTGGCCGGTGTTGACCGCACCCTGCCCCACACCGGGCGTACCGATTCGATGGCTCTGGTGGTGTACCACCCTCGCCTGGCGCGGGCCAGCCTGATTTCGATTCCCCCGGATTTGTTTGGTTATATCCCCGGTTTTACCATGCAGCGTGTCTACAGCGCTTACGCGGTGGGCGGCCCGCGCGTATTGAACAGCACCATCGAGTATAACCTGGGCTTGCTTCCCGATACCTACACGGTGTTCAACCTGGATAATTTCAGCCAGCTGGTCGATGACTTGGGCGGCATCAATGTCACTGTATCAGAAGATGTGCGCGAGTACTGCCCGGAAATACCGCTCGGCGTGGTGTATATGAATGGCGAAAAAGCGCTGTGCTACATGCGCCTGCGTTTAGGCGAGGACGAATTTTCGCGGAGTAGCCGCCAGCAGGATGTTTTTCGTTCTGTCTTCCTGCGCCTGGTGGAAGGCGGCAACCTGGTGCGCGTGTCTGATCTGTATAGCCAGTACCGCGCATCTATCGACTCAAACCTGACCTTCGATCAGGTGCTTGGCTCCCTGCCGCTGGCATTGCAACTGGGCGAGCCCGACCGCATTGGCTATTTTCAGATGGGGGAGCGCGAACTGCAAACCTGGCAGATCTCCCAACAGCCCCCGGCCACCGTCTTTCTACCGGTTCGATCAGCAGTGATGGAACTTTTACAGCGGGCGGTCGATTTTGTTACCACCCCCAGCCCGCTTTCGGATGTGGTGGTTACCTTACAGTATCAACTGACAATATCGCCCACCCCAACCAACACCTACACCGTAACGCCAACGCCGACCTATACGCCCACACCAACCCGTACGCTTACTCCGGTACCCACCCTGACCTTCACCCGCACCATCACGCCTACCCGGACGGTCACCCGTACCCGCACCATTACGCCAACCCGCACAGCAACCCGTACACCCACACCGTCCCCTACCAATACCCAGCCCAGCCCATAAACGGTATAAGGTCTGAACCGACCGTGAGATTTTTTAATCCCTATCGCATCAGCTTCGTACACCCGGTGAAGCGATGCGGCAGCCCGGTTCTGCCTGGCAATGCGCATAAACCGCCAGTATTGCACTTCCTTTTTGAGCTGGCTTTACGAAAGCATTAAGCAATACATAATATTCAGCGTTCGGAATCACCAATAATATGTTAAACTAAATGATAACGTTTGTTTCCGGTTATAAACTGAACGACCTATCCATCCAGGGGAGGGCATGAGGCTGTTCACGACTTGGTTATTGGCAGCGCTAACGGTACTGTTCCTGGCAGTGCAGTTATTTTTACCTGCCAATTCGGCAGCAACCGTATATGCCCAACCCCAACTGCAGGCAACGGCAACAGAAACTCCGGATACCGGTCGAAGGACCAAAATTACAATTCAATTCACCAGTTATAAGTGGTGGTTGATCCGTTACTCGAACAACCAGATCGCATGCAGCTTTTCGGTGGAGCATGATGGGCTCCCGGTTGCCGAGGACATCGAGGAACTGTGTGACGATAAAACGTACGACGAGTGGCTAAATACCACCCCCTGCAAGGTCGGGCAGGTTGAATCCTACAGCCAGTGCCCAGGGTTTTACCTGCAGCAGCTCGATTCAGCGCCAGGCGAGCGGCAGATTGAAATCGAGCTGCCCGAACCACAAATATGGGTCTCAGTTACCAACTGTAACGCCCAGCCGCCTGATACGGCCTGTACCACCCTGCCCAACCTGCTGTTCACTGCCCAGGAGCCCCTGCCGAACGAAGCCATCATCAGCGTGCAGGGCGTGGTTGCCGGGGAACCGTTTAAATGCATGGGTGCTACGTGCAGCGTTCCCCTCAAACCGACCGGCCTGGACGGCTCGACGGCAGAATTCTGGGCCGATTCCAGCTTTGGCGATTCCACGCAGCACTACACCGCGCGGGTTCGGCTGGTACCCTGGGGCGACTTTATGGACCCCGAAAAGAACTCCACCGACCCGCGGAAATGGTACGTTGATGTGCTCAGCAGCCAGTGGCGCGACGGCGAGCTGGCCAGCTGCTCGGATACCTGGGAGGTTTTTCCCCCGGTAGGCGGACCGCCCGAGTGGCTTACTTCACCGAACAGCTCGCTGGACCTGGAAAGCGACATCTCCTATTACTACCTGGCCGGGTCCATGATCACCTACGGAGTGGTAGATGCCAGCGGGTGTGTGGATGGCGGCCTGCAGGCGCCAAACATCGCCAGCACCTGCGGTGTAGAAGCTGCCCGCCCGCAGTTGATTGAATGGCAAAACCGTTTTGATGATGAGATCATGCAGGCATCACAGAACACGGGCGTTCCTGCCCGGCTGTTGAAAAACGTTTTTGCCCGAGAAAGCCAGATCTGGCCAGGGATTTATACAACTTATAAAGAAGCTGGGTTAGGACAGCTTACTTCTAATGGCGCCGACATGGTCCTCCTGTGGAACTCGGATTTCTTCCATCAGTTCTGCCCGCTGGTGCTGGACCAATCATTTTGCGAAGGGGGTTTCTGGACCCTGGGAGATGTTGAGCGGAATATGCTGCGCGGCGCGCTGGTAAAGAAGGTAAATGCCACCTGCCCGGACTGCCCGGCTGGCATTGACCTCAAGCAGGCCAATTACAGCGTGGGCGTTTTTGCGCAGAGCATGCTGGCAAGCTGCGAACAGGTTGGGCAAACCATCTGGAACATCACCGATCTTTCCCCGGGCCAGACCAGCAGTTATGAAGACCTGTGGCGCTTTACCCTGGTGAATTACAACGCCGGGGTAGGCTGCCTGTCAACCGCGCTCCAGCGCACCTGGTTCAATAGCCGTCCACTGGACTGGCCGAACGTCTCCGCGCAACTGGACCCAGCCTGCCAGGGAGCCATTGGCTATGTAGAAGACATCAGCCGCATGCTGAAGGCTACCCCTACCCCCACGGTATGGATCTCTGTTCCGGGCAGCCTGGCAACGCCTGTTCTGCCGCGCGTATACGAGACACCAACTTCGACCCTGCCGCCCTACCGCCATTCCCCCACCGTCACGCAGACGCCGACCAGCACGCCCACGCGGACGCCGACCCCCACGCGCACTACCACACCAACGATCACCGGCACGCTCCCCACGCAGACGCCGACGCGCACAGTTACCCCATCCCCAACGCAGTAACCTGCGCCGTAAAATATCGCACGTAATTCCCCCCGCAAAAGCCTGTGATGGGCTCAGCGGTGGTTGTTCAGTGGGTCCCCTAAGAAGCAGCCGCTTCTACAGGTGGATACGGCGCGGGAAACCTGGGCCGCCCAGGCGAACGCTCCGCGGGTGCTGCGGCCAAACCCCGGGGATGCGCGCGCCGCAGCCGGGGCACTTGCCATCGGCAGTGATACGATAATCGAGGAGCACGTAGCCGCGGCGCTCGACCAGGCGCTGGCTGCATTTCGGGCAGAAGGTGTCTTCATAGGAGCCCACCCGTCCGGGCAGGTTCCCGGCATAAACGAAATTCAGCCCGGCCTCCTGGCCAATTTCAGCCGCCCGGCGCAGCGTTTCCGATGGGGTGGCGTCCGAATCCATCTTGTAATCCGGGTGGAATGCCGTTACATGCCAGGGAATATCCGGCGATACCGAGACCAGGTAGCGCGCGGCATCCCAAAGCTCATCGCTGCTGTCATTGAAACTGGGCACCACCAGGGTAACTACTTCGACCCACAGCCCCAGATCATGAGCCGCCTTAATCGTATCCAGCACGTTGTTCAACACGCAGCCCAGCTTGCGATACTGCTGATCCTGCATGGATTTCAGGTCGATCTTATAAGCGGTGAGGTACGGGCGCAGGTAGCGCAGCACCTCGGGCGTGGCATTGCCGTTGGAGACATACGCGCACATGAGCCCGGCCTGCTGCGCTTGGCGAAACACTTCCACGGCCCACTCGGAGGTGATCAATGGCTCGTTGTAAGAGGAAACCATCACCTGCGCGCCGGCTCGGGTGGCATAACGCACCAATTGGTCAGCGGTCATTTCCTGGATGTACGCCGCGCCCATGTCGGCAATCGGGTCGCGCAGGGTTTGCGAGGTCACATAGTTCTGGCAGTACGGGCAGTGCAAATCACATCCCAACATGCCAAAGGTCAGTGCGTCACTGCCGGGGAAGAAATGGGAGAAGGGTTTCTTTTCGATCGGGTCTACCTGCGCGGCGGCCACGTAACCCCACGGCACGCGCAGCTCTCCATTCTGATTGAAGCGAACCTGGCAGATCCCGCGCCGCCCGGGCTTGATCAGGCAGCGGTGGGCGCAGGCATAACAGCGCACCGCGCCGTCTTCGCGTTTTTCATATAAATCGCCCGTATGCGTCAGGCGATCGAGTTTTTCGGACACAGTTGTCATATTGGTATTTTACGATGAAAAGAGGCTTATTTCTAGCGGTTCTTTTTATTGCCAGGATACCAGATGTACAAATTTTAAGGTAAATTGGGCCAAACCTTGCAAAACTTTAAGTAACAAATTCGAAGATTCTCGTTATACTTAATAATGGAAATGCAACGAACCAACGTTCTGGCATTCGTATGGGGGAAGGCTTCGGCATAATATATTAACCGTTTGACCAGGAAAACTCTCCCCAAACGAACAGCTATCAATTACGCAAACTGGCGGATCTTTTTTAACCTTAGAACGTTATATTATTAGACATCTGGCACGCCTGCCAGTTGGGGTCCTGTGCGACCTGTTGTTCTGGTTCTCTTGAGGAGAGGAGGACATTATGTGGATCGTATATCTGGTCGTGGGGCTGGTCGTGTTGGTCTTCGGTGTTCTCAGCCTGGTAAGCCTGGAGACAAAAGCGTAGATGCAGCTCGACAGCTCAAGCAGTAAGCAAGGTATTTTTGAGCAGCCGGATTTTGGCGCTCAACCGTCGCCCACCCTGGCAGAAGCCAGTAATTAACCGGTTTCCGCCTGGGAGGGTTCGCCGCCCCTCCCGGGGATAACATAGAGAGAGGTTTGACCACGCCGGGTCGAACCTCTCTTTATTTGTCTACCCGCGCAGGCGGCTCTATGCTTTCTTTCCTGGCAAGATTTCCAGGTTCGCCAGAGAGGCGACCAGGCGCTTGAAACCCACGCTCTCGAATACCACATCCACGGTTTCGTCGCCGTCCTGGAGGCGGCTTTCCAGCACCATGCCATCGCCCCACACCGAGTGGCGCACGCGCATGGCTGGCTGGTAGCGGCGCTCGATGATCGGCGCGGATGACTGCGGCGGCGGTGTGCGGTATGTTCTCAGCACGCGCGAAGTATCCATGTCGTTCCAGTTGGAAACGCGCTCGCGCCGGGCCTGGTAGCCCGTGCCCCGCCTGCGGCGCGAATCGGACTGGAGCAGTTCAGCGGGGATGTCGCTCAGGAAACGCGATGGGATACTGTCCTGGTAAGAGCCGTACAGGCTGCGCTGTTCGGCGCGCACCAGGTACAGGCGGTATTTGGCGCGGGTGAGCCCAACGTAGAACAGGCGGCGTTCTTCGGCCATTTCTTCGGGGTCATCCAGCGAGCGGTTGTGCGGCAGCAGGCCATCATCCAGGCCGGTGATGAACACGACCGGGAATTCCAGCCCTTTGGCGGCGTGCAGGGTGAGCAGCGTGGGGGCTTCGGTTTCTTCGGGCACGGTATCCTGATCGGAAACCAGGGCGAGGTTTTCCAGGAAGGTGGACAGGCCGCGTTCCTCAAATTCAAAGGTCAGGCGGCGCAGCTCCTGAACGTTCTCCCAACGGCTGGCGCCTTCTTCGGTGCCATCGTTGATATATTCATAATAGAC
Organism: uncultured Anaerolineaceae bacterium; assembly: GCA_964437595.1. Lineage (GTDB taxonomy): Bacteria > Chloroflexota > Anaerolineae > Anaerolineales > Anaerolineaceae > DSYU01. Next base: position 90,022 of record CAYTHO010000010.1, read on the forward strand.
GGTATCGTGCAGGATGCGGTCGAACAGGTCGGGAAGCGGCATGGTTTCGATGTGGTCGTGCCAGCCAGCCAGCAGCGCGCCAAAATCGGCCAGCAGGTTTGCCCCGCGCGAAAAAGATGCCCAGTGGGGCGAATCTTTTCCACGCCGGGCCAGGTCCATCAGCAGTTCGCCGGTGCTGACCTGCGCCTGCTGGGCCGCCATGTTGAGCGCGGTGAGAGTTTTATCGCCAATGCCGCGCGGCGGAACGTTGATCACCCGCGCCAGGCTGACCTGGTCAGCGGGGTTCATTACCAGGCGCAGGTAGGCGATCAGGTCTTTGATCTCGCGCCGCCCGTAGAAGCGCTGCGCGCCCACCAGCCGGTATGGCATTCCTGAATGCAAGAAGGCTTCTTCAATCAGCCGGGACTGGGCATTGGTGCGGTACATCACGGCGAAGTCGCCGGCGCGGAACTGGCCCGAATCGGTCAACTGCTGGATAGTATCGACCACAAAAGCCCCCTCGGCGTGGTCGTCGGAAGCCTCGTAAATCACGATACGGTCGCCCTGGCCCTGCTCGGGCAGCGAGCGCAGCCGCTTGGGCGTACGATAGCGGTTGCGGTCGATCACCGCCGTGGCCGCATCCAGCACATTTTGGGTCGAGCGGTAGTTCTGTTCAAGCAGAATCTTCTGCGCTTTGGGATAGTCCTCCTCGAAGCGCAGCACATTGCGGTAATCGGCCCCACGCCAGCGGTAGATCGATTGGTCCTCGTCGCCGACGACGAAAATGGACTGGTGGTACGAGGCCAGGTGGCGAAGCAGTTCATACTGGACCTGGTTGGTATCCTGAAATTCATCGACCAGCACATGTTCGAAGCGGCGCGAGTAATTCTCGCGGGCCTGCGGGTTCTCCTCGAGCAGGCGCCAGGTCCATAACAGCAGGTCATCAAAATCGACCGCGTTGCTGTCCAGCAGAAGATCCTGATAGCGTTTATAGATGCGCGCAATGACTTCATCGCGGTAGGTCTTCTTGTCGAAGTCCTGCGGGAAGATCATGTTATTCTTGGCGGCGGAAATCGCGGCGCGAACGCCAGTTGGGCGGTAGTTTTTCTCGTCCAGGTTCAGGTCTTTGATCGCCCGCTTGATCACCGTCTGTTGGTCGTCATCATCGAAAATAACATAGTTCGAGTCAAACGGAAGCTGGTCGGCTTCGCGGCGCAGGATGCGCGCGCAAATGCCGTGGAAGGTGCCCATCCAAATGCCCTGGGGTTTTTGCTCGACCAGTTTTTCCAGGCGGCTTTCCATTTCACGGGCGGCTTTATTGGTGAACGTGACCGCCAGGATATGATACGGGCGCACGGCCAGGTTGTTGATCAGGTAGGCGATGCGGTGGGTGAGCACGCGGGTCTTGCCCGACCCGGGACCAGCCAGCACCAGGGTTGGGCCTGGCCCGGAAGTCACCGCCAGGCGTTGTTGGGGGTTTAAGACGCTGAGGATATCCACGGCTCTGATTTTACCATACCGGGTAGAACTCTTGTGCAATTCCGCGAGGGGGGGGGGTGGGG
>CAYTHO010000011.1:0-91254 GCA_964437595.1 uncultured Anaerolineaceae bacterium
CACGCGCGGTACCCCAAACCCCAGAAAGAGCAAGATACTTTGCGAATCACCGTGGGCCTCAAAATCCGTTTTGGAGAAGATGTGATGGGATAGGGCTTTTTGCAGCCGGACTAACCTTATGGGGTAGAACCTTTTCTATTGACTCGGGCGCTTTTCACGAATACCATTATGATCAACATGAACTGGATTACCCGAAACTGGACGGCCCTCAGCATTCTGGTCCTCGTTGTTGGCCTGGGGTGGATGGTATTCTTACCTCCGCAACCCGGCGAGGTCACGGGCGGGCGCATCCCGGCGCCCGGGGAGGGCTTCCTGGCGCCAGATTTCATCCTGCAAGATGCTCAGGGCCAAACCGTACAGCTCAGCGACCTGCGCGGCAGGCCGGTACTGCTGAATATGTGGGCCAGCTGGTGCCCGCCCTGCCAGGCAGAAATGCCCGCCATGCAGGAGACGTACGAAATCTACGCGGACCAGGGATTTACTATTCTGGCAGTGAACACCACCTACCAGGACGATCAAATGGCGGCGGAGGATTTTGTCACGCAGCACGGGCTGACCTTTCCCGTTTTATTTGATCTGGATGGCAGTGTCTCGCGAGCCTACCGGGTACGCTCGATGCCTACCTCATTCTTCATCGACCCTGAGGGTGTGATCCAGCGGGTTGTCATCGGCGGGCCGATGACCGCTGGGCTGCTGCAGGCAGAAGTGGAACACATGCTGCAAGGGGACCGCTGAAATGCTGCCCATCCTACAGATTGGCCCCCTGGCCCTGCCCGCCCCGGCGCTGCTCTTGCTACTGGGTTTCTGGGTGGGGCTGGAATTGATGGAAAAACAGGCGCACCTGTTTGGCGCCGAAGCGCGCCAGATGTACAACATGACGCTGGTGGCAATTTTGGCCGGGGTGGTGGGAGCGCGGCTAGTATACGCGGCTTCTGCCCCGTCAATCTTCTTGAGGAACCCGCTGGACCTGCTTGCCCCGCGCCCGCAGATGTTTGACGCAACCGGCGGCGTGGTGATCGGGCTGCTGGCAGCGGCGGTTTACGGCTGGCGGCGCACGCTGGCCCTGTGGCCCGCCCTGGACGCCGCGACAACGTTATTTTCGGTTCTGGCGGTCACGTTGGGGCTGGTGCACTTCGCATCGGGTGAGGCGTTTGGCGCTCCCACCAATCTGCCCTGGGCCATCGAGTTATGGGGCGAACTGCGCCACCCGACCCAGGTGTACGAGATGCTGGCGGCGCTGCTGGCGGCTGCGTTGGTATGGCCCGGCGGCCCGGTAGCGCGGCATACCCGCGCGCGGCCTGGTTTTCGATTCTGGTGCTTCGTGGCAATCAGCGCGGCGGCGCGCCTGATTCTCGAAACATACCGCGGCGACAGCATCCTGCTTTGGAATACGTTCCGCCAGGCGCAGTTAATCGCCTGGCTGGTTCTGGCGGTGAGCCTGTGGCAGATTGGCCGTCGTTTCGGCCTGCCGCAGGAGGCGGCTGAGGCAATATCCGGCGAGGAAGGAGCGCCATAAGATGTCATTAGAAGGAAAAACGATCCTGGTTACCGGCGCGGCACGGCGTATTGGCCGGCACCTGGCACTGACTGCGGCTGCCGCAGGAGCAGACGTGGTACTGCACCACGCGCACTCAGACGCGGAGGTTATACAGGTCGCGGCAGAAATCGAAAAGATGGGCCGGCGGGCCTGGGTGCTGCAAGCGGATTTTGCCCATCCTGAAGAAGCACAATACCTGATAGCGCAGGCAGCCGCCCTGTCACCGCTGTACGCGCTGGTCAACAACGGAGCCATCTTCGAACCGCTCAGCCTGGCGCAAACCACGCTGGACGACTGGCAGCGCACCCTGAACATCAACCTGACCGCGCCGTTCCTGCTCAGCCGCGAATTTGCCGCGCATCTGCCGGCCAAAGCAGAGGGGCGCATCGTCAACATCCTCGACTGGCGCGCGCTGCGGCCCCGCGAAGATCATTTTGCATATACCATCAGCAAAGCCGCCCTGGCAGCCATGACGCGCTCGATGGCGGTGGCTCTGGCGCCCAATATCACCGTGAACGGGTTAGCGCTGGGCGCGATTCTGCCGCCCAGTGTCGGCGCCACAGGAAATGTCGGAGGTTGGCGAAGCGCCAACCATAGCGCCACAGGGAGTGGCGGCGCCATAGGAAGTGGCGGAGGTTGGCGAAGCGCCAACCATAGCGCCGCCACTGAAAAGGTATTGGAGCAGGTTCCGGCGAGGCGCTGGGCCGCGCTGGACGAAGTGGGCCAGGCCATGTTGTTTCTGCTGGACGGCCCATCGTATATCACAGGCGAGATCATCCACCTGGATGGCGGCAGGCATTTGGTTTAGATCCTAATAATAAGGATATTTATGGATCAGGTCATCATCAAAGATTTGCTGGCGCGAGGCGTGATCGGCATTACCGAGCGGGAGCGCGAGCGTCCGCAGGACATTCTGATCAACGCCGTTCTGTTTACTGAAATTGCGCATGCCGCCGAAACGGACAACATCGCCGACTGCGTGGATTACAGCAAAATTGCAAAGAAACTGATCGCTCACGCGGAGTCGGTAGGACGGCAAACCGTGGAGGCGCTGGTCACCGATTTAGCCCGGTTATGCCTGGAAGATGCAAGAGTAATCGGCGTGCGTATCCGGGTGGAGAAACCCGGCGCGGTGCGTTTCGCGCGTTCGGTTGGAGTGGAAATTGAACGCTTCCGCGCCCCCTGAGAACGATCACCAGGCTTATCTCTGCCTGGGCTCGAACATCCAACCCGAAGAAAACCTGCGCGAAGCAGTGAAATTGTTATGCCAGCACACCCAACTGCTGGCGCTTTCCACGTGCTGGGAGAGCGCAGCGGTCGGCAGCAGCGGGCCAGATTTTCTCAATCTCGGGGTGCTGGCGCGCACGCCGTTAGATGCAGCCAGCCTGAAGAATCAGGTACTGGCGCCTATTGAGGCCCAGTTAGGCCGGGTGCGCAGCGCAGATAAATACGCGCCGCGAACGATGGATATTGACATCGTTGTTTTCGATGGGCGGGTGCTGGACCCTGAAATCTGGCGGCGGAATTACCTGGTGTTGATCTTCGCCGAGATGCTCCCCGATTTACGCAGCCCGGACACCGGCGAAACGCTGGCGAAAATCGCACGGCGCCCGGCAGTGCGGCAGAATGCCACTCCCCACCCGGAAATGGTGTTTCTCTGGCCTTAGAAGTGCAGGGTATCCGCCCCGCGCGAGATGTTGTCGAGGAACTCCATGCGGGTGGCCATGCTGTTGCGGAACGCTCCCAACATGGCGGATGTGGTCATGCGGGCATCGTGCTTACGCACGCCGCGCATCATCGAGCACATGTGCAGGCCTTCCATCACCACCGCAACCCCCATGGGCTGCAGGGTCTCATTGAGAAAATCGGCCACCTGGCGAGTCATGCGCTCCTGGACCTGCAGGCGGCGTGCAAACATATCAACGATGCGGGGGATTTTGGATAAACCAATCACCTTCCCACGCGGCATATAGGCAACGTGGGCGCGCCCGAGGAACGGCAGCATATGATGCTCGCACAGGCTGTAGAATTCGATATCACGAACAATGACCATCTCATCGTATTCCACTTCGAATAGAGCGTCATTAACCATGGCTACCGGGTCGATCCGGTAGCCTGAGAGCAGTTCCTCGTACATGCGCGCTACCCGATCAGGAGTCCGCTGGAGACCTTCCCGGTTGGGATCTTCGCCAAAGGCGCTCAACATTTTCTCCACACTGTCGCGAATGGTTTCCTGGTCGATTCCGGTTCCCGGCAGCAGTGCAGCGGCTTCGTAAAGTGAATTATCATCCATGTAATCCATATCATTTTCCTCCCAAAAAGCAGCCCACCAGGGCTGAACTTTACTATACTAACTCTTGCGCTTCAATAGCAGCGCGGACAAATCTTCCAGCGCCCGAAAAGCATTCGAAGACCGCCCGGCAGGGCTGTTTGCCGCCGCTTTTTGCAAAGCGGTCATGGCCTGGGCGGTCAGGCGCTCGGCAGTATCGATGGTATAAGCGCGGGCGCCTTCCTTCTCAAGCAGCGCCGCGAGGTGCGGCACTTCTTCCTCAGTGACATTTCCTTTCACCCAGCGGCGGGCAAATTCGCCGCCTTTGGAGAGTGCGTAGACAACCGGGAGAGTCTTCTTTCCGGAGACCAGATCGCTATCTGCCGATTTCCCCGTTTCGGCAACATCGCCCCAGATACCCAGCCAGTCGTCCAGCACCTGGAAGGCCAGCCCGAGCGAATAGCCGTACTCCCGAAAGGCCTCGCGGCAGGCTGCATTTGCCCCGGACACCACAGCCCCCAGTTCCGTACAGCAGGCCAGCAGGGCAGATGTTTTCCCGCCGATCATCGGCCAGTAGGCCTCTTCTGGAAGCTCGGGCTTCTTTTCGTAGGAAATATCCAGGTATTGGCCCCCAGTCAGGCTCAGGCAGGTTTCCTGGACGATGCGGCTCACTTCAAGCACAACCTGGGCCGGCAGCGTGGCGGCCAAATCTTGAATTGCCAGAAAGGAGAGGGTGAACAAAACATCCCCACTGTTAATCGCCTGGGGCATTCCCCACTTGACCCATACGGTAGGCCGGTTGCGCCGCAGGGGGCTGTTGTCTTGAATATCATCATGAACGAGTGAAAAGTTGTGCAGCAATTCTACACTGACCGCGGCTGGCAGAGCATTCTGCCACAAGTTTTCTGCCCGGCTGTCCGCCCGGCCCGCTGCCGCTTCCGCGCACAGCAGCACCAGGAGCGGGCGAATGCGCTTACCCTGCGCCTCTGGGCCGGCTCCCTCGCCCTCCCAACCCATGTGATACGCCAGCATGTCGCGTACCTCCGGGTAATGATCCTTTAGAGCGTGGTTGATGAACGCTTGCAGCCGGGTCTCAATGGCAGGGCGCATCTGTTGTTGATAGTCCTGGAGTTTCATGGCTCACCTGGCATCTATGCGAATTAATGGGGTTTGCTGTAACTGCTGGAGGTTGGGCGCCCCGGCTGCGAACATTGCAATTCGTATTTCGCTGCGAATTTCGGCAATGGTCTGGAGCGTTTCTTCAAGCGATACAGCCGCCGCCTTCAGAAATGGACCAGCCATACCACCCAGGCTGGCGCCCAAGGCAATACACTTGGCGATGTCCACACCACTGCGCAGGCCGCCAGAGGCGAAAACGGTTAAATGCGGCGCAACCCTGCGAACTGCTTCAATCGACTCTGCGGTGGGTATGCCCCAACCGCGGAACGCGCCAGCCACCCGGGCCAGGCTTTCATTCTGGTGGCGGAATTTCTCCACCATCGCCCAGGAGGTGCCCCCCGCTCCGGCAACATCAATGGCTGCTACACCGGCATCGACCAGCAGGCGTGCGGCTTTTTCCGATATCCCCCAACCCACTTCTTTGGCGATCACAGGCACCGGCAGCGCCCGGCACACCGCGGCGATTTTGTCGGCCAGCCCACCAAAACGTGTATCGCCTTCCGGCTGAACCGCCTCCTGCAGCGCATTCAGGTGCAGGATCAATGCATCGGCTTCGATCGACTCCACGGCCCGTTTGCAGTGGTCGATGGTGTAGCCGTAATTTAACTGGATGGCGCCCAGGTTGGCCAGCAAGACAATATCCGGCGCATAACGGCGCACCCGAAACGTATCGGCGGCGGAAGCATTTTCCAGCATTACCCGCTGCGAGCCCACCCCCATCACCAGTCCTGCCTCCTGCGCGGCTTCTGCCAGAATACGGTTGATGTGCCCGGCATCGGCGGTTCCACCTGTCATGGAAGAAATTAAAATGGGAGCCTGAACCACTTTTTGGAAAAGGGTTTGCGAAAGATCCACCGCAGCCAGGTCCATCTCAGGCAGCGCCTGATGAATAAAATGGAACTGCTCGAGGCCATTAGCTAAACTGGATCGAACATCTTCTTCCAGGTTGATGCGAATATGATCTGCTTTTCGCGAGACTGTGCCTTCGGGGTTGGGGACATTGGGGGGCAGAGAAGAATCAGGCATGTTTACCGTCGAAACAAAATCATCTACCGCACACCCATACAGGGTGCATGGTGTTATCAGAGTATACCAAATTTCCTGAGATTACAAAGGCGACCAGAAACCTGTAGAATGTATATGAGACGAGATTGTAAAAGCGCTTTAGCCTTGACAGATCACTCAGGAACGTTACAATTCGCTATAACCCTTTCGAATATCTTTCAGGAGGCATTATATGAGTGACACTTTTGATGAGGTAAAATCCGTCATCGTAGACGTGCTCAAAATCGATGGTAGTGGAATAACGCCCGAAACGCGTTTTATTGAGGATTTAAAGGCTGATTCGATGGACCAGTTCTTTTTGATCGACGGATTTTGTGAAAAGTTTAATATTACGATTTCCGATGAAGAGGCTCGCAACATCCGCTCCGTGCAGGATGCTGTTTCTTACATCGAAGGCAACAAAGCAAAGTAAAAGTTGATTCAAAAACCTGGAAGGCGGCACTGCCTTCCAGGTTTTTTGATTTAAGGATCAGGCGTCCAGCAGTTCGGCAATTTCTTCTGGATGGCGCGCCACCTTTACCCCGGCTGATTCCAGCGCCTGGATCTTGTCGCTGGCCGTGCCGGCCCCGCCTTCGATAATCGCGCCGGCGTGGCCCATGCGTTTTCCGGGCGGCGCGCTTTGACCAGCGATAAAGGCAGTAACGGGCTTGCTCATTTCGCGCTCGATGAAAGCGGCGGCCTTTTCTTCATCCGTACCACCAATTTCTCCAATCAATACGACCTGGCTGGTGTGCGGGTCAGCCTCAAACATCTCCAGAACATCGATGAAATTCGTCCCGTTAATCGGGTCCCCGCCAATACCCACGCAGGTGCTTGCTCCCATCCCGCGCATTTTCAGGGCATACAATACCTCATACGTGAGGGTGCCCGAGCGGGACACGATACCAATATCGCCCGGTATGGCAATATCATTGGGAATGATGCCGACTTTTGATTCTCCAGGGGTGAGAATGCCCGGGCAGTTCGGCCCAATCAGGCGTACTTTTTTCTGATCCAGGTAGCCGCGCACGCGCATCATATCCTGCACAGGGATGCCCTCGGTAATGCAGATAATGAGGGGGATGCCAGCATCTGCCGCTTCGTACATGGCATCGGCGGCAGCACGAGCGGGCACAAAAATGACTGTGGCATTGGCCCCAGACATTTCAAAGGCTGTTTTTACCGTATCAAACACAGGCACTTTGCCATCCAATACCCATTCGCCGCCTTTTCCCGGGCGGATGCCCCCCACTATATTCGTACCGTAGGCAAGCATTTGCTCGGTGTGAAACAACCCCTCGTGACCCGTAATTCCCTGCACCAGCAGACGCGTTTGTTTGTCGATTAAGATGCTCATCTCAGGCTCCTTGTGCAATTTTGACAGCTTTCTCAGCTGCATCGACGAGCGTCTCTGCGGTCGTCATCTGCGCATCAGCCAGCAAACGCAGGCCTTCTTCCGCGTTTGTCCCCACCAACCGCGCCACCATGGGCACGCTAGTGTTTACCTCCTTCAATGCAACCAGAATACCCCGGGCCACTTCATCGCAGCGGGTGATGCCGCCAAAGATGTTTATTAAGACGGTGTTCACCTTTGGATCGGCCAGGATAATGCGCAGCGCGGCAGCGACTTTTTCCGAGCTTGCCCCACCGCCAATATCGAGGAAGTTGGCTGGCTCGCCGCCACACAGCTTGATGATGTCCATCGTTGCCATCGCCAGCCCGGCGCCGTTCACCATGCAGCCGACGTTTCCATCCAGGTTGATGTACGTCAGGCCATATTTGCGCGCTTCCACTTCCAGGGGATCCTCAGCGCCTAAATCGCGAACCTCGTTGAGGTCGCCATGACGAAACAGGGCATTGTCATCCACGATCATCTTGCCATCCAGGGCAATCATGCGCTTATCGTTGGTAATAACCAGCGGGTTGATTTCTGCCAGGGTGGCATCATTCCCAGTGTATGCCTGCCACAGGCCATGGGCAATCTCACCAAACTGCCGCCAATATTCGCGAGGCAAATCGATGCTCACGGCAATATCACGTGCCTGATAATCGCGCAGGCCCAGGAGCGGGTCAATGTGTAATTTAATTATTTTCTCCGGCGCGGTGGCGGCAACTTCTTCAATATCTACGCCACCAGCCGCCGAGGCCATCATCACCGGGCGGCGCGCTGCCCGGTCGTTGGTGATGCCGAGATAAATCTCCTTACTGATGCCCACTGCCTCATCTACAAGAACTTTGCGCACAGGTAAGCCTTTGATTTCCATGGCGAGCACGGATGTAGCCAGTTCCCCGGCTTCTTTTACGGATTTTGCCAGGCGAATCCCGCCTGCCTTTCCCCGCCCGCCTACCAGCACCTGCGATTTAATCACAACGCGCCCGCCCAGTTCTTCAGCTATATTGCGGGCTTCATCCGCTGTGTTCGCTACCCGCCCACGCGGAATTGGGATCCCGTATTTCGCGAATATTAGTTTCGACTGGTATTCGTGTAATTTCATGAATGTCCCACTCCTTCCAGGTTTCCCGGCAGTGCAGCCTTGTAAAATCTATACTTCATGCATTTTTATTATACTTTACATGGAGACCCGGCATTACAGCATGTAGAAGGAAGAGGGCAATGCGTGCATAAAAGCTGCACACATTGCCCTCGGTCATAACTATTCCGGCTCCGATGAGCGAGCGGGGATTAGCCCTTTAAGAAAGCCTCCAGCGCTTCGCGGCTGATACGATAGGCAGCCCCAATTTTTCTGGCCTTCAAATCGCCAGCCTGGATGGCCGCAACCACATCTTCTTCGGATACGCGCAGAATACCGGCTGCCTCAGCGGGGGTCATTACATCGGGAATACCCGCTGCAGCAGCGGCGCCAGCGGCAGCACCAGCCGCCGCGGCATCGCCCTGGGCTGGCTGCCCAGGGCGCCCGGCATTTTGCAGTGAGCTGGCGATCACATTACCCAGGCCCATGCCAGCGCCAATTCCAGCGGTCAGGCCCGCGCCGCCGCTCTGGTTTTGGGCGGCATCGCGTAAAGCATCCGCGGCCTGCAGTTGGGTATAGGTTGCCATATCGAGCATACCCATGGCGCGCAGTTCTTCTGCCGATTTTTCATACGGCTTGAGGTTGGCAATATAGAAGGACTTCAGAGTCAAACCAATCGCGGCAAAATCGTCCTGAGTCTTTGCGCGAACGCCTGCCCCCAATTCTTCCGTCAGGCCGATCAGTTCAACCACACTGCTTTTCGCGGTGGTTTCACCCAGGAGATCCTGCAGCTTTGAAAGCAGCATGCTGCGCAGGCGGTTCTCGATATCCGCCGTGCGGTAGACGCCCTGAGAGCCAACGATTTGGGTCACAAACTGCTGGGGATCATTGATCTGGAAGCTGTAGGAGCCAAAGCCCTGCAGCAGGGCTACGCCCAAGCCCATGCCCGGGTTGCGCACGATGATCGGCTGGGGGGTGCCCCATTTGCGGTCGGCGAACTCCCGCAGTGAGACAAAATAAATTTCTGCCGGGAACGGGGTGCGATCGTTGAATGCCTTGCCGATGAAATCGATCAGCACCGGGATATTGGCGGTTGTAATGGTATGGCGGCCCGCGCCAAAAACATCCAGGGCCTTGCCATCGCGGAAGAAAACGGCGCGCTGTGATTCGCGAACGATCACCTGCGAGCCAATGCGGAGATCAGCAACTCCGGCTTCTGGGAAGCGATGAACAATTTCGTCCAGCATTTCACTGGGGTACTCTACAACATCAAAAATTCTGGCCATGATCTAGCTCCTTTTCCTTATTGTGGATCACTTCACCTAAAGCCATTACGATGCAGGGGTTCCGGCAGCTTCGGACCCACCCAAGATCGCCTCTGAGCGCTTCTGAAAAGCCTCTACACTGGCTTGCGCTAAACCGGTCAGGTGGCGGATGGATGCGGGCAAACCATCGGTGCCCAGCGAAGATTCTACGTTATCGATCGCACGAGCGATCTCATCCACAAGGCTGAGCAGCCAAAGATCGTACTGATAGAGCTTCTCCAGCTCTTCAGAATTGACCTTTACAGCATCGAAGAAGCCAGCGTAACCATAGGTGGCCGTCCGAACACGGTCAATGAACTGGCGCAACTTAATGGCCGCGCCCTCCAGGTCGTCAACGTATGCCAACCCGCCCTGGCTGATTAGATCACGCTGCAGAGAAGATATGCGCTGCCACTGTTCTGCATAACGGGCAGCGACTGTTTCGCGCAGCAGTTTATCCGCCGCCCGGCGCTGTTCACGATCAAAATAACCATTGAATCCTGGAAGCTTGCCAAGAAGTTTTCCGAAGACGTCCTGTTGTTCTCGGATTCGACCTAAAATGTCGCTCATGATCTCTCCTCTTTCGATGCTAACTGGCATCATTCTGAATTGCCGGGGAACCAAAATCCGGCTTAATCACTTAACCAAATGGATGGCATACCCGTCTGAATATCCAACCTCTTGTAAATTATAGCCGGAAATAAAACTGATAACAATATTGCTACGTTGTCCATCCCTATTATATACGTGCAAGGCATCGATGGGTTTCATTTTTCAATCCATTTTTGGCTGGTATGTTCTAAAGCACAAGCAATAGCCGACTCTTCCCAAAAGTTGATTTGGAATGTTTTCTACGTAAGTATGTTGTAAGTTTTCACTGTTGAATTTTTACATTGCACATATATAATATGAATTAGTTCCACTCTGGAACAACAAATCTTAGCGAGAAAGGAGGTGAAAAAACATGTTATTCGCTCCGAAAGAAAAAGGCCAGGGTTTGGTAGAGTATGCGTTAATCCTTGTTTTGGTAGCCGTCGTTGTGATTGTTATTCTTGCTCTACTTGGCCCAGCAATTGGGAACATCTTCTCGAACATTATGAACAGCATCTAGCGCGCAAACCTTTGTGACAATCGTTTAGGCAAGAGGGGGTCCTGTCAAGGGCCCTCTTTTGGTTTTTCGTAATTTTTATAAGGTTTTTACGTTTACTTTACAAAACTGTTCATATTATTTTGCAACTCTATTGTAAGCTTTTAGCGTATAATTTGTTTACTATTAGCTTTACACCATTTAAACCCAGGAGGCTTATATGGCTACAGGACGCCGCCGTGGAAGGGCGATTTTTTATATTGCCTTTATCCTGATCCTGATTCTTGTTTTAGCTCTGGTGCTTACGCGCTTCAACCCGCTTGCTCCAAAGGAACCAGGAACAACCGCTGAAAGAAGTGGCGCCGCTACATCGGCGCCGACCGCAGATGTGGTAGATATCATTGTGACCACACAAGATATCAAGCGCGGACAAGAGTTAAATGATAGTTTATTGGCACTTGTCCAAATCCCTCGTAAGGATTTTACCCCTGGGGTCTTCTTCCAGAAGAAAGAAGATCTACTGGGTGCCCGGGCAAAATTTGATCTTCAGGCACATACACCCCTAACCAATGCCTTGATCTTTGCCGCAGGCAACCGTTCAGTTGTATCGTTTGAAATTCCACCGGGCATGGTAGCCATTTCGATACCGATGAGCAAGATGTCATCCGTGGCGTATGGCGTCCAGAAAGGCGATCATGTAAACATCATCGCCACCATACTGATGGTTGATCTGGATACCAACTTCCAATCCAGATTACCCAATCGGACGGGCATCGTTATTGCTCCAGGGCCGATCGATGAGAACCAGACGTATGTAACGGCGCTCCTGCACAGCCCTCCGGGTTATGAAGTGGTAAGCGGCGATGCGTATTCGTATCTTGGTCGAATTGAAATTGACCCCACGATGAATAATCCCGTGTACGTGATTCCTTCTGAGGCGCAACGCCCGCGCATGGTAAGCCAGACCCTGATTCAGGATGTAGTCATCCTGGGTTTGGGAAACTTTACCCCAGTCGCTGATGAACAGGTCCCCGCCGCTGCTCCTGTGGCCCAACCCGGCCAGCCGACAGCCACCAGGGCCCCTGCCCGTGCGACCCAGCAGGAGACCACTACGGAAACCGCCGCGGTTCCAGATGTGGTGACACTGATTGTTTCTCCGCAGGATGCGGTTACATTAAACTATCTGATGCTGGCTGGCGCAAACCTGAACATGGTGCTGCGCAGCGCAGGCGACTCGGAGATTAAGACCACCGAAGCCGTTACACTGCAGTTCATCCTGGACCAGTATCAGATCCCCAACCCCGCAAAGCTGCCCTACGGGCTTGAGCCGCGGATCGACACCTTCCCTGACTCTGTCAAGCCCTTCCCAGGGCCCGCAATTGCAGCAACACCATCACAATAACTGCCTGATACATAACGAAAAACGAATTGCGCCTGCCAGTATCTGATCGCCTGATCTGTTTTTAGGAGAGGGTATGTCTGTTCAAGAAAAGATTAAAGTTTTAATCGTAGACGACATTGCTGAAACGCGTGAAAACATCCGCCGGATGTTGCAGTTTGATAACAATATTGAGGTTGTCGGGACGGCCCGCACGGGGAAAGAAGCCATCCAGCTTTCCCAACAGGCGAAGCCAGATGTGATCATCATGGACATCAACATGCCCGACATGGATGGCATTACCGCCACCCAGGAGATCAAGAAAAAAGCTGCCTACATCCAGGTAATTATCCTCTCCGTTCAAAGCGATCCCAGTTATATGCGCAGGGCCATGCTGGCAGGCGCACGCGACTTTTTGACCAAGCCGCCGATGATCGATGAACTCACCGATGCCGTGCGGCGAGCCGGCGTGTTAGCACAGGATGAGCGCAAAAAATCTGCGCAGGTTTTCGCTGCCGCGCCGGTGGATGGGCAAAAAACAATATCGGGCCAGTCGATGTCGACGGGCAAGGTAGTGGTAATCTACAGCCCCAAGGGTGGAACCGGCAGGACAACCATTGCGACGAACCTGGCGATTGCCCTACACAGTGATGACCATAAAGTAGCCCTGGTAGATGGCAACCTTCGCTTTGGCGATGTTGCCGTTTTTGTGAACGAACAGGGAAAGAACACCGTTCTCGACCTGGCAACGCGGGTCGATGAGCTTGATCCGGATGTGGTTCGAGAAGTAATGGTGCCTCACCGTGCATCTGGTGTGGATATTCTTGCTGCGCCACCACGCCCTGAAATGGCGGATAAGGTCTCCGGCGAACAGTTTTCAAAACTTTTGACGTATTTGAGGCGCATCTACTCCTACATCATCGTCGATACAGCCTCCGATCTTACTGAATCGGTGCAGGCTGCACTGGATGTAACGGATCTTGTGGTTCTTATCACCACACAAGATATTCCCTCCATCAAGAACGCTAACCTTTTCCTGTCATTAGCTGACGCTACCGGCATCCGGAGGGATCATATTGTGTTCGTAATGAACCGTTTTGACAAACGGGTTGCTATTACCCCAGAACGAGTGGGGGAAAGTCTGCGACAGGAAATTTCTGTGGTAATCCCATTTGACGATCGCGTTGTCAGTTATTCGGTAAACCGTGGCGTGCCATTTATGCTGGATAACAATAAAACGCAGCCAGTGGGAAAAAGCATCTCTCAGTTGGCAGAAGTTGTACGAGAGCGAATTACAAAATTGGCTCAAGAAGCTGCTGAAGCCATATAACCGCCTACAGGTATATTAAGGAAGTAAGGAAGTGAGGATCGTATGTCGATTCTAAAGCGTATCCAGGGTGGTACTCCAGGGGGGCCCTCTTCGCCACAGCAAGGAGGGAACGACCAGCGTAGTGGGTCTTCGTCCAATTTGCAAGCCAGAAGAGTCTCGGCTCCAAATATTCCTTCAGCACAAGAGACCTATCAGGATCTTAAGACGCGGGTGCAAAACAAGCTGATCGGTGGGCTTGATCCGTCTACCGATCCTTCTAAGGTGCAGGAGGTTCGCAAGACCATTCAGGAATTGTTTGAGCAAATCCTGTCCGAGGAGAACATCGTATTATCCCGGCCAGAGCGCGCTCGCATGTATGAACAAATCGCGGCTGAAATCCTGGGTTTAGGCCCGCTGCAAATTCTGCTGGAAGACGAAACCATCACCGAGGTGATGGTAAACGGAGCTAAGAATATTTACGTGGAGCGTGCAGGGAAGATTATTCGCGCGCCAATCAGCTTTGAGAGCAACGACCATGTGATGCGCATTATTGAGCGTATCGTTGCGCCCCTTGGCCGCCGTATTGATGAGTCCAGCCCATACGTAGATGCTCGTTTGATGGATGGCTCCCGCGTGAATGCCGTTATCCCACCGATCTCATTGGTGGGGCCTGTACTCACCATCCGGAAATTTGCCAAAAAACCTATTACAGTAGAACAGCTCATCCAGTTTGGCACGATCACGCAGGAAGCCATTGACTTTCTCAAGGCATGCGTATCAGCCAGAATCAACATTATAGTATCCGGCGGTACAGGCTCTGGCAAAACCACGCTGCTGAATATTCTTTCCGGCTTTATCCCTGGTGATGAGCGTATTCTGACTATTGAAAACGCGGCAGAGCTTCAACTGCGCCAGGAACACGTGGTGACGCTGGAGTCGCGACCACCAAATATTGAAGGTCGTGGACAGATCAGCATCCGTGACCTGGTGGTTAACTCATTGCGCATGCGCCCCGACCGCATTGTAGTCGGCGAGTGCCGTGGTGAAGAAGCCCTGGACATGCTGCAAGCAATGAATACCGGTCACGATGGGTCCATGACCACGGCCCACTCGAACAGCCCGCGTGATACGCTGTCGCGCCTTGAAACGATGACCCTAATGGCGGGTATGGATCTGCCGGTGCGGGCTATTCGCGAGCAAATTTCCGCTGCCGTTGACCTGGTCGTTCACCAGGAACGCATGCGGGATGGCTCCCGCAAAGTGGTAAATATCACAGAAGTTTCGGGGATGGAAGGGGATGTCATTACCACCACCGACCTGTTTGTCTTTGAGCAAATGGGCGTAGAAAATGGAAAGATCATCGGCCGGCTGCGCCCTACCGGCCTGCGGCCAAAGTTCATGGAGAAGCTTGAAGCGGCTGGAATCCACCTGCCTGCCTCAACATTTGGTATTGGCGAACGGCGAAGGTTCTAAGGCAATGCATATGCCTAACAATGCAACGGTTTGCAGAATAAGGATGACGCCATGGACATGATGACCATTATCTTAATTGCTGGTGGTGCCCTGGCCATCATTATGCTTGGAATTGGGCTTGCGGTTTCACTGCGAAAAGACCGCTCTGTGGTTGAAGAACGCCTGGGCAAATATGTTGAAAAAGAACAGCCCGTAGAAACAACTAAAAAGCAATCCACCCCGGTAACCGACTGGATCAACGAGCGGGTTACCGGCTCTTCCGCAGGAGAGAAAATCGCCCGCAGCCTGGCAAGGGCAGACCTCAAGCTCAAAGCCGGAGAATACATCGCCGTTATCATTATTGCAATGGTGGGGTTAGGTGGAATTGGCGTTTTCCTCGGCGGTGGTCTCAACTTGGGCGGAATCATCGGTGGGATCATCGGTGCAGCGATTGGCTACTTTTTGCCTGGTTTCTACGTAAAGAGCCAACAGGGGAAGCGCTTGGTGCGGTTCAACGACCAGCTTGGCGATATGCTCAACCTGATGGTGAATGGTCTGCGGGCCGGTTATTCCACTATGCAGGCGATGGAGGCAGTCAGTAAAGAGCTGCCCCCACCGATTTGCGATGAGTTCCGCCGCGTGGTTCAAGAAATGCAGTTAGGCGTCCCTATGCAGACCTCGCTGGACAACCTGCTACGGCGCATTCCCAGCGAAGACCTGGATCTGTGCGTTACAGCGATCAACGTGCAGCGCGAGGTTGGTGGTAACCTGGCCGAAATTCTTGACACTATTTCCTATACTATCCGCGAGCGTGTCCGGATCAAAGGTGAAATTCGGGTGCTGACAACGCAGGTTATGTACTCGGGCCGGTTCCTGTCCATGCTCCCTATTTTCCTGATGGGCGCCCTGTATTTATTCAACAGGGAGTACATGATGGAGTTTTTCAATCCTGAAAACAATGCCAAAATCCCTTGCGGATATATTGCGCTGTTTTGTGCTGCGTCATTGATTGTTGCTGGTTACGCAGTGATGAATAAGCTTGCGGATATTGAAATCTAAGCGCGAAAGAGGGCAACAGTTCTGGCGAAGCTGCGTGTGATTTAGGAGGAAGTCTTATGTCAAATCCAATCATTCTGGTAATCATTGTCGGAGCTGCGATTGTTGTCGTGGGAGCCCTGTTGATTTTTATTGGGCTCCGGAATCCGCGCTCATATGATGATCAAGAGCTTCAGGCCCGCCTGGATGAATTCAACCAGCGCGGCGAAACCATCGACCTGGAAAAAATAGAGCTTTCATTACCTTTCACCGAGCGCATCATCTACCCAATGGCCCGCAAGCTGGGAGAAGTGGCAATACGGTTTACCCCGCAAAATGCGCTCCAATCCGTTGCCAGAAAGCTCGAGCTGGCGGGCAGCCCCGCAAAATTAGACCCCACCATGTTCCTATCACTGCAGTTCATTATGGGGGCAGCCTTTGGTGGTATTCTTCTGCTGGTCTTCTCCCTGGGAAAATCTGGCATGCCGTTGAGCCAGCGTATCCTTTTCATCGTTGGCGGCGCGGTGATGGGTTTCTATTTCCCACAGCTCTGGCTAACGAGCAAAATCGGCAAGCGCCAAAAAGAAGTACGCCGCGCTATGCCAGATGCGCTTGACCTGCTGACCATCTGCGTGGAAGCCGGCCTGGGTTTTGAAGCTGCTATGTCGAAAGTAAGCGAGAAATGGGAATCTGAATTGTCGCGGTCCTTTTCCCGTGTTTTGCAAGAAATCCAGCTTGGTAAGGTACGCCGCGAGGCATTGCGCGATATGGCCGACCGGTTGGGCCTGCCCGAAATGACGAGTTTTGTAGCGGCAGTCATTCAAAGCGAACAACTTGGTGTTAGCATGGCAAAAGTACTGCGCATTCAATCTGATCAGATGCGCATCAAACGCCGCCAGCACGCCGAGGAGGAAGCCCATAAGGCGCCGGTAAAAATGCTGATCCCGATGGCCCTATTGATCTTCCCCGCTCTGATGATTACGCTGATGACCCCCGCGGCGCTCCGCTTAATGGGCTCAATGCTAGGCGGGATGTTCTAAAAAAGGACAAGGAGAATAATCCATGGAACTGGCAGGTCAAACAAGCCCTGCCTTTTTGCTATACCATGTTATGTGGTGCGCGCTGGATTGGATTTTTCCACCCAGCTGCGGAGGCTGCAGCCAGCCTGGCTATCGCTGGTGCGCTGCCTGCCAGCAGCAGATTGTACGGGTTGCTGAACCGATATGCTCGCGCTGTGGTGATCCACTAAAACCCTACCAGGTGAGAGGAGAAACAACAGAACCGCTATGCATGGACTGCCAGGCAAATCCACCATCGTACCAGGCGCTGCGCTCTTATGGAATCTTCGCCGGTCCCCTCCGCGATGCACTCCACCGCCTCAAGTATCAGCGTGACATCGGCATGGGTGAGGCACTTTCCAAACATATCATCGAGTTATATAATGATCTTAAGTGGGATATCGATTTGATCACACCAGTGCCACTCAGCCAGAAACGAGCAAGAGAGCGGGGATATAACCAGACCGCGCTGCTGGCGAGGCCGCTTGCATATGCATTACGAAAGCCTTACCTGCCCGAGATCATGCATCGCTCTCGCGAAACTCGATCGCAAGTGGGATTAACCGCAATCGAACGTCATGAAAATGTTAAAGATGCCTTTACAGCCGACTATAATCAGGTAAACGGGAAAGCAGTACTTGTCATTGACGATGTAATGACAACTGGATCGACGATCAGCGCCTGCGCTCAGGCGCTTCGTACCGCAGGTGCATCGGTGGTCTACGCTTTGACACTCGCAAGAGCGCAATCCAAGGCAGACCTAGACGATCACCTCATATCTTCTGATAAAAACGGAGGTAAACATGGCTCTTGAGGTCGCGATCTTTCCAAAG
This sequence comes from uncultured Anaerolineaceae bacterium, assembly GCA_964437595.1. Lineage (GTDB taxonomy): Bacteria > Chloroflexota > Anaerolineae > Anaerolineales > Anaerolineaceae > DSYU01. The sequence continues at coordinate 17,957 of CAYTHO010000011.1, forward strand.
AATATGGAACTGACCGACCGGATCAGCGGGTATATCAACAAGAAAATCAGCAAGCTAGACCGTTTCTTGGGTGATATTGAGGAAACCCGTGTTGACCTGTCCTATGAGAAATCTGCCCGCAACCCTTCTGACCGCCAGGTTGCACAAATAACGATACGTGGACGCGGTTATATTTTGCGCACCGAGGAGCGCTCGGATGATATCTTCACCGCTGTTGACCTGGCGCTTGATAAGATGCAGCGGAAGATTGAAAGGTTCAAAGGGAAGCGTGCCCGCGGTCGCGGCGATGGGACTCCTGCTGCAGCCGTTGTTCCGGAAGCCCCAGTGGTGGTAGAAGAAACCGAAGTTGTTCCGGTCATTGCCCGCCACAAAACATTCCAACTGGCCCCAATGGATGAAATGGAAGCCATCGAGCAGATGAGCCAGCTGGGCCATGAGAATTTCTTTGTATTCTTCAACGCCAATACGAACTCGATTAATATCCTTTACCGGCGTCGAGACGGAACATACGGTCTGATTGAGCCAACCATAGCATAAAGTCTTTTGTTCCTGCATGTTATTCACCAATGACCGGCACACTGCTGCCGGTCATTGCTTTGCTGCCCCAAATTGTAAAAAAGTACATCTTGTCACCTGATGATCACTAAGCTATAATTCCCCCGTCGAAAACAAACATAGTTAGCATAATACGAGGCAAGCTGGAATGATTGATGTCAATGATCTTCGCAAGGGTGTAATTTTTGAATACGATGGAAGTCTTTATCGGGTATTAGAATATACGCACCATAAGCCCGGACGTGGCAATGCCATCATCCGGATCAAAATGCGCAACATTCGTACAGGCAGCACCATTGAAAAAACCTTCAACTCGGGAGACCGAGTGCAGGATATCCGCCTGGATTACCAGAACGTACAGTATTTGTATAATGATGGCGATGTGTACTATTTCATGGACGCCGAAACGTTCGAACAGCCCGCCGTTCCTAGCAGCTTAATTGGCGATTACGCCGGTTTTCTGAAGGAAGGCATGGATGTGAAACTCACCTTCTACCAATCTGAGGCGCTGGATATTGAACTGCCAACCTCGGTAGATTTAAAAGTTGTTCGAGCAGAAGCCGCTGTGCGCGGTGATACCGCGACCGGGGTGACAAAGAAAGTTGAAGTTGAGACAGGCGCCACCGTGGATGTGCCCATGTTTGTAAAAGAGGGCGATGTTATTCGCGTCGATACGCGAACCGGCTCTTATGTTACCCGTGTGTAGCCGAATACATTACGGGACAGTTTCTCATTTCGTTTTACCGTCCTGTCCCCGCCTGCGGGGACAGGCTTTTATAACCTAAGCTAGAAGGATAAGTGGAGATGCGTACGCCTGCCGGGTTTGAGTGCAAGTATTTTTATGGGAACTATTTTCGGGGAAAAAAGGATGAGGAATGCCGGCTCATTGGCAGCCAACCGGCGCCAAATCATTGGACTCCGGATCTGTGCCAGAAATGCCCTGTCCCCGGAATCTTGCGCGCGAATGCCTGCCAGCACATGGAACTGAGAGGAACTGCCCGGCGCTCGCTACTCGGTCTGATCAAGCGGGTGGAAGTGACTGCGTACTGCAATAAAGAAAACCAGGTGGTAGCAGAACCCCATATCGGCTGCGGGCAATGCCACCCAATCCCACCAGAATTTTTGGATAAACGCAAATGACGCTGACACTGCTGCTGGATCTGGATGACACGCTGTTAAAAAATGATGTTCAGACCTTTATACCTGCTTATTTTCGAGCATTGGGGCAGCACCTGACGCCGTATGTGGCGCCAGAGAAAATGAAACCAGCGCTTCTCTCAGCGACGCAGGTGATGCTGGAGAACAATGCCGCTACGTTGACTCTGGAACACGCTTTTGACCAGGCATTCTACCCGGCAGTTGGTCGGTCAAAAGAAGAACTGCGCCCTACATTAGAACAGTTCTACGACACCGTCTTTCCATCATTAGCCCCACTGACTGCACAGATGCCAGGTGCCATGCAAATGGTGAAGTATGCCGCCGGGCAGGGCCATTTGCTGGCGGTTGCAACGAATCCGCTCTTTCCACGAAAAGCAATTCTTCACCGCCTGGCCTGGGCCGGGCTGGACGCTGGTGCAACGCCCCTCGCGTTAATCACCGATTATGAGCACTTTCACTTTGCGAAGCCCAACCCGGCTTTTATCACTGAGGTGCTCGCGCAGTTAGGCTGGCCAAATCAACCAGCGGTAATGATTGGCAACAGCCTGGAGGACGATTTGATCCCTGCCGCGGGCGTTGGGCTGCCCGTTTATTGGGTGACAGACCCTGCCAGGCCTTTTCCGCCGCAGCCCCAAGCCCAGTTCCACCCTATGAGCGCCAGCGGCCCCCTATCCGAAGTTCCAGCCTGGCTGGCAAAAGTGGATGCCGCGGGTATACAGCAAGAATTCAGCACACCTAAGGCAATTCTTGCCGTATTAAAATCTACCGCTGCCGCATTCGATACCATCAGCCCAACCATTACGGAACAACAATGGGGCGAACGACCCGACGCAAGAGAATGGAGTGTTACGGAAATCATCTGCCACATGCGCGATGTTGATTTTGAAGTAAACGCTCCTCGCGTTCAAAAAGTGATTACCGAAACGAATCCGTTCCTCGCAGGTATTAATGCCGACTCCTGGGCAAATGAGAGAAACTACCGGGAACAGGACGGTCCTGATGCTCTACAAGGCTTTCTCGAAGCGCGAACGCAGCTCATCTCGCAGTTAGAGCATTTGCCCGAAGAAGATTGGCAGCGACCAGCCCGGCACGCCATCTTTGGCCCTACCACGCTGAAAGAGCTGGTTAGTTTTATAGCAACGCATGACCGGTCGCATATTCAACAGTGTTTTGATGCAATCAGACCGTAAAGTTTCAAACAAGCAGGTAGAAGCGCAAACTGTATAAGAGTTTGATAAGATTCCTTCAATACTTTACCTTAAATCTAGATTACAGCCTTGTTGGTTGGTATAATTTGTGTAACCCTTAATAAGTAATTGCTTCCTGAGAGAAGCAAGGGATTACGTGGGAGGCATTTGTGAATTCACGAAACCAATCGTATGTGATTTATTTACTGCTCTTCATAGCAATCATTGCTATGCTGGTATATAACTTCACCTCATCCAGTACGAGCCAGGACGCGAAAACCATTAACGAGGTGGCAGCGGATGTGCGGAGCGGTAAGGTAACCAAAATTACGGAAGATGAAAATCGATTACGGGTTGTCTACAGCGATGGGGTAGAGCATAACTCGAACATCGAGACCAATGCTACCCTGGTGCAGCAGCTGCTGGACCTGGGTGTGACACCTGAAGAGCTCAGCCCGGACCGGCTGAAGATTGATATTCGCCCGCCCAGCGCCTGGTTGGGGATCTTAACCGCTCTCGGTTATATCCTTCCCTTCCTGATCCTGGGTGGAGTCTTCTTCTTTATCTTCCGCCAGGCACAGGGCAGCAATAACGCGGCTATGTCTTTTGGCAAATCACGCGCGCGCATGTTCACCGGAGACCATCCAACGGTTTCCTTCGATGATGTGGCGGGGGCGGATGAGGCGAAAGAAGAACTCAAAGAGGTGGTGGAGTTCTTGCGCGAGCCGCAGAAGTTCATTCAGCTAGGCGCGCGTATCCCGAAGGGCGTGCTTCTGGTGGGCCCTCCGGGCACAGGGAAAACGCTCATTGCCAAAGCCGTATCCGGCGAGGCGGGGGTGCCCTTCTTCTCAATCTCCGGTTCTGAATTTGTGGAAATGTTCGTCGGCGTTGGCGCCAGCCGTGTCCGCGATTTGTTCGACCAGGCCAAGCGCCACTCGCCGTGCATCGTGTTCGTGGATGAGATCGATGCGGTTGGCCGCCAGCGCGGCGCCGGCTTAGGCGGCAGCCATGATGAGCGCGAACAGACGCTGAACCAACTGCTGGTTGAGATGGATGGTTTCGATACCGATACGAATATCATTATCATGGCGGCAACCAACCGCCCTGATATTTTGGACCCGGCCCTGCTGCGTCCCGGGCGCTTTGACCGGCGTGTGGTTCTGGACCGTCCAGATATGCGCGGTCGCGAGGCAATCCTCAAAGTGCATGTCAAGGGGAAACCCCTGGCCCCCGAGGTAGACCTGGTTGTGCTGGCCCGCTCGACCCCCGGCTTTGTTGGCGCGGACCTGGAGAACCTGGTTAATGAAGGCGCAATTCTGGCTGCCCGCCGCAATAAAAAGGTGATTGGTCAATCAGAATTTGAGGAAGCCATCGAACGGGTGATCGCTGGACCTGAGCGCAAGAGCCGCCTGATCAGCGAAGATGAGAAGCGCGTGGTGGCATACCACGAAGCCGGGCACGCGGTTGTGATGCACAGCCTGGTGGAATCGGACCCGGTGCAGAAGGTATCTATCATCGCTCGCGGCATGGCAGGCGGCTATACCATGGCCCTGCCGGAAGAAGACCGCACCCTGATGCCGCGCAAGAAACTGCTAGCAGACCTGACGGGCCTGCTGGGCGGGCGCGCCGCGGAGGAACTGGTTTTTGATGATATTACTTCAGGGGCCTCGAACGATATCGAACGGGTTACCCAGCTCTCGCGCATGATGGTCACCCGCCTGGGCATGAGTGAGACGCTTGGCCCAATGGTGTACGGGCAGAAGGAAGAGCTGATCTTCCTGGGCCGCGAAATTTCCGAACAGCGCGACTACTCAGAAGCGATCGCTGAACAGATCGATCGCGAAGTGCGCAAGTTGGTCAACGAGGCTTATGAACGGGCTCGCGCCATTCTGCGCGAGCACCGCGATGCCCTGGACCAGATTGCCACCCGCCTGTTAGAAGTGGAAACAATCTCGCGCGACGAGTTCGAGAAGCTCTTCCCCTCGCCGGTTGCGAAACGAAGGAGCACCCCGGTGCTGGCAAACAACAACTAACGGTCTCAAAGACAATGTTTGAGGGTGATTTCACTGAACTGCCGTGAAATCACCCTCATTTTTAATCTACGGCTTTTTTACTGGAAAGCACCCGTGCTGAGATCAAAGGTCAGCCGGCCACCATTTGCCGCGGACAGCAGCACTTTTGTACCCTGCACGCCGATGATGCGCAGCGCCCCCGATTTCTCGGCGCTCAGGAAGATTTGTTGTTGGCGTGCCTGGGATTCGGGCCGGGTCTCGATCACAAGCAGCAGGCCCTGAGATGCATCCTCAACAGATGCACCAGCCAGAACCTGATAATACCCACCGTTCCGCTGCCCTTCCCATGAGTTCTGAATGCTGGCTTCCCAGGCGCGCAGCACGCCCTCAGACCCTTCGAGGATTTCCTCTTCCGATGATAGGGCCGCCCCTACTGCCATGGCGGGGAGCAGCGCCTGGTCGCGTTCCTTTTCCTTTGAACCAGGTTTGGCCGCCTGAGGCGCAGATGCGATGCGGCTGGAAAGCTGCTGGGTTAACTGCAGTTTTTCTTCGATGCGCGCGCGATCTGCATCACTTAATTGTTCGCTCTGCAGCGCCGACTGCAGCTCTTTTGAAAAGTCCTCGTCTACCGCCGCGATCGGAGATTTACTGGCCGGGGGGTTATCGGGCGCCTGAGTGGGCTGCAGACCGGCGACAGATGGGAACGGCTCGTTCAGCCAGAAGATATCCGTCAGGTACGGCAGGGTTTCGCCTGCTGTGCGTTCATCTCCATTCAACAAGGTATAAAGCTGAGTCCAGGCGTCTTCAGGCTTATTGTTGATCATATTGCAGCCGCCGCGCTGCAGGCAGGCCTGATACTGCGACATAGGCCCGATAAACTGCATTTTTACGCCGTGGTTGACGTATGAGTATACGCTCATCAAGTACCACTGCTGCGCGTTGACGCCGTCCGTGCGGTAAATCTCCGGCACCGGCCACACTGGGCTCATGCCATAGGTGACCATCCAGACTTCATCCAGTGAATACCCTCCCCCACAGCGAGCGGTCGGGCTGGCCAGGTAGGGGCAACCGGGAATTGCGCCAAAGTTATACAGGGGGGAGTTATTGGCCGAATCGTAGCCAACCAGCCAATCGAGCGTCGTTTCATACGGGCTCCAGTCCAGCTCAATATCACTGGCGCCAACGGCATCTACCTGGCCGTCACAACTCCGCGTGCAGCTATTCAAGAACCAATCATTCACCTGGTTGACCATGCGCGCCCAGGCCTGCCCGTGCCCGGCAGTGACCAAAGAGTAAATGCTGCCGCCGTAGTTGCTGGTGCCAATGCCTATACGCAAATGGGAGTCGAAATCAGCCCCAGCGCAGTACCAGTAACCGTAACCAAACTGTATGACGGCTGAGGCAATCTGGTCAACAGTAGCAGGAGAGGCCGGGTAATACAGGCGGGCGCCATACTCGTTGTTAACCATCCGCGGGTAGCCGAAGTGCAAAATGACCAGGCTGTCTTGCTTGCCCTCCAGGCTGAGATCACGCGAACCCAGCGCGCAGCCTTGATTAAACAGGGCTGTGGAATCCAGCGAAGTGATATAGATGCTGTCGGATGCCAGCGGCGGGCTGGATGGAGATGGCTTATTCGTATTGTAAAGAATCGGGATAAAGGTTTTTCGTGTTTCTTCAGGCGCCTGCGCCTCAGTCCCGTTTGTGATTTGCGGAGCCTTAGTCGTCAGGCATCCATAAAGCAGCAGGGCTAGAATGATCCCTACCGAAATACCGCCCCATCGTTTTGCGGACATACGCATTGCGCCTCCCAAAAACCATGCATCATTGGACACTGAAAATAAGTGTAGCATGAATCGTACCACCTCCAACCATTCTAGAAATATCTTTTGGATAAGACGAAAAAGAACACCATCGGGTTCCACAATTTCCCCCGGATTCTTTTCTTGACACCTGCATTTCGATACGCTATAATCCACGTCACGGTCTTGGACTAATGCGGGTGTAGTTCAGTGGTAGAACGCTTGCTTCCCAAGCAAGATATCGTGGGTTCGAATCCCATCACCCGCTCAAGAAAGTCGAAAATTTACCAAAAAATCACCCGTTTAACTATTTCTTTTTTACCAAAGGTGTGTTATAATACATGCGACGCGAGCGATGGAACGCCGCGTTCTCTCCCCACGCGACGCCTGTTCACCCCAGGCGTCGCGTTCTTCATCCTATAAGAAAGCTATAACGGATCAAACGAAAACAGATTGGACCAGGATCAATGAGCGATTTGTCTAAACTTGCACATATTAAATGTTTTATGCTGGATATGGACGGCACGTTTTACCTGGGAAACCACCTGCTGCCCGGCGCGCTCGAATTTATTGACTTGCTAAGGCAGCATAACGTTCCATTTCTTTTTCTTACCAATAATTCCTCGCGCACCCAAAAAGAATATGCCGAAAAAATCCGCCGGTTCGGATTAGAACTTACTGAGGAAGCAATCTTTACCTCCGGTGAGGCCACCGCAATCTACCTGGCCAGGCGAAAGCCTGGGGCGAAATTATTCGTTGTGGGCACACCAGCGCTGGAACGTGAATTTGAGGAGCACGGGTTTGATCTCACGGATATCAATCCGGATTTCGCTGTGCTGGGATTTGATACCACGCTCACATACGCCAAGCTTTGGAAGTTGTGCGACCTGGTAACAGCGGGCGTCCCTTACATCGCCACGCATCCAGACATCAACTGCCCTACCGAAACGGGCTTTATGCCAGACATTGGCGCTATGATGGCGCTGGTGGCTGCTTCAACTGGGAAACAACCAGACGTGATTATTGGCAAACCGTACCCGCCAATTGTAGAGGCACTGACGGAGAAATTGGGCCTGCCGGTTGAGGCCCTGTGCATGATCGGCGACAGGTTGTATACCGATATCGCGCTTGGCAAAACCGGCCTGACCACCATCCTGGTCCTTTCTGGAGAAACGCAGCGAGAACATCTGGCCGATTCGACCATCCAACCCGATTTTGTGATGGAGAACCTGGCCGAGCTGGTATCGCGGCTGCGGTTAATTTGGCAAAACGGTTCTAAATAGACAAATTTGAAAGGCAGCATAAACAGGGTTTAATGCCCCTTTTACTGAAAACCACACTTTTTTAAATTAAAGTAGAACAAAAAGGGGAAGAATAAAAGGGCTATTGGCAGTAAGCTATACGAAGCCCATTTGTAATTACAAAACTGCAAAGGATTTGTGCCCTACTGCCTGTTGCCATTATAATAATGAGAGGGTTATTACCGGCTACAATTCCGCATTCACCCTTCCGTCTGGAGGGGATTAAGCAATATCATATGGCTTTATGTTTCACAGGCGCTCCGCCTTAACCTTTGGAGAGTGGCTTCATGGGAGAGGAAAAAATCGTTTTACATGTTGAGGATAATCCTGATAACCGGATGCTTGTTCGCCGCGTGCTGCAAGCCTTTGGGTACCAGGTCATCGATGCTGAAAATGCAAACATTGCCCGCAACATTTTGCAGACGAAGCGCCCCGACCTCATTCTGATGGACATCAACATGCCCGATATCGACGGCTACACTCTGACGAATGAGCTGAAGGCGATGCCGAACTTGATGGGCGTGCCAATTGTTGCAATTACGGCTAACGTGATGAAGGGAGACAGGGAACGCACGCTCAGCGCCGGTTGCGATGGATATATTGAGAAGCCGATTGATATTGATCGCTTCATTGAGCAGGTGGAACGTTTTCTGGGGTAACGGTGTTATGCGAGCAGTTTCTTTCCACCGGTATCGGGATGAAAAACAGGCTGGGTTTTCTCACTTTTAGCACATCAATGGGAAATCATGGTTAAAGACGCAATTGTTCTCGTAGTGGAAGATAATGTATCCAACTTTGTCCTGATCGCGCGTATGCTCGGGTTTCTGGGAATACACTGCGAATGGAAAACATCGGGGTATGAGGTTGTTGAATACGCCGATACATTGCCAAAAGTAGATCTCATTCTCATGGATATTCGCTTGCCTTATGAGGATGGTTATAGTGCGCTGCGCAAGATCCGGCAATCAGGGAAGCTGAAAGACGTGCCGGTAATTGCTGTGACCGCTGAGGCAAGCGAGGAGCAAATGAATAAAGCTCGCCAGTCAGGTTTTAATGGATTTCTTGGTAAACCCCTGGACCCTGACCGCTTCCCAGATCAAATTCAGCGAATCTTAGCCGGTGAGCCCGTCTGGGAAATGAGTTATTAGAGGAGAAGAATATGCTCTCGCGTTGGGTTCCTTTGCTCAGGCCCCGGTCACAACCGAGGCAGACGCGTTTAAAGCACAGCCTGTTGCGGGACGTTCTTTTTGTACTCCTTCTCATCTCTTTACTTCCCCTGCTCCTGATTGGAACACTTAATTTCCTGCGCACGCGCCAGATGCTGGAGCAGCAAATCTCCCGGCAGATGGAAAGCATCGTCAATCGCGAGGTGAACCAGCTCGATCAATACGTTGAGACGCGCAGCAGCATCATCGAGCGGATGGTAACAGAACAAACCTTTCACGATAATCTATTCACTCTCATTTCCACTGACCCCGCGGATAGCCAATACACTTATTCGATGGGGATGCTTTACCACAGCTTTCGCACCAGCGCGCAACTGGGCATTGAAAAAATCTTCGATCAGATGTTTATCGTGCTTCCCGATGGCAAAGTTGTTCTGGCATCGGATGATATCTGGATCACCAAAAACTTTAGCGATGGCACCATCCAGGAGCAAGCCATCCGGGATTTGATAGGCACCAATCGCTCGGTTTTTGTCTACAGCCCGGTTCCAGGGTATGCGAACCAACTGGTTTTGTTTGTTTCGCGCTCTTTTGTCAATGAAAAGGGCGAACCGATGGCAACCCTCTTTGCCACTTCGAGCACCAGTCTCACCAATCTGACGCTCTCGGATTCTTCCTCCTTTTTACCCGAAGCCAATGCGTATTACTTTACTTCTGAGGCAAGCCTGATTGGGGAAAGTGAAGGCAATCAACTGGCGCAAATGCCAGAAAACCCCGGGCTATCCGCATCGATTCAACCGCTGATTGGCGACCAGGCCGCGATGCGGTTATTCACCGCCCCATCCTACAGCAACACACCCATCATCGGTTACGCCTATTGGCAGCCCAAATACCGGATCGGATCGCTGCTGACTGTAACGGAACAGTCGGTTTACCAGATCAATAACATCTTCGACCCGACCAATATCTTTCTCCTGGGAGCTTCGCTGGCCCTCGCCGGGGGGCTGGTATATTTCCTTGGCACTCGCCTGATTAACCCGCTGGTAAAAATGGCGCACGCTGCTGATTTGTTCTCACAGGGGAATTGGAGCGAGCGCGTACCAATTAACCGCCAGGATGAGATCGGGCAGCTAGCAATGTCATTCAACCACATGGCAGACGAGCTGAGTGAGCTTTATCACTCTCTGGAAAGCGCCGTAGAACGACGCACCGGGCAGCTGCGTATTGCCTCTGAAGTTGCTCAGCTTGCAACTTCCACAACAAAAATCAGCGATGCTTTGGGCCGCACGGCGGAACTCATTGCCAACCGTTTTGGTTTTTATCACGTGGCCATTTACCTGTTTGATGAAACAGGTCAGAAGCTGGTGCTCAAAGAAGCCAGCGGTTTAATGGGGCGGCAGGTACTTACCCGCGGCGATCAGGTAGATCTATCCGAAAACACACTGATCAGTTGGGTAGCCACTCAGAACCAGTCGAAATTTATTTGGGATGTGGCCCAAGACCCTCTCTTCCGTTCTGATCCACTTTTACCCGATACGCAGTCCGAAACGGCTGTTCCCATTACGATCGGCACGGAGGTGTTAGGGGTACTGGATATCCAATCTTCATTAACCAACGCATTTGATGAAGAAACGGTTGCCGTATTTCAAACCCTTGCGAACCAGATCTCCAGCACCCTGCAAGCCACCCGCCTGCTGGAAGCGACGCAGTACAATTATCAAGAAACGTCCATTCTGTATCAGGGCGCCCGGCAGGTCATCCAGGCACACGATGAGGGCGAGATGGTGCAGGTTTTGTCGGATACATTCATTCAGATCCCGTTCTTGACCGCCATCCTAACGATCGACGGCGAAAATTTCAAATTCCTCGCCCTGGCTGATTATGAGAACAGGCGGATCGAAAAAAGCCTGCAGAGCTTGAATATCCCAACCGGCAAAATGGCCAATCTGCTCACCGAGAACCGGGTAGTTGTGATTGGGGATATCACGCAGCATTCTGATTATGATAATTTGATCTCTTTCCTGGTGCGCCGCGCATACCGCGCCGCTGCGCTGCTGCCGGTGCTCGAAGCGGGACGTCTCTCAAAAGTAATTGTTCTGGGGTCACGCGACCCGAACCAGATCCTTCAGGCGAACCTTTCACCCTTTGCAAACCTGGCGGAGGTGTTTGGTTCTTCGCTGGAAAAGTCGCGGGTGCTGCACACCCTACAGAATAGACTTTCCGAGCTCCAGACCCTATCCACCTTCAGCCAGGCAATTTCCGCTGAAACGGATCTCAACCAACTGTACCGCGTTCTCCACGAACAGATTATCCAAACCCTTGGCTCTGATCTGGAGTTCGCAGTGGCAATTTATAACGAGCAAGAAGGCCAGATTGAATGGCCATACTTCTACGAAAACAAGCAGGTCACTTCCCAACCCCCTTCCAGGCTTGGCGAAGGGCTGACTTCTACTGTAATCCAAAACCGCCAGCCGATGTTGTTGCTAACAGAAAAAGCTATCCTGGCGCAAAACCCAATCATCAGCGGCGAGACGCCTAAGTCCTGGATGGGCATCCCTCTGGTCTTTGGCGGCATGGTTGTTGGCGCTCTTCTCATTCAGGACCTGGTTAATGAGAACGCATTCGACCAGGATGATTTGAACCTGTTTATGACTCTTGCGCCACAAATCGCAACCAACGTCAGGAACACGCAGTTATATACAGAAACACAGCAAACGCTGCGCGCGTACGACGAAGAGCGCTTCCTGTTCAACACCCTGCTGGACAGTATCCCTGAAGGCATTTCCATCAAGGATGTAAACGGAAGGTATATCCGCGCCAGCGAATCGATTGCTCGAAGCTTCCAGATGAGCGCGAGTGAAATCGTAGGCAAAACCGACTACGACCTTTTCGACCGCGACACTGCCGAAAAGATCTTCCGCGAGGAACAAAATGCAATGAATTTGGGCAGGCCAGAAATTGGCTTGATCCAAAGCGCGGTTTCGCAGTCAGGCGCAGAGATCTGGACGCAAACCTCCCGCCTGCCGATTCACACCCAATCGGGCGAGCCCTATGGCTTGCTGCTGATCCAGCGCGACATTACCGAGCTGAAACTGGCCGAAAAGCTGGCCGAACGGCGCGCGGAGCAGGTGCTTACCGCCGCTGAGATCGCCCGAGACGCGACCGGCATTCTGGACATCAAAGAGCTGCTGCAGAAATCAATCAACCTCGTTCGCGACCGGTTCGGCTTTTACCATGCTTCGGTTTTCCTGCTGGACCCGATTGGTGAAAATGCGGTACTACGCGAATCCACCGGTCCAGCAGGCGAGAAAATGCTGCAGGCAGCCCACCGGCTGGCGGTTGGGTCTAAGTCAATCGTTGGCCAGGTAACGGCGAATGGCAAGGCGATGGTTGTGAACGATGTTACGATCGATCCCACGCACCTGCCGAACCCGCTGCTGCCAGATACGCGCAGCGAGCTGGCTATCCCCTTAGCCGTTGGCGATCGTATTTTAGGCGCATTAGACGTGCAAAGCGTACAATTCAATGCTTTCAACACAGAAGATATCGGCATACTGCAGATCCTCGCAGATCAGTTAGCCGTATCGGTGGTGAACAGTGAATTATTCGCAAAAGCCCAGGAATTATTAGGGAAGCACCGCCTGCTGAGGCAGATCTCCGTAGCGGCAAGCACAAGCACCGATCTGGAAAGCGCTATGGGGAATGTGGTGAGCGGTTTGCGGACCGCCATGGTTGGCGAGCGTGTTTCCATCTTGCTGCTGAACGATGAACAACAATTACAAACGCAAGCTTCTGCGGGATATGAGGGAACCCGCCACCTGAACATCCGCACGAGCCCGGGCCAGGGCATTTGCGGCAAGGCCGCGCTTGAAAAGCGCCCGGTGCGTATTGATGATGTCCTCAACGACCCAGACTATATTCCTGTGGATAACGAGGTACGATCCGAACTGGCGATACCGATCTTGTTCAGCGAAACCCTGATTGGGGTCTTGAACATCGAGAGCACGCAGGCGCACGCCTTTGACGAAAATGATGAGGAAATTTTGGGCGCCTTGGGCAACAACCTTGGCGGGGTTATCGCTAACATCCGGCTGGTCAATCAGGTTCGCCAGCAGGTGGATCGCGAACGGCAGTTATTTGAGGTCACCAGCAAGATCCGGCACTCCGTAGATATGGATACGATCCTGGAAACTTCCGCGAAAGAGATTGCCCGCGTGCTCGGCGCCCGCCGGGCCAGCATTCGCGTTACCGCAGGCAGGACAGACCAACCAGCCCAATCCCCTGCTACCAAACAAAATATATTTGGCGAAGGCCAGGACAGCGATTGGACACTGGGGAACAATGGCAGCAACGGCAAGGGATTGGATGACCCCCATGCCAGAGGGCGGAAGAATGGGCACTAGTACAGTCGGGCGTAAATACCTATGTTGTTATTCGCCGGTTCCGCCCGACTGTTTAAAGTACCCGGCGCTGCGTGCTAACCATAGAGGTATTTATGCCGCCGGGTACTAGGAGCGCAACATGAACTTTTTTAAGCAGCTTTCCCCATTCTACATTCCGCCAGCTACCGCGAAAGAAGGCGGCCTGGCGATTTTGCGAGAGCGCATCCTGCAGTTTATGCTGATTGGGGTGTCCATACTGGGCATACTGCTGATCATTGGATCTGCCAATGTGGTGTTTCTAGAGCCGTTATATCGGTTACCGGCCATTTACATCTATGTACCAGTTTATATCCTCACCTTGATTACCACGCTCTTCCGGCATATACCCTATAAATTGCGCGCTGTGGTGATGGTGAATATTGTTTTTGTATTGGCAATTTTTGAGCTTTTTGACAGCGGTCAGCTCGCTGAAATACGCATGTTTTTACTGGGCTACGTTGCGCTGTCTGCTGTTCTGCTCACCGCTCGAGATGCAGTAGCAGCCATTATTATCAGCGCGCTGATGGTAACTGGTCTTGGGCTCTATGCAGTTAATAACCCGAACCCTCCCATCGCATCACTCGCAAATCTTATTCGGGGAAGCAGTTGGATCACCAACACGTTCTCGTTTATCGGTCTTGCATCGGTGATCACCGGCTCGATTGCCATGATTATCGATGGTCTCGACCGCAACCTCAAGCACCAGGCAGAGCTATCACGAAGCCTTCAGAGCGAGCGCGATCTGCTCGAGGAACGGGTCGATGAACGAACCCGCGCGATGGCGCGGCGTTTGGTGCAGTTACGTACCTCCGCGGAGATTACTGGCGCAATCAGTTCGATGAGCGATCCAGAAGAATTTCTACAACATTTTGTTGACCTGATCAAAGAGCGTTTTGACCTTTACTATGTAGGTATCTTCCTGGTAGACAGCAACCGCCAATACGCTGTGCTGCGGGCCGGTACAGGAGAAGCTGGCAAGCGAATGCTTGCCGCCGGGCACCAACTGGCGGTCGGCAGCAGTTCCATGATCGGCTGGTCGATTGCCAACCGACAAGCGCGCATCGCGTTGGATGTTGGCGCGGAGGCCGTGCGGTTCAGCAACCCGCACCTGCCCCTCACCCGTTCTGAGCTGGCGCTGCCCATTATCGCGCATGATCATGTTTTGGGCGCTTTCACCATTCAATCTGAGCTTCCAGAGGCATTCGATGAGAATGACATCTCTATGCTGAAAAGCATCGCCGACAGCCTATCCATCGCCCTGGAAAACGATCAACTGTTTCGGGAGACTCGCCAGCGGTTGGATGAAATTCGCTCGTTGAACCGGGAATATCTGCAGCGCGCCTGGACAGAGTCACTGGAAACGTACGGTGAGCTTGCCTATGAATATGAAAGCCCGACTACTGCGAAAGAATTCGAGCAGGCGAAAAGCGTTCAGGTACCCCTGCTGCTGCGCGATACCGTGATCGGAGAAATCACGTTAGACATCGACCGCGACAGCCTGACAGAGGAAGAAAAAACTTTTGTAGAAAACGTCACTACACAGACGGCCATCGCTTTGGAAAATGCCCGCCTGCTAAACGAAACAGAGCGCCGCGCCGTTCAGGAGCAGAAACTTAATGAGCTGGCAACGCGGTTTTCGCGTGCTTTAAACATTGAAGACATTTTACGGGCAGCAGCCCAGGAACTGGGCCAGCTTCCCGCTGTCGCGGAGGTTTCCGTCCAATTGAATCCGAATGCACCTGCGGCGAAAGGCTCAGCCAATATTACCGGTCTGACCGGCGGCAGCAGCGGCAACGGAAAGGAGCGTGGGTGATGCAGAAATTCCTGCGGTCCTTGAGGCCCGACGCCATCCCTCAACATGTTTTTCAAAAGAACCCCCTGACTGGCAGCCGGGAGATTATTATACAGAGCCTGTTCAACAGTCTCCTGGCCTCTTTGACCATTGGCTCAATATTGTTCATGGTCTTTTCTCCTCAGATTTCCATCGCTGGAAATATTTGGGTTTACCCACTGGGGTATCTCTTATTTGTTTTTGTCGCGGTAAACCGCAAGTTAGATTATTACATCCGCGCGTCCTTCATCGTCATCATATTTATCACGCTTGGAACCACTGCCCTCATAAATTATGGTTTGAGCGGTACAGGAATGATCTTCCTTATTTCCGCCATTCTTTTAGGCAAATTATTATTTCGCGCGAGAGTCAGCTTCCTGGTCGATATCATTGCCCTGGGCGCCATGATCGTCGTTGGTTCGCTGATGGTAAAAGGGAGTATCCCGCTTCCAGCACAGAACGTCATGGCAAATTCCGGCGATTCGAGTCAGTGGATCGCTACTATTGGTATCACAATTCTGGCTACAGGCCCAATCGTCATGTCTGTGCTCCTTATCTTACGAGGGATGACCAGAGCGCTCATGACGCGGGAGGGCACACTGAAAGCCCTGGAAGACTCCCGCGCTACGATGGAGCAGCAAATAGAAGAACGCTCGGCGGACCTCAGGAGGAGCATTGCCCGCTTCGAGGTTGCCAGCCAGATCACTCGCGACATTGCCAGTGAAACCAACCTGGAAAACCTTCTCATAACAGCAGTGAATCAAGTTCGAGACAGGTTCGGCTTCTACCACGTAGGTATTTTCTTCAATGACAGTAAAAATGAATTCTCGGTTCTGCGAGCCGCTACTGGAGATGCAGGCCGGATGATGCTGGAACGAGGTCACCGTCTTCGCATCGGTGAAATTGGTATGGTGGGCTACGTTACCAGGCAGGGCGAAGCCCGCATATCATCCAATGTGGCCGATGATGTCGTCCATTATAGAAATCCCCTGCTGCCTGATACACGTTCTGAGGTAGTTTTGCCTTTACGGATCAATAACCAGACGATTGGCGCATTGGATGTGCAAAGTACCCTTGCGGATGCTTTCACTGTAGATGATGTAAAGGTATTGCAGACCATTGCCGACCAATTGTCGATTGCTTTTGAAAAGACGCACCTGGTTAATGAGTTGCAGCACACCGTAAATGAACTGGAAACAACCAGCCGCACCAACACGCAGAAAGCCTGGAGGACACACCTGCGGAATACGCGCCAGGCCCTGGCTTACCGGTACCACGATTCCCGGTTGGAAAACCAGGCTGAAGAAAGCGAGCAGGGCCAGGAAGCGATGGTAAGCGGCCAGTCTGTCATGAAGATCGTGCCGGGTATCAAAGATGAGCAAGGGCGGCCAATCACCGTGCTTGCCGTGCCCATTAAGGTGCGCAACCAGGTATTAGGGGTGGTCGACATCCATTTTGAAGCTGCCACCATTTCGCCTGACCTGATCTCTCTGATTGAGAACACAGTAAATCGCCTGGCGGTTTCGCTTGAAAATGCTCGCCTGCTGGAAGAGATCCAGATTCGGGCAGAACGGGAACGCATGGTGAGTGAGATTTCGTCGAAAGTTCGTGCGGCGTCAGACGTTGACAGTGTGTTGCGTACTGCGATCCAGGAAATTGGCCGCTCCCTGGGCGTTTCGGAAGTTGCGGTTCAACTGCGAAAAGAATCGTGAGCATTGGTGATGAATGGCTGCTGGAGAAGCCCGGAGGTTGAATGGTAGTAACGGATAATCGAAGTTCGGATATGAGTACTGAGTCTATCATCTCCCCTACCGCTATCAGGGTGAACAGAGCCCAGAGCATCCGGCTGATTACGATCGTTATCGGCGCTCTGAGCGCATTCTTATCAGCGGGCTTCGTCGTCCTTCTGGTCAATCAGTTTGTTTGGCAAATCGGCCTCCTTGCTGTCTTATTCGCTGCCAGCGCAATCATAAGCGCGATATGCCTGGGCAGGCTATATCCGCGAGGGAATTATGATGCCGGGATAACCCTGGTCACCGTATTTTTTGGCTTCGTGGCGATCGCTACGTCAGCACTATTGAACGGCCTGGGCTTTCCCATGGCAATTGTTTACCTGCTGCTTTCCCTGATCGTTTCATCAACCCTGGTTCTCCATTTCCAGGCAAACAATGCGATCATCACAGGAGTCATCATTGCCAGTTTGTGCGCGATCGCGACAGCCTATTCCCCTTTTAAACAGGTTTCGATTGAGCTGATCAACGTCATCACACCGGCAATCCTGGGTATGCTGTTTATGGTTTACATTACGATGCAAGCCATGCAGTTCTTAACGGCCACGCTGCGCATCCGCATGGTGAGTATATTTCTGGCAATCGTAATTATCCCACTTGCTATCATCTCCCTCATCCAATCGCGTTTCATGTTTGACGAGCTGACCCGCGAAGCCGACCAGGCCCAACTGCTCGCTTCGCAGCAGGTAGCATACGCGGTTGACCGGTTCTTCAATGAAACAAAGCAATCCCTCGTAGATACAGCCCAATTGAAGATTTATACCGACTACCTGAGCCTGCCGAAAGATCAACGAGCGGGCAGCAAAGAAGAGCAAGACCTGCAGCTATCCCTGAGGACGCTGGATGCGAATGAGCTCAAAAGCTCCATTTACTTTTCATCATTCGCGCTGCTCGATATGGATGGCCAGGTTCTGTTCGACTCCCTCAATGACCGGTACGCCGGCTGGACATCCGAGCTGTTCCTTGGGGCGGAATCTTTCCTTCAGGGAGATAACGAAGGGGAGGAGACTTACTTCCAGGTTCCAGCCACCACTGGCCTATCCTATGCTTCACAGGTCTATGTGGCAAACAATAAGCGCGCGTTCTTCTTTATCAGCTCGCCGATTAAGAACCAACAGAATCAGGTGATCGGTGTGCTGCGCGCTCGATACGATGGCCTTCTGCTCCAAAATTTACTGCGCCAGTACAATGGTTTGCTTGGGGATCGCTCATACGCAATCCTATTGGATGATAATAATATCCGCCTTGCCGACCAATACACACCGACCAATTTGTACCAGTCCATTGCACCGCTTCCTCCGGAAAAGGTTCAAAGCCTCATTCAAACCCGCCAACTGCCGAATCTGCCACCCAACCTGCTCTCGTCAGACCTAACTGAGCTTGACCAATTGATTAACAACTACCGGCAGCAACCAGTATTCCGATCTGAAATCACTACGGAAGGCGAGCAAACTGATCTTCCAGAAATTGGCGCCGTCACCAGGCTGGAAAGCATGCCCTGGAAAATTCTCTACCTGCGCGCCGATTTTAGCGATGAGGAACTGCGCCAGCAGCAAAGGAAGTTAACCACGCTGGTGACCACCGTGATCGCTGGTATTGTTGGTCTTCTAGCCATCGGCGCCGTGCAGCTTGTGACAACCCCAATTACACGCCTGACGAAGACCGCTCAGCAGATCGCCAGCGGCGACCTGGAAGCTCAGGCGCCTGTAGAAAGCGCAGACGAATTTGGTATGCTGGGAAACGCCTTCAACTCGATGACTGGACAGTTACACATCCTGATTAACCAGTTGGAAGAGCGCGTTCGGGCCCGTACCCAGGAAATCGAAAGCCAGAACAAGGTCCTCACCAACCGTGCAGCACAGCTTCAAACCGTTTCCGATGTGGCCCGGGAAATTGTTTCGGCCCAGGAGTTGGAGCCGTTGTTGTTATCAGTTGCCCAACTGATTAGCGAACGGTTTGAGTTCTACCATGTGGGTATCTTCCTACTGGATGAGAGAAAAGAAAACGCTATTCTACGCGCCGCAAACAGCGAAGGCGGTCAGCGCATGTTGGCCCGCCACCACAGCCTGCCGGTGGGAAAGGTGGGTATCGTCGGTTACGCCACCGGCACAGGCCAGGCCCGTATTGCCACGGATGTAGGCGCCGATGCGGTTTTCTTCAACAACCCCGATTTACCCGATACCCGATCTGAAATGGCGCTCCCTCTGAAAGTGGGCGACCAGGTAATCGGCGCGATTGACATTCAGAGCACCGAGTCAAATGACTTTCACGAAGATGATATCGAGCTGTTTAACACGCTGGCCGACCAAGTAGCCATCGCGATCTACAACAACCAGCTATACATCGAAACGGCCCAGGCGTTGGAAGAAGCGCAAAACCTTCACCGGCAGTATTTGCGATCTGAATGGGCGCAGGACACCAAACAACGAAAAGTATTGGGGTATGTTTACAACCAATCGGGCGTTACATCACAGCATTCAGAGAATGCCATGTGGAAGAAAGTCTTTTCATCTGGTGATCCGGTCTATGCCGTACTGCCCAGTAACAATGGGACGCCGGATAAAGCGATCATGGCTGTGCCTATTGCCGTGCGCGGTGAAACAATCGGTGTGATCCATGTTCAGGATCAAGGCGAAAACCGGCTGTGGTCCGAAGACGAAATTGCAGTGGTGAACAGTATCGCCAACCAGGTAGCCGTAGCGCTTGAAAACGCCCGCCTCTTTGAAAATACGGTTCGTAGGGCAGAACGAGAGAAGAAAGTATTGGATATTACCCAAAAGATCCGCTCTACCAATGATCCGCGAGAGATGATGCGTATCGCGGTAAGCGAGCTTCAACAAGCCTTAAGCGCGACCAGGGCACAGATTTACATCCGCCAGCAGGATGAAGAATCCGAATAGGAACGAAAAAAGGTTCGGGGAAAGGTGTGATATGACGTACATCATTTCAGTGGCCAATGAAAAAGGCGGCGTTGCAAAAACAACAACAACCATTTCGCTGGGGGCTTCCCTGGTGGAAACAGGCCTGGAGGTTGCGCTAATTGACCTGGATGGACAGGCCAACCTTTCACTCGCCTTTGGCGTTGAAAATAATAAAACCCAGAACACGATTGTCAATGTCCTGCTCGAGTCTGTGTCGGCGAAGACCGCGGTACGCGAGACGGGCATCCCCCGCCTCGACCTTATCCCCTCTACTTCTGAAATGAGCCTCGCGGAGCGCTTCCTACCCATTCGACAGGGATATGAACTGACTCTGGTGAAAGCGCTGCGCGATGAGAGCTGGCCTTACGATTACATCATTATCGACTGTCCCCCCTTCCTCGGGGCAGTAACATTCAACGCATTAATGGCGTCTGACCTGCTGATCATGCCTACCCAGGCCGAATTTTTCTCTATCAATGCCCTGCGCAACATGATGACCATGGTGCGCCGCGTGCGCTCGCAAGGCAACACCCGGCTGACCTATCGACTATTACTGACCATGTTTGACCGCCGAAACCGGATTCACCGGACGCTGACCGAACAACTGCGCACCACGTTTGGGAATGGTGTTCTGGATACGGTGATTGAGACGGACACCAAGCTCCGTGAAAGCCCGATTGCTGGCTTACCGATAATTTATCACGCGCCCAAAAGCCGATCCGCGCTGCAGTACCGCGCATTGGCTCAGGAGATCTTAACGTATGTCAAAGAAACGACTTCGCAACCGACTTGAGAATTTTTTCTCAAACCTGGCTGAGGATACCCCCCAGTCTCAAGAACAGGCATCGCCGCTCCAGAGCGATGCTGTTGTTGGGAACATTGCCGCAGGTATCGAAATTGCAGGGCTGCCGGATGCGAACCCGAGTACTGCGCCAGCCGTGGCCCCTGCCACCGAGCACACCACCCCGGCCCACCTGACCGGTTGGACCTGGGAGGTGGATGCGAATTTTAACTATACTGCCTGCGGGTTGGAAGTCAGCGATGCGCTGCGAATGAACCCGAACAGCTTTATAGGTAAGTCGATTCTTTCATACGCGCTGCATAGCAGATCAAAGGACGCTCTGGAAGCAGCTTTTTCAGAAAGCAAACTGCCAGCGGAATGCATTGTCTATTTCGAGAATAAACCGGGGGCCAGCCTGCCGGTTCGCCTTCATATTGTCACTTGCTATAAAAAAGATGGGGCGATCACCGGTTGGGGCGGCTTTGCCCAACGCATCCCCGAAGAAACATCTTCCCAACCACCTGTCCAGCCCAAAGAGAGTGTAAAACCCGAATCTGCAGCTTCAGGGCCCGGGGCAGAGAAGCCACTGCCCGGGGAAGAAAAGCGACTGCCCGGGGAAGTAAAGCCGGCAGTGGCTAAACCTGAGGCTATCAAACCGGCTGCCGATCAACCGGAGACGAAACCACCCGCGGCGCAGAAACCGTCGACCGAAAAACCTATCAAAAAGCGACCAATGCATGGGGGAACAAAGCCGCTTGCCCACCACGAGGAGAGCCCGCAAGACAGCCTGTTTATGCGGCAAGGGATTGCGATAGAACAGGGTGAAATCCGTCCCGCCAATCAGATTTGGACGACTACCGGGAAAGACAGCCTGGTAAAAAATGAGCTGGCGCTGACCAATACCACGGGGAAAAATCCGGCTGCAATTGCGGCTACATTTCAGACACAGGGCGTTGGCGATTTCCTGCTGGAAATCGTCGATGATTCTGAACGGGAATGGACAGAAGATGACCGTATCCTGGTGCGAGAAATTACCGCGCAACTAGCCCTGGCAATGGATAATGCAGAACTGTATGTCTCAGTTCAGCAAGAGCTGTCTGATAGAATTCGGGCGGAGCAAACCATTCTTCGCCGCAACAAAGACCTTGCAACGCTGAACCAGATCGGCCAGCAGTTGAGCCGCCTGGCCACCCGCGGAGAAATTTTTGAACTGCTCTCCGCGATGGTTGGCGAGATACTCGATAACCATAACCATTACATTGTTTTTTACAACGCGAACAAGGAAACCCTCTCTTTTCCTTTCTACCGTAAAGATGGTCAGGTTGTGGAAATGCCCGACCAACCGTTTAGTAATGGTATTCCTGAATTTGTCATCCGCAATCGAAGCACGCTGCTGAGTAATACCCGCACCAAAGAAGAGCTGGTGAAACTGGGCATTGATCTTCCTAAACAGGTTCCAGCTTCGCTCCTGGCCATTCCGATGATTGCGGGTGAGCGCATCTTAGGCGCCATGGTCGTCCAGGATTTCAACCGGGAAAACGCTTTCGACACCCAACATGCAGAACTGCTGTCCACGGCATCCGCGCAGGCCACCACAGCGCTTGAAAATGCTGAATTGTTCCAACAGATGCAGTTTGCCCTGGAAGCGATTGAAACACGCGAACGCTACCAGGCGAATGTTGCCCGAGCAGCAGCTAATTTAACGGAATTCGGCACCAAATCCATGCCCGAGGTGCTCAAGGTTTTAGGACAGGCCGCGCAGTGCAGCAGGGTTTTCTTTGCACGCGTTCAGGAAGATGAAAGAGGATTGTTCTGGAGTGCAACCGCTGAATGGAGCGATCCGGCAGTAGCATATTTATTTGATAAGACCCGCACGCTGCACATCCCGGTGCTTTCATACCCCAATTGGTTACAGCAGTTGCGCGAGAAGGGTTGGGTGCTGACCCAAGCAAGCCATGAAACCCCAGAAGCGGATTTTCTCAATTCACAACACATCCGCTCATCTCTACTGCTTGCCGTACCCGGCCCCACCAGTACGCCGAGTTTTGTCGCATTTGATCACCTAGGCGCCGCTCGAGTCTGGCAGAATGAAGAAATCAACGCTCTGCGTGTTGCCGCAGATGCCATCTCGAACACCTTTGTCCGCGAAGGCCTCATGGATCAGCTCCAGGTGACACTCGATGAGACTGAAGGCCTCTATAAAGCCAGCAATCGCCTGGCATCTGCCAATGATATGCAGGAGATGGTATCGGCGGTATTATCGAGCGTGCGCTCAAGCGAAATTAACCGCGCCATGCTGCTGCTCTTTGAATATGATTCCTACAACAAGATCACGCAAATTAAAGTAGGAGCCAACTGGTACAGCGGTCGAGGTACTCCGCCGCCGCCTGTTGGAACAGAATATTTGCGCTCTAAGTACGAGCGCTTTTTCCAAACCAATACGCCGCTCTTCTTCGATGACATCCTGGAGGGGGCGATCGAAAAAGAACTGCAAGATACGCTGGTCCATCAGAATATCCGCGCCCTGGCGATCCTTCCGCTGTGGACTGGAAAGCGCCAGATTGGTGTTTTACAGGTACAGTCTGAGACAAAGCACAATTTCACCGGTCGCGAGAAGCGCACATACCCGCCCCTGGTGGACCAGATGGCAATTTCCGTAGAAAACCAGCGGTTGTTTGAACAAACCCAGCTTGCCCTCTCCGAAACAGAGCTGCTTTACAACGTCAGCAACCGCATCGCGCAGGCCGCCGATACCGAAGACATGCTGGCCCTGGTTGTCGAAAACATCCTGCCATCCGGCGCCGACCGGGCTTCGATCATGTTGATCGAAAGCGATGCGAACGGCGAACTGTTGGACCTGGAGCTGGTTGGCTCCCATGATATTAAGGGCGAATACCGGCATCTAGGCCTGCATATGCCCATTGCATCGCTGCCATTGGTAAAATCTGTTTCTGATGAGCCAGTGATTATCCCGGATATCAACCAGTATCCCCTGGACCCAACCTCGCGAAAGACTCTGGAGCAGTTTAGTATGGCGGCCAATTGTATGGTGCCGCTCCGCTCTGGAGGCCGGCTCACCGGCCTATTGAATGCTTCCTCACGCTATCCGACCGAATTCAGCCAGGAAGATACACGCCTGCTGCGCATTGTGGGCAATGGTATTGCTGTTGCCCTGGAAAAGCAGCGCTTGCTGCGCCAGGCGCAGCGGCGCGCGCTTGAGCTACAAACGGCGTCCGAGATCGCCAGAGATACAGCCAGCACCCTTTCGCTCGATCTCCTGTTGAACCGTATTGTGAACATGCTTTCGGAGCGGTTTGGTTTCTACTATGCTGCGCTGTTCCTGCTGGATGATACCAGTACTTATGGGGTGATCCGCGAAGCAACCGGCGACGCCGGCAAGGAAATGAAACAACGCGGGCACAAACTGGCGGTGGGCTCGCGCTCGGTTGTCGGCACGGTAACAGCCACAGGCGAACCATATATCCTTAACGATGTGCAAAACGCCCCGATACGATATGACAACCCGCTCCTGCCTGACACCCGCTCCGAAATGGGCGTGCCCTTAAAACTTGGCACAACCGTCATTGGGGCACTCGATTTACAGTCCAAGGAAGTGAATGCTTTCAATCAGGATGACGTAACGGTACTCCAGATCCTTGCCGACCAGATTGCTATCGCTATCGAGAATGCCCGGGCGTACGAGCTGTCTCAGAAGGCTATCGCCGATATGAAAGAAATCGACCGGGTCAAGAGCCAGTTCCTTGCAAACATGAGCCACGAACTGCGCACGCCGCTCAACTCGATTATCGGCTTCTCGCGTGTCATTCTCAAGGGCATTGATGGCCCCATCAACGATACGCAAAAACAAGACCTATCCGCCATCTATAACTCAGGCCAGCACCTATTAGCCCTCATCAATGACGTGCTCGATATTTCCAAGATCGATGCAGGCAAGATGGAATTGGCGATCACGGATCTCAACCTGGCGGATCTGATCAACAGCGCCATGTCAACAGCCATAGGCCTGGTGAAAGATAAGCCGATCAAACTGCATACTATCATTCCTGAGAATCTGCCGCTCGTGCGCGCCGACAATACCCGGGTACGCCAGGTATTGATCAATTTTATGTCCAACGCAGCCAAGTTTACTGATGAGGGCTCGATCACCGTTGAAACAACTGTTGACCACACCTCCGATGGCAAGCCGGAAGTGATGGTCATGGTTACCGATACTGGCCCGGGAATTGCGGCTGAGGACCAGCAAAAACTATTCCAGCGCTTCTCACAGGTGGACGACTCCCCAACCCGCAAATCAGGCGGCACAGGGCTTGGCCTTTCCATTTGCCGCTCGCTCATCGAGATGCACGGCGGGCGTATCGGGTTATTACGCAGCGAGCCGGGCAAAGGCAGCACATTCTTCTTTACTCTTCCCATCAGCACACCCGAGGTAGAAGAAAGGGCCAAGACGTCCAACAGTGCATCTAACACCGTCCTGGCTATCGATGATGACCTCAAAGTGATTGACTTATACGAAAGATATCTGAAACCCCACGGCTACCAAATTGTGGCACTGAACGATCCTCATAAGGCCGTGGAACGCGCCAAAGAAATTCAGCCATTTGCCATCACCCTGGATATCATGATGCCACAGAAAGACGGCTGGCAGGTGATGCGCGATTTGAAAAACGATGCTGAAACCCGAGAAATCCCCATTATTGTTTGCAGTATCCTTGAAAGCCAGGAAAAAGGCTTCAGCCTGGGTGCTTCAGATTACCTGGTGAAACCCTTCTTGCAAGAAGATATGATCAATGCCCTGAACCGGCTGAACCGGGATGGACAGATCAAGAACGTTTTGGTAATCGATGATGATCCTGCTGACCTGCGCCTGGTTGAGAAATTACTGGATGAGAACAAAAGCTACCAGATATCCCTGGCAAAGGGTGGGGACGAAGGTTGGGCTGCGATCCAGAACTCTCGCCCGGATGCCGTCATTTTGGATCTGTTCATGCCGGGGTTAAATGGGTTCAATATTTTGGAAAACCTGCGAACAAGCCCTGTTTTACGGCATACCCCGGTCATCATCTTAACCGGGGCAGACCTTACCCCCGAACAGCACCAGCAGCTAACCGATTTTGGGCAGGGCATCTTATCAAAAGGTTTCTTGCGCGAGAAAGAACTGCTATTAATCCTGGAAGAAGCTCTAAAAAAGTTTCATCCAGTAGGTATCGATGAATAAGTCAAATTTTCTTTAGGAGCATCAGTAATAATTTATGTCTTCGCAATTTATTGTTGAGTGTTTGGATTGTGGACACCAGGCTCCCTATTTTGCCGGCACTTCCGACTGCCCGCGCTGCGGAAGCGTGTGGAGGGAGGCCAGGTACGATTATGCCTCTATTGGACAGACCTTACTGCCCCTGCTGACAGGTCGTCCGTTTGATCTGTGGCGCTACCACGAGCTCTTACCAGTGCGCAGCCCGAATCCGAATATTGCCATGGGCGAAGGCGGAACGCCGTTAATCCGGGCGACCAACCTGGGAATGATGCTGGGATGTCCGAACATTTACGTCAAGGATGAGCGACAGGGCCCTACGCATTCATTCAAAGACCGGCAGGCAGCCGTTACGATTGCATCGCTCAAGGAAGCTGGTATCGCTGAATTTGTGATTGCTTCAACTGGCAATGTAGCCATATCATACTCGGCCTATGCAGCCAGAGCCAGCATCAAGTTATACGCTTTCCTTACCAGCCTGGTGCCATCCTCAAAAATGCGCGAGGTAGCTATATACGGCACGCAAGTGATCAAAATTACCGGCTCATACGACCAGGCCAAGCAGGTAGCTGCGCGGTTTGCCAACCAGAAGGGCATCCCGCTTGATTTGGGCGCCCGGTCAATTTCCTGCATTGAGGCGATGAAAACGATTGCTTTTGAAATTGCCGAGCAGCTTACCATGATGAACGGCCCGGATAAGCCGACTACTGGCGAGCCAACGCCCCTGCGCACGCCTGACTGGTACCTCCAGTCAGTAAGCGGCGGAATGGGCCCTTTAGGCGTGCTGAAAGGGTTTGACGAACTGAACAAACTGGGGTGGACAAGATCGATCCCCAAAATTGCTCCCATCCAGGCCGAAGGCTGCGCACCGATGGTACACGCCTGGAAGCAGGGGAAGGAGACGGCCACGCCAGTTCAATCTCCGCATACCCTCATCGCTACCCTGGCAACCGGCGACCCAGGACGCACATATACTCTGCTGCGGCAAAAAATGCTCGCTGCCTCTGGCGGTGTTTTTGAAAGCGTCACGGATGAGGAAGCCTACCGGGCCATGCATTTTCTGGCCAAAATGGAGGGGTTGTCGGTTGAGCCGGCAGCGGCGGTAGCCTTCGCCGGCCTGGTCAAGCTCGTCCGCGCAGGGGTCATCAAGCCCAGCGAAACGGTTGTAGTGAACTGCACCGGGCACACCATGCCGGTGGAACACAGCATTCTGGGCGAAGGCTGGTCGCAAGATATTGTTCTGACGAAAACGGCGACCATGGAAGAGGCTGTGGAAGAAGGCTTGCTGGCTGCTTTAAATAAAGTTGCGATTGATCGCTACCCCCGCATCGCGATTGTAGATGACAACGATGATGTCCGCCGCCTGGTCCGGCGCATTTTACAATCTCAGGGGGATTACAAACTGTTTGAGGCTACCAATGGGCGAGAAGCGATTGAAGTAGCCATCAAAGAACATCCCAACCTTATGATCCTCGATCTAATGATGCCGGAAATGGATGGGTTCTCCGTTTTGGAACAGTTACATTCCAACCCAGACACAGCCGATATTCCTGTGATCGTAGTGACGGCAAAAGAGCTTACCAACGCGGAAAAGGCTCGCCTGCAAGGGCACATACAAAAACTGATGCAAAAAGGTGATTTTATGAGCGATGAGTTCTCGGACGAGGTTCGGGCACTGCTGCGCTAAGCGGGTTTGTCTCAAAAGAAGGGCCCAGCCCGGTAAGCCCGGGTGTCGAAGGCTCTATATCGCGCCGGGCCCTTCCTGTTGGGTGAACAGGTCAAAGGCTTTTGGGACAGACGTTAATAACTAAATTATGGGGATAGAACGAAGGCGGTGTAGCGGTAATGGGACAAGAAGGTAGGAAAAAAGGGATTTCTGCCGCACTTTCATCCGCTGTTTTCCTGGGAATTGTTCCCATCTTTGGAAAAATGGCGCTGGATTCCGGCTTTTCGCCATATGCGGTTGTTGCCGTGAGGACGACAATTGCTGCCTTATTGATGCTGACTTTAATTCTTATCAATATGCGCCAATTTATGTATATCTACCCGGTAGGTTTGGTAGGGTGCTTATTGGCAGGCTTTGTCAACGGGCTGGGCTCTATCCTCTACTATACCGCCCTGAGCCGCCTGGATGCCGGCATTGGCCACATGTTGTATTCGTTCTACCCGCTCTTCGTAGCGTTGTGGCTGCTGCTCGACCGCCAGTCGATTACCCGGCTGACTATTCTCCGCCTCGTCATCACCATACCGGCAGTGATTTTACTGGTCATGCCGGGAGATAAAGTGGTTGACCTGCCCGGCGCGCTGATGATGTTAGGTTCAGCCATTCTTTACGCGCTGCACATGATCATCAATCAGCGCATCCTTTATGAGGCCCCGGCCCAGACCGTTACGCTGTATACGCTTTTGGCCATGGCCGCCACGGTAGACATCGCTTTCCTGATTACCAGGCCAGGCCTTCCCATGTTTACCCAGGTCTGGTGGCCTGTCCTTGCGATGGGCTTAATCACGTTCTTCTCGCGGCTGACCCTCTTCATGGGCATTAAGCATCTCGGCACGCTACAAACAGCCCTGCTGGGGTTAGCAGAGCTTCTTGTGACCATTGTCCTGGCGCAGATCTGGCTGGGAGAGAAATTAGCGTTCTCACAGTGGGCAGGCACCGTTTTGTTGATGCTCAGCCTGTTCCTGGTAGGCTTCGATAAAATTACCCCTCAGAAGCGCAGCACCAAAGGCCTGTTAGCCTGGCTCAACCCCCCAAAGATACGGCCAGGCGATCTTCCCTGGAGCTGATAGGAAAAAGGATTTTTAGCGATGTAACAGCGCCCACCCGGCGCTGTTTATTCAATTTCCAGTACGTACCCGGCGCCGCGAACGTTTTTTATCCGGTCATCCCAATTGGGCACCGTTGACAATTTTTGGCGCAGCCGGCTGACCACCGGTCGCAAAATTTTTGCCGCTTCCTCAGAATCGATCCGGTAGCCCTGGATCAGAAAAACCAGTTCAGAGTGCGCCACCATTTCGTTCTTCCGTTCGAACAAGATCTTCAGCAGCCGCGCTTCGGTTGGCGTAAGAGAAAGGCTGCCGCGGTCCCATGAAATCTGGCGCTTATCCCAGGATATGAGCACCCCGCCCAACATCGTATCCACCTTATTCCGTACTGCCTTTGGGGCGGATGGTTCGCCATTCTGCAGTCGTTTCTTGTTCAACGCATTTTCGATGCTTTCCAGCACTTGCTCGGGTGAAACGGGTTTTAACAAATAATCGTGTACCCGGTACCGGATGGCCTGGATGGCGGTATCAATCGTACCATACGCGGTTAAGACAATGACAGAAAGGCCTGGCAGTTTGTCCACTACCGAGCGCAGAACATCCATGCCGCTCATCCCGGCCATTTTTAGGTCAAGCACCATAACGTCAAAAGGCTCGCAGCGCAGCGCTTCGACAGCCGCTTCTCCACTGCTCACCGACTGAATCTCGTATCCTTCCAGTCGAAGAATTTCCGCAAGCGTCATGCGTGCAATTTCTTCATCATCAACGATTAGTATTTTTGCCATTCTCACCTTCAAAAACTACGGGCAACATGATTTCAAAGCAAGCCCCTCGCCCATAACGTCCGGGTATCACAGTTAATTTTCCCTGGTGTCTTTCAATGATATCATAACTGACTGCCAGGCCAAGCCCTGTGCCATGTTCTTTTGTACTGACAAATGGCTCAAATATTCGCTCGCGCATT
The DNA here is from genome assembly GCA_964437595.1 of uncultured Anaerolineaceae bacterium. GTDB lineage: Bacteria > Chloroflexota > Anaerolineae > Anaerolineales > Anaerolineaceae > DSYU01. The sequence continues at coordinate 47,881 of CAYTHO010000011.1, forward strand.
TTTTCTGGCACGCCCGGACCTGAATCCTCTATCAGCAGCCGCACCTTATGAGCCTCATAGCAGCTATCGATCCATATTTGCGATACAGCCTCTCCTTCTTTTTTATTCTCTTCCATCGCATCCATGGCATTGATGAGCAGGTTAAAAATTACTTGCTGGATTTGGTCTGGGACAATAAATAATGGTACCCGCTCTCCGGAATTTTTTAATGCAACGCTGACTTTGAGCTGGCGCAGCTGCGGGTCTAATAATGCCAGCACCTGATCAAGGATCTGTTGTAAATCGACTCTCTGCTTGTCAACGCCACCGGGCCGGTAGTAGTCCAGCATGCGGCGCACAGTCACCACCAACCGCTCAAGTTCCGCATCGGTCATCTTCAAATAATGGAAATGCTGTTCTGTATCTACCCCTTTACGGGTAGCCAGGTGCAGGCAGTTGCGCACAGCTTGCAATGGGTTGTTGATTTCATGGGCCAAAGAAGCCATCAAGCGGCCTACGGCTGCCATCTTCTCCGCCTGAATAAGCGCTCGCTGTGAATCTTCCACCTGGCGAACATAATCCTTCAGCTCCGAGTACAGGCGGGCATTTTCGATCGCAACGGCAGCCTGACGGGCCAGAATCACGAACATCTCCAGGTCTGCTTCAGTAAACCATGCCCCCCCTTTTTCGCGGCTGGCGAAAAAGACAAACTGGCTGTTGTTCCTGCGAACAGGAGCTACTAAAAATGTTTCCCAACCAACCGCACGCAGCAAATCCTGGTCTTCTTCGCGGTATCCAGGGCCACTGACACAAACAATAGAGGGTAGATCATGGGCAATGGAAGTTTCGACGAGTTTCTGCAGAAGCGCCGAGTCCACCTTCGCCTGTAGGCCTTCCGTCATTCGCAGTAACTCAAGAATGCCAAAATCTGCTTTAAAGCGATAGATCCCGGCGCAGCCTGCCTGAAAGAGACCAGTGACCGTGTTTAGAATTAACCTTTCCAAGGGCTGTGGAGAGGTTTCGGCTAGCAACCGTTCGGTTACATCAAACAGCGGGCGAAGCGCCTGGAGACGCGCTGCGTCTCGCTTCTGCCGGCTTTCTGCCAGAACGCGCTGAACTGCCTGGAGCAGTTCTGCGGAGTTCTCAAAAGGTTTTAGGATCAACCCATCCACCCCTCGGTGGAGCGCCTGAATTGCGTAATCGATGCTGCCATACCCCGTCATGATCAGTACGGGCAATTCCGGTTGATATTGTTTTGCCTGGCTGATCAGTTCAAAACCATCCATGATGGGCATGCGAATATCCGAAAGGAGCAGATCGACCTTTTGCCGTTCCAATATTTTTAAAGCATCAAACGGGTCCATTACCGTGAAGACACGGTAAGATGCTCGCTCAAGCAAGCGCTGGCAAAGACGAATGATCGTCCGATCATCATCTACAATTAGAATCGTAGCTTCCGTCATTACCTTAATACCTCGTTTGACTGCCATCCGTTCGGCTTAATGAAACGGAATTAATCCTTTTACAAGTATTTTCTACGGTATTTCAAAAGACATGCAGCCCCAAAGGCCAGGGGAAATATGTGTTATTCACCCACTACTACTAAACGTATTATCTCCTAAAATGTTATGTTTCTGCAATAGTCGGGGAGCGTTCTATCAATTATGTTAGTTTCCAGGCGCAAAACACTTGTTTTTCGACCCTACATCGTATATTCTTATCCTATTGAATCTTGAGCTGACGCCGTGAAAACTTGCCCCAGGGATCCTTACAAAATCCAAAACCAAAGAAACAAAAAGCCGCTGAAAAGCGGCTTTGAGTGCGCTGGGGGGGACTTGAACCCCCACGGCTCTCGCCACATGGCCCTCAACCATGCCTGTCTGCCAATTCCAGCACCAGCGCAAGGGGTAAGTGAATTATAATCTGCTCTGTTCTATTGTCAAGTCTAATATTAACCACATAATCCGTAAGGAGAATTTATGACGATCATCCTGGATGCAATGGGAAGCGACCAGTACCCGGAGCCAGAAATACAGGCCGCTTTGAGCGCTGCTGAATTGTTCAACGAAGAGATCATCCTGGTAGGCAAAGAGGATCTCTTGCGGCCTAAGCTAGACGCATTAAACACAAAGAAACTGCCTATCACGATCGAGCACGCATCGGATGTGCTTGAGATGGGCGATAAGGCCGTGGCTGATTCCAACAAGAAACGGAATAACTCGATGGCTGTAGGTATGAAGCTACTGAAAAGCAGCCGGGCGCAGGCATTTGTTTCGGCTGGAAACACTGGCGGGGTGTATTTCAATGCCATGCGTACGTTGGGCCGGATAAAAGGCGTGCAGCGCGCCGCACTGACCGCCCTCTTCCCTACCCGGACGGGCTTCTGCGTGGTCCTGGATATCGGCGCAAACGCTGAATGCCGCCCAGATTTCCTGCTGCAGTTTGGTTTGATGGGTAGCATTTATGCCGAGAAGATGCTGAAGATCCAAAAGCCGCGGGTAGGTATCCTCTCCAATGGCGAAGAGGCTGGCAAGGGGAACCAGCTGGTGAAGGAGGCGTATCCCCTGCTGTCCAACGCCGATCTGAATTTTATCGGCAATGTGGAAGGTAAAGAGTTGTTCGGCGGCGATGTGGATGTGGTCGTTACGGATGGCTTCACGGGGAACGTGATGTTAAAATCGGTTGAAGCCGCCACCAAGCTGATGGTCGATTTTCTACGCGCGGAGTTAAAATCAACGCTGTTGACCAAGCTGGGAGCGGCGCTGGCGATGCCGGCCCTCAAGCGATTGAGGAAAAAGATGGATCCCGAAGAAGTGGGCGCGGCCCCTCTGCTGGGGATCGATGGACTGGTATTTGTAGGCCACGGGCGCTCCAATGCGCAGGCATTGGTCAGCGCCATCCGCGTAGCACGAGAAGCCGCAAACCTCCACCTGCTGGAGGAAATGCGCGACAGCATTCAAAAACACCAGGCACTGTTTGAAGCAGTTCCGCCAGCGCAATAAAAACCAGATAGGAATAGGCATTCATGAAAATCGTATCGAACCCAAAGAAAATCCAGCGCAACTACAAAATCGGCCTCTACCTGTCCCTGGGCAGCCTGGCCTTCTTGATCGGCGCCGTTATCCTCACCTTCCAGGGCATGAACCGCCCGGATATGACCCTCTATTCATTTATCGCCATGGTCGTTGGCCTGATTCTGTCACAGATTGGAGTGTACTTTGCCAACCGATGGGGGAAATCTCCACGGATCGACGAGCGTATTGCCCAGGGGTTAAAAGGCCTCGATGAGCGGTACACGTTATACCAGTATTCCACCCCTGTGCCGCACCTGCTGGTTGGCCCGGCGGGGATCTGGGTGATTACTCCACAGTATCAATCTGGCAGCATCACCTACGAGAATAACCGCTACCGCCAGCAGGGCGTGGGCTTTTTTGGCCGGGTAGTGGGCCAGGAAGGATTGGGGCGCCCGGATCTGGAGGCCAGCTCGTACCAGGAAGATTTTGTGAAGTTTTTAAAGAAATCCCTACCAGAAGACAACCAGCCCAATGTGCGCTCGCTGATTGTCTTTACCAGCCCCAAGGCCACCGTTCAGGCGCAGGATGCCCCTGTTGCCACCCTGCACGTTGAAAAGATCAAAGATTTTATCCGCCGAAAGGCAAAGGAAGAACCGGCCAATATGCAGGCGGTGCGCCAGGTGCAGGATCTTTTGCCAAAAGAAGATATCTAAACAAATCGTAAGGTGAGATCACCATCATTGCCGCCCGATGTCAATGCGGGCTCCATGATGCGATTTGTTTTGGCAAGAATCAAAAATGAGCGCCTGGGCGCTCATTTTTGATTCTTGGTTATGAACGGTCGCGCGGGTTTCGCCGGGGCGCTCCGCGGCTCGGGCGCGGCGTTCCCCCACGCCTGGGCGAGCCTTCGCCCTGCCCACTTTCGTCTCGCTTTGGGGTCTTATCACGGCGGAAAGGCGCTTCGCGCCGGGCTGGGGTATCTTGCCGGGGGGTTCCTGCGCGCGATTTGCGGCTTGAATCGCGCGGCGCATCCGCCGAACTATCCCCTGCTTTACCACCGGCTGGCCCTTTGGGTTTGCCGCCAGAACGCTCACCAGGTCGGCTGCCCGGTCCGTTTCGCCTTGGCGCCCTGCTCGTCCCCCGGCCTGATTCGCGATAGGTTTTATTTACTTTGAGCGCCCGGATTTCATCTGGATGAAGCTCTCTCCATGCACCTGGTTTCAAATCTCCCAGCAGCAGCGAACCAATGCGAATGCGCAGAATGCGCAGCACCGGCAGGCCGGTTTGCTTGCCCATCTCGCGGATCTGACGCTTGCGGCCTTCGCGAAGGATCACCTGAAGCCAGGCGCCCTTTCCGGCGATGCTGTCGATCCGCACCTGGGCCGGAGCCGTCCGATAGCCATCTTCCAGCACAACGCCGTGCTTCCAGGCATCTAATTGGCGGGAATCTGGCCTGGCGCCTACCAAGACGCTGTATTCCTTCTCGTGCCCATAACGGGGGTGCGAAAGCTTGTTGGCCAGGTCGCCATCGTTGGTGAGTAAAATGAGTCCTTCACTTTCCATATCCAGCCGCCCAACGATGAACAGATGCCCCGGAACCGGTACCAGGTCGCGCACGGTCTGGCGGGGTTCCTCCGGGCTTACCTCAGAGAGGATGCCCTGAGGTTTGTTCACGGCAATATAAACGGGCGCCTGCTGTTTGGCGATTGGTTGATTGTCGACCATGATAGTATCGCGCTGCGGATCAGCCTTCGAACCCAGTTCAGCAACCTTCCCATTGACCAATACCCGACCCGCAATGATCAGCTCTTCGCTGGCACGGCGAGAAGCATATCCGGCTCGAGCAAGTATTTTTTGAAGCCGTTCTTCTGACATCCTTAATCCTTCAAGATATTATTTTGCTGCTTCGAAATTTCAGGTTGGCCTGCCTCATCCGCCGCGAGTCCCACCATTTCCCCAGCTTGTTCGTATGGGGGCAACCCGGCCAGCGAGCTGAGGCCGAAATGCTGCAGGAACTCATTGGTCGTTCCATAAAGAATAGGCCGGCCCGGGCCATCCGAACGGCCTATTTCCTGCACCAGGCCCTTGCTGAGCAGGCTTTTCATCACACCATCGCTATTTACACCGCGGATGGCGTCTACACCCGGGCGGGTGATCGGCTGACGGTATGCGATAATCGCCAGAGTCTCCAGCGCTGCCCGGCTCAGGCGGGCCGTGGCTTCCAGGCCCAGGAATTTTTCCACAATCCCGGCCAGCGCGGGTGCGGTAGTTAGCTGAACGCGCCCGGCATGCCATTGCAAGCTTAAGCCCCGACCATCTCCGAAGCGCTGTTCCAGCAGGCGCAGCGCAGCCTCGATTTCTTGCGGTTTTTGCTCCAGGGCTTCCGCCAATTGTGCGACCGTTACCGGCGCAGCGGCAACAAACAGCAGCGCTTCAAGGCTGGCTTCCAGATTTGTAGGGGGAGGTGCGGTAGGTTCGATCATGCTATAATAAAGGGTACGTAATTTGACTATTCAGATGAAGGTTTCGAAGGATTAAAGGTAAGTACATAAAAATGAGAAATCCGCTCGCGCGATTAATCCTGATTTTGACGGTGGTAGTGACGGTGGGCCTGGCTTGCAGCATCCCAGGTGGGGGTGATAGTTTACCTCCAACAGCCAAACCGATGACCACTGAAGAAGTAAAAGACCTGGGAGAACAGCTACAAAAGACTCTGGAAAACCCCAATCCGTCTGGTGAAGTAATTATTACCCTTACGCAAGACCAGATGAACGGAATCGTTGCGGGAGAAATTCAACGCATCCCTGACCTGGGTATTTCCGATCCTTCCGTTGTCCTGACCGGCGGGAATATGGAAGTTTATGGTAAGGTGATGCAATCCGGTATTTCCGCAAATTTGAAAGTCGTCTTGCGGCCCGAGATTGACGGTAATGGCAGCCCTAAAATCAGTATCCTTTCCATGAACCTGGGCGCGCTTCCCGTGCCTGACGTTTTGAAAGAGAGGGTCGCTACAGCAGCCGACGACGCGCTAACCAATTACATCCATTCGAATTCCAGCTTCCAGGTCAAATCCATCACAATTGGTGAAGGCCACATGACCATCACAGGAACAAAGCAATAACCGGTAACTCGCTCCACACCGGGTGAGATCGATTATACCTGATTAACCGCCTTCTATCACGCCAGATGAAAAAGATCGCCATGCTCTTGAGAAACTTCCGCGCAGGGATGCAGCCAATCACCCAAAAGCCAGTACGCCACGGACAGCCTGCCAATCCTGTCTTGAGCGCATGGCTGCTGGGATGCATTCTCCTGGCAATTCTTCAAGCATCTTGTTCGCCGGTGCAGGTGACCGCCGAAAATATCCGCATCACCGTTGATGCAGATGGAAAGCTCATTACCCTGCAGGTTCCATCTGGAACCACCACGCAGGTTGCCCTTCAACAAGCGGGGATTTCTCTAAGCAATCTGGATCGCGTCGATCCGCCCAGTTACAGCGTATTAGCGAACAATGCCTTCATCCGGGTCACCCGGGTACGCGAAGTATTCACGGTTAAAGAAAACCCGATTCCATTTGAAAGCAAGCGCTTGTTGAATGAAACCCTGCCCCTGGATAAAGAAATTTGCGTTCAGTCGGGCGTAAATGGGCGAGAACAGGTAACCTACCGGCAGGTTTTGGAAAATGATCAGGAAGTGTCCAATACCATTTTCAAAACAGAAATCCTGGCCGAGCCTGTTACCGAATTATGCATGACCGGAGTTAGCAAACCATTTACGCCAGTAGCCATCCCCGGAAAAATCGTTTACCTGACGAATGGCAATGCCTGGCTGATGGAAACCACCACCGGGAACCGGCGGCCTGTGGTCACCACCGGCGACCTGGATGGCAGGATTTTTGCGCTTTCTCCAAAGGGTGAGTGGCTGCTGTACACCCGTGGAGAAACGACCGCTGAACCTTCTGAATCGGCGACCGCCCAACCAGAACCTGCCGGTACCCAGACCGTCGAGACGGAAGATGGCGCCCCTGCGCGAATTAATTCTCTGTGGGCCATTGATCTCACCGAAGAAAACGCGAAACCAATTAACTTAAAAGTCGATAACGTGGTGAATTTCGCGGCGTGGGTTCCGGAAAAGGGACTGACCATTACCTATTCCACCGTAGTGCCCATCGCTACCGAACCGGGCTGGCAGGCAAATAACGACTTACAAATGCTCACCTTTGCGCCCACCGGCACAGTCGCCAAGCTCGAAACCATCCTGGACACGAACATGGGCGGCGTGTACGGTTGGTGGGGAACCGAATTTGCCTGGTCCGCCGATGGTACGGTGCTGGCATACGCCCGCCCCGATGAAGTGGGATGGGTAGATATTGAAAACAAGGCCCAGGTGGCCCTCACCACCATCCTGCCTTTCCAAACAGGCAAAAACTGGGCCTGGGTGCCCGGTATAGACTGGTCGCCAGATTCTAGTGTTTTATACCTGGTGAACCACCGCCCTGGCGCCGAATACGAAAGCGCCCAGATGGCACAGCGGTCGCCCCTGTTCGACCTGGCGGGAATTGCGATTGAAAACGGCCCCCTCATTTCGATTGTGAATGAGGTAGGTATGTTTGCGGCGCCGGTGGCTTCACCGAAGATCGCCCAGGGGTATCAGATCGCCTATTTGCAGTCCAGGGAACCGCGGCAGAGCGATACCCGCCCTTACCGGCTGGGCGTGATGGACCGGGATGGCTCCAACCGCAGGCTGATCTTCCCCAGGGAAGACCAGCAGGGCCTTAAACCCCAGCGCGTTGCCTGGTCGCCATCCACGTTCGATAACGGCCATTTTTGGCTGGCAGTCAACTACCAGGGCGACCTGTGGCTGGTAGACTCCGAAACCGGCGACTCCTACCAGGTAACGGGTGATGGTTCAATCAATCGGATTGATTGGAAATAGTAAAGGGGGATAAGGCTACATGCGAATCCTAATTTCTGGCGCAGCCGGTTTTCTCGGCTCCCATTTATGCGAACGGCTGCTCAAAGAAGGCCACAGCGTCATCGGCATCGACAACTTTGTTACCGGAAGCCCTGACAATCTGGCTCACCTGGCTGGGCACCCATCCTTTTCTTTTATTCGCCAGGATGTCTCTAATTTTATTTTCGTCCCCGGCGAAAAGGTTGATGCGGTGATGCACTTTGCTTCGCCTGCCAGCCCGAACCCGGCATCTCCCTACGGATATACCAATTTACCAATCCAAACCATGAAAGCAGGCGCGCTGGGCACGCACAACATGCTCGGCGTTGCCCGCGCGCACAATGCCCGCTACCTGCTGGCCTCCACCAGTGAAATTTACGGCGACCCCCTGGAACACCCGCAAAAAGAAACCTACTGGGGGCATGTTGACCCGATTGGCGTGCGCTCTGTTTATGATGAAGCCAAGCGCTTTGCGGAAGCCCTGACCATGGCCTACCACGGCTATCACGGGATCAACACCTGCATCGTGCGCATTTTCAACACCTATGGGCCGCGCATGCGCCTGGATGATGGCCGCGTGGTGCCGAACTTCATCCAGCAGGCCATTCGCGGCGAGCCGCTGACCGTTTATGGAGATGGCTCGCAAACGCGCAGTTTCTGTTACGTAGATGATCTGATCGAAGGTATTTACCGGCTGCTGTTATCCAATGAGCACATGCCCGTTAATATTGGCAACCCCCATGAAATGACGATGCTGCAGTTTGCCAGGGCAATTAATGAGATCGTGGGAAACAAAGCTGGAATTATGATGAAACCGGCCATGCGCCTCGGCGATGATCCGCAGCGGCGCCAGCCTGATATTACTCGTGCGAGGCAAATCTTACAATGGGAACCCAAAGTATCTATCGAACAGGGAATAGCGAAAACAGTGCCGTACTTCCGCGAAAAAATGGGATTGGTATGATTATTACCAACCCCCAGGAGCGAGGACGATTTCTTCGCTTCGCACTGGTGGGGATCATTGGCGCCATCGTTGATTTTGGCACCTTCAATATCTTGGTAAATTTTGCACATGTTACATCGATCTATGCCAGCGTGGTCTCTTTCACCGCCGCAGTTGTCAGTAATTTTTTGTGGAATCGTTTCTGGACTTATCCCGATTCGCGCAGCAAGGCTCTTTCCAAGCAGGTGGTTCAGTTCATCTTAGTCAGTGTGATTGGGCTGGTTATCCGTACGCCTTTATTCGCCTACCTTGAATATTTCTTCCTTCAAAATATTGGCCGGGTGCTCCCAACCAGTTTTCCGCTGAGCGGCAGATTCCTGGGTCACAACCTCGCCTTAGCCATTGCGGTGCTGGTTGTGATGATGTGGAATTTCTTCGCAAACCGGTTCTGGACATATAATGATGTAAGCTAATTTTATGCTGTTTGGATAAGCAACAGGCAATCCATGGACACAGAAGATTCCTCCTCAGAACCCGTTGCGGCTGAAAAGCCGATTACGGTGCAATCACTCCGCGAACTAATCGACCTGGTCACCGGGCGCCAGTTTCGAACCAGCCTGCCCCAGGAAGATGCCGGTTTGGCTGAAGTGCTGCCCTTCCCCTTCCTGGGGTTAGTTGGGCAGTTGGAGATGAAACTGGCGTTGTTAATTGCGGTGATCAACCCGCTGGTAAACGGCGTTCTATTGGTTGGGCCGCGTGGAACCGGTAAAACAACGGCTGTGCGCAGCATAGTGAACCTGCTGCCATTTATAAAACGCAGCGCCTGCCATTACGGCTGCCTGCCAGAAGATATCGAAGCCGGTGGGCTGGATGCGGTTTGCCCAGACTGCGCGCGTAAATATGGGGAAGGCCAACAGCTGACCAAAATAGACCAGGGCCGGCTGGTAGACCTCCCCTTAAATGCGCGTCTTGAAGACGTTATCGGCGGATGGGACGAGCGCACTTTGGGCCAGGGTTCAGGGCATGGCGCCATGCGCATCAAAAGCGGCATCCTCAAACAGGCCGATCTAAACGTTCTTTACATCGATGAGGTAAATCTGCTTGGCGATGATATTGTCAACGCCATACTTGATGCCGCAGCGAACGGTATATATACCGTCCGGCGCGGTCCAGTATCGAATACGTACCGCGCCCGCTTCACCCTGGTAGGCTCTATGAACCCTGAAGAGGGCAACCTGCGCCCGCAAATTATGGACCGCTTCGGGCTGCGGGTTGTTGTCCGCGGGCTTGCTGATCAGAATGAACGTTTGGAAGCATACCACCGGTCACGCGCCTACCGGATCAACCCGCGCGCAACCACGGCGCTGTATGCAACCGAAACGGAAATTGCGCGTGATGAAATTCAAGAGGCGCGCGAGCTTGTAGCAAATGTAACCATTCCACCCGAGGTTGAAAGCGCGGGCACGCGCCTGGTGCAGCGCATGGGGATCGATTCGCTGCGCGCGGAAATTACCATGTTCGAAGCAGCACGCGCCATGGCAGCGGCAGATGCGCGTAAAGTGGTAAGCCTGGCGGATTTGAAAACCGTTGCCCCCATGGCCCTCCGCTTACGCCAATCGTCCTTCATGATACAATATTTTAAAGCGCAGAGCGAGGAAGAAATACGGTTATCGGAAACCCTGCGCGATGTTCTAGGTGGCGAAAACCAAACCCCTGAGGAGCCCAAAGATGGCAAAGCAGATCGGTGAAGAGAAAGCCAGCCAGACTGCCGAATCTTCTATACCACGGCCTGCGGATGCATTAATCGAGAGTGGGTGGAAGTATTATGCAAAGAAAGAATACGCTCAGGCCGAGGATAATTTCAGAAAAGCGCTGGAATTCGAACCAGATAACGCTGATACGCTGTATGCCCTGGCTATGAGCCAGCAGGCAGGCGGGCGCCGGAATGAAGCCATTGAGGCCTTTGAAAAAGTCATCCAGCACCTGGAAGAACATAAGGCGGAAGATCCGGTGCGTTTCTTGATGCTGACACGCCTGGCAAACGGTCATATCAACCGCTTGAAAACAGGGATTGGAAGTTAAGTAACAAGCGGTTGCCTCAGGCATATCCAGCCTCAGGCATTTGGAGGATTTTACATGGCACTTTCCCCTTTAAAACATCGGGCAAGGCTGGAAGCCTGCCTGGACGGGCAGGTAATGGACCGTCCACCCGTTGCGCTTTGGCGCCATTTCCCGGTGGATGACCAGACTCCTGAAACGCTGGCAGCCGCGGTGGCTGCTTTTCAGCGAACTTTCGATTTTGACTTGATCAAGGTCACGCCTGCTTCTTCCTTTTGCCTTAAAGATTGGGGCGTCGATGACCGCTGGGCTGGCAACCCGGAGGGCACCCGCGAATATACCCGTCGGGCCATCCACCGGCCTGAGGATTGGGATTTGCTGCGCCCGCTCGATCCTACGCATGGTTTCCTGGGCGACCAGCTTGCCTGCCTGCGGCTGATCATGCGCGATTTCGCCCCTCACACGCCGGTCCTGCAAACCATCTTCAGCCCCATGTCGCAGGCTAAGAACCTGTGCGGGGCGGAGAATCTACTGGTCCATTTGCGGCGCAACCCGGAAGCCCTGCACCACGGCCTGCGCCGCATTACGGAAACGACCATTCGTTTTCTCGAGGAAGCCGTCAAAACCGGCATCGACGGCGTGTTTTATGCCGTGCAGCACGGGCAGTTCAGCCTGCTCTCTACCGACGAATTTGCTGCCTTCTGCCGCCCCTACGACCTGCAGGTGCTGGAGGCAGCGCGGGGGTTGTGGTTGAATTTACTGCACTTGCACGGCGAGGCAGTGATGTTCGACCAGATTCTGGATTACCCGATATCGATCATCAACTGGCACGACCGCCAGACCCCACCGACCCTGTCTGAAGCCCAGGCGCGTTTCCAGGGGACGGTATGCGGCGGGCTGCGGCAGTGGGAAACGATGGTCCTGGGCACGCCTGATCAGGTCCGCGCTGAAGCCCAGGATGCTTTTGCGCAAACCCAGGGGAAACGGTTCATCCTGGGAACGGGCTGCGTTCTGCCAACCACCGCCCCCATGGGCAATATTATGGCTGCCCGCCAGATCGTGGATACCTGGAGCCAATCGTGACCACGCCGCGCATCATCGCCGGCACCGCCCGTGGTATCCGCCTCCAGATGGTCCCCGGCGATATCACCCGCCCGATTACCGACATGGTAAAAGAGGCCCTGTTTAACATCCTTGGGCAGGATGATATAGCAGATTCGGCCTGGCTGGACCTGTTTGGCGGCACCGGCAGCGTGGGCATTGAGGCGCTCAGCCGGGGGGCACGGTACGTTCGTTTTAACGATCTGCACCGCGCGGCGGTCACCACAATCAAAGCCAACCTGGAGCGCACCCACCTGCAAGAACGCGGGGAAGTGCTCCAGATGGATGCCTTTGCGCTGCTCAAACGCCCGCCAGACACGGCCTTCGACTATATCTACATCGCGCCCCCGCAGTATAAAGACCTTTGGAAGCGGACGCTCCAAGAACTCGATGAGAACAGCGGCTGGCTAAAAGAGGATACCTGGGTGATCGCGCAGATTGACCCATTAGAATATGAGCAGCAGGCTCTGCGAAACCTGGTCGAATTTGAACAGCGAAAATATGGCAACACGCTGCTGGTATTTTATGAGACAAACCTGCCAGAAGCATAAGAGCTTCGGTGCTCGATGAAGCTCGCTTCACAAACCGAAGTGTATATGCATCTGGTCGTCCGCGTCGTAATCGTAGCGTGCTGAAAAGGGCGCTGTGGGTCGAGGCGTAGTCAGAATCTTCTCCAGCAGAACGGGCACATCCTCAACGCAGGGGTATTCGCGCAGCCGCGCGTAAGGTACCCACTCCAAAGCACCCTCAGAGGAAGCTACTAACGATATTTCACCTGGCTGGGCTTCGCCATGAAACACAAAAAGGCCAATGCCCGTCCGCTCACCGGCATCGATCATTACTGTTCCCACCAGGCGCAGGTCTATTCCAATGAGGCCGGTCTCTTCATTTAACTCACGCTTTGCAGCGGAGAGCGCATCTTCCCCCTGCTCAATATGACCGCCAATCCCATTATACTTATTCGCCCACAGCCGCTTGGACGGCGCGCCTTTGATCAATAATACATCTTCGCCGCGGGTGACAAAAATGAGCGCGCGCGGAATAATCATGTAGCGATCGTTGGTTACCCCCTGCTCCGATTTTGGCATTCACCCTCCCGATATAAAATGGGGTTCCAGGAAAGTGATCCCTGGAACCCCAGTATGCGTAAGCGATGGGCTTAGAGGCCCAGCATCTTGCGGATTTCCGGAAGCTGGCCCGCACTGCCCAGTTTGCGGTTCTTGTCCGCAATGAACTTGGCGTATTCGGCCATGAAGACCTTACCGGGATCACGCAGATCGAACTTTTCAGGGTGCTCCAGGAAGAACTCGCGGTGAACGCGGGTCCACACCAGGCGGCCATCCGTGTCGATGTTGATCTTGGTCACGCCCAACTGCGCGGCGCGCAGGAACTGATTATCATCCACGCCCTTAGCGCCCTTCAGGCTGCCGCCAGCGGCGTTGATGCGGGCCACTTCTTCCTGCGGAACCGAGCTGGAACCGTGCATTACCAGCGGGAAACCGGGCAGTTTGGCCTGGATCTGGCTCAGGACATCGAAGCGCAGGCCCTGGGTGCCGCTGAACTTGAATGCGCCGTGGCTGGTGCCGATGGCAACGGCCAGCGAATCGCAGCCCGAGCGCTCGACGAATTCTCGCGCCGTGGCGGGATCGGTCAGCTTGGCATTGGCTTCATCGACCTTCACGTGCTCTTCCACGCCGCCCAACTGGCCTAATTCGGCTTCCACAACGATGCCCTTGGCATGCGCGGCATCCACAACGCGCTTGGTGATTTCAATGTTCTTGTCGAATTCTTCGTGCGATGCATCGATCATCACCGAGCTGTAGAAGCCGCTGTTGATGCAGTCCATGCAGGTGGCTTCGTCGCCGTGATCCAGGTGGACGGCAAAAATCGAATCGGGGAAGATCTCGTTGGCGGTGCGGATGATGGCTTCCAGCATGCGCTTATCGGAGTAGGTGCGAGCGCCCTTGCTGATCTGGATGATAAAGGGCGCCTGGCTGTCGATGCAGCCGCGGAACAGGCCCATGGTCTGCTCCAGGTTGTTGATGTTGTAAGCGCCAATGGCGTACTTGCCATAAGCATGCTTGAACAAATCTTTCGTCGTTACAATCATTTTCTTTCTCCTCAAAGAAGTTCTTACTGAACTGTACCTGTAAAGATACGTTCGGTGAAATTCCCTAGCTCAGGAACATCGGCACGCCCATGAAGTCTTTAATGCGCGGGCGGTAGTTGTCAATATCATAGTAAGCAGGAACGTCCACGCGCTTCTTGCCAGCCAGCACCATCTCCATCGGGACGGTGGTGTATTTGCCGCCGTGCAGCGCCACCATCTTACCGGTTTCGTTGCGCCGGATGAGCTGCATCGCTAGGTTGCCGTAGGACATAGCCACCATGCGGTCGAGGGAATCGGGTGCGCCGGAGCGCATCAGGTAGCCTAACTGCTGGTACATAATGTTCTGACCAGTGAGGCGCTTCACCTCATCGGAGAGCAGTTCACCAACGCCGCCCAGCTTGCGGTGACCGTAGGCATCGGCCTCGCCGGTTTCGATAACCTCGCCGCCTTCCATAATAGCGCCTTCGGAGATGGTCATGATGGCGTAGTTCGAAGAATTGTTACGCTTGTCTTCCACCAAGAATTGCGCCAGCCTCTTCACATCAAACGGTACTTCACTGATGATCGCGCGATCGACGTAGGAGAGGTACGCGCTGATCAGGCTGGTTTCGCCGGAATTGCGGCCAAATAATTCAACGATACCAATGCGCTCGTGCGAGCCAACCGAGGTGCGCATGTTGGTGATGAATTCAACGCTGCGAGTGACCGCGGTGGAGAAACCGATGCAGTAATCGGTGCCGAAGACATCGTTATCCATGGTCTTGGGGATCGCCACAACCGGCATACCCTCGCGGTGCAGGCGGACGCCAAAGCTCAGGGTGTCATCGCCGCCGATGGGGGTCAGCACGTCGATCCCCAGGTGCTCAATTACCTTTAAGACATAGGCGGTGTAGTCTGTAGTACTATCATCCAGCGCTTTTCCCCAGGTGGTGTTCTTGAGGAAATCGGGGACTGCGTTCTTGCCCACTTTTTGCGGATTGGTGCGCGATGTGTGCAGGAACGTGCCGCCCGTGCGATCCACCCGGCGTACATCTTCAATCTTGAGCTCACGAACATAATAATCGTGCGTAGAAGGCTCATCCAGATTGTACTGCAGCAGTCCAGCCCACCCTCGACGGATGCCAAGCACCCGATAACCCAATTCAAGTGCGCCCAGAACCACCGACTTAATGGCGGGATTGAGACCTGGGACGTCCCCGCCGCCAGTAAGAATACCAATTGTCTTCGTCATGTTCTTCTCCTGAGAAAATAAAGTGTTTGCACGGTAATAAGCATATAGGAGCAGTAATACCCCTATGTGGTTTCTTCTTTTGGTTTCGCTTCCAGGGTAGGAACCTGGAAGGTGATCCGGGCACCCTTTCCCAGGTCCGAGTCGAGTTCCAGATACCCTCCCAACAGATCAACCCGCTCGCGGATTAACTTCAGGCCCAGCCCCTGCTTTCCGTTGAGAGCGTTTGTATCAAATCCTTTGCCGTTATCAATTACGGCAATCTTCGTCACATTCTCGTCCATCGAGAGCTGGATATTGATCTGCGGTTTGATCGGGTTATCTTGATTATGGCGGTACGCATTCCCCAGCAGCTCTTGAAGCGCACGGAAAATCATCACCTCCAGGTACGACTCCAGCCGGCGCTCGCTGCCCTTCAGAGTCAGGTTCACATCTGAGCCGGTCTGCTCTTTGAAGTTATCGACATAGCGGCGAACGGTGGGGAACAAGCCAAGGTCATCCAACATCATCGGGCGCAGCTCAAAAATAAAGGTGCGCACCTCTTTGAACGTGTTCATGGCCGCATTTTTTAAATTGTCCAGTTCTTCTTTTGCACGCTTGGCATCGATATCAAGCAGGCGGTTGGCAATTTCTGCCTGGACTATGAAATTCGAGAGTGCCTGCGCGGGGCCATCATGCATCTGGCGCGACAGGCGCTGCCGTTCAGCTTCCTGCGCGTTAATCACCATTTCCAGGCCCGCCGACCCGCCGCCGATGCGGCCCGTTTTGCCTTTGGGCATATCCTGGCTTAAAAAGTCACGCACTTTCTCCAGGAAGCTGCAATAGCGCTGCAAGCCTTCCTGGTCATTTTGGAGTTTATCTAACTGCCCGCGCATCATCAACAGGCGCTGTTGAACCTCAAGCGCAGCATTATACGCTGACCGAATATCCTGGCGGGGCATGGTTTCAAGCTGTGATTGAACTTGTTGGAGATGGGCCGTTATCGCCGCATTGCGCTGGGTTAATTTTGTCAATTCGCCCTGGCTCTGTTCAAACATGAGGGTTACCTCATGTAGAGAGCGCTGTGTTTGCTCTAATTCACTTTCCATTTCCTTTTGAAAGGTTTCCAAAGGATTTTCAGTGGGCGGCATTTGCACAGCCATAGTCAGTACTCCAACTTTTTTTGATAGACCGAGATGAATTTTTTGACGGAGAACCAGTATGGAACCCTGGTAAGTATACTATATTGTTGTTATTACAGGCAACACTCTTTTTTTGCAAATTCGTTTTGCCCAGTACAGCGGATCGAATGATCTGTTGTTTACGGGCTCCATTGGTACACCTCCATATTGCCGCCGCCAGATTCAATTGCAAAACGGCCTCCCGTTCGAAACAGCAGGTTCTTTCCCGCGGGAAGCCGGGGATACCAGCCAGATAAAACCACCAGGTAATCCGCACCCTGCTGGTCGAGCCAGGCGGCAATTTGCGCTTCATCCCGGATAAACGGAATCACATCTGGAGAAATCAGCCCAGCCAAATCCAGCAAGCGGCGCTCGCCAAAATAGCCCAATGCGCCAATATCGTGCGCGGCGATAAACGCCTGCTGAGGCGTGCTGGCAGCCACCCACTTCGCCGCAGCGACCATCTCCGTCTCGATAATCGCCACATCCTGGGCATACCGCCTGGCCCCAATGGAAAAGAACGCCAGCCAAACAAAGATACCGCTGATGATTCCAACCCTTGCCAGTATCCAGGTCCAGCGCTTACCGCGCAGCCCTGGGATCAGGAAAAGCGTCCCAACCAGCCCGATTACAAAGTAAACCGGCATGGCCGGCATGAAATAACGGCCATACTGGTACGTTACCGGCAGGCGCAGCGCGTACAGCAGGCCGTAGCCTAAGAACCAGATCACCGCGCCGAGCACGGCCCAATTCCGCTCGCGCCAGGCTTTCCAGCAGAACGCGATAAACCCTGGCAGCAGGAAGATGCCGCTGCCAATCATAGGCAGCTTGATTTCATTGAAAAACCGCAGATAGATGGGAACCTGGCGCTGCACCGCATATTCAGCCTGTTTGGCATAAAAAGTATTCGGCCAGATACTGCCCTGCACAAGCAGGTTGAACAGCAGATACGGCCCAAATAAGGCTGCCACCCCACTTACCAGCCAGGCCAGCCCGGTGAGCCGTTCTCGCCGGCTGCCCTTGCCCAGCAGCAAAGCAAACGCCGCTGGCCCGAGCAATGTGATGCCGTCCGGACGCACCCATACGCTGGCGCCGATCAGCAGGCCTACCGCTCCCCAGGAAATACTGCGTGCGCGGCTGATCCACAACAACGCCAGCAGGATGCACAGCCCGAACAATAACGTTTCCATCCCAGAAACGGCGGCCCAGGCCAGGTGCCACTCGCCAATCAGGAACAGCCCCACCCAGGGAAAGCGGTTTTTCCATTCTGGGAGGAACTGGCGCGCCAGCGCTTCGCCGGCCAGCGCCAGTCCGAACAGGCACAGCCCGCCCAGCGCAAACGTCCAAACGAAAAATGGTATGCGCAGCAGGTACCCCAGCGCCAGAACTGCCGACCAGAGCGGGGCCGTCGATCCGGCAGAAGGCTGCCCGGGAATGAAAGCCCACTCGCCGAACTGCGCAAGGTTGCGCGCGTACGTCTGGTGAATCCAGGCATCGTCTAACGGGAAGCCAATGCCGAACACCTGGCTGCTGGTCAGCAAAAACACGCCCACCGCCAGGGCAGCGGCCACTGCCAGACCTGCCATGACCAGAGTGGGCTTCTTGCCCGTTTTGATCGTTTCTGCCTGCGCTGCATGGGTCATGCTGAACATTCCTTCATGGTTTATGGCTCAAGTTTGATCCGAAACAGGCGGGTCTCCCCAACCTGGTCCAGGTATTCAAAGTCCGAAAATACCCCTGGAACCGTGACCAGCCCGGGCAGGTGGCGCGCGTTGTTGGTTTCCAGAATGAGGTAACGCGCGTTGTATTTGCGAGCGGCTGCGAGCAGCATTTGTTCATCACCAAATGGGATGACCACCGCGGGCCGCCTGCTGGCCAGCCAGTACCCGGGCGGGTTGTTTACCAGCACCACCTCACCCGAGGCGGCGCCCAGGCGGGATAGCGCTTGCTCAACTTCCTGGTAATGGTCGCTGCTGGCGGTCCAGTGAAACACGCCCGGTTCGCCTCCAACGACCCGCTGAAAATACAGAAAACCGGTCAGCAGCGCGCAAGTGACGACCAAGAGGATCGAGACAAAACGCAGCATGCCCTGCGGCCAGGGCAGCCTCCGCAGCCGGGCATACCATAGAACAATGCTTTCGATACCCACCGGCGTCACCGCAAGCAGCAGCGGCTGCAAGGCGGCTCCGGAATGGAAATATCCGCCATTTACCCCCGCATAAGGGAACACAACCGTCATCACCCCGGCGGTGATCAGCCACATCGCCGCCCCCAGCCAGACCGCCGGGCAGCGCCGCAGCTTCCACATTCCAGCCAGCATGAAGGGGAGCAGAATGATAGCGCCCTGCACCGCCAGGGTGGTCTGGAGGTTGTTGGTCAGCGCAAAACTCCAGGCCCGCAGGTGCGCGGCCCAACCGACTGCCAGCCAGCGCGCCGGTGTCAGCACGTCCGCCGGGAAAATCATCGTCTCTTCGTAAGTGGTGATCCACAATGTCCGCGAGCCCCCCGGCGGGAACAGGGAACCCCACATGCCCAGGTTGCCCGCGAACCAGGGCGACATCACCAGCACATACCCGGCCAACACAGCGCCGCCAAACAGCAATAATTTCAAGAAAAAACGCGAGCGCTGCTGGCTTCCTAATTGCCAGATGCGAATCAGAACAACCAGCAGCGCGCCGGCCAGCCAGAGCACGCCGTCCGCGCGAGTCAGGTGCAGCAGGCCGGCCAGAATACCCAGGCCAAAGAACCGAACCGCTGGCGGCAGCCGGTCAAGCCACTGCCAGCGCGCGAAAGAGAACAAGACAAACAACCCGCCTAACACCATGTAAATGGGGAAGGCATCCGTAGTCGGCAGGTAGGCCAGGTAGAAACCGGGAAACAACGCCAGCAGCCCAGCCAGGCGCGCCGTTGAGGCGCGGTGAGTCAGATGGAAAGACAGTACTGCTGTCAAAGGTGGGATACAGGCCGCCAGCAGCAAAAAGAGCAGCCGCGCGCCCCACCAACCCAGCGGCCCGGCGATCTTTATTCCAGCGGCGGCAACAATAGAAACCAGCGGCATCCAGTACCGAAAAGACGGCACCGGCAGCGACTGCGGGTCATTCAGAAAATTCCAGATATACGGTTCGCTGGAGCCTTCGTTTGAGGCGATGCGCAGCGCCCCGGCGTAATAATAGTCAGCGTCCATATACCCTGGAGCGCGCTCCAGGGCAGCAGCAGCCAGCACAATCAGCAGGGCGATCAGATACAGGCCGAACAGCCAGCGGCGGCCCAGCGGTTTGCCATCTTCAACGCTCATAATGATAAACTTCCAAATCCCGAAATACAACCCGGTCTACCTGCGTAAAATGATCCTCCAGCCAACCAATGCTGGGATGCTGTGCGAGACCCATTTCCTCGTACTCCTGGAAGGTCTGGGTAAAGGTGATGAAATAGATACTGCGGCTGTCGCCTACCGCGGTTGCCAGGTCCGGTTCGGGGAACATGTTCATCGCCTTCTGCGAGCCGGGTTCAAAGGTGTCGTTCGCCTCGCCAGGGCGGTCAGCCAGGAAAACCTGTTCGAGGTCTGGCGCGTAAAAATGCGCGGGGAAATAACTGAGTTTGGTTTCGTGCACGATGCGCTGGTCCGGCGCAGCGTTCTTCTGAAGATACTGCGCCATCTGTCGATATGGCGAGCGCGGAAAATCGTTATAGGTATAATGCCCCGGCAGTGAAAGCGCCGCCGCCAGAATAAATACCGCCGCAAGGGCCTTCCCTACCCCGCGCGACCAGGTTTTGGCAATGACCAACCCGGCCAGCACATCATAAGCCAGGGATGAGGCCAGAAAAGCCCGCGGGATAAAAATGGGTTTAACAACATAGGATGCCGCCAGCAGCAGCCCGGGGGGCAGCAGCGCCATGATCAGCCAAAAGAGCACGCCTGGCAGGCCAGGCTGGATTTCCTTCCTGCGCCCGCGCCACAGCTCCAGCGCGATCACAATCAGGATGAGCAGGCTGAAGAACAGCTCAACTGCCAGCAAGCCAAAAGGCAGCGGCAGGCTGGCAGTAAACATCACCAGCGCCTGGATGATTTCTGCAGCACCCGGACGCGGCAGAGTCCAGGCCTTCTGAACCTTGGCAATTTGCCCGGGGATCATCAGCAGCCACGGCAGCGCCAGCAGCCCAATCGCTAACTGCGCAACGACCAGGCGGACGAACAGCTTCCATTCTCTGCGCGCCAGCAAAAACAAGTTGGGGACAACCAAACTAAAAATTGCCACATTATGGCTGTACATTGCCCCCGCGCCGCACAATACCAGCCCGGCCCAATGGCCCCAGGCAGTCACTCCACTCCGCTGATCTTCCCAGGTGCGGGTAAAGAACCATAGATAGCCCAGCAGGAAAACCACCAGCAGCGCGTACATGCGCACATCCTGACCATGATAAATCAGCAGCGGAGCGAAAGATGCCAGAAAAGCCGCCCAACCTGCCGCCGGCCTGTCAAACCAGCGTTCGACCAGCCGGTACAGCAGGAAGATTGCGAACAGGCTGAGCAGCACGCTGAGCAGGCGAATGAACCAGGCCGACTGCCCAAGCAGCATCCAATAATGGAGCAAAAAATAATACAGTGGGGGCATGGTATCGGCGGCTGTGCCACGCAAAATTTCCGGCAAGCTGCGCGCCGAAAGGAAAATACTGAAGGTATCGTCATACTGCAGGCTGCGGCTTTCCAGCCCGATCAGGCGCAGCACCAGGCCCAACAGCAGCGAACAAGCCAACACGTGCTGCGATACCCAGCGCCCAACCTCTTTCACCTTTGCCAGCATCATCTTCCGTCCAGCAGATCATACCAGACCGTTGGCGGGGCAATGGCCCACCAGCGCACCCAATAGAGCGTAATCAACAGGAATGCCGGCAGCGGGAAAAACATAATCGGGCTCTGGATCGGCTGGTAGGTATACTCGATCGTGTTTAAAAAGATCGCCCAAATTCCGGCCAGCAGTAACAACAGCATCACAACGACAACAAACCGACCAACCATCTTCCAGCGGTCAGCAAACTGGGCGAGCACCAGCACCAGGGCCGGGAAAAGAACAACGAAATTACCGGGGTCGGTCTGTATGCCCACCCACTGCCCGGCTGCCAGGGTCAGGCAGGCTGCCCAATAAAAGGCGGGGAATTCCGCATTGCGGTTAGACCACCATTCCACCAGGATGGTGACCGCCATAATGCCGGTCAGGGCCCAGCCTACGCGCGAGCCGAACGCCGGCCACCACTGCATAAATGCGGCCCGGGGCGTTCCTGGCGGATTATAGGATGGGTACAGGATAACTTCACGCAGGTTTTCCACGATCCAATTGGGAACGATCAGCGCCGCACTGGCAACCAGGAGGATCACCGTACCGACCATCCAGGTCACCACGCGCGTTCTGCCTCGGCTGAACGCCCACAAAACAACAAAGGCCAGCACCAATACCACGATCTGCGGCTTTATGGTGGTAAAAGCAAACAGGACGCCAGCCAGTTCATCCGCGCCGGCGCGCAGCGCCAAAAAGCCCGCCGCCAGGCCCAGAGTAACCAGAATCACCGCGTTGCCATTGATCAGGGGGCGAAAGCCGTGATACCAAAGCAATGAGAACAACAATAGGAAAACCAGCATGATTGGCCCCACGCGCCAGCGAGCAAGGCGCAAGCTGAGGAAAGTCAGCGCTACCAGGCCAACCTCCAGCGCCGTCATCCACAGGGCGCGCGCCAGCGCAAAATCACCTACCAGGGCAAATGGCAAGAATACGATTACCGAGTACAGCGGGTAGGCCACCCGCAGCTGGTGTTCTCCTTCTCCTGCCGGGTGCCCATAGGCTGCCGTTTGTATACGTATGGCGACCTCTTCACTGTAAGGGTCCAGCCCATCCCGGATCAGCGAGCGGGTGCCCACCCAATGGACGAGAAAGTCATTGCCCCCGGGGTTTTCAATCGAAAACCGGTAATTGCCCCAGGTAAGCAGCCCCAAAACGGTTAAAACCGCCGCAGTGAGGATTACGATCGTTATCAGGTTGCTCCGTTGCTTCTTCAATTCGTTAATTCCTGTGGAACTTTTTTACAAGCTGCTGGCGTCTGCCGGCCTGCGGAATAAATTACGCGCAATCATTACAAAATATCGCAAAATGGTACGCAGCACTTTCATCTTGCTCTGACCAGATTTCAAATCATAACGCAGCACAAGCGGAACCTCGGCCACCCGCACCCCTACGGACCGCAGCTTGATCAGGATCTCAGCCATGCAGGTAAAACCGCGTTCTTCTACCAGACGGTCGCCATATGCCCGGAAAGCGCGCTTCAACGCTGCTCCCTGGTAGGCTCGGAACCCACACGTATAATCTTTGGCTCCGTTGATCGGGAAAAATATCTTCAGCAGCGTACTGGCCCCACGGCTGAGGAAACTACGCAATCTGGACAGCCCCACTTCTTCCCCACCCTGCTCGTAGCGGGAGGCAATCACCAGGCTGGCTCCTGCCCGTATTTTGCCCACCATCGCTCCGATCAACTGCGGATCGTGGGTATTATCTGCGTCCATGGTGATCAACACATCATCATCCTGAACCAATTCTGCTGCTCGCCTCAAACCGGTGAGCATGGCCTGCCCCAGGCCTTTATTTACCTCGTGATTGATAAGCTCCACCGGCATATCCTGCTGGCGGGCGCTCACCACCGAAACCGTCCCATCTTTGCTGCCGTCATTGACCACCAGCACTTTGTAATTGTCATAATGCAAAGACTGCATCGCATCACTGATACGCTGCAGCAGGGGGCCAATATCACGCTCTTCGTTATATGCGGGTAATAGAATGTAAACCATTCCCAACACCTCAATTATTATACTAAGGAATTATGGCTCTGCCGGAGCTAGAATAACCGCGGTAGCGTCCTCGTACAGCACCTGCCACCCCAAACTGCCGCGCATTGTTTTTGCCAACGCCCCATCCGTGGGGATAATGACCCAGCCCACATTGTACTGCTGGAGCACATCCTCCCAACCGGGCGACAGCGTAATCACCTGTTCGTACTGGCGCGTAAGCGACTCGCCGTAAAAATCCGTCTGTCCATCAATAAAAACCCGCTGGTCGGGCCACAGCCGGTTGAGCAGGTAGCCGCCCCACGGGAAGTGATTGAACGGCGCGCCCGGCTGTGGATGCTCCACCAGCCAGTCCACTGCCTGAACAGGGAAAACCTGCGGGTCAAACCGGTTGCCCTGCTGTTGAAAGTCCATGCGCGTGCCAGAACGCAGCCCGGCAGTAATGAGCACCACCACCACCAGCGGCCAAAGCACCCCGCGCAGGCTTCTCTCGATGACCAGCAACCGCTGATCCATGGCTGAAAAGCGCTTGAGAAGGTTGACCCGGTGATGGCTGGCAGCCAGCCATTCGCCCAGCGCCACTGCCAGGAGCGGTGCAGCGACAATCGCAAACAGCGGCACATTGCGCACGCTGTAAAGCCCCATCACCAGCCAGGCAGCCGCCGGAAGCACGTAAGCCGCAGGGAGATTGGCCAGCTCGGACTTCCTCCCCTGCTGCAGCCCAAAGGCCGCCACCACCAGACCAATAAAAATGAGGAAAGGCCAGGTAGAAACCTCGTGAAAATTCGGCGGAAGATATTCCGCGGTATGCCCCACCAGGTAGCGATTCCCGATGTACCCGGTACTGGTACCCCACAGCCCCAACCCAACCGGGTTTACCAGGGTGATGAGCAGCGAGGCACCCCCACCCAGCAGATAACTGCGCCAGAACTTGCCGTGCAGCCCCTCCCCTACCGGGAAGCGCCGCCAAAAGGCATCCCAGGCCAGCCCCAGCCCGAATAACCCCCAGGTGACAAAACCGGCGATGAACGCGCCGTGCAGGTTCGCCCATAACAGCATCAGCACTGGAAGCTGCCACCAACGCTTAACCTGGCCGCGGCGCATACTTTCCAGCACCGACACCCAGGCGGCAAGCAGCAGAAAGGTAAAGATATGCGGGCGCGTCAGCCAGTGCAGCGAAGCCGCCGCCATCGCCAGCACAGTGACAAAGACTGAAACCAGCAGGGCCTGGCTTTTTGCGCGCGCCAGCCGGTACACCAGCCAGAAGCTGGTCGCGATGACAACCCCGCACAGCACCACCACCCCATCCAGCCCCATCAAGCGGTCTGCCAGGGCAAAGAGAACCTGCGCCAGCCATTCGTGGGGCGTCAGAGGCTGGCCCAGCATGGTATGAGAGAACAGGTCTGTGGTGGGCACCCGACCATTGTCCAGAATATATCGTCCAATGGTCATGTGTCGCCCCAGGTCGCCGTCCACGTTTAGCATACGCGGTCCCATGCCAATCACGGCGGCAAAGGTGGCGATCCACAGAATATCGCCCAGGCCGGGCAGGAAGAAGCGCAGCACCTGATCCGCTCGTTTCATTCGCGCAGCTCCCCTAACCCAATTTCTTCCGGTTGAACGTGGCGGGACAGGTGGTAATATACCTGATAATCGCCGATCAATTTCTCTTTCCAGGTGATTCCCAGCCCGGAAAAATGATCCCTCAGGTAACCATCCAGCTCCGGGTTGCGGGTGGTGATATAGGCAGCCCGCAGGCTGTTTCTGACCACTTCGTTATATGGCAGATACCGGTCGTCGCGGGGGGTATAGCGGAAATCCTGGTGATAAGGCAGGCGCGGAATAAAGATGATATCTTCATCAGAAAGAAAGGCAATGGGGTAAGACACCCAGTAATTGCTGTAACCGCGCGTTTCCCCTTCCTGGCGTAGAAAAGCCATCAACTCCACATCCGCACGGTGGTCGATTACCGACGGCTCGTAAAACTGAGTGGTCAGGCCGGGTGGGTACCGCAAGCCGCACTGCAGCGTGCCCCAAAACTGGTAAACGACCACCAGAGCCAGCAGCGCCGCAGTTTGCCAGCCGCGCCTGGTAACCTGCAAAATCATCTGCGCCGCCACCAGTGCCAGCGGAACCGCCAACGGCACGAAATACCGCCCGGATGGATCCACGCCAAAGGCCGTAAACAAGAAACCTGCCAGCAGCGTGCCAACCACCCCACCCAGCAGCGCGTACCCGCCGCGCTGCGGGCCATTTTTCGACAGCCCGCGGTAAAAGAACCACAGCACGGCCATCCAAAAGATTAGAACAAAGGGCAGCAAGGGCAGCCCCAGCCAGCGCACGGCCCAGGGCGGGCGAAAACCAAAAATAGCCGGCAGCCCCAGCAGCAGAAAATTCACCAGATGGGTGGCGGTGCGAACCAACCAGGGCGCCTGCTCCACATCCACCGCCGATCCAAGCAGCTCGTGAACCAGGCTGCCGGCCCCGTTCGTCGCAGCGAAAAGCCACCAGGGCAGCGAGCCAATGAAAAAACCGGCCAGAACAGCCGGCACAAAACCGGCCAGCCAGCCGCGCCTGTATTTCCACAATCCCCACAGCAGGTACAGCCCCGCCGGGGCGCTGTACACCAGCGATAGGCCGTTAGCCCACAAACCGCAGCCAACCAGCGCCCCCCACAGGCCAAACCCTAGCCAGGGCAGGCGAGCGTTCTCAGCCTGCGCGTGCCGTTGAATCAAAATCAACGCCCCTAGCACGGCCAGGTTACCCAGCAGCAGCGCCTCCCCGTAACCTCCGAGGGAAGCCGTGGTATATAGGGTGACATTTACCGTCGGAATCGCCAGCAGCAGCGCCGCAATTACCCCAACCCGGTGCGAACGAAACGCTTCTTTTCCAATGAAATAGGTGGTTAATACGATGCCCAGGTACAGCAGGGATTGCACAAGGCGAATAACCCAAACCTTTTGGCCAAAGATTAAGAACCCTCCCGCCACCAGGAAGGCATCCAGGCTGCCCATATACGCCTGTCCATAGAAAAAAATCGGACGCTCGCCCTGAAGGATATGACGGGCCATCAGCGCAACAATGGCTTCGTCGGAATTAAATGGAACCACATCCCAGAAGAAGAAAATGATCTTCCAGATGGCTGCCAGAAGAATTACCGCTGCAACATGAACTGTTGTGGAACGAAAGAATTTCATCATTATAGAGTATTAATCATCTGATTTCATCGTCTATTTTATATTGGAGGGGATAGCATTACAATCGAAAATAACGTAATTCGATCCACAAAAATGAAAGGCCAGCCTTTTCCCCTTATTGGAAAGCATATCAAACTGTTCAAACAAAGCCGAAAAGAGTATCCTTAATAAATACAGCCCTATATGACAAAACCGCGATGCATAGAAATATCCTCTCTCCCCTACTTTTCCTACTCGTATTGGCAGTTATCGGCCTGGGTTATCTGGTCGGGGTACCTGCCGTCCCATTTCACCCTGATGAAAGCACGCAGCTGTTTACTTCCGCTGATACGGATATCCTCTTTACCAATCCTGGAGAGCTCTTTTGGCGCGTTGATAATAAGAACGATATTCGCCAGCGCTATCGAGAATTAGATGCACCATTAACCCATATGGTTCTGGCGATCGGTCGCTGGTTTGCCGGCCTGCCTGCCCTGCCGGTGGACTGGGACTGGGGAAAGACCTGGCTGCAAAACGAACAGGCCGGCGCGCTGCCATCCGCCGAACTGCTCCTCGCCGGGCGAATGGCCGTTGCGCTGCTTTACCCCTTCAGCGTGGCCTTCCTGTTCTTTGCCACCCGGCGGGTGACCAATGATTTTACTGCCTGGGTCGCGGCGCTGCTGCTGGCAACCAATGCCCTGGTGCTGCTGCATACCCGCCGCGCCATGGCCGAGGGCGCGCTGCTTTTCACTCTCACGCTTTCCATGTGGATGCTGGTAAAAGCTGAGAAGCGCCCCTGGCTGTCAGCCATCCCGATTGCGCTGGCGTTCTGCGCCAAGCAGACCCTGGCGATGCTGGCCCCGGTTGGGCTGCTGGCTGCACTCTGGCTTATGGATATACGCAGTACCAAAACGGGAAAACAACAATACCTGCACCTCTTCGGGCAGGTGGCGCTCTTTGGTGTGGTGTTTTCTGCCATTGTCTTCCTCCTGAACCCGTTCCTTTGGAGCCAGCCTATCCCCGCGGCCCAGGCGGCATTCCGCGCCCGCCAGGCCTTAGCCAATGCCCAATTATCTGATCGACCAGAACAGGCCCTCAATACCCCAGGCCGCAAGATCATCGGTCTGGTTGGCAGCGTTTACCTTACCCCACCTATCTTTGCTGAAACCGGCAACTACCTGGCGGAAACACGGGCAGCCGAAGAGGCGTACATGAGCAGCCCGGCCCACAGCTTGTTTCGCTCCCTACCTGCTGGCGCGATCATAATGACAGTTGGCCTGTTCGGTTTTGCCTGGGCAAGCCTGCGCGCGATCCGCGGCAGATTCTCTGCCCGGCGTGGGATGGTACTGCTGCTCGCCGCGACGGCCCTGCAAACCTTGGGACTGCTGGTGCTGGTTCCCCTGCCCTGGCAGCGCTATTACTTGCCAGTTGTTCCCTACGCCTGCCTGTGGGCCGCGGTTGGGTTCGAACAGCTTCTTCATCCGCTGAGCAGCAGGCTGCTGCGCCGCACTATTGATCACGCGCAGGCCGCGGAAACAAAATAAAACACGGTTAGGGTCTCGCCGGAAAAGCCAACCGTGTCTTGGACAAGAGATGCCGGTTAAACCTGCTTGCGGAATACCCGGTGGTTCTTGTACGCCTTGCCGCCAGCGGTGATTAAATCTTTGCGCATCTGAACCGCGGTTTCTGCCACCTGGGTCAACTCGGCGTGCACGTAATGCGCGCTGTTGATCGTCTGCTCCATTTCACTGTACAACAAAGCATTTCCACCAAAACCATGGTACTGCGGCAGCACCCCGGCCCCGTTTAGCGAGATCCAATTTGTGCGCTTCAGCTCGAGTAAAATATCCACCATGCTGATGGGATTGAGTTTTCCTCCATGGCGCTGCAGAGCCTTGGAGATATCCGGGAAACCCACCAGGAAACCGACAATTTCATCGTTATAGGTGATGATTTTTACCAGTTTCGGTACGGCGACGACGAGAATGGTATCTTTGACAAAGTCGATTTCGCGCTGGGTCATCGGCCAGTATTCCCAGTTTTTCACAAAAGCCTTATTGTAGGCCTCGCCAATTTGCTGGGCATGGCGGATCACGTCCGCTTTATTCTTAAAGTTCAAAACCTTGAACTTCCCTTTCTCTTTCACCCGCCGCGCAACTTCATGAATCTTTTCGGGCACCTGAAAATGATCGACAGGCAGGTAGCATGAGACAAAATCCACTTCTTTCTCAAAACCTAACTGCTCCATGAACGTCCCATAATACGGGAAGTTATAGTTCATCATCGTCATCATCTGGCGGTTGTCTGTTCCCTCTATCTGGATCCCGTATCCATCGAAAAGGCTGAAACCCTTAGGCCCTACCAGTTTATCCAGGTTGCGTTTCTTGCACCATTCAAAGGCGGTGCTGAACAGGCTGCTGGCTGCATCCAGATCTTCGATTACGTCAAACAGATAAAAGTTCGCGCTGCGGACATCATGGTAGCGGTTATACGGTTTGTTTTCTAGCAGGCCGATCCTTCCAACGATCTCACCTTTGCTGTTCCTGGCTACGAAAAACTCCGCTTCCGAATGCTCGTAAAACGGATGTTTATTCGGGTTGATCATTGCCTTGATATCGCTGATAAACGGCGGCACCCACTGCGGCGTCCCGGCGTACAGCTTGTAATGGAATTGAACAAACTCATTGACCTGTGACTTCGAGCTGGTGTCAATCTTCTGAATAGTAAACATAAGTACCTCGTGGTCGGGCAAATTCGAAGATCAGATAAGAGGGGAACCTGTTGCGTGCGAGTATACACCAGATGAGATAAAAGACAAGCAAAACAAGCGCATGAAAT
Organism: uncultured Anaerolineaceae bacterium; assembly: GCA_964437595.1. Taxonomy (GTDB): domain Bacteria; phylum Chloroflexota; class Anaerolineae; order Anaerolineales; family Anaerolineaceae; genus DSYU01. Next base: position 77,270 of record CAYTHO010000011.1, read on the forward strand.
TACCGGGGCTTGCGAAAACGGGTCTGCTAGAAACCGTTATAGGTACTCCACACAATCGTTCTTTATATGTGAAATAACCCCATACCTTCGATTTTGGATCGCAAAAGGCCCATCATTCGGCAGTGGTATAATCATTTTTGACAAAGTTGGTCTTTTTAAAATCTCTATAAGGGTGGATACTGCCAGCCTATGCCCAACCGATTGATCCATGAGACTTCCCCATACCTGCTCCAGCACGCTCATAACCCGGTAGACTGGTACCCCTGGGGACCAGAGGCCCTGCAGAAGGCGCTTGCTGAAAACAAGCCCATCTTCCTCAGTATCGGGTATGCCGCCTGCCACTGGTGCCACGTGATGGAACATGAGTCTTTTGAAGACCCAGAGACCGCGCTCATCCTGAACGATTACTTCGTACCGATTAAAGTCGACCGCGAAGAACGCCCAGACCTCGACAGCATCTACATGAATGCCGTGGTAATGATGACCGGGCAGGGCGGCTGGCCGATGAGCCTTTTCCTCACCCCCAAGGGCGAGCCTTTTTATGGAGGCACATACTTTCCTCCAGCGCGGCGCTTCGGCATGCCCTCTTTTCTTGAAGTATTGACTGCCGTTGCCAGGTCCTGGGAAAAAGACCGTGAAGAGATCCACCGGGTAAGCGCTGAACTGGTCCAGCACCTGCGCCAGACCACCACCTGGGGCGGGTCAACAGGCGCGCTGCGGCTTGAAGCGCTGCGGCAGGCCGCCCAGGCTTTGCTCAAGAGCTATGATTGGAACATGGGCGGCTGGGGGGGCGCGCCGCGCTTCCCGCAGCCGATGGCTATTGAATTTCTGCTGCTGCAGGCCACCCGCGGCGACCAGAAGGCGCTCGAAGCTGCGACCCACGCGCTGGAGCAGATGAGCCATGGGGGAATGTACGATGTGGTGGGGGGCGGCTTCCACCGCTACAGCACCGATGACCGCTGGCTGGTGCCGCATTTCGAAAAGATGCTGTACGATAACGGGCAGCTAGCCCTGGCTTACCTCCACGCTTACCTGCTCACAGGCAACCGCGCCTTTCGCCAGATATGCACGGAGACACTGGATTTTATCCAGCGCGAAATGACCCACCCGCAAGGCGGTTTTTACAGCAGCCTGGATGCCGATTCCGACGGGCACGAGGGCAGGTATTACGTCTGGCAACCTGCCGAAATCGAAGCGGCGCTGCCTGATTCTGAAGACCGCGCGCTGTTTCACCAGGTTTACACTGTTACCAGGCCGGGGAATTTCGAGGGTTATAACATCCTTCAGCGCAAAGGCAGCCTGTCCGAACTGTCCGGGCAGTCTGGCATCAGCGAAGAAAACCTGATCCGCCGCCTCGAAAGCATCCACAAGCAGTTGTATGCCACACGCGAGCAGCGCGCCCGCCCCCTAACCGATGACAAAGTGCTGGCCTCCTGGAATGCCCTGGCGCTGCGCGCGTTTGCCGAAGCGGGGCGCTACCTCCAACGGGCCGATTACCTTGAAATTGCCCGCCGCAATGCCGATTTCTTGCTGCGCGAGCTGTACCCCGCAGACCGCCTGCTGCGCGCCTGGCGCGAGGGGCAGGCGCGCCACAACGCCTTTTTGGAGGATTACGCCGGGCTGGCGCTGGCCCTGCTGCACCTGTACCAGAGCGACCCCAATCCGCGCTGGTACCAGGCCGCGGTGCGGCTTGTGGAGGATATGCTGGCCCATTTCCGCAGTCCGCAGGGTGGGTTTTTCGACACCCGCAGCGACCACGGCGAATTAATCACCCGCCCCAGTGAAACCCAGGATAACGCGACCCCTTCCGGAAGCGCCCTGGCAACCAGCGCCCTGCTCCCCCTGGCGGCTTATGATGATCGGGAAGACTTACGCGCTCTGGCAGAGGGAATGCTCTCCACACTGCAAGACACTGCCGCTCAGCACCCCACGGCGTTTGCCTGCTGGCTGCAGGGGCTCGACTTTGCCGTTGGCCCGGTGCGTCAGATTGCCGTGGCTGGCCCGCTGGCTGCCCCAGATACCCAGGCGCTGCTGGCAGAAATCTGGCGCGCATACCGCCCAAGAACGGTGGTCGCTGCGGCAGGCCCATCTGCGGCCCCAGGAACAGCTTCCTCTGCGCCTGCGCTGCTGCGAGATCGCGGCATGATCTACGATTTGCCCACAGCCTATGTTTGCCAGGGCTTTGTGTGCAAACTGCCGGTAACGGATGTGGACGGGCTGAGGCAACAATTGGCCTGACCCGCAATATAGAGAGGATCAATAAACCGGGCCTGGCCCGGTTTATTGATCCTAATCCATGACTTTGACTTTCCGATCCCACAGTTGGAACTCACGCAAGATCGAGCCGCCGATGAATTCCCGTTCAATCGAGTTATCTGGTATCAGGTCAACATTCAAGGGCAGGAACCACTCCAGGAAGGTCAGCAGGCGCTTGGCCTCGATAAACTCTGGGGTCCCAAAGGGCACCTGGCGCAGGAGCGGCTCCGCCAGGGGCTTCAGCGCCGCTACCTCGTAGACCAATGCGGAGTTAAACATCACATCCGCATTTTCCTGATATGGGAAGATATGGCGCTTCTCACCGCGCCGCACCGATTCCCAGCGCCGGATGGTTACCTGCGCCGGGTAGCCCCGCTCGCGCGCGTCGCGTACGATACGGCGGATCAGGCGCGTGTCGGTGGTTGAGATGCGGTTGTAGCGGTCCAGGTTGAGCTGTGTCAGGCAGGAGACATATATGCGGAAGGTCTGGTCGGTTGATAGGTCCGGCAGCAAGTTCGGGTTAAGGCCGTGTATGCCTTCCAGGATAATGATCTGGTCTTTTTCAAGGCGGACCACATTCCCGGGCAGGCTTTTCCCCAGCTTGAAATCAAAATGCGGAAGCTGCACTTCTTCCCCGGCGATCAGGCGCTGCAAGTCCGACTGCATGCGCTCGCGGTTCAATGCGCCAAGAGACTCAAAATCGAAGTTGCCGTTTTCATCCTTCGGCGTCTGGTCGCGGTCGACGAAATAATTATCCATTTCCAGGGCATAGGGGGTGACGCCCTGGGCCAGGAGCTGGACCGAGAGCCGCTTGGAGAAGGTGGTTTTTCCAGAAGAGGACGGTCCGGCGATCAGGATGATGCGGGCTTTTTTCGCATCGCTGACAAATTTTTCGGCAATTTCGCTGATCAACCGCTCGTGCAGCGCTTCAGATACCAGGATTATTTCACGCACCCGCCCGCTGACAATCGCGTCGTTGAGCGCACCAGCGTTTTCAATCCCCAGGTGAGAGAGCCAGTTACCATACTGCCGGAAGGTGTTTAGCAGTTTGGGATAATCTGGCATTGGCAGCAGTTCTTTCGGAGAATGCCGCCGCGGGAAGCGCAGCACAAAGCCTCCCTGCGCTTCACGGCGCAGGCCAAACCACTGCAGGTAGCCGGTTGAAGGCACCATGTACCCATGGTGGTAATCCTTGTGCCCATCGATCGAATACAGCACCAGGTGTTCCTTGGTGCGGTGCTTCAAAAGGCGCACCTTATCAAACTGTTTCTTTTGCTGGAAGTATTCGATCGCTTCCTCTAACGGCACCTGAACGCGGCAGAGGGGCAAATCCTGATCCACCAACTCGCGCATGTGCTTTTCCAGCGCATCTAGTTCAGCCTTACGTAACGAAGGCCGCCCAACCACTTCGCAGTAAAAACCGCCCGAGGAAACGGAATGGTCAACGTTCAGTTCCGCTTCTGGGAACAGGTCTTCGAATGCTGTTTCCAGCAGGAATATAATCGAACGCCGGTAGATACGCGCACCGTCCGCATCCGACATGGTGACCGGCTGGATGCGGGACTCCATGGTGATGGGGTAAGTCAGCTCGCGCAGTTCGCCATTGATGATCGCCCCTACAATCGGCGGGTTGAGCCATTCGGGGGTTGCCTGTAAAAACATTTCTACCGCGGTACCCCGTGGCCCTGAATAAACGCGACCATCGGGCAAATGAATTTCAACCGTTGGTCGAGCCTCTACTGCTTGAATTTTATCTGTTATGGTTCGCTCGAACATGTTCCTTATCCTTAAAATCGGACATGTATTTTATCACTGAATGATCGTTTGTCTTCGTAAGATCGCGGTCGTTCTGACGGTTTATCTTTGCTGCCCCGAGACAAGGGTAACCTACCGCCATTAAGAATGGAGAGACGTTCTAATAAAAACAACGACTTGGACGACCAAACATTGCATGACAATAGTGTAAAATATGCCAGGCCCTCACGGCGCCATGGGCAATACCTATAGAACTCGGGCAGTTGGAATTTCACTCAACTATCCCCCGTGTTTCATTATAACAATGTTATGCCAGACGTAAATTTACAATCACCAAACTTTTCTACGATTCCAGCCGGAGTGTGGACATGCAGCCTGCCTTATGGCGATTAATTCGAACGGAACCCGCGGAAGGCGCGTGGAACATGGCAGTTGATGAAGCGATCTTAGAAGCGGTTGGGAGCGGCGATGCACTGCCCACGCTGCGCCTGTACGCCTGGGAACCACCCTGCCTGTCTTTAGGGTTCGCCCAACCGGTGAGTGACGTAGATTTATCCGCACTGGCCCGCCATGGTTGGCAGCTCGTACGCCGCCCAACCGGTGGTCGGGCTATCTTACACACCGATGAGCTGACCTATTCTGTGATCGCTCCGGGCGACGAGCCGCGGGTGGCGGGCAGTGTGCTGGAAAGCTACCGGCGGCTTTCGCAGGCGCTGGTACAGGCGCTGCAGCGCCTGGGGTTGCCGGCCCAGGCCGATAAAGAATATGCGCTCCCCACCGGGGCTCGGGTAGGGGAGCCGGTGTGCTTTGAGGTCCCCTCAAACTATGAGATTACCGTGACAGGCAAAAAGCTCATCGGAAGCGCGCAGGCCCGCCGCAAGCAGGGGGTTCTGCAGCACGGGTCGCTCCCACTGTGCGGCGATCTGACGCGCATCACCCAGGCGCTGGTGTATCCGGATGAAACGGCGCGCGCGCGCGCAGCCGCACGCCTTCTGGAACACGCCACGAACGTAGAAATACTAGGCCAACCGCTCACCTGGGAAGCCAGCGCCGCTGCGTTTGCCGCTGCATTTCGAGAAACGCTGAAGCTCGAATTTCAGGAAGCGCCGCTCAGCGCCAGCGAGCTGCGCCGGGCAGGCGAGCTGGTGGAGCAAAAATACGCCCACCCCTCCTGGACAAACCGGGCATGAACACGAAGCCCCTCAGAAACTGCCCGGCTATGGCTGCGCGGCAGGCGTCACCGTGGGCAGGGTTTTGTTGTCTTTCACAAAAATGACTTCCGGGTATCCCAACCCGCGGAACATGCGCGACAGATAACCTTCGGCGTTCTGCTCTGCCTGCACCAGCACGCCATCTTCCATAGCGCCTTTGAGGATTTCTTTTTCAGCCGCGCCTCGCGCTGCCGTCTCCAGGTTGATATCTCCTTTCGTCAGCAGCCCGGTATCGCGGTTGTAAACGTAGGATTTTTCATTATCCAGGGCCACCACAAAAACCTCGGCGGGGGGCAGCCGTACGTATAGAATATTCCCCTCCACCCACATATCCTCCGGGCGCATGCGCGCCATATCGATCCCGGCAATTACCTTGCCGTGCCCGACAAAAATCAGTTTATCGCCAAAAAGAAACGCCAGCTCGCTCTGCCCTGTTTCCGCGGTGATCACCTTTTCCATGGTGTATTGGATGGTTTCCAGCCGGGCCAGCGAGCGCACATCATGAATGATGGTTACCGGGTCGGGGAGCACCGTTGGCGTTGGGTTCATGAATTGGGCAACGCGAGTAGCCAGCGTGTGGTTCGTTTCCGTGACGGGTGAAAGCGCTTCTTCAGCCGTGCGCCGCACCAGCTCGGTAATCCCCACCACCAGGCCGACCATAAACAGGCCCAGAACCAGAATCGCGGCGAGAAAAATCAAAACGCCTTTGGTAACATTGTTCATTTTCATCTCTCGCTCCTTCCTTTCCTAATGAACCCTGTGTGTTGAGCCAGAACTGCTCTCTGACCTGGTCGATCTCCCCAAGCAACCATTCGACCAAAGCATCGTTATTGATTATAATCGTTCTGGGTTAACTTCGTTTATTCAGCAGGTGCATTGGGTGAGGTTCTCCACACTTAGTCGTTTTCCGAGGGCGGCGTTTGCCACGATTTCACTGGCACTCATGAGTATTTTAATCATGACGCTGGTTAGCTCGTGCGGGGCAAATTCCCCACGATCTACACCTGTCTCGCCAACCCTCACGGTGACGGCCACCTTCCCGCCTACCTTTACCCCCACCCCCCTGCCTTTTGGCACAGGTTCCAATCCTTTTGTGATTGGCCTGGTTTCTGAAACAGAAGACCCGCAAATTGCCGCTGCTGCCGCCGAGTTGGCCAGCCGGATTTCGAACCTGGCAAAAGTGAGCGTAGTTGGGCGCGTATATCCTAGCTATGCGCAACTCCTGGAAGCCATGGAAAAAAAGGAAGTTCATATAACCTGGCTGCCTCCCCTCACCTACTTATACGCCAGCAGCGAAGGGCTGGCCGATGTTGCACTGCTGACCAACCATTTCGGGGTGTACCTGTACGGAACGCAGTTCCTTGCCAACGTCAACAACGAGTTCACGCCCTATTTTGACCCCATCAGCGGATTAAGCTCAGCTGATGCCGCGACTGCCCTGGAACAATTCGCCGACCTGCGCCCTTGCTATTTCGATGAGGAGTCTGCCTCTGGATATATCTTACCGGCTGGCATGCTTCAACAAAATAATATCAACACCCAGCCGGCTGTCCTGGCGCAGAGCCATACCGCCATCATCCGCGCCTTGTATATCCAGGGCGTCTGCGATTTTGGCGCCACGTTTGCCATTTCCGGCGACCCGCGCACCGCTTCAGCCATCCAGGGCGATCTGACGGACGTGATGAACCGCGTGATCGTCATCTGGCGCTCTGAGGCGGTCATTCCCAATGTGAGCCTTTCGTTCCTGGCAGGCCTCTCTGAGGGTGATCGCCATACGCTGACCACTGCCTTCCTCGACCTTGCCAGAGCGGATGACGGGAAAGCGCTGCTCAGCCTATCTGCCAACGGCTATCAGATTGAAGATATCAAACCGGTTGACGATACCATTTACGACCCGCTGCGCGATGCGGCTGAAGCGCTGAACCTGGAGCTGGAAAATTTTTTGGGCAAATAGCGCTTGCGCGCAGATTCCCCATAGAACCAGGTTTCGAAGTAAAATTCCAGGCATGTTTCGAAAAACAGCCCGATTCCTCTTACGCACCCTGCTGCTTGCTGGTCTGGCGGCCCTGCTTCTCCTGGGTATCCCTCGCCTGATCGCAGAGTTCTATGCCCGCCCCCGCCTGTTCACCGGCGATACGGTTTCGCACAAACCTATTGCAATCGTGTTCGGCGCAGGCCTCCAGCGCAACGGCACCCCCTCGCCGGTTCTGCGGGACCGGGTGGAAACCGCCGCCCAGTTATACACCGATGGGAAGGTCGATAAGCTTTTGATGAGCGGCGACAACCGCTTTGTGAATTATAACGAGCCAGGGGCAATGCGCGACTATGCCATCAGCCTGGGTGTGCCAGACGAGGATATCGTCCTCGATTATGCCGGTCGACGCACGTACGATACCTGTTACCGCGCCCGTCATATTTTTGGCGTCCACGAGGCCGTTCTCATCACCCAGGGATTCCACATGCCCCGCGCTCTGGTAACCTGCAATAACCTGGGGTTGGAATCGGTTGGCGTGCCGGCATCGAACCTGTACTATCTGCGCAGGTACCGCTTCTATTGGAATATCCGCGAGCTGCTCGCAACACCGGTCGCCTTGTGGGAAGTGTGGGTATCTCGCCCGCTGCCCGTCTTAGGCAAACCCGAGCCCATCTTCACGGGCAAGTAATTCAAAAGCGCTCCCAACCCTGCCAGCCTCCCGAAATAGCTGGCAGGGAATTTGCAACCATTGCTCATGTGCGAAGGAGGTTCCATGGACAGCGCCGAGGCTTTATCGATTGTAAAAGAGTATGTGAAAAGCCCAAACCTGATCAATCATATGCTGGCGGTGGAAGCTGCCATGCGCTTTTATGCCCGCAAATACGGCGAGGATGAAGCATTGTGGGGATTAACCGGCCTGCTGCATGATTTCGACTGGGAAATCCACCCCACCCTGGAAGAGCATCCCCAGGCGGGCGCGCCCATTTTACGCGAGCGCGGCGTGCCGGAAGAAATCGTGCGCGCCGTTCTCAGCCATGCGGACCATACCGGCATTCCGCGCGAGACGACCATGCAGAAAGCACTGTACGCCTGTGACGAAATTACCGGCCTGGTCACTGCCGTGGCGCTGGTGCGCCCTTCGCGCTCGCTCTATGACCTATCGGCTTCTTCGGTAAAGAAAAAGTGGAAAGATAAGGCATTTGCCGCCGGAGCCAACCGAGACGAAATCAGCCAGGCTGCCCAGGAATTCGGGCTTGAGCTATGGGAACACACCGACAACGTGATCCTTGCCATGCGCTCCATCGCGCCGGAATTGGGTCTGGAAGGAAATCTTCAACCATAAGGAATCGAACCTGCTATGCCATTGACGGGAAAAGGCTTTTTTATCTGGAACATCTATAACTGCGAAGGCGGGGACGCTGAAGCCATTGCTTCCGCCGCGCAGGCTGCCGGGTTGACCCATGTGTTAATCAAAATTGCCGACCGCAGTTACCCGCACAACATCGACAAAAAAACAAAAGCCGATCTCGTCCCACCAGTTGCCAGCGCGCTGCGGGCGCGTGGTATTCAAGTGTGGGGCTGGCATTACGTTTATGGCGAGGACCCCTTAGGCGAAGCGCGTATTGCCATCCGCCGCGTTCAGGAGCTTAACCTGGATGGGTATGTGATCGATGCGGAAAATGAGTACAAACAACCCGGTCGCGCGGCATCGGCCCGGCGTTTTATGCACGAACTGCGCAGCTCGCTGCCCGACCTGCCCATGGCGCTAAGCTCGTACCGCTTTCCCAGGTATCACCCGCAGGTTCCCTGGGCTGAATTTCTCGAACATTGTGATTACAACATGCCCCAGGTGTACTGGGAGCAGGCGCATAATCCGGCGGCGCAGATCGACCGCTGCATGCGCGAGTTCCAGGCACTCAACCCATACCGGCCCGTTATCCCTACCGGCCCGGCTTATAAATGGAACGGCTGGCGGCCCACCAATGATGATATTCTTGAATTCATGAAAGCCACCCAGCTTGCCAACCTCCCCGCGGTAAACTTCTTTAGCTGGGATGAATGCCGCCGCGATTTAAACAACCTGTGGGAGCTGATCGCCCAGCATCGCTACGGCGAGCCTTTCCCGGAACCGCCAAAGGACCTGCCGCAGCAGTATGTTGAAGCGCTAAACAGCCACAACCCAGACAACGTTGCCGAGCTGTACCGGCCTGATGCCGTGCAGGTCACCGCCGCGCGAACGATCCAGGGCCAGCCGGCGCTGCGGGCCTGGTATGCATCCCTGCTGTCTGAGCAACTCCCCGAGGCAGCCTTTCACCTGACCGGTTCTTCTGGAGACGGCAGCTCCAGGCACTTCACCTGGCGGGCCAATTCGCAGCGCGGCAGCGTCACCAACGGTAGCGATACCTTTGGCCTGCTGGAAGGGAAAATCGCTTACCATTACACATCCTATTCGATCCAGGCATAAAAAAATCCCACCGGCCTGGTGGGATTTTTTTATGCCTGATTCTTTTACTCAGCTTCGCTGTTGCTGATGCCTGGAGGGGGTAAGTCCGGGTTGGTCGTCACCCGCCGGGCCTGCGCTTCTTCCTCTTCCGCGGTGAAGCGGCCATGGATAAAGCCGGTGCCAGCCGGGATCAGCTTGCCGATGATGACGTTTTCCTTCAGACCATACAGGTTGTCTTCCGTTCCAGCGATGGCCGCACCCGCCAGCACCTTGATGGTGTGCTGGAAGGAGGAAGCCGACAGGAACGAGTCGGTGTTCAGCGAGGCCTTGGTGACGCCCAGCAGGATCTCCGCGTAGCGGGCGGGCTGCTTGCCTTCCGAAACCAACTGCTCGTTCACCCGGCGAATCTCCAGGCGATCGACGAAATCGGAGGGCAGGTAGGCAGTGTCGCCGGGGCGCAGCACCTGGACTTTGCCCAGCATCTTGCGAACGATGACTTCGAAATGCTTGTCGTTGATGTTCTGGCCCTGCGCGCGGTACACTTTCTGGATCTCGGTGAGCAGGTACATCTCACACGCATCGCGGCCCTTGATCTTAAGTACCGTGTGCGGGTTCAGCGAACCTTCGGTCAGCGGCGTGCCGGCTTCGATATGCTCGCCGTCTTTGATCAGCAAGCGAGACGTGCTGGGGATCTCGTATTCCTCGGTATCGCGCTGCTCGTACGAAACGATCACCTTACGGCCCTCAATGCGCACCCGTCCGGCGTGCTGGGCGGCAATGGTGGCCTCGCCCAGGGTAGCCACTGGCTCGCTCAAGGAAATAGTGCCCTCATCCTTGACGGCAACCGTCCATTCCTCAGGCACATTATATTCATCGCTGATCATTTCGCTGTGCTCAACCCGTACCACGCGCTGGTCACTGTAACGGTCGGACTGGATAACCTTCGCGACGCCGCCAATCTGGCTGATGATCGCCTCGCCCTTGGGCATGCGGCGCGCCTCAAAAAGCTCTTCTACACGAGGCAGACCGGTTGTGATGTCGCCTCCAGCAGCCACGCCGCCGGTATGGAAAGTGCGCAGGGTGAGCTGGGTGCCAGGCTCGCCAATGGATTGGGCAGCTACGATCCCCACTGCCGAACCGAGCGCGACCATGCTGCCGCGGCCCAGGTCCATGCCATAGCATTTCGCGCAGATGCCGTGCACCAGCTCGCAGGTTAATGGGGAGCGGACCTTGACTTCATCCACGCCCGCCTCGACGATCTTACGCACCAGGCTGTGATCGAGCATATCATCGTGTTCCGCCAGCACCTCGCCGGTGTGCGGATCAACAACACGCATGGCAACCATGCGGCCAAACAAGCGGTCTTTCAGCGTCTGTCCAGCAACGTCGTCCGCCTTGCGGATCCAAACGCCATCGGTGGTGTGGCAGTCTTCTTCGTTGATGATGATATCCTGCGCAACATCTACCAGGCGGCGGGTCAGGTAACCGGCGTCAGCCGTGCGCAACGCGGTATCGGCCAGGCCTTTGCGCGCGCCGTGGGTGGAGATGAAGTATTCCAGCGTGTTCAGGCCTTCGCGGAAGTTCGACTGGATGGGCAGGCGGATAATACGCCCGGCAGGGTCGGCCATCAGGCCGCGCATGCCAGCCAGCTGCGAAATGGGGCCGAAGCCGCCTTTCGTCGCGCCGGAGTTCGCCATGGTTGACAGGTTTCCATTCGGGTCCATGGCCTTGCGTACTGCCACGGCTACATCTTTCGTGGTATTCTGCCAGATTTCGATCACGCGCTCATTGCGCTCCTGCTCGGTGAGCAGGCCGCGGCGGAAGGCGCGCCCGACATTTTCCACCTCAGCCTGGGCCTTGCCGATGATCTCGGTCTTGGCCTCGGGGATGGTGATATCCGAGACGGCAATCGTCGAACCTGAGCGCATGGCGTATTCAAAGCCGATGTCTTTGACCAGGTCGGCCACATTGGTGGTAACTTCCTGACCACTGACTTCGAGCACGTCGGCGATCAAGTCTTTCACGCCGCCCTTGTCCAGCTTAATGTTGCGGAACTGAACAGCCCCGGGCAGAATGCGGTTGAACAGCACGCGCCCGACCGTGGTGAAAATCAGCTTGTGCTGCGGCTGTGCCATGCGGCGATCGTTCTCATCATACCAGGTGGTTACAAATACCTTGATCCAATCATGGACTTTGACCTGACCCAACTGGTATGCCAGTTCCACCTCGTCCATATCGGCAAAATGGCTTTCCTTGCCGTTTTCTTCTTTCTTCGCCGGGCCATCCATGGTCAGGTAATATACACCTAACACCATGTCTTTGGAGGGGCTGATGATCGGCTCGCCGTCAGCAGGCTTGAGCAGGTTCTTGGAGGAAAGCATCAGATTTCGGGCTTCCCAAACAGCTTTTTCAGACAGCGGTACGTGAACGGCCATCTGGTCGCCGTCGAAGTCCGCGTTGAAGGCGGTGGTCACCAGCGGGTGAAGCTGGATGGCGCTGCCTTCGATCAGCACTGGCTCAAAGGCCTGGATGCCCAGGCGGTGCAGGGTTGGCGCGCGGTTGAGCAGCACGGGGCGCTCTTTAATGGCCTCTTCCAGAACTTCCCAGACCTCGGGGCGGTTGCGTTCGATGAAGCGGCGCGCGCCCTTCACGTTGGCGGCGTAGTTATGCGCTACCAGCTTGGCAATCACAAACGGGCGGTACAGCTCCAGCGCCATGGTCTTTGGCAGGCCGCACTGGTGCAGCTTCAGGGCAGGGCCAACCACAATTACCGAGCGGCCCGAGTAGTCCACGCGCTTGCCGAGCAGGTTACGGCGGAAACGACCTTTCTTGCCCTTCAGCATATCGCTCAGGGATTTCAGCTCGCGGCGACCACGGCGCGAAAGCGCCTTGCCGCGCTGCGAGTTGTCGATCAGCGAGTCGACTGCTTCCTGGAGCATGCGCTTTTCGTTGCGGACGATGACATCCGGGGCGCCCAGTTCCAGCAGCCGCTTGAGGCGGTTGTTGCGGTTGATCACGCGCCGGTACAGGTCGTTCAGGTCAGACGTGGCAAACCGGCCACCGTCCAACTGCACCATCGGGCGCAGGTCAGGCGGGATCACCGGCAGCACGGTCAGGATCATCCATTCGGGGTGGTTGCTCGAGCGGCGGAAGGCTTCCACAACCTTCAAGCGGGTGGTGGCCTTCTTGCGCTTCTGCTTGCTCTTTGAGGTGCGCACTTCGTGCCACAGTTCCTCAGAGAGTTTTTCCAGGTCCAGACGGCGCAGGATATCGTAGAATGCCTCAGCGCCCATATCCGCGCGGAAAACCTGGCCCCAGCGCGACTTTAGCTCGCGGAAGCGGCTCTCGCTGAGGAAGGTGAAGGGGCGCAGCTCCTGAAGCTCGTCGCGGATGCGAGAGTTCTGGCCCTGCGATACAAACGATTGATCTTCGAGCTGGTTGCGCAGCGCTTCCATGGCCTCTTCGGCTTCGGCGCGAATACGCGAAAGGGACATCGAAATTTGCTCGATGTCGCGCTGCAGCCGCTCGCGGGTTTCGTTCTCCATCTCATCCAGGCGCTCTTTTACCGCTTTCTGGATCTTGGAGATGTGAGACTGTGCGATCTGCTTGCCATTTTCAACGATGATAACGTTGGCTGCCTCGAACATGATGTCTTTGGTTGCGGTCTGCCCCATGCGCTCATTGAGAGTGGCTTCCAGGCGCTGGCCTTCTTTGATGACCGGTTCGAGGTTACTGGCAATTTGTTCGTCAGAGCGGGACTGCAGGTCGGCTTTCTGCTGCTGAAGCTCAGCAAGCTTGCGGTCGCGTTCCAGCTTGACCTGCTTGATTTTATCGTTGATTTGATTGGCTTGTTCCCGCTCGGAAACACTGATCTCATCTTCCAAACGCTTCAACGCCTTCGCGCGGGCATCTTCATCCACATAGGTGACGATATACTGGGCAAAATACAGCACGCGGTCGAGGTTGCGGCGTGATATATCCAGCAGCAAGCCCAGGTATGAGGGGATGCGCCGGGTATACCAGATGTGGGCTACCGGGGTAGCCAGCTCAATGTGCCCCATCCGTTCGCGGCGAACGGATGACCGGGTCACTTCAACGCCGCATTTATCGCAAACAATGCCTTTGTAGCGCGGATTCTTGTACTTGCCGCAGTAGCATTGATAATCACGCGTCGGCCCGAAGATTGCCTCGCAAAACAGCCCGTCTTTTTCAGGGCGCAGACGCCGGTAGTTGATTGTCTCCGGCTTAAGGACTTCACCATACGACCAGCTACGGACGGTTTCTGGTGAAGCCAGGCTGATACGAAGTGCGGTCAGACCTTTGGTTTCCACTAAAACGCCTCCTC
>CAYTHO010000012.1:0-88138 GCA_964437595.1 uncultured Anaerolineaceae bacterium
TTCTTAGCAAAGGGTGTTATTGTCCAATAAATTCACAGAATACCTACTTTGCTCGCGATCTATCCCCTTTATTGTATTTACCAGTAACTGTATCATTTAGGTTTACTGACATCTTAAGAGGTTATGTTGCGCAAGTTGTTTGTTGTCATAAAGGTTATATGTTCGGTTTCTGTTCACCTAATGTTCAACAGATAAGAAATAAGCATAGTTATATTCGGGATTTTCAAGACGAAATACCAATGTACAATAATGTTATCCGGGTTGTTGATATTTCTGAAGCTGAGGTAAAAGATTCGGATAGCATTGAGGATAATCTGTTTAGAATATATCGTGCGTTGGCTAAAGAAAAGATTGTTACCGAACATGAATTGATTACACTCAATTCCTTTTTGAAAGATATGACATAAAGCCCATAGGAAGGTCGTATGTCCAGAGTAGTATAAATTGACTGGAACTGACCTGCGGCTGGCGCAGTGGTCACTCACGACATTCCAGAAAAATGCCTGTCCGCTGGTGTTCCTGCGAAAATTATACGTCAAAATATCGAATGGCAGTAAAGAATGAGTGCTCCTGTTATAAGCGTTGAGAACCTTTCAAAATCCTATCGGTTAGGCCAAATTGGTACCGGCACATTCTCAAACGATCTTAAAGTTTGGTGGGCTAAAAAACGCGGTAAACCCAATCCGCTGCTCAAGATCGGGCAGTCGGACCATGGCAATCGCGACGGCGAAACGTTGTGGGCGCTGAAGGATGTGAGTTTTACCGTGCAGCAGGGCGAGGTACTGGGCATCATCGGGCGCAATGGGGCAGGCAAGAGCACGCTGCTCAAGATCCTATCCAGAGTGACGGCGCCCACCAGCGGGCAGGTGAAGGTAAAGGGGCGCATCGCAAGTCTGCTGGAAGTGGGGACTGGCTTTCATCCCGAACTGACCGGTCGTGAGAACATTTACCTGAACGGCGCTATTCTGGGCATGAGCAAGGAGGAAGTGCGCCGCAAGTTTGATGAAATTGTGGCTTTCGCTGAGGTGGCAAAATTTATCGATACGCCGGTAAAGCGATATTCCAGCGGGATGTATGTGCGGTTGGCTTTTGCTGTAGCGGCTCATCTAGAGCCGGAGATCCTAGTTGTTGATGAAGTACTGGCAGTGGGGGATGCTGAGTTTCAGAAGAAGTGTCTGGGAAAGATGGGAGATGTGGCAAAAGAAGGGCGAACAGTATTGTTCGTGAGCCATAATATGGGTGCAATTAGAAATCTTTGTCAGCGATCTATACTTCTCGCAAAAGGAGAATTGGTAAATAGCGGCCCAACACCTGAAATTGTAGAAAAGTATCTTTATACAAAAACAGCCGAATGTGCAGAACAAGTATGGGAAAATATTAATACTGCACCAGGTAACAATGTTGTTAAATTACATGCAGTGCGAATCATGTCAAATGACAAATTGGCCACTAGTATTCCGAGTGATTGTGAAGTCGTTTTTGAAACAGAATACTGGAACAGAATTAATGGTTGTCGTCTTATAGTAGAAGTACGCTTACTTGATCCAGATACAGGGTACATATTAAACACCTTTAGTACACCTGAAGCTAGTCTGACCCAGGATGAACTTATTACAGGTCCGTTGGAAACTGGTTTATATCGATCAAGGCTTGTATTTCCACCGAATTTCTTCAACGAAAAGCATTTTTCAATCCATTTGATAATTATTCGTCAAAACCCCACTACGGCTGAAATAAATCTTCCAGATATTATCTCCTTCTCTATCCTCGATTCTCCGAAGTTAAGAACTCCAGGATTAGGTGGAAAGTGGTCAGGTTCCATACGAACACTATTTAAATGGTCCTCGACATTGATACAAAAGGTCGAATTATGAACGATTATTTCGCTCATCCCGCCGCTATTATTGAACCAGGTGCAAGGATCGGTAGAAATTCACGTGTTTGGGCTTTTGTTCATATTCTCCCTGGCGCTTACATCGGTGATGACTGTAATATTTGTGACGACGTTTTTATTGAAAATGACGTGGTGGTGGGAAATCGGGTGACAGTCAAGTGTGGCGTACAGCTTTGGGACGGAATTCGATTAGAAGATGATGTTTTTGTAGGCCCCAATGCAACATTCACAAATGACCGCTTTCCCCGCAGTAAGCATCATTTAGACGAATATCCCAAGACGATTATCCGCAAGGGGGCCTCGGTCGGCGCTAACGCTACGATCCTTCCAGGGATCGAGGTTGGAAAGAATGCCATGGTGGGAGCTGGGGCGGTAGTGACTAGAAATGTCCCACAAAACGCGATTGTGGTGGGAAACCCGGCCAGAATAAAAGGGTATGTTAGCTCATATTCGCAGAAGCCGATTAGGCAAAGGAACGTTGCCAGCAGCGCGGGCGTCACGCAGACCGGGGTTCCGGGGGTCAACCTCTATAAATTACCCGGCGTATCGGATATTCGCGGTGAGCTGACCTTTGGAGAGTACAATAAAGAGCTGCCCTTTGCTCCGAAACGGTATTTTGTCATCTATGGAGTCCCAACCAAAGAAGTGAGAGGGGAACATGCGCATCGCGCTACCCATCAGTTTCTGGTTTGTGTCAAAGGGTCGGTGAATGTCGTTATCGATAATGGGGAATACCAGGACGAGGTTATTTTAAACGATCCTCATATCGGGCTTCATGTTCCACCACTCATTTGGGCAGTGCAGTATTTATATTCTCTTGATGCGACACTCCTGGTGCTGGCGTCTGAAGGGTATGACGCCGGCGACTACATCCGCAATTACGATGAATACCTGAGCATCATCCAACCTGGTGAGAATGTATGATCCCATTTCTCGATGTTTCAGCAACGTACAGAGAACTGCAGTCAGAATTCGATGAGGCATACATATCATCGCGTTCTTTCCTCCGGTATGTATATTTTGGGGAAAGAAGTGGAGGATTTTGAGCGTGAATTCGCCGCGTACTGCGGCGCTGCCTATTGTGTGGGCGTTGGCAATGGGCTTGAAGCGCTGCATTTGATCTTGCGAGGATATGGGATCGGCGCCGGCGATGAGGTGATTGTTCCCGCAAACACTTACATCGCCACCTGGCTGGCAGTGACGTATTCCGGCGCTACCCCCATTCCAGTTGAGCCAGACCACCTGACTTACAACATTGACCCTGTTCGCATTGAATCAGCAATAACTTCAAGAACAAAAGCAATCTTACCGGTACATTTGTATGGCCAACCCGCCGAAATGGCACCGATCAATGACCTGGCGCAGAAATATGGGCTAAAGGTTGTTGAGGATTGCGCGCAATCCCAGGGTGCGACTTATTATGGAAAAAAGGCAGGGATTCTAGGAAATGCCGCCGGATTTAGTTTTTACCCGGGGAAAAACCTGGGCGCCTTTGGCGATGCGGGTGCTGTAGTAACGGACGATGCCCTCCTGGCCGACCAGGTAAGGGTGTTGAGAAATTACGGGTCGCATGTTAAATATTATAATGAAGTGCAAGGTTTTAATTCGCGGTTAGATCCCTTGCAGGCTGCTTTTTTGAGAGTAAAGCTCAAACATCTTGATGAGTGGAATCAGCGACGCCAGGCCATTGCCAGATTATACCTATCCTCATTGAACGAAACCCCTGGTTTCCTTCTTCCTTCCGTACCGGAAGGGATTGATCCTGCATGGCACGTGTTTGTCATTCGGAATGAGCAGAGAGATCTATTGCAACAGCACCTGACAAAGAATGGGGTGGGGACATTAATCCATTACCCAATCCCCCCTCATTTGTCGCAAGCCTACCAGCAGTTGGGCTATAGCAAAGGCCAGTTTCCAATCACTGAGAAAATAGCAGATACGATTCTCAGTATACCGATAGGTCCCCACCTTAGTCTACATGAAGCAGAGCAGATAATCGCGGCGATACTAGAATTTGCCACATGAACGCAATAGCGCAGCTTTTTAGTATGGGTAAACGTTTTCATAGTCCCTTTCGGAAAGTGATAGGACGACTACGGTACTTTTCTTTCTGGCTGCAAATGCAAAAGTATAGCGATCAAGTTACAGTCGGAAAGAATGTCCAAATTTACCAGAAGATAGTTTTCCAGGGAAAAGGTAAGATATATTTGAAGGATGGGGTTATCCTGGGGTTTGAACTTGGGGGATCCCCAACATTACCCATCCTGCTCCAGCCTCGAGACTCAGAAGCTGTTATTGAGATTGGAACTGGAAATGTTCTCGCGAATGGTACCGAGATTATTGCCCGTAAGCATGTGAGTATTGGGAAAGCGTGTCGAATTGGCGCACGCTGTATAATCATGGATGCTGATTTCCATGGCCTCAAACCCGTGGAACGAGATAAAGGTGGAAAGGTACTACCGATAACGATTGGTAATCAAGTTTGGCTAGGGCGCGGGGTCACAATCCTGAAAGGTGTGTCCATTGGAGATGACGCAATTGTTGGGGCCGCTAGCGTGGTAGCAAAAAATGTTCCGCCAGGCGGAATAGCAGTTGGTAATCCAATCAAGATAATTGGGTCAGTATATGATAAGTGATCCCCCTTTGGTTACAGTAATTGCTATTTGTTATAACCATGAGCCATATGTAAAGGAATGCTTGGAAAGTATCCATTCTCAAACTTATCCGAACATTCAATTAATAATCATGGATGATAGTTCAACAGATGATTCGGTTGAAGTGATCCTAAAATGGAAAAACACGAACGATCCTAATTGTTTATTCATAGCACATAAAACCAATAAAGGATTGTGTAAAACTATTAATGAAGCTTTAGAAATCGCTAACGGGAAATACGTTTCCATTATTTCTACAGATGATTTGTGGTTGGATAATTTTATAGAACAGTATGTTGGTATATTTGAAGCTGGTTCTGAAAAGATAGGAATAGTTTATGGCGATTCTTATTTTATTGATGATAGTGGAAATATGATTTCAGGAAGAAAATATGTCAAAGAGTGTAAACATGAAAGTAATGTATACAAGGAATTGTTATTGGGAAATTTTATTATGGCGAATGCTGTTTTAATTCGTAGAAGTTGTTTTGAGAAAGTAGGAGTATATGATGAAACCTTATATTTTGAGGATTATGATATGTGGCTTAGAATTGCACGAATTTTTAAATTCGCTTACTGTCCTATTACCTTGGCAAAATACAGAAAACTAAACACTTCTATGTCATCCTCTAATCAGGAAAAAATAAATATATCATTATCATTAATCTATTTAAAGCAACTGCAATTTAGTAATGACTATTTACATATAATAAACAACAAACTTTCCATCTATAGTGATATTCTCTATAAAATTAACCATCCTAAAGCGCATAAGTATTTGTGGCTTAGATACAAACAGCGAAAGTGGATAAGAGATTTACTTGTGTTTGTTTTTTGTATTCTTGGTCGAAAGTATTGTGAATTCGAGGCTTTTTTAAGGTATTTTCCTGTTCGATGATTGGTATAAGCACGAAGGGATCAGGTCGCTCAAGCTTCTTAGGTGAATATCACATCGGACGTAAGTAAGTAGAAATAATGACCATGCATATTGCCCATATAATTCATTCACTAAATAATGGAGGTGCGCAAAGGTTTATATTGTCAATTATTCCACCAGTTGCTGGTCGGAAAACCAGATATTCAGTGTTTTATTTTGCTGAGACAAAGGAAAATTTATATCAAGAACTATTGCAGAAGGAGGTGGAAATACGTAAATATCCTGCACCTCTGTCGTTTTTTCGACCGTTCCGCTGCTATGCTAAACTTAAACTAATATATGAAAAATACCGTTACATCAATTTAGCAATACAGTTGAGAAGGATTCCCACATCTCTTTTGCATACGCATCTACAAAATCTTTCGGAAACAATCTATATATTAAAATTGTGCATTTTCTATAGGATTCCCTTTATTTGGACTATACATGGGAAAATCTTATATTCGTCTAAAGACCTTGAAAGATTTGATGCGGAACTAGCACTGGCAATAAAAAAAAAGATATCTGTTGTTATCACTTATGTTGGTGCCCAGCCCGATTTTCTAATTGGTAAAAACTATTCACCAGCAATACAAATCGCCCACATCCCCTCCTGCATAAAAGTAGCGGATTATCAAGTTCCTAATGATAATAAGCTGAAACTCCGGTCAAAGTTGGGCATAAATTTCAAGGAATTTGTTGTTGGATTCGTTGGAAGGCTTAGCAACGAAAAAGGGGTCGATATTTTACTTCATGCTGTCGGAAAAGTGTTAGAGCGTGGAAATAACTTAAAATTAATTTTGGTAGGAGATGGGAATGAACGAAAAAAATTAGAACGAATAGTACAAGATTTGAATATTGAGACGAGAGTGGTTTTTACGGGTTCAACAAATCATGTAAAGGATTATCTAGCCATATTTGATGTGTACGTTCAACCATCCAGGTCTGAAGGTTTACCTTTATCAATTCTTGAAGCTATGAGTGCTGGTGTTCCAGTAATCGCTGCAGACGTGGGTGGGATATCTTATGCAATTCGAAACCTTGAAACAGGATTATTAATTCCCCCTGAAAATCCAGAATCTATAGCTGATGCGATTGATTTTCTACGAGTAAACCGAGAACTGAGAGAAAAATTCATTGCAAATTCCAAGGTTAAGGTTCAAGAATTTGATACGGAAAATATTAGGAAGATATATGAAAATCTTTATGAAGAAATGATAATAAACCATCGCTAAATGGTTAAGGATCTTGGATGGTAAATCTCAGCTATGATAAATCAAACACGGTCAATACTGTTATAGGCAAAGCTTTCTATATGTATCACACTGTCAAAACACAATTTGATTGTCAGCACGTCCCTCTGGCGTAGTTGCGGTTAGGCAGTTTCAACCTCTTGCCACAAAGTTGTAATTAGAATATGAAGATCCTTGTAATTACCGCATCATATCCTCCATATCACCAGGGTGGGTATGAATTGCGCTGTAGTCAAGTCGTTGACGAATTGGTGAATAGAGGACATGAAATTCATATACTGTGCGACCGACCTGCGAATGAAAAACCATTCATCATACAAAATCAAACCCCGAACATTTATCGAATCCTTTATAAACGAAATAGTAAAATAAGTTTAACAAAAAAGATTTATCGTGACTACACCGATATTCGCGGAATAGAAAAGATTATTAAGGTAGTAAACCCTGATTTAATTTACTTTTGGCATATGGCCCCTTTATCAAATGCAATCTTTCCATATTTAACTCAGCTAGGAATCAAAATGGTTTACGATGAAGGGGGAAGTGGTTTATTGCATCTGTATAAAGTGTATCAACGCTGGATGTATTTCTATAAAAACCCCAATGATAATCTGTTTAAATTAGTCTACAAGAGGACAATAATGCAAATAATTTACTGGCTTAGCGGAAAAAGAATTCGCAATTACTGGGAATGGCCTCAAAAAATGATCATTTATTACAATTCAGCAAGTTCTCTAATGTATGCAAAAAAACAAATACCATTTTTGTCAGCAAAAATCATTTATTCAGGGATTAAATTGGATGATTTTACATTCAACCCAATAGTTACTCGTGAAAGTAAGATCAAGATTATTCTTCCAGGGAGAATCACACCTATAAAAGGAACAATGGACGGGATCGATTTGTTACATGGGTTAAGAAATAATGGAATAAATGCTGATTTAACCATTGTTGGTTTTGTAGATTCGAAAGAATATCTTAAGGCGATACAAGAGCGAATTATAGAATGTGGTTTATCCGGGATGGTTAAATTCTTGCCAATGCAAAGTCATGCTGATATGGTGCATTTGTTTCATATGTCAGATATTTGTTACTTCCCAAGCTATCAAAAATTTGGATTATCCAGGATTCCTTTGGAGGCTATGGCGTGTGGTTGTTTAGTAATTGCCTATGGAAATGAAGGCTCATCGGAAATTATTGCAGATGGACATACAGGATTTGTTGTCGATCCTCAAGATTTTAATAGCTGTATAGCTTTGATAAACGATTATAAGCAGAGCGGTCAATATAAATCAATTCGGAATCAAGCAAGAGTAAGTGTTGAGCAAAATTATTCGTTCCAAAAATATATCAATAATATTGAAGAGTTGCTTTTAGCTGTTGTGGGGAACGGATGAACCCAAATCCAAAAATCTCAATCCTTCTCGCGACTTATAACAGGTCGCACTATATCTCACAAGCGATATGGTCAGTGATTAATCAAACATATCAGAATTGGGAATTGTTGATCTGGAATGATGGATCAAAAGATGACACAGAAGAAATCATACAGGAGTTCTGTGATAACAGGATTCATTATTTCAAGACAGAAACAAATCGTGGGAAGACTATTGGGTTAAATTTTTTATTATTATCAGCAATTGGAGAGTTTATTTGTTTTCTTGACGATGATGATCAATACACTAATGACTATTTACAAACCATTATTGATATTTATGATCATCACCCTGAAATTGATTTTTTGTTTTCTGATTTTACCAATCGAGATTTAGTACGAAATAATGAAACAGTTGGAACAATCTCGAAATCATCTGGATTTCGCCATTTGAATGTAACCTTGATTGATGATGAGGTGTATAAAATTACAGGGGGATTGCTTGAAGGGTTGATAACTGGCAATTTTATTCAAACGGATACGGTGATGTTGCGCCGATCAGTTATTGAAGAAGTCGGCCCATTTAATGAGCAGTTAAAAAGCAGTGAGGACTTGGAATATTGGTGGAGAGTGGCGATCCATAAAAAGACATTTGCATTTACTACAAGGAACTTGCTAACGCGAAATTGGCTGCAAGATGGCTTATGTAGACCAAGTATTAGCTCGTTTGAAAATCAAATTCGTTGTTTGGATGTCTTTATGAATTCATTGACAGCTGCGAATCGGAGAGACCTATCCCCTAAGGTAAAAAAAGCTTATAGGTACCCTTATAATATGCTGATCCGTCAATACGCTTTGCTAGGGAATCGTCGGAAAGCAACCCATACGTTTTTCCAAAGCTTCAAGTATGGTATTGATTTTCGTGCAATATATTTGCTGATAGGGGCTTTTATTGGCCCTTCGATATCACGTAGGCTCATAAAAGGTAATTTTTAATCTATTTTTCCAGTCTTTCTCAACTAGCATAAGGCCCTAATAAGGAAATTTACATCTTTGGATAGCAATTCTTCATTGGTATCAATCATATTGACCACTTATAACCGTGCTAGCTGGTTGCCTAGATCTATCGGTTCTGTGTTATCCCAAACTTACCAAAATTGGGAATTGATAGTCTGGAATGATGGCTCAATTGATAATTCGGAAGATGTAATTCGATCATTCGATGACAATCGCATACGATATTACTATGAAAAGAATCATGGGATGTCTTACGCGCTTAATCAAGCTTTGAAATTATGCAATGGAAAATATATTGCTTTTATTGATGATGATGATCAATGGCTCAATGAAAAATTGAAATTACAAGTGGAATCAATGGATAATTACCAAAACGTAGGTGTTTTATTTACAAATTTTTACAATGTGAATTTATTGGATGGAAATGAAAGTATTGGTTTTCATCAGTATGAAAAACGCTTCAAGGAACTAAAAGTTAAAGAATTAAACGAGAATATATTGCAAATAACGAAAGGTTTGCCTGAAAAATTATTACTATCTAATTTCATTCTACCTTCTTCCACTATAATCCGTCGAACACTGTTTGAAAAGGTAGGTGGTTTTAATGAACGGTTACGAAATGCAATGGATTTCGAGCTATGGTGGCGAATGTCCCTGGCAGGTGCAACATTTGCTTTTACAAATTTGATATTAGTAAAAAGAACCAAGCCCTCTGGTAGTTTAAGCTCGCCGAGTGTACCAACTTTCATAAATGTTTTATTGTCATATAATTCTTGCTATGCGGAAAGCATCATCTACCAACGAGAAGATCTAATACCATTTCTCTGCCATTCTAATCGTTCAATATGGAACTCTTTACTTAAGCAGTACATTATCCTTGGAGATAAAGGAAAAGCTTTACAGGCTCTTCAAAATTCTTTGCAATATGGATTTAACTGGCGGTCGTTATACCTATCACTAGGATTATTATTGGGTAATCAAATTGTTACTGCCTTAAGACGAAAAGCAAAATAGGAATGCAACACTGGATTTCTTTGAATACTATAATCGTACATATCCTTTATGTAATCTTTGGAAAATTTTCTTTGTTCGGAAGGACGAATACATTTGTATTAAACAATAAAATCAAGATTGGTTTGTTAGGGGAAATTGATTTTATCAAAGGGCAAGACATTTTTGTAAAAGCCGCCTCCAAGGTTGCAAAGGAATATTCTTACGTGGAGTTCTTGATCATTGGGGATAATCAGGATACAAAACTTAGAGAATATACTTTTTAGGTTAAAAATCTTGTCAAGGAACGAATACTACAACCTCCAGTACTTTGGCTACAAGTTGGTGACAGTCACCACCTTCAATGGCATCCCCATCGTCTACGATCTCGTTCCAGCCAATACGGACGAGCGTGCAGCCGCCGAAGTGGTGATTGACTACTTCTCCTGCTGCGATCTATTCGCTGACAAAGGCTTTTGGGGCTTGAAATGGCAGACGAATAGCTTTGATCAGACCAATAACCTGATCGGGATCCCACGCCGGAGCAATCAGAAGTACCAGAACAGCCCCGGCCTGGACCGTTGGTTGAGCCAGATCCGTGAGCGGATCGAAGGCGTGTTCCACGAAGTCCAGGATACCGGACGGAACATCGAGCGCTTGCTGGCAAAAACAGTCTTAGGTTTGACCACGCGGGTGATCACCAAGATGACGGCTCACTTGTTGCGCCACTTGCTTCGTATCGATTTCGGTGTTAATGTTCAGACCTTTCAAGTTGCTTCGGCTTCTTAGGTGTATTTCACGTCAGACGTTTGTCATAAAATTGAGTCCAACCCTCTTTTATTACCTTATATTGGAGCATTCTAACATGGGACCAAAGAAAATTATGAACAGTAAAATTATTCATTATTATTTTGGTATGCTTGAGAAAACGTCTCGAGTAATCGCAAATAACACTTCTCTTTTTTTCTTTGATAAAGTTCATTGTTCCATGAAATACAGGAGGATTTTCCATGAGCAGCTTAACCTTAAAAACCCGAAAAGCTTTCATGAAAAATTGCAATGGATCAAACTATATGACAGAAACCCATTTTATACACAACTGGCAGATAAGTACGCGGTGAGAGAATACGTGAAGAATAGAATAGGCGATGAGTATCTAAACGAACTACTTGGTCTATATAGTAATGTTGATGAGATTGATTTTGACAAACTACCGATGCGATTTGTTCTTAAGGTTACTCATGGCTGCGGATGGAATATTATTTGTCCTGATAAGAATAAGTTGGATATACAGAAAGCCAAATCATGTTTATCGAAATGGTTAAATATGAGTTGGTATAATATTAAAGGGGAATGGGTATATAAAAACATTCCCCCAAAAATAATTTGCGAGAAATATTTGGATGGAGATAAGGTTCTGGGATTGGTCGATTATAAATTTCTCTGCTTTCAAGGAAAGCCAGAATTTATTGATGTACACATTAATAGATACACATATCACATGGAGGCAGTATATAACACAAATTGGAATATTGAAGCTTTTTTAGAGGTTATACCGCGTATAGAACAAGAAATACCTAAACCTTCACAGTTTGACTTAATGTTGGACCTGGCTAAAAAATTATCGACGGGTATAAATTTTTGTCGAGTGGATTTTTATAATTATGACGAAATGGTTATTTTTGGTGAGATAACTTTTTTCCCATGGTCTGGATACGAACGTTTTACCCCGCCTAGTTTTGGTGATAAATTAGGCACATATCTACCTATTCCCAAATGAAAATCCTTTTTGTTTCTTATAATTTTTGGCCGCCTCAGTTTGGTGGAGGATTGTTACACACGATTGAAAGGCTTAGTTGTTTAGCCAACCGTGGACATTCCGTTATTGCCTGTACATCAGGAGCATTGGGATACAAAAACAAGGACCTTGTCAATAATCTGTTTGTTAAGAGATCTACATATAAAAGTAAGAACAATCTATTACAAAAAACTTTCCACCATTTGGATTTTTTCTTTTGGGTAGCTTACCAATTAATCATACAGGAGTATGATGTAGTACATATTGGATCTTTACCAGGTAATAATGTTATTACATCATCAATTTGTGGATTGTTTTTTTCATTTTTGGTTCATTTACGGAGAGCTAGAACAGTTTACCTTTACTCTCTGGCAGAAACCGAGTCCGCATCGATAGTAACAGTTGGATTGTCAGGCAGATTGCGAAAGCTTTTCTTACAAAGTGTTGACCACTTAGTTGTAAATAGTCCTGGCTTATTTAACGAGATGCAAGCACTATTTTCTCCTTCTTTAAAGTTAATTATTAATGGCGTTATGGATGAAACATTTCAACCGAAGATTGATGAAAGACATATGATGCGAAAAAAACTCCAAATATTAGAAGATGAGATCATTTTTACTTTTTTGGGCACCATTTGTAAGCGTAAGGGAGTAGATACTATTTTAGAAGCGTATAAATCTTTATCTTCGAAAAACAAAAAGGTGCGCCTTTGGTTAATTGGTCCTCTTAGTAAAGATGAAAATCAAAATATAGGAAAATCCGAGGAATTCGATTTTCAGAAGTTTGCAGAAGGTAATAACACAATCAAGTTTTGGGGTAGGGTCGATGATCGGAAAGAACTTGAAAGATTGTTAAATGCAAGTGACGTTTTCGTGTTTCCCACGAGAAGAGAAGGGATGCCAATGGCTCCATTGCAAGCCATGTCTTGTGGATTACCGATAATTATTTCGAGGATTCCAGGTATTACAGATTTAGCAAATATAGAGGGTGAAACAGGTTTGTTTATCGAATCCGGTAATCATGAAGAGTTAAAAGATGCTATGTTTAGACTTGCAGTGGATGTGCAGCTTCGTCAAAACATGGGGCACAATGCACGCCAGCGTATAGAAAATCATTTTTCTTGGCAGCAGCATGTTGATCGCTGGGAGCATCTCTATCTTGGAAGATTGAATGACTGAAAATATATTGCATGCAAAAAACTCAAATTCCCGCCCTATAAAAGCGATCAGCAGGAGCGTTCAAATTCTGTTCTGCATTTTCGCTCTCTATATGGTCTTACCCATCGTTGATGTGCCGTTGCTGGGCTTATCACTCTCGGCGCCGATCTTCTTCATCATAACGATTCTGGTGTTTTTCCAACCAAAGCGTCCCTGGCTGCGGCGGTATCGCCGGTGGGTAACAATGGCAGGTTTGATTTGGTTGGGTATTCTATCGTCTGGCATATTAAATGGACTTTTAAGTGGTGGTATCGATTTTGATAGCGATGGTTTACTCACCATTGTGCGTTATGCTTACTGGTTATTGGTTTTCGTTGTAACAGCTTATTTGGTGAGCGAAGGGAGATTGGGTCCTTTGGTGGCTCGGATGCTGGGATGGGGCGCTTTTGTGCTGGCGTTACTTCGCTGGGTTGAAGTGTTTAGATACGGCAACATAGGAGCCTGGACAGGTACCCACCTGATGTCGCAAAATTCCTATGGCTTTCTTTTCTCTATGTTTTCACCTTTTTTATTCACTATGCTCCTTGAAAATCGTGGACGGGCGCGGTGGCTAGCAGCGGTTGCAAACCTAACTTTGTGGGGAGCAGCCGCGATTAACGGCTCGCGCGGATCGTGGATTGCTATCGCGGTAACAGCGATGTCGCAAATTATTCTGCTATCGACAATCCATCCTCGTCGAAGCGCACGGTTGATTTTCATGGTGGTTTTATCCATTATTATTGGATTGCTCGTTTTGTCTACGCCTAGCCGAGTTACACGGGCAGTGGAGAGTCGTTTCAGTACCTTTAACAATTTGCAAGAGGATAAATCCTATGTAATCCGGCTGCTAATGAATCAAAAAGCGCTACTATTGTTTCAAGAAAGCCCTGTCATTGGGGTGGGTCCAGCGCGTTTCCGTAAGGAAACAATACAACTGGAGTTACCGGTGGTGTTAAGTTATGCTGACCAGGCCCATTTTGATCAAAAATCTGCGCATAATTCATATTTGGGTTACTTGGCTGAAACGGGGTTGGCTGGCGCGTTGCCCTTTGGAATACTAGTGTTGACATTCGTTTTCAAAGGCGGTTTCTCAGCTATTGCAATGGTAAAATGTGGACAATTATGGGCCGCAGCAGTTTACGGCGGTTTTATTGGCATGAGTATTCACATGTGGGTCATCAACTCGCTGACCAATTCAGCCAATTGGATGGTGTATGGACTGGTTGCTGCGATGATTGTGACTGCCGGACAGCTTAAGCTTGGGCGGGGTGAAAAACAACGATGAGGTTGGGATTCCATTACCATATCCCTGCCGAGGCACGCGCTGGCAGTATTTGGCTGCCAGGGTACCTGGGGCGTTTCATCGACAGCCTGGCGATGCGGGTCGAGCGGCTGGATTTGTTCCTCCACGCGCCGCGCCCGGCTGAGAAAGACACACTGGATTATGCCCTTCAGTCTCTAAATGCGCGCCTGTTTTCACTGGGGCCGCGTACTTCTGTGCCTGACCGCTTGCTGCGCTCGCGCCAGATCGCGGCGCCGCTGCGTAAACAGCGCAGTGAGCTAGATGCGCTGTTGATTCGCGGACCTTCGCCGTTGCTGCCGGCGATGGCGCGTACCGCGGGGAGCCTACCTACGGCGCTGCTGCTGGTAGGAGATTACCTTGCCGGCATTGATGACCAGCCGCAGCCTTTCTGGCGCAAGGGGCTCATCCGCCTTTGGGCCAGTTGGAACACTGGCCAGCAGCTTACGGTGGCAAAATGTGGTTTAACTTTTGTAAACAGCCATAAGTTATATGATAGCCTGAAAGGAAGACTTCCTAACCTGGTTGAGGTACGTACTACAACGCTCGGTGCAGATGATTTTTATCAGCGTTTGGATACTTGCCAGGCTGAACCATACCACATCTTATACACAGGGCGTATGGACCGGGCCAAAGGCCTATTTGAAATGGTTGATATGGTAAAGATCCTCAGCGACTACGGTGAAAATGTGATATTAGAGTTAGTTGGGTGGCCGAATCCAGGCGATACCATTATGGATGAACTGCATGTGCAAGCAGGCAACCTGGGAGTCGCTGATCGGATACAATACCTGGGTTTCAAATCTCTTGGCCCAGAGTTGTTTCACTGCTACCAAAATGCTGATGTGTATGTTCTGGCATCAAAATCTTCCGAGGGCTTTCCGCGTACCATCTGGGAGGCGATGGCCCACTGCGTTCCGGTAGTTGCCACGCGGGTTGGCTCAATCCCCGATTTTATCGAGGGCGCGGCAGAACTGATCCCCCCCAATTCGCCCGCTGATCTCGCCGCGGCGGTTTCTCGTTTAATCCACCAGCCTGACTTGCGAAAAGCATATATTGAAAAAGGTTGGCAGCTAGCGAGGGCTAATACATTAGAAGCTCAAGCAGATAAATTGATCACGGAATTAGAGGGGTGGTTGGCCAAAGATGAGTAACCTTTTAAGGTATCTGCGTTACGATTGGCCGGTGCATTTTATTCTGCTGCTCACCAACTGGCTTCCAGATAATGTGATTTTCCTTAAACTTCGAGGTTTCATGTTACGCCCTTTTCTTGGTGCTTGTGGTACCAACTTCGAGTTAGGTCGAAATGTAACCTTACATAATCCTAAAAATATCTTTATAGGAAGAGATGTCTTTATCGCTTATGGATGTATGTTCCTCGCTGTAGATCATATTCATATAGATGATGAGGTGATGTTTGGCCCCTACTGTGTGGTTACTTCCGGGAATCATACGCGGGCAGGGGGATCGTACCGCAAAGGAATTGATGAGCTTAAACCAATTCGGATTGGGTTTGGTGCCTGGATAGCATCTCATGTTGTAGTAACGGCTGGTGTGTCTATAGGCAAGGGCGTTCTAATTGCTGGTGGTGCAGTTGTGACTGAAACTGTCCCTGAAAATGCAGTGGTGGGCGGCGTTCCTGCACGGTTGTTGAAAGTGGTCGAGGAATAGTTGGTGGCTTTTTTAAAGCCCTCGGTGCTGCTTGTGGGCAACTTCCTGTCATCCTCGGTTGGCTCGCGTTTCGTATGTGAAGACCTGGAAGTTCATTTGAAAATGGCCGGTTGGCGAGTTTTGGTGACCTCAACTCGATCTAACCGCCTAGTGCGGCTGCTGGATATGATCGCAACAGTGATCGTGAAGCGAAAACACTATCAGGTAGCGAACGTCGATATCTATAGCGGCCTGGCTTTTACCTGGGGTGAAATCGTTTGTAGCTTGCTTAGGTTGATGAACAAGCCATTCCTTCTTACCCTACATGGTGGTGGACTAGCTGAATTTGCAAAACGTTATCCGGGTCGAGTAAAGAGACTGCTGTCACACGCTAAGGCAGTTACAACCCCTTCGCATTTCTTACAAGGTGCTTTGCAGCCTTTTAGTTCTGACATTATTTATTTACCGAACGCCATTCACGTTAGCCACTACCCATACGAACTTCGGTCCACTCCATCCCCCGAACTGGTTTGGTTAAGGGCTTTTGAACGCATCTATCACCCTGAAGATGCTGTCAGCACGCTGGCTATCCTGTTGAAGGATTTTCCCAAGGCACGCCTGTACCTGATTGGACCCGATAAAGGCGACGGAACGTTTCAAGAAGTTGAGAAGCTGGCCGATTCACTAAGGGTACGCGATAAAATCACCTTTGCTGGATCCGTTGCGAAAGATAAGGTTCCGTTGTGGTTAAACAAAGGTGATATTTTTCTGAACACAACGGCTTACGAAAGCTTTGGTGTTTCGGTAATTGAGGCCGGCGCTGTTGGTTTGCCGATTGTCACGACAAACGTTGGCGAGTTATCCCATATATGGCAGGATAGAAAGGATGCAATACTGGTTCCGGTGAATGATCCGCAGTGCATGGCCCAAGCAGTATGCGAGATTCTGACTGAGCCTGGTTTAGCGGCAGGGCTCTCGAGGAAAGCACGTGAAAAGGCCGAACGTTTCGATTGGGCCAATATTTTGCCGGTATGGGAAGATCTTTTTATGAAAATCGGCTCAAATAATAGAGAAAACTTGATATGAATTACTGGGAAAGGGCCTTAACCTTTGGGTGAGCGGGTTTCAGGAAAATAGGCATGTCAAGTCGGCTCGATGATTTCTATCAGTCCAGCCCGGTGTGGCTGCAGCAGATCATGGTGGGCGGGTATGGTTGGTGGTGGTACCGCCAGCGCTATAACGCATTTTTCCATCAACTGGTTGATGAATATAACAGCCGGGAAAGATGGAACGCTGCTCAATTTCAAACATACCAGGAACTTCAGTTAAGGAATCTGTTCACCGCTGCATCGCGTTC
Organism: uncultured Anaerolineaceae bacterium; assembly: GCA_964437595.1. GTDB lineage: Bacteria > Chloroflexota > Anaerolineae > Anaerolineales > Anaerolineaceae > DSYU01. Next base: position 17,401 of record CAYTHO010000012.1, read on the forward strand.
CCCTTATTACCGCCAGGTATTGGATGAATCGGACGTGTGGAGAGGTGATGATCCCTTTGTCGCTTTAAAGAGGCTGCCGTATTTGTCGAAGGAAACACTCCGGACGCGCCCCGCGGATTTGCTAACCCAAAGACCATCCAGAAGAACCAAGGTATTTAAGTCGAGCGGTACAACCGGTACGCCGACGGAAATTTATTACCCTGCTGAATTCCATGCGCTAGAAGTGGCTATCCCCGCGGCTCGTAATCTGGCCTGGGCCGGGGTCAATTATCGCCAGCGGCGAGTGATGTTTGGGGTGCGCAAGGTTTGCCGTTTCGATCAAGGGAAACCCCCGTTCTGGCGCTACAGCCCGGTCGAAAATATGACCTATGCCAGTATTTATCATCTCTCACCAGAGCATCTTCCCGCGTATATCAACTTCTTGAATGAATTTCGCCCCGATATGATCATGGGGTATCCCAATGCATTGGCGATTATTGCCAGATTCGCGCTGGAAACGGGACGCCTTCCGGCGCCTGCAAAGGCGATATTTACCACCTCTGAAACTGTTACAGACCAGCTTAGGACCGCTCTGGAGAAAGCCTGGCAGTGCAAAGTTTTTGACCGGTACGCCGCTGTGGAAGGATGTATGTTCGCTTCGCAGTGTGAATATGGCAAATATCACGTGAGCCCTGAAGTGGGAATGATTGAAATTGTCGATGAAAACGGAAAGGAATGTGCACCGGGTGTGCCAGGCGAGGTAATTGTGACCGGTTTGCAAAACATGTTGCAGCCGTTAATCCGTTACCGGATTGGGGATGTGGCGCAGTGGGCCAGTGATCAAAGCTGCCAATGCGGTCGCAGCATGCCGATTTTGGAAGGGATTGAGGGCCGTATCGAAGATATGTGTACGACCCCAGATGGGCGGAAGATGCTGCGGTTCGACACGGTTTTCAAAGGAATCACCAGGATTAAAGAGGCGCAGGTTGTGCAGGAGGCTTTGGATCGTTTTGTAATTTATATAGTCCCAGGGAATGGTTTTGATAATGGGGATATATCTCATATAAAAGAAAACATGAAACTCCATGCCGGCAATGTGCACACGGATGTTCAAAAAGTTGAAAAAATTGCACGAACCAGCTCAGGGAAATTTCGAGCCGTTATTTGCAAAGTACATTGAGATATTGTCTGGCTCTACATCGTTTCATCAAGATTCCTCGATGCAAGGATCAACAAAACTGTAGTAATCATCAATGAATAGATTTCCGAAAGTCTCCATCCTGTTACCTGTGCGGAATGAGGAATCATCAATTGAATCTTGCCTGAGCGCCGTATTTTGCCAGGACTATCCTCAGGAAAGTATAGAAGTAATCGTTGCGGATGGTGAATCCACAGATAAAACCCGTACCATCATCCGACGGCTTCAAGACCTCCAGCCTAACCTTGTTATGGTTAATAATCCATCCAAAATTGTACCTGCTGGACTGAATGCAGCCATAGTTCGGGCCATTGGCGATTGCATCATCCGTGTCGATGGGCACACTCGGATTGCGCCTGATTATGTATCTCAATGCGTGTTCGCACTTCAGCATACCGGCGCTGATAATGTTGGCGGAAGAATGAACGCTTGTGGCCAAGGTCGGTTTGGCGAAGCAGTGGCGGTTGCGACAAGCACCCCTTTTGGTGTTGGTGGCGCTCGTTTCCACTATTCCAATCAGGAAGAATGGGTAGACACGGTTTATATGGGGGCTTGGCGGCGAGAGGTTTTTGATGAAATTGGCCTCTTTGATGAAGAGCTTGTCCGCGATCAGGATGATGAATTTAATTACCGCTTACGTGAGTATGGCGGAAAAATTCTTTTGAGCCCGAAAATTAAATCAGTTTATACCAATCGAAGTTCACCGAAGGCTTTGTGGAAACAATATTTCCAATATGGCTTTTGGAAAATCCGTGTGCTTCAGAAGCATCCGCGTCAAATGAGTGTTCGCCAGTTTATCCCGCCAGTGTTTGTTGCTGCGTTAGCATTAAGTTTTGTTCTATCTATTCTTTTCTCTTGGGGGTGGATTACACTGCTTTTCGTTGGGGGCAGCTACCTGCTCGCCAATCTGACTGCATCGTTGATTACAGCCAGTAAGAAAGGCTGGTGTCACCTTGTTTTGCTTCCGGCTATTTTTGCGATTCTACATCTCAGCTACGGCCTCGGTTTTCTAGCCGGCCTATTCCGGTTTTGGAATCGTTGGGGCGACAAAGTTGGAAAGGTTCCGGAATGGTCGCCCGCGCATGACTGAGCTAACAGACCTGGATCGTCTCCGCGATGAATATGCAGACCGAAAAATACGCCTGGCGGGGAAAGATATCTATTCACTTTTTTATTCTCCTTACTTGTTTGCCATTCAGCAGCGCCAGCGCGATCTAGTCAAGGCATTGAAACAACTTGGCTCTCATTCTCTTCAAGGTAAGCGCATCCTGGAGGTCGGCTGCGGTGGGGGGGGAGTTCTGTTTGAGTATTTGACACTTGGAGTTGACCCGAAGGATTTGTTTGGCATTGATATATTGCAGGATCGATTGGTTCAGGCGCATCACAAGCTCCCCTTATCAGGTATCAGTTGTGCGGATGGGCAGCATTTGCCTTTCCCAGACCAATCTTTTGATTTGGTGCTTCAGTACACTGCATTTTCATCTGTGTTGGATGATTCAGTGAAGCAGCAGATGGCTGCTGATATGGTTCGCGTACTGCGGCACGGTGGTGCAATTATCTGGTATGATTTCTGGCTGAATCCGACTAACCCGCAAACCCGCGGTATTCGTTTGGGAGAAATCAAAAAATTGTTTCAGGGATGTAGTGTGAACTATCAAAAAATAACACTAGCACCGCCGATTGCCCGCAGAGTTGTTCCAGTGTCATGGCAATTGGGTTTGTTCTTGGAGCAATTAAAGTTATTTAATACACACAATTTGGCGATCATTCACCGATAGATATTGTTGGCTTTGCCTAGAGCTTTCCCTGTGCTTCCTGACCAGAATTAAAATTTCGATTTGTTTGGGAGGTGTCAGAGGGAAGCTCTTTTTATTTGGCAATGGGGGAAGTACATTTGGCTGGGTTAGAATATTGGAATTTCGGCATGGATCAAAAGAGTTTATCAACCCTTCTTCTATGTTTAAATAAGAATACTAAATGCCTGGATGTTCAAGCTAGCCTGTGTAGCCTTCGTGAAGAGGACGGGCAAAGCTTAATTAATTTATCTGGAAAATTAGGAATAAAAAGCAGTTTTTACTACCGTTTGAAGGCGTGCAGGTTGAGCGAAGTTCTTCTCAATAGTCAAGTAGAAGAGCTTCGAAAGGCTTATCTTAGCAATGCAGTAAGATTTATTATTCACCAAAACGAATTAGCGAAAATTGCTAAACAGTTTCAACTTTCTGGATTGTCGCTCATCATTTTAAAAGGCGCATTTCTAGCAACCTTTGTGTATGAAGACCCGGCAATGCGAGAAATGTCGGATATTGATCTATTGGTACGAACCTCTGAATTAGGTCAAGCTGCGAAAGAATTGGAGTTATTAGGTTACAAAGCAGAAAAACCATATAATATTGACGATGTAACTACTGTGGCGCACCACTTACCGCCCTTTATCAAGCCTGGAAAAGGAGTAATTGAACTCCACTGGAACATTATTTCGTTAGTAGGAAACGAACCTGTTGATGAGGAAGGGCTTTGGGAAAGGGCGCTTCCGTATGAAATAAATGGTATTTCAGTTCTCGGGCTTTGTCCTGAGGATTTGTTGCTCCACATATGCGGACATGCATCTTATCACCACAAATTTGAAGTTGGCCTGCGTGCTTTGGTCGACATCGTAGAAATTATGGATCATTATGGTGATCAGTTTAACTGGAATAGATTTTTGCAGCGAGCCCGTGCGTGGCATTGGGATCGGGGAACGTATCTTGTTTTGAGATTGGCGAAAGAAATGCTAGGTGCGAGGGTACCTGATGAGGTATTAAAGAGTTTACGTCCCGGGGGTTTTAAAGAATATTTCTTTGATATAGCCAGTGCCCAAATGCTGTCGGATGACCCACTTATCGGGAAGATTACCTATCCGTTGGCCGATTGGCACGTAGCGAGTATTAAAAGAAAGTTTTCCATTTTTTGGCAAAGGCTATTTTTGCCGAAACCTGTTTTAGCAGATCGGTTTAGCGTGACGTCTAAATCACCTTTGATCTATTTTTACTACCCAATTCGTCTCTTTGATCTATTGATTCGATACATTGGGCTCATAATTAAGTTATGGCACGGGGAAAAATCTACTGCACCGTTTGTGGAGCGGAAAGGCGCGCTTCAAGATTGGTTGCATGAAAAAGAGTGACAATTACTGATTGAATTCTGCTCATTAGCGATTCAAAGAATTGTTTCTATATCGTCAAAAATATCAGCTGGTTTAGGCCGGCTGTTTTTTTTTTTGTGCGAATTATTTATAATTTGGATTTTTGATACAAAAATTAATATCCAGCAATTGCAGATGAAATGAAATGGTTTACCCTTTCGTAATAACGGGTAACCATTGATAATCATGAAAAATATTTGGTTCAACAATAAATGTACCCAAAACCGGATAAGTTGCTGGTGGTGTTCCTTCGCCAATCCTAGCCGCACAGGTCCATCCTTTCATCGGTATATTGATATTGCCAGAAATATATTCAAATGCCCAGGATTGTGCCATATTCTGGGCATTACGAAGCCTATATGAACCTGCTGATAAGTTTTTACCAAAATCATACGCGACCGAGTCAGCACCGTCACGATTATAAATTGTCAGTGAGCCCAGCCAGCGCTCCGATTTAGAAAATGCAATCCAGCGGCTCCATGTGGCGGGTTTCGGTTCTACAAGGTATCCAGAGGTGCGAGGCCAATTATCAGACCAAACTACGTTATCGACCTCAACCAGGCCATCAAAATCGTCTGTTATATAAATGCGTGAATCAATATATCGATTACCGATAATTGACAAATCATAATTGTGCCCAGTTGGCAGAACATAGCGGCCAAACTGCGAATAGACGTTATAGTGAATGTTGTTTCGGAAAGTGATGTTTTTTAAGCCCAACCCGCCGCCGACATGTACATTCTCATTGGCGATGATGTTGTCTTCAATGAGATAATCTTGAATAAGATAATCCAGCTGACTGTAGAGATGAATGGAATATCTGCCCAATTGGTCAAAAAGCAAATTCCTGGAAATCGAACGGAGGCCACCTAAATTATTGTAGCTGTAAATTGCATGCCCATGTCCTGATCCATCCTGCTCTAAATAACCATTGTTTAGAATAACATTTTCGCACACTTCTGCAGCGCCAGAATTGAAGAAATTAATACCGCTATCAGGCAAATCATGGATATAACAACCATAAATACCTGCACCTGGATAACTAACCCTTACACTCTTTCCCCTTCCAAAACGATTTGTTTTGCTATTCATGACCTCAATATCATACATTTCTACATAATCATTCAGATCGATCGAGCCATCAATCCGGACCAGTTCATCTTTATAAGGCCTGATTTGGATTTTGTTTACTGAACTACCTTTCCAACGAACCTTATAATCTCCAGTGTAGACCCCTGCTCGCAAGTACAAGACATCTCCGGGAATAACCCTTCCCGATGACAAAGCCTGAGACAAGGTTACTGGATTCTCAATTGTTAGACCGCCCATGTTACGATCCTGAGATATAAATCGCAGTTGGTACGCTGTGTTCGCTTATTGGGTCTTCGGCGAATAAACTACCCTCATCTAGGGGAAGATCCGGAACGACTGCAATGGTTTTTGCTCCTGACTGCAAATGACCTATTCCTCTGTTTTCACTAGACCCATATTCCAGGGGAGCAACCTCACTTCCTAATCGTCCCCTTGATATTTTTCGCTGAAACCTATCCACAATTGGACCTATCAAAAATGTGGATAAGGACAGCAATAAAAACTTTCTCCTGTTCACGTGCCATCTCCTGTGTATCATGGAACCTTAAATCTATGCTTATTGCTTACATTTTACCAAAAAACACTTTCTTTGTCTCATTTGTGAAATTTGTTATACACAAATATGCTTCAATCAAAAACGTACAGAAGTAAGTGGGCGCTCTTTTTTATTGCCACGCCAATCCCGGGCAATTTATCTATCCGAAAAACGATGCTTTCCAGCTAGAATACCTTTTGATTAGGGCCTTTTTTATTTGAGAAACGGGTGACTGTCTTTTTCGTATGAGTGGAAGCATCACTCGATCTATAAGCAGAATAGCCAGACCGGCTGCAATAATATCGAGCATAAGGTCTTCCCAGCTTCCGTGCCGGCCAGGTGTATATAACTGGTGAAACTCATCCGCGAAAGCTATCAACACAGCCGCGACGATTGCCCACACCTCTGGTCGATGTGCAATGCGGGAGAAACCAAACAGCAAAATAGCTCCCAACCCTGCATACCCGATGAAGTGACCGACCTTCCACTGGTTAATTACCAGATATGAATTCCCGACGCGAATATACTTTGCTTCATCCAACTGGTCAACCAGCGTTTTAGATCCGTTCACAAGAATTCCGCTGGGAATGCTAGAAAAATAGAAGATCAATCCTATGCATAACAGCGCAGGGAGGAAGCGAAAAACGGGTCGAGATAATATACGAGCGATCATCTGGTTGGAAGATTACTGGCGGTTTCCATTGGATTTAGCCTATCATAACACATCTCTATTATTGATTACCGGGGAAGTGCTATTCCGGGAGGCATGGGCGAACGGTCTGTTTTTATCGCAAGATTGCGAAATCACCAAAACGGCTTATTCAGTCATATAGTATAGATCGGCGGGTATAGGAAAAAAGCTGAAAACGCTTACCGAACACCAGCCAGACTCGCCTCTGGCTGATGTTCGGTATTCTGCTCAATCAATTATTCGGGCTGCGACAAGCCCGAATTGCGAAATGGAAAAACGGAGCATGCCTACACTTTAGCAGGAAGAAAAAGCGCTGACTTTACGTATCCATGCTGTTTATGCACTCCGATCTCAGCCAAAAAGTGGTCGATATCTTCCGGATTGGGTGGATGGCATGTTCCGGAATCGGTGGTCGCCATGTTCCGGATTCACTGGTCGCCTTTTGTCGTATGGGTATAAAATTAGCGCTCACCAATTCGGATCATACCTTTCAATCAACTCCAACTGGTGTTTCATCCATTCCCATAGCTCACCACCATCGCGAACATAGTCGGTAATATCCTTTCCGTTGGGACTCAGGGAGGGGATTCGAGCTGGGTAAAGTTGGGCGGAAAGGCCGGCCATCTTTTGCGCGCCTTGCGTACCAGCGGCATCGTTATCCAGCGCCACAACGATTTGTTCCGCCGGCAGCAAATACCGGCCCCAGCGCTCCAGGTCCAGCTTTTTACTCGCGCTGCCCAACGTCACGACGCCGGCAACGTCTCGTAATAACTTCCAGGCGAGCATGCAATCGAACTCACCTTCGGTCATTAAGATCAGCGGCGCGCCGTCCAGCGTATCCGTGCCAAACATGGCCGGCGAGCCTCCGCGCACATGCAGGTATTTGGGCTCAGCGTCCACCCGGCGGATTTTGAGATACCAAAGCGTCGTTTCGACAAAACAGGGGATCACATACCCTTTTGGGAGCCAGATTCGCTTCGCGTCCTGGGTGGATAATCCCCATCGCTCGGGGCTGTCCCATACATCAGAAGGGTTATAACCGAGGAAGAAATGCCGGATCGCACGATCGTCCAAAAGACGTTTTTCATGCAGGTACGCAAGGGCTTCGGGTGTTTTCTGTAACTGCTTTTGGCTGTAATCCAGGAAATCGATTCCGCGGCTTTGCCAGGTTTCAGGCGGGGCGGAAGGAATTTCTACGTGGATGGGCTTGTGGGGTATTGCCGATCCCCCCTTTGAAAGATATTTCATCTCTTTTTGTAACCCATGGTTCTGGGTGGGTAAGCCTAAGGCAAGCAGTGCTGCATGAAATTCCATGTGGTGAAATTCGCACAACCATGTTAATGCATTGCCGCTCCGGTTGCATCCAAAGCAGTACCAGAACGCCTTCTCTAGATTGATTGCCAGGCTGGGTGTCTTTTTATCCGGATGAAATGGACAAAACCACATCACCCAGCTGCTGCTTTTATAGCGCGGTCGGCCCAGATCGCGCTCGATCAGGGCAACCAGGTCAATTTGACTGAGAGCATATTGCAGGTCATCCATAGGGTCCTCAAAGTGGAGAAGTGGAGAAGCGGAGAATTGAAAAATAACGTTTCTCCACTTCTCCGTTTCTCCGGATATGAGCATCAGATTTCTTCAACGCAGGCATATCGCACCGTCCGCCCTTCCTGATTTTTGGTAATCAAATCGGCCTCTTCCAGGCCGTCCAGGATGGCATATATCACTTTTGTGGGGAATTTGGAGTATTGTCGGATTTCACGAACGGTAGCGCCTCTTAACCGTTTGATGATTCTCAGGATGCGGTCTTCTGTTTCTAATTCTTCATAAAGCCGCGGTGTGTTGAGCTGGCTTTGGAGATAGTGAAGTCCATACCGCCACGCCTCTGTCATCTCTTGCGCGCGGGCCCAGTGATTGAGTTGGATCTTTGGTGAGTTGCTGAAGCTGGCAAACAGAGTGGCGAGCCGCAGGGCTTTCTCGCTAAAGCGGCTGTAATTGCCATCCAGGTCATCCATCGACAACCGGCTACAGATGTCGTTCAGGCCATCGTCATAAGCATAAAAGGCTTCATAAACATCCTCGGATAGTTCCAGGATAGAGGGTTGCACTGGATGAATCTTGACACGAAACGCGCTTATCGTTTTTCCGTCCTTACTGGTATTTTTCTCGTCCACCAATTCGACCTTGGGAATCTGAAGCCGTTGATGCCAATTTTGCAGCGGCTGGTAGATTTCCTCCGGAATAATCCGTTCGCCTTTTGGAAACCGGCCGCGCCGGCGCGTCCAGGTAGGTGGGGTGATCAGGGCAAAGCGTGCCAGGAAACCATCTCCCCATAGAGAACTTCCGCGCTGTGCGAAAGGGGCCAGGTCAGCGGGAGTCAGGCTGGCCAACAGCGCCAGATAGGGCCTTTCTGCCACATCTGTTCCACGCCCGATGGTGCCGCTCTCGTAGCGGTCCGGGGTATCATCAAATCGGCGCAGCAGGCCACGGAAATCAGTCATGGGGCCTTCCCGGCGCATCATGCCAGCAATGCCCTGGCCGAATTCATCATAGAACCACCCCCGCTGGGCCGCAAACGCGAGCTGGCTCAAGATGCGTTGTTTGCCAGGCTCATCCAACTCCGCATAATCTTCCGGTAGGGTCGCTTTCATTTCCATAAGGAACTTCTGGGGTGTTGAATTATCCGGCATCAGCAGGTGATCCAGGCCCGCGCGCTTCAGTGTAGCCAGGGCAATACCAGCAGTGGTGGACTTGGAATACGAACTGGTCCGGGCGGTCAAAGCGATATAGAGCGATGGGTAACGCGGCTTGCCCAGGTGAACCATCACGCGGCGGGCCGCAATCGCAGAAAGGACAAAAGCGCCGCAGCCTTCATGAAACCCCCCATAACCGCGTGGGCTCCATTCCCTAGAAAACTTGATATAGGTATCCAACCAGTCACACGCCGTTTCGCCTATTTCCGGATCGATGCAGCAGGCTTCCGGCAGCGAGGGGACATAGATTTGATCAAATATTTCTTGAGCTGGCTGCAAACTGCCTTTGAAATCTGCGGCAAAAACGGCGCCGCGGATCATTTCAGCGATCTCAGTGCCAGTCGGATCGGCAGATGATCCATCCACGCCTTCCGCGTTATCCGCTGCATCGTTTCTGGCTGCATCGGCAGCCCTTGTTTTTGGGTCGGATTTTTTGTCACGCGCAGCGATTTGCGCCAGGCTGGCCTCAAACGCCAGCGAACGCTGGCTGGGCGACATGGGACAGGCCGCGATGTTGCGAGCAATTGTCTTCCATGGCTCTCGCAGGCTGGTGAGGTAATCATCCATATCCTGACCATTGATCAGCTTGCGAATGACTTTGGCGGCATATGTTTGATACGAAACTTCCGAATTGAGCATACCTTTCCTCTTCGAGTTTATGAATTCAAAACGACCACAACCGTGGAGCCGGCAGGCCTCAGGCCAGTAGGGTGTAAGCATGGACGTGGTCGCTCAGAAAGATGGAATCAAGCGATTCCAATTCAGGGCGGCTGATATGAACCGAATCAATCAGTTCACATCACGTGCATCCTGTGATCCTCGAGTAATATATGCTGGTGATGTGGTTGTGGTTGAGGGGGTATGCGGGCAAAACCTATCGCATGTTGGGCCTCGCAAAACTGCTGGTGCGAACCCATGTAGATTTTATATTGCGATTCGTTTCGACGCGCTGGTTGGTTCTTGTGTATTGCAGTTCGCGGTATGTTACTCGCCCAAGTTTGGACTTTTTACGCGAACGGCCTGTGTCGGGGTGTGATCTTGTGTTTCGGATCGTACGCTTGTGTGTGCGTACGGTATCTCGCTGCTAGTGGTACTTGTGGTATATACCCTTTGGCCATCTGTCGGGCTGTTGGTTTGTTGAAAATATTATAGCGGTAATTTTGATTTTTGTAAACCGGTTTTGCTAAATTGGGCGCTGGAAAATTTGCCAGAAAGGTTTGAAAAGGAAGATCTCCGCTCTGTTCAATAACATTGTAACGAAAATCATTCTTGCGACAATGTTATTACGCCTCCTCCCAGGGGTTTTTTAACGGAATACCCGTATTCACAAAATGGGCAGTGTTGCGTGTTACCAGGGTGCAATGATGCTGTTGGGTCGTTGCGGCCAGGAGCGCATCCATCGCTGATATTGGACGACCAGCAGCTTCCAGCTGGGCATGCAGGGTTCCCCACAGAAGCATTGTCTCTGTATCGATAGGAAGGATATGTTCCTCGAAGCGGGTCAAAAGATCCTCATGGAGCCATCTGTCCAGCAGTTCTTTCCTTTTGGATTTGGGCAGCTTTTCAATGCCCTTCTTGAGTTCCCCAATCGCGATCACACTCAAAAATATGGTATCCGGATCCACTTCTTCTATCCACTGGATCACGTTCGGGTTGGGTTGGGCCGCAACCAGTTCTGAGATAACGTTGGTATCGAGGATGTAGTTCACAGATCAATATCTCTCGGTAAGCTTTGGTCGCGTTCAAGGTCCAACTCAATACCCACGAGAGGGGATTGGCGGAAGAATTCCACCAGGCTGGTTTTGGATTTTTTCAAACGGTTATATTCCGCCTTGGAAAGGACAACCACAACCTCCTCTCCATGGCGCGTGACCGTCTGCGGCCCTTCGCTGAGCGCGCGATTGACCACCTCACTGAAACGGTTTTTTGCTTCCTGCAGCTGCCATACGGTGTCTGCCATTTTCACCTCATTCCGTCTAGACTGTCTAGATAATAGCATACAAGGAGGAAAAAGTCAATTCGCCACCGTGTTGTCAAGGGCCGCATTGAATCACCTCGGAAATTGGGGAGAGATCGCGGATCATAGCGGTTCATTTTTATACTTGATTTAACTTCGAAGATGAATCCAATTAGGTTAATTAACCTAAAGGGCGATTAACCTAATTGAACTACTTTTACCCCCCTTGATCAACAGCACCTTTTCACGGACCGGGATGCAGAACTCGGTTACAAATTCACTTTGGGTCTGGGCAGTCGATACCGCCTGTTGCGCGGAGACCATCTATGTTTACCGGCATCCAGACGTACTGGCAGGCCTGGAACGGCGGGGGTGGTGTGATGGTATGCAGGGGGTCGGGTGGGTGGATGCGCCAGACCCCTTTGAAAATGATGAACCACACCGGCGTATCCAGAGGGATCCCTTCATACGACTGCTCACCTGGGCGCTCCGCCCTCTTTTTTGCCTCGGCCAGAGTCATTCGCTCGGCAAACAGCACATCGGGGGGCTGGAGACTTCCAGGCGGGTGCCCCCAGAAAGACGCGCGCTGCAATGACCGCCTGCACCCGGTCAGTAATGGGCAGCCTGGGGGAATACGCCCGAAGCGTGCTTTCTGGAATCGGCGTCCGGAGGCGCAGTTCTTCTGCTCGCTGTTGGATGCGCATTGTAGCCGCGAAGATCAGAACCACCAAACCAACCAGCTAGCCCAAGGCAACCGCTACGGATTTTCGTTGCACCATTTTCCTGTTCCTCCTTCCCTGGCAGCTCCGTGATCCTTACTTGCCCCCAGGTAGTGGGTATTGTATTGGTCATCCCTTGTTAGCAAGATGCCAGGGTTCGAATGGGTCACTTCTCGTACACCTGCAGGAAGGTTTTCTCCATCTCCTGCAAGGTGACTAACTGGACACCCAGTTCCCTGGCTGTATCTGCTGCAGCCGCCGTGAATCCCTCGCGCGCAAAAAGGATGTACTGCACCTGCCAGCCTTCCGCCACCTGCGGCATGCGCTGGCTGCGTTTGATCAGATCGGTCAGGGTGGCGCGGCTCACCGGATCTTTGCCCCACTTCACCTCTCCAATCAACAGCTGCTTCTGGCGCGGTTTGGCGGCAACCACATCCAGCTGCACCCCCTGTCCCCGGTACTGCCGCCAGTAGCTGCCCACGATTTCCGGCTCAAAGCCCAGCTGCCCGGTCACCCCGGCTGCCAGTGTCCACTCCCGGCACAGCTCCTCAAACACGTACGCGCCGATAAAGGCACGCAAGTCTTGGGAGATCTGGTCCACAACCACATCCAGATATCCCCGTTCGATTTTTGACAGGTGCGGGACCATGAAGCGGTAGTAGAACTGCAAGAAGGGATCGCGCAGATAATATTTTCCTTTCCGGCCCTCCGCGGATGTCAAAATGGGATCGCGCCGCTCGATCAACTCCAGCTCTTCCAGAATGCGCATATAGTGGCTGAGACTGCTCTCCGTCACCCCGGCCATTCTGGCGATCTCGCCCCATTTATGATACCCGCCGGCGATCGCCGACAGGATCGACTCGAACGACTGCGGTTCTTTGAGCTGTTCGTGCAGCATCACCGCCGGGTCTCCCAGCATGATGCTGCCCGGGATGAGGCATTCCGCGCGCAGCGCGGAGGTAAATGTCTTCGCCCGGGTAAAAAGGTTCAGGTAGGCCGGTACGCCACCGGTAACGGCGTAGATCGCCACGCGTTCATCGGCCGGGCGCTCGGGAAACAAATCAATCACCGAGGCATAGGGTAGGGGGCGCAGCCGGAGCAGCGAAGTAGCCCGGCCGTACAGCGGCGCCTGGTATGAGATCACTTCGCGCTCCATCATCCCAACCAGTGAGCCGGTCAGCACCAGGCGCAGGTTGGCGATCTTTGATAAGCGATGGTCCCAGAGCTTTTGGATCAGGCTGGTCAGCGCCGGATCGTTGCGCAGCAGGTAGGTAAATTCATCAATAACCACGAACTGCGGCGTCGAAAACTGGGCAACAATATCCGCCAGCTGGTTGAGGGCCGCCTCCCAATCGGGAAAGGTGAAATCGGCGGAGGGCGCGGCGGCGAAGCGCGGGTCATACTGGAAGAGGGCCTGGGAAAAGTCGCGCAGCTGGTAGGCACTGTTGTGGGTGGTGGCCATCCAGTATAAGCCACCAGAGATTTGGCGGCTTTCTAGAAAGTGGGTGAGCAGGCGGGTTTTTCCCACGCGCCTGCGGCCAAACAGGATCATCAGCCCGGCTTCCGGCGTCTGGTAAAAGTGTTCTAAAGCGAGGAACTCGCGTTTGCGACCGATGAATTGCATGCTCACCTCTGTTCAATAACATTGTGGATAAAATCATTGTTGCGACAATGTTATTATACATCGGATTACCCCATCGTTCATTCAATATGTCGGATCTCAAAGTTATTGAGAGTCTCTCACAGTACTTGAGAGTGGAATCAAAGATATTGAGAGTAGCCTAATATGCTTGAACATCTCTTGCTTTCTTCATTATGTGCACAGGCCAGGTGGTTAGATCGCCAACACGGGCATTTAGGATACTCTCAGTATATCTGCACAAAAATTAGGCTACTCTCAACAACTGCGCTTCCCACTCTCGTTATCTTTGCAAAAACCGCCCTTTTCAGGCGTTTCGCTCTCATTATCTGTGAGACCCGACAAATAGGTGTAGAGTCTCAGAAATAATGAGACTGTCTTAAATATATACCCCAGTCTCATTATTTTTGAGACAAATCGCGCTTTTCTCCCTGATCGTCTCATCATTTTTGAGGCTCTACATAATAGGTGAAAGCAGGACAGGTTGAAAGAGATGGCTTCACCTCGACCGTTCATAAACATCAGTTGATGTTGCCTTGATTTCATCTCTTCGTGTACAAACATGCAATCTGATTGCACATCTGTACAATCCGTGCTATCATAAAATTGCAAAAAATCGGCAAGCCGTCTCAATAGAGTGGAGGTCCCTTCTATGATTCCAAGAAATCTCACCAGCAAAATGCTTGCCCTTGCCCAAAAATTCCAGGTCATCACCCTCACCGGCCCCCGCCAGTCCGGTAAAACGACCCTCGTCAGGGCTGCCTTCCCCAACTTCCCCTACATATCCCTCGAAGATCCCGACATCCGTCAGTTCGCCCTCACCGACCCGCGCGGCTTCCTCGCCAACTACCCCGCCGGCGCCATCCTCGATGAAATCCAGCACACCCCCGAACTCTTCTCCTACATCCAGACCCTCGTCGACCAGAACCGCCAGGTACAGTTCGTTCTCACCGGCTCCTCCAATTTCCTCCTCATGGAGAGCATCAGCCAAACCCTCGCCGGTCGTACCGCCATCCTACATCTACTGCCCCTCTCCATTGATGAACTGCAGCAGGCTGCCACCCCTGAAGTCTTGTCCAATGAACCCTACGAGAGCCTCATCTTCAAGGGACTCTACCCGCGCATCTACGACCGTGACATTCCCCCTGCCGATTTCTATCCTCCTTACATCCAGACCTACCTGGAAAAAGACGTGCGCCTGATGAAAAATATCGGGGACATCAACACCTTCATCCAGTTCATCCGACTGTGCGCCGGGCGTATCGGCCAGCTCCTTAACCATACCGGCTTGGCTGCCGATGCTGGCATCAGCACCAACACCGCCAGATCTTGGCTCTCCGTACTCGAAAGCTCCTACATCCTTTACCGCCTCCAGCCCTACCATCGCAACTTCAACAAGCGCCTGGTCAAAGCGCCCAAGCTATACTTCTACGATACCGGTGTGGCCTGCTCCCTGCTTGGCATCCGCCAGGCCGACCAGGTCCAGTTCCATTACATGAAAGGCGCTTTGTTTGAAAACCTTATCCTCAACGAATTTATCAAAGGCAGCTACAACCATGGCGAGAACCGCCAGCCTTACTTCTGGCAAGACAACCACGGCAAGGAGATCGACTGCCTTTTAGAAAACGGCGCCGCCATCACCCCGGTCGAGATCAAATCTGGCAGAACCCTCTCTGCTAGCTACTTTGAAAACCTCAAATACTGGCGTCCCCTTGCCTCCCTGCCCCAAGATCTTGGCTACGTTGTCTACGGCGGCGATCAATCTATGCAGACCAGTGCCGGCGCCCTCATCAGCTGGCGTCACCTCAACCGCATCCCCGGCTGATCCCCATCTGCCCCATCTTCACCCACACACTCACCTCATCCAGGGCTCCCCGTATGAGGTGGTCTCCTCATTCAACATAGCACCACCCGCGTCACCGCCAACTGCTACGACTTCTCTTTAGATGCCTTCCCAATCGCCATATTGACCGGTACCTGGGTCAGGAACATCTCCCGCTCATCCTGATCTTCAATCCGCCCGGCTTGCTCCTGCACCGCCGCCTGCGCCTGCTGTAAATATTCGCCTGCCTTGGGATCTTCACTGGCGGCCAGCATGCGGTAGTGGTTGAAATAAATCGCCTGCTCTTCTTCCACATCCTGCTGCGCGGCGAGCAGCTTGATCGCCAGATCCGAGGCCTCTCTTGCCCCCTGTTTCTCTCCCAGGCCCAGCAGCGCCTGGCCCAGGTGCGATAAATTCTCGATCCGCTCGGCCTTCAGCACCAGTTTCTCGCAGCGGGCGATGGCCGAGCGCAGGCACTCCGTTGCCTGGGCGAACTGGCCGCGTTGAATAGCCAGCAGCCCAAAGCCCTGCTCCACATAAGCCAGCCCGCGCTCGTTGAAGGCTACCTGCTGCCACATGGCCTGGGAGTCGTTGAAATAGGCCTCAGCATCGTCCGATTTCCCTTGCTGTAATCGGGTCAGCCCCAGGTAGAACAGGGCAAAGGCCTGGCCGGTGATATCGTTGTTGCCCTTCTTCAGCGCCAGCGACTGCTCAAACTGCGCCAGCGCCTTCTCATATTGCCCGAGGCGCATGGTCACCCGCGCCAGGTTGGTCAGGTGGATGCCTTCCTGGAAGCTGTCGCCGCGGGCGCGGGCGTTGTCCAGCGCGGACTGGTGGTGGCGCGCTGCCAGGGGGTAATCGCCCTGCTTGAGCGCCACCATCCCCAGGTACATTACGCTCCATGCTTCGCTCTTGGGGTCCTGCAGGTCGCGCTGGATCCCGGCGGCTTCTTCCAGCCAGGCGCGCGCGTCCGGGTAATTGCCCATCTCATAGGCCTTGACCCCCATGGCGTACAGCGCGCCGGCCTGCCCGGCCCGGTCGCCCAGGGCGCGGTAAATGGCCAGCGTCTGGCGCGTGTACTCGATGCAGGTGGCCGGGGCGTATTTTTCCTCGGCCTTACGCGCCGCCATCTTTAGATAGGTGAGCGCTTTCTGCGTATCGGCGCTGTGGCCAAAGTGGTAGGCTAAGAGCTCGCAGTTCGCCTCCAGCGCATCGGCGTAGGCGCTCTCCAGCCGCTCGGCGACCCGCTGGTGCAGCTCCCGGCGGTTGGCGACCAGCAGGCTGTCGTAAGCCACCTCGTGCACCAGCGTATCCGGGAAGCCATACAGCGTGTCGAGCGCGGCGTCATTGGGCAGCACCAGCCCGCCCCGCTCTAATTGGGCCAGCCACAGGTCGATTTCGGCGGTGGCCTGGGCCAGGTTGCGCAGCAGCTCCAGGCGGAACTGCCGCCCGATTACCGCTGCCATCTGCAGCGCCTGGCGGGCGTCCTCGGTCAGGCGGTCGATGCGCGCGGCAATGGCGGCATGCAGGCTGGCCGGGATAGCCACCTGGCGGATGCGCTCGGTCACAAACCAGTTGCCCGCCCGTTCTGGGTCGGGTGCTACGGCCCCGGCCTCGATCAGCGCGCGCACCAGCTCTTCCAGGTAAAAGGGGTTCCCGGCGGCTTTGTTCAAGATATCCGCGCGGTGCTCCTCAGGGAAAACGGCGCCAGGCAGCAGCCGTTCCAGCAGCGTACCGGCGGCGGCGCTCTCCAGCGGCTCCAGGCCCAGCTCGAAGTAGCGGTGCGGGTATTCGCCCTCCGCCCGGTCGCGCAGCTTCCAGCAGCCCTGCTCGCGCAGGGGGCGGAACAGCAGGCAGATCAGCACCGGCGCCTGGTCGGTGACCTTGAGCAGGTGCCCAAACAGGGCCAGCGAGGCCTCGTCGGCCCAGTGCAGGTCGTCCAGGGCGATCACCAGCGGGCGCAGGTGTGCCTGGGCGATGATCAGCTCGCTCGCCGCCCAAAAGGTCTGCTTCTGGCGCACCTTGGGATCTTCTTTCTTGACCCAGGCCCACTCCTCGCCCAGTTCCAGGCCCATCATATGCGCTAAATACGGCACAGCGTCCATAGCCTGCTCGCCCAGCAGCGCCTCGCAGCGTTCGCTCAACCGGAACAGTACATCGTCCTGGCTGGCGCTGGGGGCCACCTCCAGCAGGCCGCGCAGCAGCTGGGCCGCCATCCAATAGCCGGCCTGCTGGCTGAAGGACAGCGCGCGGGCCTCGACCCACTGCATTTTCTCTCCGGCGGGCTGGCCGCCCATCCAGGCGCGCAGTTCGCGCAGCAGGCGCGACTTGCCCAGCCCGCTGTGCCCCGTGATTGACAAAATCTGCCCGCGCCCGGCCAAAAACAGCCCCGCGCGCTCTTGGGCGGCCTTCAACTGCGCGTCGCGCCCGGTCAGCGGGCTTTCGCCACTCTCCAGCCCGCGCGTGCGCCCTACCTCGCCCCGCCGGCGGATGGCGGAGAAGGTGGGGATCTTGATCTCCTTGCCCTTGACCTTAATCTCGCCGCGGTCTTCCAGCTCAATAAAGGCGTCCACGGCGTCGCGGGTGCGGCGGCTGAGGTAAATCTGCCCCCAGGGGGCGTTGCTCATCAGCCGGGCGGCCATGTTGATATCATCGCCCATCAGGGTGTATTCCTGGCGCAGGTCGGGGGCGCCGGCGTTCCCGGCGAACAGGTGCCCGGTGTTGATGCCTACCCGCTGCTCAAAGCGGAACACCCCGCTGGCGGTGCGCAGCGCGGCAAACTCTTTGCGCACCACTTCCTGCATCTCCAGAGCGGTGTACAGCGCGCGCACCGGGTCGTCCTCGTGGGCGCGCGGCGCGCCAAAGAAGATCACCATGCGGTCACCTACCGCGTACTGGTCCATGCGCGCGGTAGTGCCCTCGTAGCGCTCGACGATCTCGGCCATCTTGCAGAAGTAGTGGTTGAGGTGCTGGTTGATCAGCCCGGGATCGCTCTCGCCGTGCTTCTCGATCAGCTTGCTGATGCCCTTATAGTTGACGAACATCACCGTCACCGGGCGGTGCTCGGGCGGGATGCGCGCGCTCTTTGGATTATGGGCGATGCGGCTGACCAGCTCGCCGGACAAATACGGCGTCAGGCGGTCCAGGCGCGCTACCATCGCGCTGAGCTGGATATCCAGCGATCCAGACGGCAGCGCGTCCGTTTCAGCGCCAGCGGACAGCTTCGCCTCCAGCGGCGGAGCAGAGAGCAGGCGCTGGTAAGCCTCGTCCGGCTCGCGCTCGGATGGGCCCAGCTCCACCTTTCCCTCCACCAGCGCGGCCACGGCCTGGGTCATGGCTACCTGGCCGGGGTGGGCGTGTCCCTCGGCCTCTTCGGCCAGGTTGACCGTCTCGCCAGTGGTGACATACACCATCGTGCCGTTGGGGTTGTAGTCGTTGGGCTTTGTGCCGATGTGCGCCGCGAAGAACGGCCCGGCGGAGATGCCCACCTTGATCTTAAGAGTATGCTTCTCGCCCAGGGCCTGGATTTCGGCAAACTGCGGCTGGGCCAGCACGTCCTGGATCGCCATGCCCGTCTGGCAGGCGCGTAGGGCGGCTTCCGCCAGTTCCTCAGGCGTCTCGGCGGGCCACATACCCAGCATGGCATCCCCGCCAAACTTGAGCAGCGTGCCGCTGTGGGCAAACAGCACCTTCACCAGTTCGGTGAACAGCGCGTTGATGATGCTGGTGATCTGCTCGGCCCCGGCCTGGCCGAGGGTCTTGAGCTTCTCGGAGAGCGGGGTAAAGCCGGATACATCGCCAAACAGGAACACGCCCCGCTGCATCCCGCCCGCCGGCTCGCCCGGGGGCTGCGGGGCGCGGATCACCGGGCCGGGCAGGTAGGTCTTGCAGGTGGTGGTCAGCGCGGCTAGGTGGCCCTGCACGGCGGCCAGGTCCTTTTCCTTGGGCACCCGTTCCAGCGGCTCGTAGAGATCGGCGGGCAGGTAGCGCTTGAGGGATGGCAGCAGTTCGGAAAGCGGGCGCGGGGCCTCCGGCACAGACGCACTTTGCGCGGCGGCGTCAGGCGCGGGCTGCGATACGGCTGCCGGCACAGCAGCAGTCGGAACAGCCGCGGAAGGCGCCATTGGCGCTGCCTGTGGCTGCTGTATTGGAACGGATGGCAGGGGTGTTGGAATCGAAAGTGGTGCGGCAGGCCCGGGCATGGCGGCCCCCGCGCTCACCGGCTGGGGGAGAAACGCGCCGCAGTGCGTGCAGAAGCGGGCCTGAGGGGGCAGTAATGTGTGGCAGGTACCGCAGACAACGCCCTGCACCAGTTGGGCGCCGCAGCCCATGCAGAAGCGGGCCTGGGCCGGGTTGATCGTCGCGCAATACGGGCACTGCATCGTTTCACCTCTCTTCAAAACCGGAAGCTGTTGAAATCACAGCTTCCGGTTATTTTTTAACGGATCTTTGCCTGAATCGCATCCGCCTCTTGCTGCAGCAGCGCAGTGCGCTGTTCTACCGCCGCAGCCATCTGGAGAAAGCGGCGCGCCAGCGCCCCGATCTCATCACTTCGCGCGGCCAGGGATTCCAGCGGTTGCGGTTGGAATGCGCCGCTTTCCAGCGCCCGCGCGGCCCCTGCAAGCTGGTCCAGCAGGCGGTTCATCTGCCGGTCGATCACCACGGCGGTCAGCACGGCCAGGAGCAGGAACAGCGGCAGCGCGGCCAATCCGAAGATCCATATCGTCCACTGGAACACCTCGGCTTTGCTCTGGGCTGCCTGGAGGTCTTCCATACCCGCTTCCTGGATCTGTGCAGCAATAGCTTGCATGTCCTGGACCACCGCTCCGGCCTGGGTGTGCAGCGCCAGCACATCGTCCCAGGCTTCCTCATCTACCTTCGCGATGATCTGGCTGGACAAGTCTTTCAGCCCCTCGTACTGACTGGCAAACCGATCTAGTTCGGGCTGGGCATCCGCATCGGTCATCCCGTACAGCACGGAATGCTCGCGCAGAACCTGATCCTGCAGCATGGCCAGGTTTTCTTCGGCCAGCGGCGAGGCGCTGTTCTCGTACGTTTGCAGCGCCACCTGGAACTGCTGCAGCGTGGACTGTAAACGGTACGCCTGGCGGTTGGTTTCAAACGCCTCTCGCGTCTGCTGCTGAATGCGCATCATCTGGATCACATTATTGAGCAGCAGGCTCAACACCAGCACGCTGAATCCAAATAGGATGGTGAATACCAGGAACAACCTGGATTGTAGCGGCAGGCCTGACCACCCTTTGCCTGGGGGATTTGTGTTGTTTTTCATGCTGCCTCCTTGCCCTGTGCGGATGGGTGGACAATCTTCAGCCGCCGCCTGCGGGATTCATACAGCGCCTGGCGCAAGCGTTCGATTTCAGCCTTCAGCCCGGCATCCCGCTGCTGGACGGACTGTGCCAACCCGCCCAGTGCGCGCGCCAGCTGGCCTGCTGCTCCAGGCTTTTTCAAAAGATCTGCCAGCAGCTCGGGCCGGTATTGGTCGCCCTCCATGGCGGTGACTGCGTTGCGCAGCGCCCGTAGCGGGCGCACGGCGGATGCGATCCACTGGTAGCCAGCTAGCGCCAGCAGCAGCGACAGCGCCAGCCCGCTGGCGGCGATAAAGATCGAAGCGTTGATGTCTTCCGGAAAATCACGCTGCGCCGCGAGCCGGCCTTGTTCCACGTAAACGATGGTTGCACGCAGGGCGAGATTCATTTCGTCTGTTTCGGTCTCAAGCTGATCCACCAGCGCGAAGCCTGTCTCCGGGTCGTCGGCTTCGTAAGCCTGGACCATTGCCGTAAAGGTCTGCCGGTGCGCGGCGCGCAGGGCGTTAAAGTTCTCCAGCTCGGGCCGGATATCGATGGCATATTCGTGCTCGGGTTCCAGGTGGCCTTCTTCCTCAAAAAGCGCCAGCAGGTCGCTGATCGCCGCGTCGCTGTCTTGCGCCAGCCGGGCATAATCCTGGTCCTCGGGCTGCTCGTACTCGAGCGAGAAAACCTTTCGCGCTTCGTACAGCGCCATCTGGTTCAGCGCCTGGGAAACATCATTCTCAAGAATATTCAGCGCTGCCACGCGCTCCTGCGCCGCGTCAAACGGATCTGAGACCTGGCTGAACAGCGCCCACAGGATTGCTCCCGCCAGCAGGAGCAGGATGATGCCCAGCCCGCCCAGCGCGAGAATTCCACGAAAAGGATTGAAGTTCGTTTTCATCGCATTTCCTCCGCTGGCGGCCTATTTGGAATCCATCACGATGGTGCCGTCCCACCCGGCGGGCAGGGGCCGATCGAGGTGCTCGGCGCACAGCTCCAGGTAAGTGCGGGCGGTCCGGTCGTTTGGATCGGTTTCCAGCACCCGGCTGAAGGCCTGCCCGGCCTCGGCAAAAAGACCGCGTGCGTACAGGCCCAGAGCGCGCTCGAAATCGGGTTTGGTAGCCTCTTTGCGCGCCTGGTCCGCCGGGGACAGCCCTTCGTACACCTCGTACATGCCCAGCGGGGTGGTGCGGCCCTTGACCAGCGCTTTGCCCAGGGAACGCATATGGAAGGTCACCGGTTGGGGTAACTGGCGCAGGGTATCTTCGCTGATGATCATCGAGGTGCCGTAGAACTTGTTCAGCCCCTCAATGCGCGAGGTCAGGTTGACGTTATCTGAGAAGGCGTCGCCCTGCATGCGCAGCTCCTCGCCGATCATGCCCACCATCATCGGCCCAGTGTGGATGCCAATGCCGACCGAAATTGGCGGCAGGCCGCGCGCCGCCAGCTGCTCGTTGAACTGCTGGACCATGCGGGCCTTGTCGATCCCGGCCTGCACCGCGTCGTCCACGCCGTAGGGGAAGATGGCCATCATGCCGTCGCCCAGGAACTTGACGATAAAGCCTTCGTGCTTCTGGATGATAGGGCTGACCAGTTGGAGATATTCGTTGACAAAGTCAAAATTCTCCTGGGCGGTCATCTTTTCCGAGCGGGTGGTAAATCCGCGGATATCCGAGAACATCACCGCCATTTCCGCGCTGACGTGGTCGCCCAGACTGACCTTGGTGATCGAGTCCTTTTCCAGGAATTCCAGATACTGCTCGGGGATAAAGCGCTGGGCGGCCTTGAGGAACTGTTCCTTCAGCCGGTTGGACTCACTGATGGACTGCGCCATGCTGCCCACGGCGCGCGCCAGCTGGCCCAACTCATCAGGGCGCTGCATATCCTGTTCCAGCAGGTCGGGGGTGTAGGTGTTGTTTTCAAAGGCCACAATCGCGCCGGTCAGGTTCTCAATCGGCGCGGCGATTTTTTGGGTGCTGTATACGCCCCAGATAATGAACCCAGCCAGCACCAGCAGGGCGATCTGTCCGAAAAGCAGGTTGGTTTGCAGGCTCTGCTGGATGGCGGCAACCTGGCTGCGCAGGCCCTGCGCGTCCTGATCGGACAGTGCCAGTACCTGGGCTTCTAAGGCCTCTGCCGTTTGGTCGATCTGGTCCGGGATTTCGCTCAGGATCGCTTCCGGATCGGCGTTCTCATCTTCCAGGCCAGTATAGAACTGCTCGATCTGGGTATTCAACTGCTCGTTGGAGGCAGCCAGGTTCTGGATCGCTGGTTCCTGATCTCCAAACTCCATCTCCTGATTGAAGACATAATCTTCCATCTGGGTGCTGTTCTGGTAAAGAAGGCCGTAGTCTTTTGCCTGGCCTTCCTCGGTGAGGAGCAGGTTTTTTACCGCGATCTGCTGCTTGAGCAGGCTGGCGCGGGCGCGGGCGTGCTGGTCGAGGAGGTTAGCCTGCTGCTCGACTTCGGCCAGCTGCTGCTGCACAGCGGCGGCGCTGGCGATGCCCAAAATGGCATTGACCGCCGCGGTCAATGCCAGCACGCCCACCAGCAGGGCAATGCGCGCCTGGGTGGTTTTTAGAGAGAAACGGGACATACCGGGAACCTCCTCGGGATGAAATGAAAATCCTCCCGACCGGTGCGCAGACTGGCGGGAGCAAACGGCTTGAGAATACCTCGCGGCGCTGTCATTTTCCTTTGGGCCGCCCCAAATAGATCACCAGCGCTACCAGCAGCACGCCGCCCGCGATTATTACGGGCACGATCGTCGCGCCGATTCCGGCGGCGCCAGTGAGCACCCCGCCGCTGTCCGGCGGGAGAACCAGCGCTGCCACCAGCAGCAGGATCACCAGGACAGCGCCAAACTGCAGCGCGAGTGTGCGGGGTTGGGACCGCTCCACGTACCGGCGCATCTCCTGCGCGGCGTCGTGCAGAAATTTTTGCACGAAATTGGGTTGGGCTAGTGCGGGTTTGGCGGTTACCCCGGCGCGCCGCCACTCCTGTTGCAGAACCGCCCGCAGCCGGGCGGCGAAGGCCGGGGATGGTGAACCCTGCTTACCGGCGTGGTCCAGGCGCAGGACCACTTCCTGGAGTTTGCGCAGCTCTTCCGTCTCGGGTGCCAGCTGCGGCTCGCCGGTCGGGTCGTGACCTAAGACCTGGTCGGTAAATGCGGCCAGCTGGTCATCCAGGCTGCGGTCTTCGGTCGTTTCAGGCATAGGTTTCTTCTAATACGGTTTGCAGCATGGCAATAGCCCGGCGAAAGAGTGATTTGGTGGCTTCCAGCGACTGGTTCATCCGCCCGGCGATTTCGATAAAAGGCAGGTCGTCGGCAAAGCGCAGCAGGATCACCTCCTGGTACCGCTCGGGCATCCGCTTCAATGCCTGGCGAACCAAAATCATATCGTCGACGGTGGTATAACTGGTTCCATCTGGGATCATGGCAATTTCATCCATTTCATCATCACCCTGGCTTGCCTTGATCTGAAAATCAACCGGATCGCGGCGGCGGTAGTAATCGGCGATTTTCCGGCTGGTCAGCGTATACAACCAGGTACGGAATTTCGCGTCTCCGCGAAAATCTTTCAACGAGCGGATCACTGCGATAAACACTTCCTGAGTGATGTCCTCGACATCTGCTTCGGGGACCGTGTAGCGCACCCGCCGGTAGACCTCGTCCAGGTAGCGTTCGTACAGGGTGTTGAAAGCAAGGATATCTCCCTGCTGGGCACACCGGACAAGCATTTCATCGTTGGGTTCATCGGTCACGGCGATGGTAGTGCGTTTCGTCATAGGTTTAGTCGTTCGAAGGAGTCAAAAAGGGCCGGACAATGAAGAAAGTAAAACTTTCTTTGACGAAAGCAGATCCTGGCTATTTCGATGATCGGAGGCAGCCGTGTTGGCTGGATCGCGAAAAACGAATCAGGAATCGTCTTTCTTCTGGCGCATGCTGCGCGCTTTTTCTTTGAGGCTGCGGTAAAAATCGCTGTCCATGATCTGGCTGGCTTCTTCCCTGCGCCGGGCCTCATCGATCTCAATCCGCAGCATGGCAACTTCCTGCTTCAAGGTTTCCTCACGCTGCTTGACCTGCGCGGCCATGGCGGAGAATTCGGCGGCCAGGGTGGCCAGGGTAGGGTCCTGGTATTTCCCGCTGTCTTCCACAGCCATCCCTGCCTGGTAGTCGCCTGCGGTGATGCGCTGCACCCACTGGCGCACTTCCCCCAGAAAATCGGTGGTATAGCGGATGCGCTCGCTTAAGCCCCCCATTAATGCGGCGGACATATCCGGGTTTTCGGCCACCAGGCGCTGGAAATCGTCCCGGCGCAGGGTCAGGATGTGTGCGGCGGTTTCAGCGCGGGCGCTGGCTGAGCGCGGCTGCTGGTCGACCAGCGCCATCTCGCCCAGCATCCCGCCGCTGGTGAACACGCGGATAGGTTGGCCCTTTTCCGGCGCGCCGGGTTCAGGGACGTAGATGGACACCTGACCGTCCTGGACAATGATCAGTTCGTCGCCGGGATCGCCCTGGTGAAACAGGATTTCACCCGCGGCCAGCGCGCGCGGTTGGAGCAGTCCCTCGACCTCGGCCAGGGCCTCGGCGGGTAGTTGGGCAAACAGCGCGATACGGTTCAGTGCAATTTCCGGCATGGTGTCATTATCCCCTGATGCTGGTATAGCGTTCCCGCAGTGGGAACGGTGTTGTACGATTAAACAAACAGGAAAAGCAGCTTAATCGTATACCAGTCGGTGATATTTTGACTCAGCCAATATTGCCAGTTCTTAAATTTGTTAAGATTGATAATTTTGTAAGCTTTTCGTGCTGCGGCCATGCCCTCGGCGGCCAAATGCCCGGGCGTCCGGTCCAGCAGCGGCTGGATGCGGCTAAGCGCGGACCGCGCGGATTCGGTGCTGCCGCGGCGCCACGCAATTTCTGTCTGGCGGTAGCACGCCAGGGCGGCCAAAACCGGTTCCTGCGCCGCGAGGGATATTTCGTAGGCTCGATCCGCCGCCGCCTGCGCCTGCTCGAAATTGCCTTGCGCCAGCGCAGCATCGCAGCGGCGGATATCGGCCAGCGCTGCGCCGGGCGCATTCTCGATCGCAAGATAAGCCTCTCGGGCGCAGTCCCAATCCCCCAAGAAATCCGCCAGCAGGGCGCGCAGCACCGGCGTGTTGGGACTGCCCGCAGCTTCCAGGCGTGCTTCGCACTGCGCGGCCCACTGCGCCGCGTCCGCCTGCCCCGCCCGCCGGGCCAGCCACGCCATCGTCGCCAGCATGTGGGGAGGCGCGATATAACCCGGCGGGGCCAGCAGTCCGGAAAGCAGCGCCTGGGCCTCTTCTGCCCGCCGCTGGGTGGGCAGCACCAGCGCCAGCCGGTAGATGAGCGCTGCGGAGCGCGCGTCCCCGCCATTTTCGCCTGGGCAGGCGCGGGCGGCCTCGTAGGCGGTGGTTGCCGCCAGGTAGTCGCCTGAACGCAGGGCCAGGTCACCCTGCGCGGTGTGCAGGCGTATTTTGAGCTCCCAGGCGTCGGGGGGCCTTTCCCCAGGGGGGATTTTTTCGAGATTCGTCAGGGCGCGGGTGAAGCAGCCGTTCGCCCGCGCCGGGTCGGACGGCTCGCCAGCCGGGCTGCCCGCCATGTCCCAGTGCTGCGCCGCGGCCAGCCAGCGCTCGGCCTGTTCGTAGTGCCCGGCGACGATCTCGGCGGTCTGCCCGGGGCGGGTGGCGCCCGCATCCAGGGCTGCCGCCAGGCGCGCCTGCAGCGCGCTGCGCCGGGTGAGCGGGCGGCTGAGATAGTCGGCCAAGTGGCCATGCAGCTCGCGGCGTTTTTCAAACGGTAGACTGTTGTACAGGATATCCCGCACCAGGCCCTGTTGAAAGACGTAGCGCGCGTCCGCACCAGCTTCGGCCAGGGAGATCAGATCCGTACGGGCCAGGGCGCGCAGGTGGTTGCTCAGCGTGACGGCATCCAACGTGGCGGGCAGCAGCGCCTGCACCTCGCCGGTGCGGAACTCGGCGCCAATCACCGAGGCGGCCATGGCGATCTCCTGCAGGTCTTCCGGCAGGCTTTCCACCCCGCTCAGCACCAGCTTCTGCAGGAAGTTGGAGGTCTGCAGCACGCTGCGCAGTTCATCGGCGCTGATGTGGCGCGTGCGCCGGAACCAGCGGGTGATTTCCTCGACAAACAGTGGGTTGCCCTGGCTCTGCTCGTGGATCACCGGCGCCAGGTCGCGGGTCAGCAGGTGGGCCACCAGCATGCCAGTATCCTCGGCGCCCAGCGGGGCCAGCGTCAGCGCCAGGCTTTTGTCTGTGGAGCGGCGCGCCTCGCTGCTGCGCTGGGCCAGCAGCACCAGCAGCGGCAGCCCGCGAATGCGCATCCCCAACCAATCCAGCAGGTCCAGGCTGGGCGGATCCATCCAGTGGGCGTCTTCAAAGAAGATCATCCCGGCCTGCTCGCGGAACAGGGCCTCCAGCAGCGACCAGATCGCCCCGTATACCGTGTCGCGCTCGCGCCCCGTCAGCAGCGCTGTGACCGGCTGCCAGGTCTGGCCCGAGTCCGAGGAGGGGCCGCCCTCAAGCTGGTCCCACAGGTCCAGCCGCGAGCCGGCGCGCTTTTTCCCTCCCTGGCGCAGCAGGTCTTTTAACGTCACGGTGATGCCGGATTCCGGCGAACCAGCGGACGCGGCTCCTTCAGCCTCTGGCGCGGCGACTGGCTTCAGGCCCATCAGCATCGCCAGGGGGCGAGCGGTTGTGGCAGGCAGGCCCAGCTCGCCGAGCAGCCTGTTCAGCTTCTCGTGGTGCACCTCGGGCTGGTAATCGGTGGCGGTGATCCCGCACAGCGAGCGCAGCAGCAGGCTCCAGCAGGCGTAGGGCGTGGATACGGCGTATGAGCGGCAGGCGTGGAAGAGCACGAACGCCCCGCGGGCTTCCGCGCGCTGCACCAGCACATCCGCCAGGTGACTTTTGCCCATCCCGGCGGGTCCCTGTAGGGTGAGCACTGCGCCGCGCCCGTCCAGCGCTTGATTGAGCACCGCTTCGGCGCGAGCCAGTACATCCCTGCGCCCAATAAATGGCTCGCGGGAGCGCGCGCGGTTGGCCAGCAGGTCGTCGCGTGGCCCCTGCACCTGGAACACGGAGATTGGCCGGCTCTTGCCCTTGACGCGGATCGGCGAAAGCTCGGACAGGTGGTAGGCGGCGGCAACCGTTTTGTGGACCTCGAGGTCAAAGTGCGCCAGGATCTGGCTGGGGTCTGCCGCGCCCATCAGCCGCGCGGACAGGTTGACCTGGTCGCCCATGACGGTGTACTCGCGGCGGGTGGGCGAGCCGACCTGCCCGGCGAAGGTGTCGCCGCAGGTAATGCCGATGCGGTGCTGGATGAGCGAGCCGGGCAGCCCGGCGGGCAGGTGGCGGGCCAGCTTGCCCCGCCAGGTCTCGTTGAGCGTCTCCAGCTCGGCGTTCATCGCCAGGGCCGCGCTCACCGCGCGCTGGGGGTCATCTTCGTGGGCCACCGGCGCGCCAAAGAGGATCAGCATCTTTGTGCCGCGGCTGTACGGGTCGATGCGGCTGATGATGCCCCCGTAGTGGGTGACGACCTCGTTCATGGCGGTGAAATAGGCGTTCAAGAGGCCCGTGACGCGCGAGACACCCTCCGCTCCCCAGGCGGTTAGCAGGGCTTCCACGCCCCAGAAGTTGCAGAACAGCACCGCGGTGGGGCGGTACTGGCTGGCAAACTGGGTGCGCTGCCCGCGGACGACCAGCCGCTC
Source organism: uncultured Anaerolineaceae bacterium (assembly GCA_964437595.1). Taxonomy (GTDB): domain Bacteria; phylum Chloroflexota; class Anaerolineae; order Anaerolineales; family Anaerolineaceae; genus DSYU01. Next base: position 46,024 of record CAYTHO010000012.1, read on the forward strand.
GACTACCTCGGGGGAGAGGTAGGGCAGGATGGCCTGGATCTGTCGCAAAGCCACTTCTGCCTGACCCACAATCGCGCGCGGGCTGGCATCCCAGGAAATGGCGCCCCGCGCGCGGCGCGTCTCGGCTTTGACCTCAAAGTCGTCCAGGGCAGGGGCGGCCTCGCGGTTGAGGCGGAAGTAGCCGTTTTTGTGCGGGATGAGCGGGAGGGCCGCGTCCAGGCAGGGCGCGCTGGCCGGATTGACCACCACCTGACCGGCGGCGGTGGTCAGGCTTTCGGCGGTCATGGTCTGCGCCACCGCGCTGCCCAGCACCACGTACTCCATGCGCAGGTCGCTGCCCACGCTGGCAGCCAGGTACTCGCCCGTGCCCACGCCGATTTTCATCTTCAAGGAAACTTTCCCACCCGGCGCTTGCAGGTCAGCGAACTCGGTCATCGCGTTCAACATGCGCTGCCCGGCGCGCACTGCCCAACTGGCCTGGGCATCGTTCTCCTGCTGGGGAAAATAGATCAACATGGCGTCGCCGGCGAACTTGAGCAGGGTGCCCCCGGAGCAGGCGGTGATTTCCAGCATGCGCGCGAAGTAGCGATTCATGATCTCAGTCATCTGCTCGGCGCCCTGGGGACCCAGCGCCTGCAGGCGCTCGGAGAGGGCGGTGAACCCGCTGACATCCGAAAACAGCAGCGTGCCGCGCAGCATCTGCCCGCTGACCAACCCCGGCACCGCCCGGCGCATCTTTTCCTGCACCAGGTGCTGGGGCAGGAAGGTAGAGAGTAAACTGAACACCGAACGCAGGCGCTCGAGGGTGTTGATCAGCACCCCGCGGGGAGGGTTGGGGCTGTTGATCTTGCGCCATAAGTCCGGCGAGATGTACTTTTCCGTTTCCGGCGGGAAGGTAATCCCGGAGGTTTCGGATTCCACGGCGCTGGGAGACACCGGCGCGGCTGTGGATGGGGCGGGGGCTGGTTTCGTCTGGATCTCGTCCAGGAAGGACAGGTCGGCTGGCTTGCGGCGGGGTGCAGGGGGCTCCGTGACTGTCGGGACGGGCGCTGCCGTTTCAGACGGGCGTGGAGTATCGACCGCTTCGTACAGTGAAGCCAGGTCTGGCAGGCCGCGCACGGGACGGCGGCGGGGCGGTTCTTCGCTCGCGGCGGGAAGGGGGGGCGGCGCCGTATCATGGGTGGATGGCTTTGCTTCCGGCAGCGCCACTGGCGCTGGCGGCTGTTGTTCTTCAGAAGCCTGTCTCGGTGTATCAACCTCATCGTACAGCGCAGCCAGATCCAGGGGACGCCGGGCAGGCCGGGGGCGCGGAGCAACGCTTTCCTCCGCTGGTTGGGGGGCCGGTGCGGACTGGGGCTCTGGCAGCGCAGCGCTGGATGGGGCAGGAGCAGCGGGTTCAGGGATTACGGGCGCGGCGGCAGGGCGCGGCTGGTCTACCGCTTCGTATAACGAGGAAAGGTCTACCGGACGCCGTAAAGGTCGCCGGCGGGGAGTCTCTCCTTGGGAAAGGTCTCTCTCCACCTCCGGCGGCTGGGGCGCATTGTCCGGTTCGGCAGTGGGCATGGTGATTTTCCTGGAAACATTATACAATACTCCAGAGTCCTGCTCCTTACAGTCCGTCGATGAATGATCGTCCAGGAGAACCGGTGTCATGCCCGCCCAAATCCCTACCGCCGTGCTCGCCAAGCTGCTGTCCGCCTACCAGGAGGCTCTTGCAGTAGAAAATCCGCTGCAGGATGAGCCGTTCATGTCCCTGCTGGATACGGCCAACCTGCAGGCATTCTCCGCCAGGCGCCTTTGCCCGCCGGGAGAGATCATCGTGCGCGAGGACGACCCGGGCGACAGCATCTACATCATCCGTTCGGGATTGGCGGCGGTGGTCAAGGGCGACCTGAGGTCTCCCATCCTGCTGGGATTCCGCACTGCGGGCGGGATCATCGGCGAGATGGCGCTGCTGGAGGACCAGCCGCGCTCCGCGACCGTGGTGGCGCTGGAGTCGATGCTGCTGTGGCGCATGAGCCGGGAGGCTTTCGATGACTTTTGCAGCCAGAATCCACGCTTCAGCCGCCAGTTGATGCGCATGATGAGCGCGCGCCTGCGTAATGCGGACGCCGAGCGCAGTCAGGAGGCCGAGGTTGGGCGCCAGCGCGAGGCGGCGATCCGCCATATGCGCGAGCAGGCCGTGCGCGATTCGCTGACCGGGCTGTTCAACCGCCGCTATTTGGAAGAGACGCTGGCCCGCGAGATTGCCCGCGCCCGGCGGGATGGGTCCACGGTGGGCATCCTGATGCTGGACATCGATCATTTCAAGCGGGTCAACGACACCTACGGCCACCCGGCGGGCGACGCGGTGCTGCGCGCCTTGGGCAATCTGCTGGCGGATCACGTGCGCGCCGAGGATATTCCCTGCCGCTACGGGGGTGAGGAGTTCGTGGTGGTGCTGCCCGATGTGCCGCGGGCGATCACCCGCAAGCGGGCGGAGCAGATCCGCCAGGCGTTTCAGAACCTGCGCATGACGGTGGAAGGGCCAGCGGGACCAACGGAAATATCCGCGACTCTCTCGGTTGGCGGGGCGGTCTACCCGCAGGACGGCGAAAACGGCAACATGGTGCTGTCGCGCGCCGACCAGGCCCTGTACCAGGCCAAAGCCGCCGGGCGCAACTGCGTGATCCTGTTTCAGGAAGAGGGCAAAGCTACTGGCAGTGATGCGTGATAATCGCGGGCGCTGGCCTTACTGCGCGTCCGGGCTGTCCCACAGGGATTGTTTCAGCCAGTCGATAAACTTCTGATCCCAGCGAAAGATTTGCATCTGATCGTTCATCGTTGGGACAAATTCCCAATCGTATACAATGACTTCACTGGGTGTACTGTAAAATAATAGCTTTTCTGAGGCGATTTTGGGAACCAGGCAAAAGAGGGTGGAAATTTGGTTCGGAGTTAAATCGGTAATTATCGATTTTTTCATCGCGGCGTAGATTTGTGGTATTTTTGCCCACACTGCAGGTTGCTTAAGCTTGTCAAATACTGCTTTTAGTATGATGGTTTGATTATCAATGCGTTGCAGGTCCGAATACTTTCGGCGAATCCTTCCTAGGGCCAGCGCCTGTTGCCCGTTTAAAGTCTGTTTACCGGCTGGGAAAAAATTTTTGGGTCGGTCATCTACATAGGTTGGTAAGTCAACCTCGATTCCGCCAATGGCGTTTATGAAATCAACAAATGCTTGAAAATTTACCACTACGTAGTGGTCGGGGGTCAGGCCGAAATTATACTGGATGGTCTCGGCCAGCGAGCCCGCGCCGTTGCCCGAGCCACTGTAATGGCTCATGCCCGGCGCGCCAAACAGATAGGCCTGGTTGAGCAGCAGCGGCCCCTCCACGTCCAGCCGGGTGGCGGGGGTGACGATGAGGTTGCGCGGCAGCGCCACCACGTTCACCTGCGGCTGGGTGAAATCGACGCGCACCATGCGGATCACGTCGCCCAGGCCGTACATGTAATCCGTGCCGCGCTGGTCGATGGCCACCACCAGGAAGACCAGCTCGGAAGTTGGTCCGCACAGCGGGGCGGATTTGTTTTGGGCGATGCGGGTCTGCCTGGCCGGATCCGCCGCAGCTGCTGTAGCTGCGGTGGTAGAGGGATCCGGGGTGCTCTGCACGCCTGGCTGCGCGGCTGGCGCGGGCGGGGCGGATATAGTGGGCAGAGAGGCTAAATCCAGCGTGCTCGCCAGGGGAACATCATTCCTGGGGCGGTACCATAGAAAATAGACCAGCGCGAGGCCAATGACGAGCAGCGCCAGAAACCAGGCGCACCCGGTGAAGAGTTTTTGGAAGAGGGAGGTTTTTTTCATGCGATAGATTTCCGTGGAAATGATACCAACCTGGACAGGCAGAAAAGCATTGGAAGACGCTGGGCTGACCACAAGGGCTGTGCGATGGGAGAGGCAGCCTTTTTAGCGCCGCGACGCATATTGGTTAAATCCTGACCTTACATATCTGTTTGAGAAGATATTGTCATTCTACAGGTTTTTTTATTATAATGGAACTACCCCACATGATGATGATGTGATTCTTTGGATTTTTTCGGTAGGTAGGTATACAAATCACCCGATCCAGACCATCGTTCCTTCTCAATTTCGGGAAGAGACCCTAATGATGAATCTGATCTCATTATGTGAAGATAATCGAGGTATCAACCGTCTTTATTGCTGTTAGCTGTATTATGGTGGAGAGAGGAATTACAAATGGAATTGTTACCCAACCCCATTGCGAACCCGGTTTGCGTGCTGCGAGAAGAATTTGATGATTGGGCGGTCTTATTTAACCCGGATACAGCCAATGCCGTGGGGATCAACCCCACCGGCGTGCACATGTGGAAGTTGATGGATGGGCAGCACAGCCTGGAGGATATTGCCAACGCAATGATAGCGCTGTTTGATGAAGTCCCGGACACGACCCTGGAAGATGTGAGGAAGTTCGTGGATGCTCTCGCGGAGCAAGGATTTGTCGGTTTTGAAGTGACAGGCAGCCCGGAATGACCGGTTCGGAAATACATGCGATGGCAGAACCAGCCCAAACGTTGATGCGCGCGCCCCGCAAAGTGGACATCGAGCTTACCGCGCAGTGCAATTTACGCTGCCGCTACTGCTATTTTTTTAACAACCCGGCGGCTGTCTATCGTGATTTACCGACGGAAGATTGGCTGCGGTTCTTTGACGAACTGGGAACGCTGGGCGTAATGAACGTCTCCCTGGCGGGCGGTGAGCCATTTACCCGCAACGATTTACCGGCGCTGCTGGAAGGCGTTGTCCGCAACCGGATGCGTTTCTCGATGATTTCGAATGGCGCGTTGATTACCGATGAAATCGCGGCCTTTATCGCCGCCACCGGGCGCTGTGATTACGTGCAGATTTCGGTCGATGGATCAAAGCCCGAAACGCACGACGCAAACCGCGGCAGGGGATCTTTTGAAGGCGCTATGCGCGGGATTAAGATGCTGAAGCGCCACGGGGTGCGGGTGGCTGTGCGGGTTACGATCACCCGTAATAATGTCGATGATTTGGAAAATACCGCCCGGCTGCTGCTGGAAGAGCTGGCGCTGCCGTCTTTTGGAACGAATTCGGCCGGTTATCTGGGCACGTGCCAGATAAACGCGGAAGAACTTTTATTGACCACAGCGGATCGCCAACGGGCGATGGAGACCTTGCTGCGGCTGGCGAAACAATACCCTGGGCGGATTCAAGCCCTGGCCGGGCCGCTGGCCGAAGGGCAAAGGTGGGGCAAGATGGAAGCGGCCCACCGGGAAGACGCGCCGCCCTTCTCGAATGGGGGAAGGCTAACCGCGTGTGGCTGTGTGTGGAACAAAATCGCGGTGCGGGCGGATGGGGCGGTGATGCCATGCGCTATGGTGGCGCATGAGGTTCTTGGGTATATCCACCAGGATAGGCTGGTTGACCTCTGGCAAAAAAGTCCCGCGCTGAACCGCATGCGCAGCCGCAGCAGCATTCCGCTGCGTGAGTTTGCCTTTTGCGCGGACTGCCCGTACCAGCCCTACTGTACCGGAAACTGCCCCGGGCTGGCCTACGCACTGACCGGGCAAATCGATCACCCCAGCCCGGATGCCTGCCTGCGCAAGTTTTTAGAAGATGGTGGTAGTCTGGAAGGTATCCTCCTATAATGGAGCACTCGTTACCCACGTACCCGCTGAACCGAATTTATTTTTACCTGACCGAGGGCTGTAACCTGGCCTGCCGGCACTGCTGGCTGGCGCCAAAGTTCGACCCGCAAGGCGACCGCTTCGCCACACTCCCGGTGGAATTGTTTGAACAGGCGATCCGAGAAGCCAAACCGCTGGGCCTGCAGGGGGTGAAATTAACCGGCGGCGAGCCGCTGCTGCACCCGCAGATTTCCCGGATTTTGGAAATCACCCGGCGCGAGGGGCTGCGAGTAACGATTGAGACCAACGGCCTGCTGTGTACGCCAGCGCTGGCGGCGGAAATCGCGAAAACCCCCGGGCGGTTCGTCTCGGTCAGCCTGGATGGGGCGTGCGCCGAGACGCACGAATGGGTGCGGGGCGTGAAGGGTTCTTTCGAGGCGGCCTGCCAGGGCGTGCGCAACCTGGCGGCAGAAGGCATCAACCCACAGGTGATTTTTTCGGTGATGCAGCATAATATTCATGAAATTGAGCAGGTCATCCGCCTTGCGGAGAGTTTGGGAGCGCAATCAGTGAAGTTTAATATCATCCAGCCCACCGCGCGCGGGGAGAAACTCCATCAAGATGGCGATACGCTGACCATCGCGGAATTAATCCGGCTGGGGCGGCGGGTGGAAACGGAACTTGCGGCGGGAACCGGTTTGCAGCTTTATTTTGATTACCCGCTGGCCTTCCGCCCGCTCAGCCGGCTGGCCAATAAGAGCGCCTGGGGCGTGTGCGGCATTCAAGGTATTATCGGCGTGGTGCCAGGCGGAATGTACGCCTTGTGCGGGATTGGCGAGCATATCCCTGAATTGACATTTGGTGTGGTGGGAAAGGACGCTTTGGATGAGGTGTGGAATAGGCACCCCACGCTTGTTGCCATCCGCGCCGGGCTGCCAGGCAGTCTACAAGGCGCGTGCGCTTTTTGCCTGATGAAGCAGGCTTGCCGGGGAAGCTGCCTGGCACAAAACTATTACCGTACCGGCAGCCTGTGGGAGCCGTTCTGGTTTTGCGAAGAAGCCGAAAAGGCCGGGCTGTTTCCACCGTCCCGAAGATTAGCATAAAGTGACTTTCTTATGAATTCTTTACCACAATATGACCTCTGCCTGGCGGATGGAACCTGCTGGGTGATCGCGGCGGGAGATGAAGGTGCATCGCCGGTTGTTGATGTGTTTGCCAGGGCAATGAGCCTCCCGGAACATGCGTCGCCTGGGCGTTTCTTATGGGTTGTTTCGGAAGAGCGCATGACACAGATGCATAAGGGTGAAGACGACCTGTTCCATATTTTAAACCCAGCAGCCGGCAGCGGTGTATATTTCGAGCAGTTGCACGGTTTATCATATGCAATTGCGTGTCAGGTGCTTTCGAATGGCGGAATCTTGTTGCACGGAGCCCTGGCAGAGTATGTCGCCCCCATCGCTACAATTCAGGGGAAATGCGAAGGGGTAGGGGTTATTATGGCCGCACCTAGTGGCACGGGCAAAACAACCGCCAGTAATAGGCTGCGCTTGCCCTGGACTTCTTTATGTGATGATTTGACGTTGGTCGTCCGGGATGCGCAGGGGAACTATTGGGCGCACCCCTGGCCAACCTGGAGCCAATTTTGGTATGGGCGGCCAGGTGGGCCATGGAACACGCCCCGGGCAGTTCCACTTTCAGCGATCTTCCTCCTTGTACGGAACCAACACGATTATACGGAGAAAGTCGGCTCTGGCCGGTCCGTTTCACTACTGCTGGAAATCGCTAAGCAGGCGGTACATGCAAAAGAGAAGCGTCAGAAAATGTCTCGGATCCGCACGTTACGTTTGATGCGCTTTAACAACCTCTGCGCAATAACAAAGATTATTCCACTCAGAATTTTGTACTTTAGCGCGGATGGGATGTTTTGGGTTGAGATGGAGAAAGCACTCCAGGCATCCTCTTTGGAGAGACGCCGTGAATGTACCCAACCGGTTTGAGCGAATTGCTGAGGATCATTCAGCTTCACCCGACAATCGCCTCTTGATTCGTCGAGATATCCACTTGTGGTTGGCGGGGATGGTAGCCTTTACTGGTTGCTCAATGAAGCCTACCCTGGTTGAAGGCGACCTTGTTGAAGTGCGCCCTTACAAGCAGAATATGGTTAAGATCGGCGACATCATATATTATCAATTACCGACTGCAAGCAAAATGAACGCCACGATACATCGTGTGGTCCGGATTACTCCACAGGGTGTGATCGCGCGCGGCGATCATAATTCGCATGATGATGCAGATCCCATCCCATTTGAATTCATCTTTGGGCAGGTGACGGCAGTCTGGCGAGGCTCACGCCGGCGAAAGCTTGCAGGTGGTTACAAGGGGGTGGCTTATTGCAAGTTCCACCAGTCCCTCCTAGTTTGCGGAAGAGTTTTCCTTCCAATTCTAAGGCCCTTCTACCGAATGCTGGTTCGATCGGAAATCATCGCTGGCTGCCTGCCCTGGAGGTTCCAGCCAAAAATCGTTGAATTTAGCGATGGGGATAAAACGCATCTCCAATTCGTGTGGCGGAAGCGAGTGATTGGAGTATTTGATCAAGACGCAGGCAGATGGAAAATTTCCCCCCCATTCCACCTTTTTTTATCTGGGAAGACCCTATTTCCTAAGGAACGGTTGAAAGACAAAGGAATCACAACCGACGATAACAATTCAATCCGCTAAAGTCGGCCACGGTGATTCGCAAAGTAGCTTGACAGATGGACAAAATGGCCCTCTTCGGTACAATTGGTTCGCCAAAACCACAAAAGCCGAGGAGGGCCAAATGGATTCTATCACGGTGCAAGCGAACGAGAAGTGTACGGAAGGGGGCATGATCTACGAACTGGGCAGTTTGTACGCCCATCTAGAGAAACTGATGGATCCACGCAAGCCGAAGGGTATCCGCTACCACCTGGTAACGCTGCTATTGCTGATCTTGCTGGCTAAACTGGCCGGGCAGGATCATCCGACCGGGATCGCGGAATGGGTGAAATATCGAGAAGCGAGCTTGGTGGAGTTGTTGAAACTGCCGCGGAAGCGCGTGCCGCATCATTGTACCTATCGGCGGGTGCTGGGAAAGGTGGACCCGGAGTGGTTCGAGCGGGTGACTGGAGAATATCAGCGCAGCCGCCAGCCCGGTGAGCAGGAGATCGTCATCAGCATAGATGGGAAGACATTGCGGGGCACGATCGTCAAACAGAACGGTCGAGGCGTGCATCTGCTGGCCGCTTACTTGCCAGGATCGGGGCTGGTGTTGATGCAGGTGGCGGTGGAGAGCAAAGAAAATGAGATTGTGGCTGCCCCAAAACTGCTGCAAAGCATCGATCTGAACGGGGTGATTGTGATTGGGGACGCGATGCATACCCAACGCAAGATCAGTGCGCAGATTGTCGAAGCTGGGGGAGACTATCTCTGGACGGTCAAGGGCAACCAGGTTCGCACCGAATGGGCGATTACGAAGCTGTTCGTTCAGGAAGTGGCCAATCTGCAGAAAGGTGCTCCGCTGTCGAAGGACTTTCAGATGGCCAGCCAGATCAGCAAAGGACATGGCCGGATCGAAAAACGAACCATCATCGTCAGCCAGGCGCTCAATGATTACCTGGACTGGCCTTTTGTCGCCCAGGTGTATCGTTTAGAACGTGAGGTGTGGTATGACTATGGTAAACGCAGGACCCGCGAGGTGGTCTATGGCTTGACCAGCCTTTCTCCGCAAAAAGCCAACCCCAAGCGCCTGCTCACCCTCAACCGCAACTATTGGGGTATCGAGAATGGGTTGCATTATCGCCGAGATGTGACCCTGCGCGAAGATGCCACCCGCGCCACGGTTGGCAATACCGGTCATAATATCGCCATCCTCAATAACCTGGTGCTTGCCCTGGCTCTTTCCAATGGGCATAACAACTTGCCGCGGGCCCGCCGCCTTTTCGACGCCCATCCTGACCAGGCTTTGAGCCTCATCCTCCGTGCCTAATCTCTACTTTGCGCCCTGGAAAGTCGGCAAGCCCATATTGACAGGCATTGCTTGTAGGGTATAATTCTACTATCATCTTTTATACATCTAAACAAGGTGTAGGGAACTCAAAAAGCAGTTTTGTTTGCGTTTATCTTCTTTCTTCCGAGAAGGTAAAATAACATTTTATGTTGCTGTTCGAAATCACAAAATTCAATGTGTTCGTCCCCGAACGAAAACGGTCTTGGGGTTTTATCAAGGAGATTACTCATGCAAAAAGCAGCCGAGAAAAATGCGCCCGAACAGGCTCGCAAGATTTATCAACCCCCTGTCATCATTGCTTTGGGGGAAATGTTGAGAGGCAAAGGTAGACTCTGTCAGGATGGTAGTGGAGCAGTGGATGATGGGGACTGTCAGCCTGGTACTAATGAGGGACTTTGCTTTGACGGGTCTAATGCATCCTACTACTAATCCGTTTTTAGAAAGAGTAAATACATCCATTGTGTATAACTAAAGGCAGTAGAAATGCCGCAAGCTTTTAAACCTTGAAATTATGTATTTCTCCCACCAGGAAAATAACCGGTGATGTCAATACAAAGACAAAACCGGTTTTTTCTTTAAAATCATAACCCTTTTTGTCGTTTATTTGCGACTAAGGTGTTAGTTCGTCATTTTGTCTTCGCAACTTCAAGGAGGGTTATATGTTTACCAAAGTTGTTCGTTTTCTGCGCGGAAAGGGCGGAAAAATTGTTCTGATCAATCTGTTGGTTATTCTGCTCGAGCTGGCGATTGTCGGGCAGGCTGTCGGCTGGTGGGATGTGACAGCGCTTACGGGTGCTGCGGGTATCCCCGAGGCCAGCTACCCAGCGCCTAAAGGCGGGTACAGCTGCCTGCCAACTTGTTCAGAGACCGACGGGAAATTCTTTATGATCGCCAATGACGGTGTGAAAACCTTTGCCGGTTCCAGGATCGTGCTGTGGGTAGGCGTGCCCGGCGATTACAAAAACTTTGAGCTAGGTATCTTCGACGGCGACTCGGGCAAAGATAATGCTGGTACTATCGCGATCAAATCGGGTAACTGGGATGATACGGACACCGAGGCAACCTATACCCTGTACGCGGACCCTCTGAAAGATGGCAGCGGGACCCAGGTGATCGCTTCCTGGCAGGGAAATGGCAGTAATATGCCCAACAATGCCTGGTTCACCAATACGATCAACACCTCGACGGATGCGATGAGCCCAAGCAGCCATTACTTCTACCGTCTGGAAGTTACCCAGCCGGTGGAGGATTACGGTGGCAATGGCTTTAAGGTGCGTTCAAACGGCTACCTATCGACGGGCCGTTCGGATTTAGTGGATGCCAGCATTGCAGTCGTGGGTGGGCTATTTACAACGAAAGATGCGCCAATAATTTATCCATCCTTCGTCAGCTTGAATAACTTGGGGCCGACCACCACCTATACAGGCGATTGGGGTTTCTCGTTCTATGTTCCAGACAGCACGGAAACGCTGTGTTTCTGGGATGGCGATTTTGACCGGGGTACGTCTACATCCTTATCAATGGACACCGACGATCCAAACACGGTTGGTAAACCCGAATTCGCTTCTGACTTTGCCGTGGATGAGCGCGCCGGGCTCAAAGGCACACCGGCCGACGATTATCCGGCCCTACTATATCGCCGCGAACCGCCGGTGAAATATGAAATTATTGGCCCGGACGGCGCGGTATTGTTCAGCAACGATGAGCCATCCGGCACGGAGGAATGGGAAAAGTTCGATATCACCATTGGCGATGGCATCGACGCCGATGTGCGCACGGATAGGTTCACCGGGGGCTTCCATCTCCTCCACATCCAGGGCCTGGACCTGCACAACCTGGTCTTCTTCCGGGTCAACTTTGATGTGTGCGATGCGGAAGACGGCTGCGGTCCCCAGGTGTGGACGGATGGTCACTGCGCCCTGCCGGTTTCGTACTGGAAGCGCAACGTAAACCGCGTTCTGATCCTGAACAAAAACACCAACGTCCAGGAGACCAAAGAGTCATTGACCTGGGCGCTGCGCAATACGGCCCTGGCAAGCAAGATCATGCGCAACGGCATCAACACCGGCGCGCCTGGAGCCATAGACGCGGCCAACCCGCTGAGCAAAGAGGAAGCGAACGCCATCCTCGCGATGTCGCGCGGCAACGAGCTGATGGACCGCACCCTGATGCAGCTTCTGTCGGCCTGGCTGAACGTCACCTCGGGCAAGGTTGGGCCGGATATCAAGATCCACATGGCCATGAAGAGCGGCGACTTTGATGGAACGGTGTTGCAAGCGCTTCACGAGGTGGAGGATATCATTCTCAACGGCGGCGAACTGAAACGCGCGCGTGACCTGGCAGTGGGCATTAACAACGGCGGCACACTCACGCTCTACGAAGAGGCGGCGCTCCCCCCGGCTCTTCCCGTGGTGCCAGATTATATCCCCATGGACCCGGCGACATGCAGTGCTCGTGAAAACACCTATGTGGTTGAAAATCCCGCCGCGGATCCCTTCTATGGGGTGAAATACACCTACCAGTCCGGGACGGAAATCAAGGACAGCGAGATGGATCTGTTCCAGTACACGCTGCCAGCGGACGTGGTCGCTGCGATGTCGACCGTGCAGATTGCCGCGCAGGCTGGTGACCTGATCGGTCAGGAGGCGCTGGCCGGCTGCGACTTCACCAGCCCGCTGGTGTGCGGCGATCCGGTGACGGACGACACCGGCGCCTTCGGCTTCCAGTACTTTGGCGCTACGGACAACGGGGATGGGACGATCACCCTGACCTACATGGTGGAGAACCTCAGCGGTAACCCGCTGAATGCCGTCACCATCGGAATGCCCGATACGCTCGTCCCCTCGACCCCGGCGGGTACGTATACCAGCCGGGTCTGCCAGTAAGATTTTGGGTCGGGCAGCGCTCTGGAGGGCGACATCCTGACGTAATGGCGCTAAGATAGATGGCTCAATCCGGGCGATGATCGCGCTACGAGGGTAGAGGCTCTTGGGTCTCTACCCTCCTCTTTTACCCAAAAAACCATTAAGGAACTGACAGCTGGTCAATGCGGCATCGATTTTAGAAGAACTTGCTGTTTTCTCAAACAAAACGACCCTATTTCTATTTTTTGAGCGACTAAATCAATAAGCGTTCCATCAGTTCATGGTTCAGGGAAGGAGTATAAGATGTCTAGCAAATTAGCGCGTTGGATTAGAAGTAGAACAGGTTTGGCTACCATCGGGGGAGTGCTCATTGCCCTGTTAGCCATTGTCCTGGTTGGCCAGCAGTTTGGCTGGTGGGAAAGCCTGGGCCTCAGCGGGGCAGCTGGCGTTGAAATCAAACTACCGCCAGTTGAATATGCGGATCCCCAGGGGGGCTATACCTGTTTCCCCACCTGTGTTGAGAATGATGGCAAGTTCTTGATGATCGCCAACAATGGCGTGAAGACGTTCGCGGGCGTGGAACAGGTGTTTTGGATCGGCGTCCCGGGGAACAAGGAATCGTTTGATCTGGGCATTTTTGACGGGGATTCGGGCCTGGACAATGCCGGTCAGGCCAATCTCTTTCAGGGGAACTGGGACGACTCCAAAACTGAAGCGTTATACACGCTGTATGCTGATCCGCTGAAGGATGGCCAGGGCATGACGGTGGTAGCAAGCTGGAAAGGCAATACTGACCAGATGCCCAATAATGCCTGGTTTAACCAGACGATCCAGAATGTGGATGCCGCCAAAGCACCCAGCCGGCATTATTTCTACCGCCTGGTGGTCAGCCAGGAAACGGAATCAAATGGTGGCAACGCGTTCAAACTGCGCTCCACCGGATACATCACCAGCGGGAAATCCGAACTGGTTCAATCCAGCATCGCGTTTGTGGGTGGATTGGGCACAAAGCTGGATGCGAATATCATCTATCCGGAATTTAAGTCCTTGAATGATGTGGGGCCATCGACCACATACAATGGTGAATGGAAATTCTACATGTATGTCCCCAAAGACAGCCAGGAGCTTTCCATTTGGGACGGCGACTTTGACCGGGGTACCAATGCCAACGATCCAATGGCAGATACGGATGACCCGAACACTACAAACAAACCTGAATGGGCTGGTCCATATACGAAGGATGAGGGCCGGGGCGGAAAAGGCATACCGAACGATGATTACGCGGCTGCTCTTTACCGCAGTTCCCCAGCCGTTATATACAACCTGATCGATCCTGCCGGGGACCCGATCTACACCAACGACAACCCCTCCGGCACGGAGGAATGGGAGCAGTTCACCCTGACCACCGATCCGGCTTATGAGAACCCGGACATGCTCGTGGAAAGGATCCAGCCCGGCTTCTATGCCCTGCAGGTGGTTGGCCTGGACCTGCATAATCTGGCCTTCCTGCGCACGGATATGGAAGTCTGCGACATCAACTCCGGCTGCGGACCCTGCGTGTGGCCCGGCTGCAACGCCACCGACTCCTGCCCGCGCACCATCGGCTACTGGAAGAACAACGCCAAGAAAGTCTACGGCGGGAAAACCAACGGCGTGCAGGAAGGACTGGAAACCCTGGATTGGGCGGTCAAGTCTGTCGCGTTGCAGAGCCCGATCTACCGCAACGGCCTGGTGTCCAGCCTGACGGACAAGAACGCGACCACCGTCAAAGCCATCGCCACCGCGGCGCCGCTGACCAAAGACGAAGTCCAGGCCATCCTGCAGAAGAAGACGAAGCTCGGCAACAGCATGCTCGGGCGCGCGCTGCAGCAGAACCTGGCGACCTGGCTGAACCTGGCCTCCGGCAAGATCAGCGACAACAGCATCGTCACCATCGAAAAAGATGGCAATGTGATCTTCGAAGGCACGATGATGGAAGCGCTGCTGGAAGCTCAGAATATCATGCTCAACGGCGGCGACATCGAGCGGGCCAAAGACATCGCGGATATGATCAATAACGGCCAGATTACCGGCGACGTGGACAGCGATACGGAAAACGTGGACGCCGCGGGCAACGTGAGCTGCTCCATCTACGGTGTGTCGATCAAGAAAGAGAAGCAGCCCAAGAAGTACGACGAGCTGCCCAAACCGCCCGTACCGACCGATATCCCGCCGGTTGTGGAAGAACCCACCTGCAGCATGCCCGGCACCAACGTGGCAGACGGCCTGACCATTGTGGCCCTCAACCCGGCGGACTGCCAGGGGCAGCAGAACGGCCTCCTGTTCCACGGCACGTCGCTCTCCAAGATCAACGGCACCGCCTTCTCGAACGGCTGCTTGCGCTCGGTGGGCACGCACAGTGTGCAGGTTTCGAACGGCGACGTGGAGTACGCGGGTGAGAATTTCGGCGATATGACGCTGATCCAGCCCGAACCGGTCAAAGCGGATGCGCCGCTGGCGGAAGGTAGCTTCCAGATCGCCGCGCCAGACTGCAGTCACCCGGACGCGCACAACATCAATGGCAAGGATTGGAAAGGCGATGTGGTGCTGGAACCCGGCCTCTACTGCGTCACCGGCGGGCTGGATATCAACGCCAACCAGAAATTCGAGGGACAGGGCGTAACGATTTATGTGATGGACGGCGACTTGAAGATCAACGGCAACGCTACCGTCAACCTGACGGCGCCCTTCACCAGTGAAGATCCCTCCCCGGCCCTGAACAACATCCTCTTCTATGTCAATGGCTCAGAGGGCAACACCAACGTCACCATCAACGGAACCTCGGACTCCTACTTCGAGGGCACCGTCTACGCGCCGGGTTCGGAGCTTGAAATCCTCGGCACCGGCAACGTAGTCGCCTGGCGGTCGCAGTTCATCGGCTGGGACGTGCGGGTCGGCGGCACGGCGGACCTGCTGATCGACTACATCGGCAGCGACCTGCCCACCTGCGAACCTTAAACACCCATAGCGAGGCGGCTCAAGCAAGTACCTGAGCCGCCCCCAAACCAACCGGCAGCGCTCGCCGGGAACCCGTCCCGAGTACAGGCGCTGCCGGAAGCATAAAAAAGTTGTAAAAAGGCGGGCTGCAAGGCCCGCCTTTTCCAAATGATAACCCTTTGCAAGTTGCTCCTTTAACCTTCTGTGCTAACATTATTTTATTCTTCACGTTTTCTATTCTATATATGAACATTATCGCCCTGATTATTGCAACTGCTATCCCGCTGGTCGTGCTGTACATCATCTACACGCTCGACCTGTATAAAACCGGCGCTTTCCGTAATGTGCTGATGTGCTTTGCCTGGGGCGGGGCGGCCTTCGCTGGAGCGTTCTTTACCAACCGCGCCATTTATCAAAATGACCTGGCTCCACGCGGAACGATTGTGATGTTTATCGCCCCCATCGTTGAGGAAATCCTCAAGGCGCTGGTGCTGGTGTACCTGGTGCGGCGGCCCAACTTCACCTACTTCGTCGACGGCGCGATCTACGGCTTTGCTGCCGGGATGGGTTTCGCCGTCTTTGAGAACTACGAGTACATCCTCGAAGCTGGCGACGCTGGCCTGGGTACGGCCATCAGCCGGGTGATCTCTACTAACCTGGTGCACGCTTCGGCCAGCGCGCTGGTGGGGGTGGCGCTGGGGCTGTCGCGCTTCCGCAAGGCGCTGGGCAAACTGGGGCTGCTGCTGGGCGGGCTGGCTGCCGCAATCCTGCTGCACATGGCCTTCAACAACGTGGTCTGGCGGGTAGACAGCGACCTGCTGCTGGTCTACTCGGCGGTGATCGGCGTCGGCGCGGCGGGTTTTATCGCCTTCCTCATCTTCCGCGGCCTGGCCGAAGAAAAGCAGTGGATCGAGGAGAAGCTGGGCGTCGCCGACCGGGTCACCCGCCAGGAGGCGGCTTACGTCAACCGCCTGTCGGACGTGACCGAGCTGCTCAAGCCGCTGGAAAAATTCTTCGGCGAGGAGAAAATGCCCCAGGTGGAGCGCTTCCTGGTCATCCAGGCCCGCCTGGGCATCCTGCGCAAGACACTGGACAAGCTCAACGATGACAAGATGCGCGGCGCGGTGGAAAAGCAGATGGCCGACCTGCGGGTGGAAATGGACGTGCTGCGCAAGGGGCTGGGCGCGTACAACATGCTGCACCTGCGCGGCATCCTGCCCTCCGAAGCCAGCCCGCTGTGGAGCCGCATGGGCGACCTGATCAGCGAGCGCGCCGCGGCGCGCAGTGCGAGCGGAAACGCTGGCCCCAACCTGTGGGCCTCCCTCGGCCAGCGCACGGTTTCGGAAGCGCCCAAGTCGCCCGGATTGGCCATTCCGCTGGGCAAATCAGGGACGGCGACTCCATCACAGGTCCAGCCGCCCGCGGCAGGCGCTCCGGATGGGGCCAAACCGGCGGAGCCAGATTCCCAAAAACCGCACGTCTCCTGATCCAGGGCAAGCTCCTGGTGCAGATTACCAATCCTTCTCTTTGACGAGGTACCCTGATGGGCAATATCATCTCCATCCATTCCTTCCGGGGCGGAACCGGCAAATCCAATCTCACCGCCAACCTGGCCGCCCAGGTAGCCCTCACCGGCAAGCGCGTCGGCATCATCGACACCGACATCCAATCGCCCGGTATCCACGTGCTGTTTGGCCTGGACGAGAAAAAGATGGGCCACACCCTCAATGAGTTTCTGCGCTCCGAGCGCACCATCCAGGAAGTGGCTTACGCGGTCGGCGAGCACCCCACCGACCTGCCCGGGCTGCAGAAGCTGGCTGGCAAAACCCTCTGGCTGGTGCCATCCTCGATCAACAGTGGCGAAATCGGGCGGGTGCTGCGCGACGGCTACAGCGTGGACCGCCTCAACGAGGGCATGCAGTCCCTGCGCAAGGAGCTGAAGCTGGATTACATGTTCATCGACACCCACCCGGGCCTCAACGAGGAAACCCTGCTTTCCATTGCCGTCTCAGACGCGCTGCTGATCATCGTCCGCCCTGACCAGCAGGACTTCCAGGGCACCGCCGTGACGGTGGATATTGCCCAGGGGCTGGATGTGCCCAACCTGTTCCTGGTGGTCAACAAGGCCCTCACCCGCTACAACTTCAACCAGGTCCGCTCGCACGTGCAGGAGATCCTGCGCGCCCCTGTTGCCGGGGTGCTGCCACTCACCGAGGATATGGCCGACATGGGCAGCGCGGATATCTTCTCGCTGCGCTACCCTGACCATCCCTGGTCCAAAGCGCTGTGCGAGATCGCGCAAATGCTCATCGAAACGGTTAATTGAGAGAGGTGACCTATGCTGTGCTGGGAATGTGAAAATCACGCGCGCGCTGCCTGCTATTTCTGCGGGCGCTTTGTCTGCAAAGAGCATGCTAAGACCATGCCCGCCTTCCTCGCCATGTTCCTGGGCAATAACAGTACACCCAAGGGTCTGGCGGTGGCGAACGTCATCTGGTGCGGGGTCTGCGAGCCGCAGCCGGAACCCATCGGCATGCCCGAGCTGTGGTGATGCGGCCCCGGAGGAGGGTACCATGAGTATTTTTGACCGGCTGCAGCGCCAGCTCGATATCCAGAAACGCGAACAGGGTATCAGCGCGCTGGAACTGATGGATCTGCCGCCCAACCTGCGCCGGATCATGAAGATGATGCTGCGCGAGGTGGTGATGAAGTACACCCACCTCACCCAGGCGGTGGCGGCCTTTCCGCCCGCCAACAGCATGACCCAGGCGGAATTAGACGCGGGGTTGAAAACCCTGGTCGAACAAAACTGGCTGCTCACCTCGGGCGAGGGTGAGTTTCTCAGCTACCGGGTCAACCTGCGCCGCAAGGCGGGTAGCGGGCTGAACCAGGATATCTGGGCGGCGCTCAACCAGCGCATCGCCAGTGCGTCCGAGCCCAAAAAAGAAAATAACGAAGAGAAATAAATCCTTACTCGGGGAGTTACTGCTTATGTCTAAGATTATCTCGATCCATTCATTCCGTGGGGGAACCGGTAAATCGAACACCAGCGCCAACCTGGCCACTATCTATGCTATGAAAGGCCTGCGCGTGGGGGTGGTCGATACCGATGTGCAGTCCCCGGGGATCCACATCCTGTTCAACATGGATGAAAGCCAGATGGTCCACTCGCTGAACGACTACCTGTGGGGCAAATGCGTCATCACCGACACCGCGGTGGATGTGACCAATAACCTCAAGGTCCCCATCTCCGGCAAGATCTATCTGATCCCTTCCTCCATCAAGGCCGGGGAAATTGCCCGCGTGCTGCGCGAGGGCTACGATGTGGGCCTGCTCAACGACGGCTTCCAGGACCTGATTTCCGGGCTGAACCTGGATATCCTGGTGATCGATACCCACCCGGGCCTCAACGAAGAGACGCTGCTCTCTATCGCGATCTCAGACGCGCTGGCCATCATCATGCGCCCCGACCAGCAGGACTACCAGGGCACCGGCGTGACCGTCGAGATTGCCCGCAAGCTGGGCGTGCCGCTGATGTACTTGGTGATCAACAAAGTGCCGCCAGCCTGGGACCAGGAGGAGATCCGCGCCAAGGTGGAAGGCATCTACCACTGTGATGTGGCCGCCATCCTGCCCCACTCCGATGAGATGATGACCCTGGCCAGTGCGGGCATCTTCGCCCTGCACTACCCCGATCATCACATCGCCAAGCAGTACCAGCAGCTTGCCAACATTCTGATCGCGTAGCGGCGTACGGTGACCATAGGGGCTTCGTTGGCTCCTAATGTTGGTGTTCCATCAGGTTCATGATGAAAGAGGGTCAGATGTTTCCACAACTGATGGCTGAACTTGAAGATCTGCCCCCTTCTTTTGAAGCGGGTGAGTTGAACATGACCCGCCTGCTGATCCTGCCGCCCGGCATCCGCAAGCTGCTTACCTGGATGATGCGCCAGAAAAACCTCCAGGTGGCAACCGTGGCTGCTTACATTGGCGAGGAAGAGCCCGCCACCCAGGAGCTCATGGACCGCCTGGTCGGGCGCGGGCTGCTGGAGGTGGAGCCGGGCAAAACCGGGGCCTTGTACCAGGTGCCCATCCGCTCGTCACGCAACTACCGCGTCCCGGACCAGGTCTGGAAAGCCTTCGATGAATAGCGTTTTCGGTGCGCGCTGCGCGCCGCGCCCCCCACGAGGCAGGTATGCTCTCAACCATTGACCGGATTATTTTTCTAAAAGAAGTGCCTTTTTTCCAAAGCATGACCATCGCGCAGTTGAAGACCATTGCTACCTTCTGCGAAGAAAAATTCTTTGAGAAAGATGCGCGTGTCTTTGAAAAAGGTGAGCCCGGTGGGGTGCTGTACGTGGTGGTCAATGGCAGGGTGGCTATCGAGCAGGAAAAGCGCCAGGGCTCCTTTGCCCGCCTGGCCGACGTGGACGCTTATGCATCCTTTGGGGAGGCTAACTTCTTTGATAACAGCCCGCGGTCCACATCGGCCACGGCCATTCGCGACACGTTGGCGCTTCAGCTTCGGCGGGAACCAGTGATCGAGCTGGTAAAACAGAGCCCGGACCTGGCCCTGCAGCTGATCAACGTGCTCAGCCAGCGCCTGCGCGAGAGCACCGAGCGCATCTCGGGCCAGACCCGCGCCGAGCCCACGGCGCTGCGCAAGCTGTACGGCCAGTTTGGTTAGGAGCGCCGCTATGATGCAAGCACTGAACAAACTGTTGAATGTCCGGCCTGGGGAATGGACGCGCCTGCTGCTGCTGTCGGCGGTGATCTTTGTGGTCAACATCGGCGTGAGTTGGGGCACCACCGTGGCCTACGCCGCCTTCTTGAAACAGACCGGGCTGCAGGCCGGGCTGGAGACGCTGATCTGGGTGCTGCTGCTCAGCTCGCTGCTGGCGGTGCCGGTGCTGTCGGTGTACGCGGTCTTTGTCGACCGCATGGACGCCAACCGGCTGTTTTCGATCATCGTCATGGCCGAAGCCGCGGTCATTGTGATCAGCCTGGGCCTGCTCCTGGCGGGCATGCCCATCGTTGCCTTCCCGCTGCTGTATGTGCTGGTATTCGCCATTGCATCCGCTTTCAACCCGCAGTTCTTCACCTACGTCAACGAGGTGTACGATATCCAGACTGCCAAGCGCGCCCTGCCGCTCATCCTGGCGGCGGGCCGCATCGGCGCGGCGCTGGCTGGCTTTACCCAGCAGTACGTCACCGGCTGGCTGGGCACCCAGGGCACCATCTGGGTCTGGCTGGCCTGCGATGCTGTAGTCATCGCCATTATCCTGTCCATCCCGGCGGTGCTCAAACGCTCGCAAAAAAGCGCGGCCCCGGCATCCAAAGCACCCGAGGCGGAATCCAAAGAGAAGACATCCTACCTGCGCAGCTTGTCGGAGGGGCTCAGTTTTACCCTGCAGTCCAATTTCCTGCGCTGGATGGCGGCGGGCACCCTGCTGTTGACGGCGGTGATGACCCTGCTGGAATACCACGTCAACCAGATCCTCTCGCCCGCCTTCGCCACTTCGGCTGATTTCGCTGGCTTCCTGGGGCTGATCAACGGCATCTCCAACCTGGTCGCGCTGGTGATCCTGCTCTTCGGCCTCAGCCGGGTCACCAAGGCCTGGGGCGTCGCCAACACCAGCCTGATCTTCCCCGCTGGCAACTTGCTGATCAACGCCTGGATGCTGGCTTTCCCCAACCTGTGGAGCGCCTCGTTCGGCAACCTCAACCGCCGCGGGCTGCGCTTCAGCCTGCAGCTTTCCCTGGAAGCGCAGCTTTACAACGCCGTCCCGCACCGCATCAAGGGCCGCGCGCGGGCCTTTGTAGGCGGCCTGGTCGCGCCCATTGGCGCAATCGTCGGGGTGCTGCTGCTGCTGGTCGGGCGCTGGAATAACTGGCCGATGCTGTACGTGGTGCCGGGCGTGATCCTCGGGCTGTCCCTGCTGTATTTGGGGATCAGCTTTGTTATCCGCAACCAGTACACCCGCGCCCTGGTCAAGATGCTCGAGGAAGAGGACTACACCTTCCTGCTGAACGAAGAAGCCTCCGAGCAGGTGGTGGTAGACCCTGCAGCCCTGCAGCGGTTGAAAAAGCTGCTTGAAGAAAGTAGCAGCCATGAGATGCGCGTCTTTATGACCCAGCTCATCGCCCAGGTGGGCGGGGCTGAGTCCCTTTCCTTGATTATTCCCGTGATCAAGACCACGCAGGAAGCGCGCACTCGTGCGGCTATGCTCAACGTGGTCGCCGCGGCAGGGTTGGGCGGCGAGAAGATCCGCGAGCTGTACGGCGAGCTGCTCTCCGACAGCGATGGGCGCGTGCGCCAGGCAGCCGCCGCCGGGTTGGAACAACTGCTGGGCGCCAAAAACACCTGGTTCCAGGAGGTGCTGCTGGGCATGGTCAACGACCCGGACGGGCAGGTCGCGCTGTACGCCCTGCAGGTGCTGGCCAATTCCGGCGAGTTGGCCCGCCAGGAAACCGCTGTCCAGAAAGTGCAGCAGTTCCTGCAGAGCAATTCTCTGGAGGACAAGAAAATTGTGCTGGGCGTGCTGGGCAAGCTGCCACCGGACCAGGCAGTGGAAGCGCTGCTGCCGTTCCTCCAGGATAGCAATGACCTGCTGCGCCTGGAAGCTGTCCTCCAGTTGGAAGCCCTGGCCCAGGGGGCGCCTGACCAACTGGGCGCGGTGATTTTAGCGGGTATCCGTCCCCTGGCAGCGGACCCAGTGGCGCGCATCCGCCAGGTGGCGCTGGACATGCTGCGCAAGGCCAACCAGCCGGAAGATGCTCCCACCCTCATTGCCGCGCTGGCCGATAAAAATCCAGCCGTGCGCGCCGCGGTGGCCGATATGCTGGTGGGAACTGGCAAAGATACCCTGCCAGGCGTGCAGGCGGCGCTGCAGTCTCCTGACCCGCAGATGAAGAAAATGGCCGCGGTGGTGCTCAGCCGCATCCAGCCGCGCTCGTTCGCCTCGCTGATTGAGAACGAAATCAACGAAAGCTTGCGTAAGGCCTACCAGAACATTGGCCGCATGCAGGCGCTGCGCGGGGTCGAGCAGTACCCCAGCATTCAACTGCTCCTGTCGGCGCTCGACGAAAACAACCGCGAACTGATCGATGACACGCTGTACATGCTCTCTGCCGTGCACCCTCAGGAGTCCATCGCGGTGATTCGCGGATCGCTGAACAGCGACTCGGCCAGCACGCGCAACCTGGCGCTGGAAGCGCTCGAGTCGCTCACCTCCCGCCGTTCCGCCGCCCTGATTGCCGCGCTGTTTGACCCATCGCAGACGCCGGAGCAGTTAATCCAGCTTGGGCAGGAAAGCTGGCCGGTGGAGAAGGGTGACCTTGCCCAGGTCTTTACCCAACTGCTTGATCAGCGCGAGTCGCGCACCCTCGCCCTGCTGGCTGTGCATGCCCTGCGCGATGTGGCGTTGGGGCAGCCCCGACCCAAACGGCTCGCGGGACGCGGGACGCGCCTGCTGCAGTTGCTGGAAGAAGCTCCCGCCGCGCCGCAGCCAGAACCGGCCCCAGACATGTTCCCGAAGCTGAAGGTCGTCCTGGAATCCTTGCAAAACAGCCCGGAGGATGCGCTGCGGCAGGTGGCTCAGGAAACGCTGCAAAAACTGGGCGTGCCGGAACCCGACCCGCTGGCGGTTCTTGATGCGCCGGGGTCCGGGCAGCCGCTGTCGACGGTTGACCGCATGGCGTTGATGAAGGAACTGCCCTTCTTCAGGAATTTCCCGGTCAGCCAGTTGGAGACGCTGGCCGAAGTGTGCGAGGAGAAGGCGTTTGCAAAGGGGGAGTGCGTCTATCCAAAGGGCGCCGCGGGCGGTATTTTGTACATCGTTATTTCCGGCGAGGTCGGCATTGAGCAGGAAAAGCAGGGCCGCAAGGTGCTGCTGGCTAATCATAAAAAAGCCTCTTGTTTTGGCGAAGGTACCTTCTTCGACAACAGCGCGCAGACTACCACAGCAGTGGCGGTGGCCGACAGCCGCCTGCTCGAGCTGCAGCGCGCGCCGATTATTCAGCTGACGACCCAGGATCCGGCGCTGGCCCTGGAACTTATTAACGTTCTCAGCCAGCGCATCCGCGAAACCGATGATCGGCTGGCGGACGTGGCTCGCTCGCGGCCGCGCGAGCTGCATAAGCTGTACGACCAGTTCACAGAATAAATCTTCGGGGCGGCTGGTGAATCTCGGGGGATAGAATCCTGCACGCCGCCGCGAACCTGGGTGACAAAGACAGGTGTGGCAAAAAAAGTTTCAGGGATAGCGTTCGATGATGCACAATACGGTTCCATTACCTTCTTATCCGCTCGCACCGCTGCAGGCTGGGATGCTGTTCCAGAGCCTGTACGGCGCCCGTACGGGTATCGACATTGAACAGATGGTTTGTTCAATGCAAGGTGTGGATGCCGCTGCCCTTGAAGCCGCCTGGAACCAGGTCTGGCAGGCGCAGGAAGTGCTGCGTACCAGTTTTGAATGGTTTGGTCTGGACGAGCCTACCCAGCGCGCCGTTCCCGACCTGCCCCTTCCCTGGCAATTCCTGGATTGGCGCGACCGGCGAGGATCCTGCGAAGAAGACCTGGAAGATTTTCTCCGCCAGGATCGCCTGGAAGGGTTTCAGTTAAACCGCCCGCCGCTCATGCGGTTGGCGCTGATCCGGGTTAATAACGAGTCGTTCCGGCTGGTGTGGACCTTCCACCACATCTTATTGGATGGGAGGGCCTTTCCCATTCTCCTGCGCCAGGTGGCGCAGCTGTACCAGGTATTTGTCAGGGACGAAGCCCTTCCAGCGGATTCCTCAAGTCTGCAGCCGCTGCGCCCGTTCTGCGATTATCCTTGCTGGCTGAAAGAGCAGGATCTTGCCCCGGCCCGCGATTACTGGAAAACACTGCTGCGCGGGCTGGACCATGCCACGCCGCTCGGCCTGGACCGCCCCCAGCCGCCTGTGCCCACCGGCGCGCTGGAATTTGGCCTGCTTTCCAGCCGCCTGTCGGTGGAAGAAACCCGGCGCCTGCAGGCCGTTGCCGCGCAGTACGATCTGACCGTGAATACCCTGGTCCAGGGCGCCTGGGCGGTACTACTGGCCCGCTACAGCGGAGAGCCGGACATTCTCTTTGGCACGACCCGTACCGTCCGCCATACCGCGCTGGATGGGCAGGGCACAGGGGATATGGTTGGTCTGCTGATTAACGCGCTTCCGGTGCGGGTGCAGGTGCTCCCCGAGGTTCCGGTGATGGATGTGCTGCGGCAGCTTCGCGCGCAGGTGCTTGCGCTGCGTGGATCTCTGGCGGAACACATCTCGCTGGCCGAAATTCAAAAGCTTGGCGAACTGCCTCCCGGCAGCCGCCTGTTCGACAGCCTGCTGGCCTTCGAGAACCATACCCACGAAGCCGCGCTGCAGGCCGCGCACCCCCTGCTGGCAAATTGGAGCTTTGACCTGCGCGAGCACATCGGCTACCCGCTGGGCCTTTCCGCTTACGGCGGCGACCAACTCACCCTGCACCTGCAGTACAGCCGGCGTGACTTTGACCAGGAGACGGCCCTGCGTATCCAGGCGCACTACCGCACCGCGCTGCTGGCGATTGCCGCCGACCCGTTCTGCCCGGTTGCCCGGCTGGCGGTGCTGCCGGAGGCAGAGCTCCGCCAGGTGGTGGTGGGATGGAACGATACGGCGGTGGACTTCGGCCCGCCCACCTGCCTGCACGCGCTGTTCCAGGCCCAGGCGGCGCGCACGCCGGATCGAGTCGCGCTGATTTTTGGGGACCAGCAGATGACGTATGGCGAACTGGACCGCCAGTCTGACCGGCTGGCAGCTTACCTGCAGTCGCTGGGAGTGGGGCCGGATGCGATCGCTGGCCTGTGCGCGGAGCGCTCGCCAGATATGGTGGTGGGAATGCTGGCGGTGCTGAAAGCTGGCGGGGCGACCCTGCCGCTGGACCCGCACTACCCATCCGAGCGCCTGGCCTATATGCTGCGCGATGCCGGGA
Organism: uncultured Anaerolineaceae bacterium; assembly: GCA_964437595.1. Taxonomy (GTDB): domain Bacteria; phylum Chloroflexota; class Anaerolineae; order Anaerolineales; family Anaerolineaceae; genus DSYU01. The sequence continues at coordinate 71,525 of CAYTHO010000012.1, forward strand.
CCAGGGTACTGATGACCCATCGCGCGCTGCGCGGGCTGTTTGCGGATTATTCTGGGGCCGTGGTTGAACTAGACGGTGAATGGGCCAGCGAGGTGGCTCCATCCGCAAGGCCGGTGGAACACGGCGCCCCCGATCCAACAGCGGCTATTGATCGACTGGCGTACGTGATTTACACTTCCGGCTCGACCGGGCATCCTAAGGCAGTGATGATTCCCCACCGGGCAATTGTCAACCACCTGCGCTGGATGCAGTCGGCTTTTCCGCTGAGTGCTGAAGATGCTGTGCTGCAGAAGACATCCTTTAGTTTTGATGCTTCGATGACGGAGTTCTATACCCCGCTTCTGGCAGGCGGGCGGCTGGTTCTGGCTGAACCTGGCGGGCACCTCGACCCTGCTTACCTGGTGCGGGCGATCCAGCAGCATCAGATCGCCTTTGCCCAGTTTGTGCCTCCCCAGTTGGAGGGGATGCTTCAGCAGCCCGGTTTTGCCCATTGCCACAGCCTCAAGCGTGTGTGCTGTGGGGGTGAAGTGCTGCGCGCTGAACTGGTGGAACAGTTCCATGCCCTCCTGCCGGACACCGAGCTGGTGAACGTGTACGGTCCTACCGAAACGGGGGTGACCGCCAGCTTCTGGCGCTGCCCGCGGGAGCAGGCGCTGCCCGCGTCCATCCCTATTGGCTATCCGGTTGCCAATACACAGCTCTACGTACTGGACGCACAGCTACAGCCGGTCCCCATTGGCGCGCCGGGCGAGCTGCACATCGGCGGCGTGCAGGTGGGGCGCGGCTACCTGCAGCGCCCGGAGCTGACCGCGGAGAAGTTCATTCCCAACCCGTTCGGTCCAGGGCGTCTGTACAAAACCGGCGACCGCGTGCGCCGCGGGACAGATGGCAGCCTGGAGTTCCTCGGGCGGGTGGACCAGCAGGTCAAGATTCGCGGCTTCCGCATCGAGCTGGGCGAGATCGAGAGCCGCCTGCGCGAGCACCCATTGGTGCAGGATGCGGTTGTGGTTGCGCGGGAGGAACCGGCTGGGGCGCAGCGGCTGGTGGCATACCTGGTGCGCAAAGACGGTTTCCGGCCATCCATCCCGCCTGGCGCCGCTGCTGCTCCGCCTTTGACTGCCGGAGGACGGCGCTCCGCGACCTGGGCCGCTGAAACGATCCCTGACTGGCGCGGGTACCTGAAAAACAGGCTCCCGGAATACATGCTCCCGGCGGCTTTCGTGGAGCTGGAGCAAATTCCCCTGACCCCCAACGGCAAGGTTGACCGGCGGGCCCTGCCCGAGCCGGAAATCGTGCGCTCGGAGGAAGGCATGCCCATCGCGGCCCGCACAGCGTTGGAAGAAACCCTGGTGCGCATCTGGTCCGATGTGCTGGGCGTCGCCGAACTGGGGGTGCAGGACAATTTCTTCGCCCTGGGCGGGCACTCGCTGCTGGCTGTGCGGCTGTACGCCCGCGTCCGCGACCAATTGGGTCTGGAACTGCCCTTGCGCAGCCTGTTTGAGGAACCCACCGTGGCGGAAATGGCCGCGCGTATTGAAAACATGACCTGGGCCGTGCAGCAGGACGACGCCTCCACGCCCGGCGATGAGGAATTCCTCTTATGAGCCGCGCGACGGAACTGCTAACCACCCTGCGCCGCTTGCAGGTAAGGCTGTGGGTCGAAGGCGAAAACCTGCGCCTGGCTGCCCCTCCCAATACGATCACCCCCGAACTGCGCCAGCAACTGGCGGCCAATAAAGCTGAGATCATTGCCTTTCTGCGCGAGGCGGCCAGGTCGGTATCGGCGGCTTCATCCGCTCCGACAGTTCCTTTGCCCGCAGCCGGACAGTCTGCCGCGGCTGTTCAACCAACGGTCCAGTCAGCCGCGGAAACAACATCAATCACGAACAGAAAAACGGTCACGGGGGGACTTTCCTCCCCATATACCGTCGCCCGGCCCGCGCGCCTGCCGCTCTCTTTTGCCCAGGAACGGCTGTGGTTCCTGCACCAGTTGGAGCCGGAAAGTCCCATGTACAACGTGCCCCAACTCCTGCGGCTGCGCGGCCCGCTGCACCTCGCCGCGCTGGAAACCAGCCTGGCGCAGGTCATCGAACGGCACGAAATCTTGCGCACCGCCTTTGACAGCCAGGATGGGCAGGCTTTTCAGGTGATCTCACCGCCCAGACCCTTCCAACTGGATGTCATCGACCTGCCCGAAGGGGGATGGCGCGCGTGGGTACGTGCGGAAGCCAACCGTCCCTTTAACCTTGCCTGCGGGCCGCTGCTGCGCGCTACGTTGATCCGCACTGCCCCTGAGGACGCCCTGTTGTTCCTCAACCTGCACCATATCGTCACGGATGGCTGGTCGGCCCGGCTGTTCTTGCAGGAGCTTGCCGCGGGCTACAACGCCGTGGCGCGGGGCGAGGCGCTCTCCCTGCCGTACCTGTCCATACAGTACGCCGATTATGCCATCGGGCAGCGCGCGCGATTGCAGGGCGAGACGCTGCGCGTCGAGCGCGAATACTGGAATCGCCATCTCGCGGATGTGCCGGAGACGATCGAACTGCTCACCGACCGCCCTCGCCCGGCTCGCCAGACCTACCGCGGGGCGACGGCTTCCTGCCCTGTCTCGGCGGAACTGCTGGACGAGTTGAAAGCCTTCAGCGCCAGCCGCCAGGTCACCCTGTTCATGACGCTGCTTACCGCCTTCGAAATCCTGCTCCACCGCTATTCTGGACAGGCCGAGTTTAGCGTGGGCACGCCCATCGCTAACCGCGCCGGCCTGGAAATCGAGGCCCTGATTGGCTTTTTCGTCAACACCCTGGTGCTGCGCGCTGACCTGACCGGCGACCCGGATGCGTTGGACCTGCTCGGGCGGGTGCGTGAAGCGGTTATCGGCGCTTTTGCGCACCCCGAGCTGCCGCTGGAAATGCTGGTGGAGGAGCGCAAGGTGGAGCGCGATCTTAGCCGCAACGCGCTCTTCCAGGTGATGTTCGCGCTGCAGGCCGACCTGGAAGAACTCCCGGCTTTTGCCGGGCTGGTCGTCGAGGATGTGCCCATCACCACTGACACCGCGAAATTCGACCTGACCTTTTTCTTCAATGAAACCCGTCAGGGCGCATCCATTGCAGTCGAATACAACACCGATTTGTATGACGCGGGCACCATCCAGCGCATGATGGCCCATTTCCAGACCGTACTGAGGGGCATGTTGTTTACGCCCCAGGAGAAGGTTACCCGGCTGCCCATTTTGCCGGAGGAAGAGCGGCGGCAGGTTGTGGAAGAATGGAACGCGACCAATGTGGATTTTGGTCCGCCCGCCTGCCTGCATGCACTGTTCCAAGCCCAGGCGGCGCGCACGCCGGATGCAATTGCGCTGGTCTTTGGCGAACAGCAGATGACGTACGCGGCGCTGGACCGCCAATCCGACCGGCTGGCGGCCTATCTTCAGCGCCTGGGGGTGGGGCCAGAGGCGATCATCGGGTTGTGCCTGGAGCGCTCGCCGGAAATGGTGGTGGGGCTGCTGGGCATTCTTAAGGCGGGTGGGGCTTACCTTCCGCTGGACCCGGCGTTCCCGGTTGACCGGCTGGGGTATATGCTGGAAGATGCCCAGGTATCCATCCTGCTGACCCAGGCGAAGCTGCTGCCGTTCTTTCAAAGCGCGGGCCTGGCTGGCTTGCGGCGAGTGTGCCTGGACGACCTCGATGAAACGCGGTTGTTTTCTGCGGAAGACGATCCGGACCGTACGGCGCCAAAAGATCTGGCGGGGCCGGAAAATCTGGCGTATGTGATCTATACCTCTGGCTCGACGGGGCGGCCAAAAGGCGTGCAGATCACGCATGCCAGCGTGGTCAATTTCCTGTACGCAATGATGGAACAGCCTGGAATGAGCGGCCGGGATACCCTGCTGGCGGTGACCACCCTGTCGTTTGATATCGCCGGGCTGGAGCTGTACCTGCCGCTCAGCGTTGGGGCCAGAGTGGTGATCGCTTCGAGTGAAGCCGCGAAAGATGGGTTCCAACTGGCGGATCTGCTAACGCGCCACGATGTGACGGTAATGCAGGCCACCCCGGCCACCTGGCAGATGCTGCTGGCCAGCCAGTGGCCGGGCAAGGCAGACCTGCGCATTCTGTGCGGCGGCGAAGCCCTGTCCCCGGCGCTGGCCAACGCGCTGCTCCCGCGCTGCGCGGAATTGTGGAATTTGTACGGTCCCACTGAGACCACCATCTGGATGATGGTCGAGCGGGTGACAGCCCAGCGCGACGCATTGACGATTGGGCGTCCGGTGGCCAACACCCAGGTGTACGTGTTGGACGCACAACTCCAGCCGGCGCCCATCGGGGTGCCGGGTGAACTGTATATCGGCGGGGCCCAGGTGGGGCGCGGCTACCTGCACCGCCCGGAGCTGACTGAGGAGCGGTTCATCCCCAATCCCTATGGCCCTGGGCGGTTGTACAAGACCGGTGACCAGGTACGCTACCTGCCTGACGGGAATATTGAATTTCTGGGGCGCATGGATTTCCAGGTCAAGCTGCACGGCTACCGCATTGAGCTGGGCGAGATCGAGAGCGAACTCGCCGCCTGCCCGGGGGTAGCCCAGGCGGTGGTCGTGGTGCGCGGAGCCGAGCAGGGGTCGCCGCGCCTGGTGGGCTACCTGACCCTGCAAGCGGGTTTCCAGGCCGAGGCTGTCCTGGGGGGCCTGCGCGAGCAGTTGAAGACGCGGCTGCCAGATTATATGGTGCCCACGGCGTTTATGGTGCTGGATGATCTGCCGCAGACCCCCAACCGTAAGATCGACCGGAAAGCGCTGCCCGAGCCAGAGCGGGCGGTCCTGACCGGGACGGCGGAATATGCCGCGCCTCAAACGGCGGTGGAGCAGGCCCTGGCGGAGATCTGGGCGGGACTGCTGGGGGTGGAGCGGGTCGGGCGGCGGGACAACTTCTTCGAACTGGGCGGGGACTCGATTGTCAGCCTGCAGATGATCAGCCGGGCCCAGGCCAAGGGATTGTATCTGACCCCACGCCAGGTGTTCGAGGCGCAGACCATCGAAACCCTGGCGGCGCTGGCGCAGACGCGCCGGGGGGTGTCCGCGGAGCAAGGGCTGGTAGTGGGGACCGTACCGCTCACGCCCATCCAGCGGCGCTTCTTTGAACAGCACGGCGAACACCCGCATCACTTCAACCAGTCGGTGCTGATTGAGGCGGAGCGGAGCATAGAGGCGGGGCTGCTGCGGGAGGCCCTGGGGTCACTGCTGCGCCAGCACGACGCGCTGCGCGCGCGTTTTGAGAAAACGGAAGGCGGCTGGCGGCAGGAATATGGCGGCGCGGAGGCGCTCACCTGCCCGGTGGATGTGGTGGACCTATCTGGAATGAGCCTGCGCGAGCAGCTGGCTCAGATCAAGGCCATCAATGCTCACCTGCAGGCCTCCTTTGATATCAGTACCCGCCCGCTGCTGCGGGTGGCGCTGTTCGAGATGGGGACCGGGCAGGCGCAGAAAGTGCTGATTATCGTCCATCACCTGGTTGTGGACTTCGTCTCCTGGCAGGTGCTGGTGGAAGACCTGTTATCGGTCTATGACCAGCTGGTGCAGAAAAAACGCCCGTACCTGGCAGAGAAAACATCCTCCTTCAAAGCCTGGGCGGAAGGGCAGATGCAGGAAGCCGGGCGGCCAGAGCGGCTGGCCGAATTGGAATACTGGCAGGGGGTGCGCACTACCAGCGAGCGAGGGCTGCCGGTGGACTTCCCCGGCGAGGGTGGGCGCAGCCGCATGGCGGATGCCGGTTTCGTCGAGGTGACACTGCCGGTTGAGGAGACCCGCGCGTTGCTGGCGGAAGTGCCAAGTGCCTACCACACGCAGATCAACGATGTGCTGCTGGCGGCACTGGCGCAGGCGTTTGCGGAATGGACGGGGGAGAGCGAACTGCTGGTGGACCTGGAAGGGCACGGTCGGGAGAGCGAGGAGCTGGACCTGTCGCGGACAGTGGGGTGGTTCACCGCTATCTACCCGGTGCGGCTGCGGCAGACAGGTGGGGATGCTGGGGACGTTCTCAAGGCGGTCAAAGAGCAGCTGCGGATGGTGCCGAATAAGGGGCTGGGCTACGGGCTGCTGCGCTACCTCAATCCACAAGGCGATGAAGTACTAGGCAGCCTGCCGCAGGCGGAAGTGTGTTTCAACTACAGCGGGCAGTTGAAGACGGTGCAGATGCGGCTGCTGGGGCAGGAATGGTCGGGTGAGACGGAGCTGGGCTACCGCTTCAATATCAGCGCCGGGCTGGAGGAGGAGCAGCTGGTGGTGACGTGGCTGTACAGCCAGAAGCTGTACCGGCATGAGACGGTGGCGGGGCTGGCGGAGGGGTATCTTCGCGCCCTGCGGGGATTGATCGCGCACTGCCTCCAGCCGGGAGCGGGGGGCTTCACCCCCTCAGATTTCCCCCTCAGCGGGCTGTCGCAGGCAGAATTGGACCGGCTGATCGGACGGGGAGTGGGGGTGGAAGACATTTACCCGCTTTCGCCGGTGCAGGCGGGGATGCTGTTCCACAGCGTCCTGGCGCCAGGAACGGGGATGTACTTCTTGCAGAACGGTTTTCGCATCGATGGCGGGCTGGATGTGGCGCTCTGGCGGGGAGCCTGGCAATTGGTGATGGAACGGCATACCATTCTGCGGACGGCGTTTGTGTGGGAAGGGCTGGCCCAGCCGATGCAGATCGTGTACGAGCAGGTGGAACTCCCATGGGAGGAGCAGGACTGGCGCGGGCTGCCGGAGGCGGAGCAGGCAGAGCGGCTGGAGAGCTTGCTGGCGGCGGAGCGGGTGCGCGGGTTTGCGCTGGACCAGGCGCCGCTGGCGCGCTGCCTGCTGGTGCGGGTGGGGGAGGCCAGCTACCAGTTTGTATGGCAGTGTCATCACCTGCTCACCGACGGCTGGAGTGGGCAGATCCTGTTCAAGGAACTGTTTGCGCTGTATGAAAATCTGGCGGCGGTGATCCCGGGCGCGCGCCCATACCGCGAGTACGTTGCCTGGCTGGAGCAGCAGAACCTCCAGCGCGCCCATCCGTTCTGGCGGGACTACCTGGCCGGCTTCGCCGCGCCCACTCCACTGGTGGTGGACCGCTCCTATCCGAAGCGCGGTTACCGGCAGGTGCAGGTAGCTTTCTCTCATGATCTGAGTACACAGATCAGCCAGTTTGCCCGCCAGCATCGCCTGACGATCAACACCTTGATGCAGGGCGCTTATGCCGTGCTGCTGCATCGCTACAGCGGAGAGCCGGACGTTGTCTTTGGCGTCACGGTCAGCGGACGCACGGCAGCGCTGCCTGGCATAGAGGAACGCCTGGGTCCCTTCCTCAATACCCTACCCCTGCGGGTGTCTTTTGCCGATGATCCCCTGCTGCTGCCCTGGCTGGATAGACTGCAGCAGGACAACTTAACCCAGAACGAATACGCCCACACCCCGCTGCTGGAGATCCAGCGTCAGACTCAGATTCCTTCTGGCGCTGCGCTGTTTGAGAGCATCCTGATCTTCGAAAACTACCCGGTGCAGGCCGGTCTGTCCGCCGCACCGGGCGCCTTCCGCATGCGTGATTTCTACGCTCGCGAACAGACGAACTACCCCCTGTCGATTGAAGTGATGCCTGGTGAGCAATTCCAGCTGCTGATCATCTACGACCGCAGCCGCTTCGATGCGGATACCATCGCGCGTCTGGCAGGCCATTTTCAGGAACTGCTGGCGGGAATGATGGTGGATGCAGACCAACCTGCCAGCCATCTACCGCTGCTCACCACACCCGAACGCCGCCAACTTCTGCTGGAATGGAACGATACCGCGGCAGCGTTTCCGGCTGGTATGTGCATCCACCAGTTGTTTGAGGCCCGGGCAGCGGAAACGCCTGATGCAGTGGCCCTGGTCTTTGAAAACGATTCAATAACCTACGGCGAGCTGAACCGGCGGGCCAATCAGTTAGCGCAGGCCCTTCGCCGCCTGGGGGTCGGTCCGGAAGTGCTGGTGGGCATCTGCCTGGAGCGCTCGCTGGATATGGTGGTGGGGCTGCTGGGCATTCTCAAGGCGGGTGGGGCCTATTTGCCGCTGGACCCGGCGTTCCCATCTGATCGGCTGGCGTATATGCTGGAAGATGCCCAGGTATCTATCCTGCTGACCCAGGCGAAGCTGCTGCCGCTTTTTGAGAGCGCCTCAGCCCTGCGGCGCATCTGCCTGGACCGTGATGATATAGAATCCCCCGGTGGGGAAGTCGATGGCGGCCCGAGTTTTCCGGCGCCAAAAGATCTGGCGGGGCCGGAAAATCTGGCGTATGTGATTTACACTTCCGGCTCGACGGGCAGGCCAAAAGGCGTGCAGATCACGCATGCCAGCGTGGTCAATTTCCTGTACACGATGATGGAACAGCCTGGAATGAGCGGCCGGGATACCCTGCTGGCGGTGACCACCCTGTCGTTTGATATCGCCGGGCTGGAGCTGTACCTGCCGCTCAGCGTTGGGGCCAGAGTGGTGATCGCTTCGAGTGAAGCCGCGAAAGATGGGTTCCAACTGGCGGATCTGCTAACGCGCCACGATGTGACGGTAATGCAGGCCACCCCGGCCACCTGGCAGATGCTGCTGGCCAGCCAGTGGCCGGGCAAGGCAGACCTGCGCATTCTGTGCGGCGGCGAAGCCCTGTCCCCGGCGCTGGCCAACGCGCTGCTCCCGCGCTGCGCGGAATTGTGGAATTTGTACGGTCCCACTGAGACCACCATCTGGATGATGGTCGAGCGGGTGACAGCCCAGCGCGACGCATTGACGATTGGGCGTCCGGTGGCCAACACCCAGGTGTACGTGTTGGACGCACAACTCCAGCCGGCGCCCATCGGGGTGCCGGGTGAACTGTATATCGGCGGGGCCCAGGTGGGGCGCGGCTACCTGCACCGCCCGGAGCTGACCGCGGAGCGGTTCATCCCCAATCCCTTTGGTCCTGGGCGGTTGTATAAGACCGGCGACCAGGTACGCTACCTGCCGGATGGGAATATTGAATTTCTGGGGCGCATGGATTTCCAGATCAAGCTGCACGGCTACCGCATTGAACTGGGCGAGATCGAGAGCGAACTCGCCGCCTGCCCGGGGGTAGCCCAGGCGGTAGTGACCGTGCGCGGAGCCGAGCAGGGGTCGCCGCGCCTGGTGGGTTACCTGACCCTGCACGCAGGTTTCCAGGCCGAGGCTGTCCTGGGGGGCCTACGCGAGCACCTGAAAGCACGGCTGCCAGATTATATGGTGCCCACGGCATTTATGGTGCTGGATGCCCTGCCGCAAACCCCCAACCGCAAGATCGACCGCAAGGCGCTGCCCGAGCCGGAGCGGGCGCAGCTGACCGCGACATCCGCATACGATCCGCCTCAAACGGCGGTGGAGCAGGCCCTGGCCGAGATCTGGGCGGGGCTGCTGGGGGTGGAGCGGGTGGGGCGGCGGGATAACTTCTTCGCGCTGGGCGGGGACTCAATCGTCAGCCTGCAGATGATCAGCCGGGCGCAAGCCAAAGGGTTGTACCTGACCCCGCGCCAGGTGTTCGAGGCGCAGACCATCGAGGCCCTGGGCGTGCTGGCGCAGGCGCGCCAGGGTGTGTCCGCCGAGCAGGGGCTGGTAGTGGGGGATACCGGCGCCTTGCGCGGGCGGATTGCCGACTGTCGAGCGCCGGGAGCGGGCGGCTTTACCCCCTCAGACTTCCCGCTCAGCGGCCTGTCGCAGGCAGAATTAGACCGGCTGATCGGTCGTGGGGAAGGCGTGGAAGACGTCTACCCGCTCTCTCCGGCGCAAACCGAAATGCTGTCGCAGAGTTTGAACGTGCCGGGGGCTGGTTTGTATGTGCTGCAGAATGGTTTCCGCATCGAAGGTGCGCTGGATGTGGCGCGCTGGAGGGGAGCCTGGCAGGCGGTGGTGGGGCGGCATACCATTCTGCGCACGGCGTTTGCGTGGGAGGGGCTGGCGCATCCGCTGCAGATCGTGTACGAGCAGGTGGATCTCCCCTGGGAGGAGCAGGACTGGCGCGGGCTGCCGGAGGCCGAGCAGGCAGAGCGGCTGGAGAGCTTGCTGGCGGCGGAGCGGATGCACGGGTTTGCACCGAACCAGGCGCCGCTGGCGCGCTGCCTGCTGGTGCGGGTGGAAGAGGCCAGCTACCAGTTTGTCTGGCAGTGCCATCACCTGCTCACCGACGGATGGAGCCTATCGCTGCTGTTCCAGGAGGTATTCGCCCATTACACAGACCCACGGCAGGCGCTTTCTGCGGCCCGGCCTTATCGCGATTACATCGCCTGGCTGGCACGGCAGGATGGACAGGAAGCGCAAGCGTTCTGGCGGGCACGCCTCAATGGATCGGTCGCGTCTGCCGTGCTGCCGTTCAAGAAGATCAGGCCGTTTACCTGTTCCGGGCGCTACGCGGAAGAAACCCTGACCCTGTCGCCCGAAGACACTGCCTGGTTGCAATCCTTTGCCCAGCAGCAGCACCTGACCCTCGCAGCGGTTTGTCAGGCTGCCTGGGCGCTGGTGCTGCACCACAACGGCGGCGCATCCAGCTCCGGCGATGTGGTGTTTGGTGTGACCGTTTCTGGGCGCGGCGCGGGGCTGGCGGAGATCGACCGGCGCGTGGGGCCTTTTATTAACACGCTGCCCGTGCGCATGAACATCCAACCGCGGGCGCGGGTTTTGGATTGGCTGCGGGCGGTGGTTCAAGAACAGGCCGTCCTTGAGCAGTATGCCTTTGCCCAGGCGCCCTTGCCGGGCACGCAGACTGATCCAGGAAATGGACCCCCGTTATTTGTCAGTACCTTGAGATATCAAAATTTCCCCTTTGAACCCCCTCAGGCACTGGCAGATCAGGGGCTGGTGATTGGCGATATTTTTAGTATTGACCCGTGGCATTATCCCATCAACCTGGTGATTGAACCGGGCGCGAGGCTGCGGCTGGAAATCACCTATGACGCGGAATATTTTTCTTCGTTCGAAATTCATGCCTTGCTCGATGAAATGGCAAAATACCTGTATCGGTTCGCGCATATCGCGGCGGACGACTGCCTGGAGGCGCTGTTGTTGGGCTGGGGGCCTGTGTGCCCAGGATGAACGGTCCGTTGATTATTTTTATCCGCACACTGTTGGCGCATAATAGAAAGGAGAAGTTATGATCCACCATAAACCAATTTCCCTGATTGTCCTCATTGGGCTGCTGCTGGCTGTTATGCTGCCGGCTTGCACGCCGCAGGCGGCCCCCGCGCCGACTCCCGAGCCGGTGGTTGCGCCGGTGTCGATCCAGGCGAAGAAGATTTTGACGATGTGGCATTCCGAATCACCAACCACGCTTAATCTTCACCTGTCACGCAGCGTAAAGGATATGGAGCCGGCCCGTATCGTTTATGAGCCGCTGGCTGCGTTTGACAAGGATGGCACGCTGGTTCCCATTCTGGCGGCGGAGACTCCATCGCTGGAAAATGGCCAGGTGGCTGCGGATGGAAAATCGGTCACCTGGAAGCTGCGCGAAGGACTGCGCTGGTCGGATGGCGAGCCGCTCACCGCCGATGATGTGGTCTTCACCTACCAGTACATCACCGATGCCGAGGTCAAAGCCAACACCGCCGCGGATTACAAACAGATTGCCAGCGTCGAGGCGCTGGATGACCTGACCGTTAAAGTTACCTTCAAAGACGTTACCCCTGGTTGGGCGCTGCCCTTTGTTGGCAACGGTGGGGCGATCATCCCCCGCCACATTTTTGAACCCTATAAAGGCGCTACCGCACGCCAAGCTCCGGCCAATACCATGCCGGTGGGCACGGGTCCTTATCGGGTAAAGGAGCCGGGGATTAAGCCCCAAGAGGTGCTCCTCCTGGGTGCGCAGGTGGTCAAGACCACCAAAATCGTCTTTGAGCCCAACCCCTACTACCGCTTCCCCGAAAAGATCGCCTTTGACCAGCTGGTTTGGCGCGGCGGAGGGACGATCACCGAGGCTTCGCGGCAGGTGTTTGAAGAGGGCAGCCTGGATTTGGGCTTTACGTTCGACGCCCTCGACGCGGCTACCCTGGATGCACTGATGCAAAACGATGAGAAGGGCAGGATCGTTTCCGTATTCGGCTCGCAGGTGGAACGCATCCAGGTCAACCGTACCGATCCCAACACCGCTGATAAAGGTGGCGAGTTCTCCAGCGTCAATGTATCGCACCCCATCTTTAGTGATAAGCGTGTGCGCCAGGCGATTGCTTACGCGATTGACCGGGAAACCATTGCGGGAATGTACGGCGCGAACAACCGGGCCACGCACGTCAACCTGGTTTCCCCACCCCAGTACAAGTCGGTTAGCGAATTTTATGTGTACGACCTTGAAAAAGCCAAGGCGCTGCTGGATGAAGCCGGGATTGTGGACAAAAACGGCGATGGCTTTCGCGAAAAAGACGGCGCGAAAGTGCGCATTGTGTTCCAAAGCGCGGTCAATGCCGGTCAGCAAGAGATGCAGAAGCTGGTTCAAAAAGATTTGAAGGCCATCGGCATCGATGTGGAAGTGAAAATCGTTGATCCCGGCATCTTTTATGGTCCACCCACCAACCCGGACTCCATCACCCGATTTAACTGTGATATGATGCTCGCCCGTTTCCGCAGCACCAGCCCTGACCCCGGTTCTTACATGAGCAGCTGGACGTGCGCGGCGATTCCCCAGAAAGCCAACAACTGGAGCGGTAACAACATCGAACGCTGGTGCAACGCGGAGTATGATGCCCTGCTGGCGCAGGCCAACAAGGAAATGGACCCCGAGAAGCGGGCGCAGATGTTTATCCAGCTAAATGACATGCTGGTGGAAGATGTGGTGATGATCCCGGTGGTGTGGCGCGGCGGCGCGTTAGGCGTCAGCCAGCGCCTGCAGGGTCTGGACCCCACCCCCTGGGATTCGACTACCTGGAACATCCAGGATTGGAGCTTCAACACCCCCTAGCCAGCCCGAAAACGGACACCGTAATGTTAACGTGGAGGTAAAAACAAGATGAACGAACAAAAACCCGCCCGGAAATCCTTCTTTACCGATTTGCCCATTGGCACCAAGCTGGGCATTGGCTTTGGGGTGCTGGTGGCCCTGATCTTCTTCAGCGCGCTGGTCAGTTATACCAGCAACGCTCAGGCTACCGCTCAAATTAAACGCACCGATGCGCTGCGCGTTCCGGCGGCTCTTAAAGCCTCTCAGGCCCAGGCTAATTTGCTGCGCATGCTGTCGGATGTGCGCGGCTACCTGGCCCTGGGTGACGCCGCCTACCGCGAGAGCTACCAGCGCTCTGCCTACGCCTTCGAGATGGACCTGGCCACCCTGCAGCAGTACTCCCCCAACCTGGAAGCGCAAGACCAGGCGGCGCTGCAGGCGCTGCAGGCCAGTTACGAGAAGTGGAAGCCGCTCCCCGAACAGCTCTTTGAACTGCGCGACGACCAGTTGGAACGCGAGCCAGCTTACCGCATGCTGGCTACCAACGGCGTGGAGTACGCCGGCAACGTCATTGTGGCGCTGCGTCAGATCATCGACCAGCAGGGCCGCCGCGAGGCCACCGCGGACAACCTGGCGCTGATGAGCGACATGTCCAAGTTCCAGGGCAATTTTATCTCCATGCTCTCGGCGCTGCGCGGCTACACCACCACCCGCAACCGCATTTACCGCTACGAGTACGAGGTCAACCGTGGGGATAATGATAATGCCTGGGAGCGCCTGCTCAGCCAGAAGGGTACGATGACCGAAGGCCAGCAGAAGCTCCTGGATGACATTGCTGCAAACCGCCAGGCTTTCCTGGATATGCCTGAGGAAATATTCGCCAGCTTGGAAGGCGAGCGCTGGCGCGAAGACCTATACCTGTTCACCACCGAAGCTGTCCCGCTGGCGGATGAAATGGATCAATCGCTGAGCAGCCTGGTGCAGAGCCAGCAGGCCACGCTGACCTCTGAACTGTCGCTGGGCCGCCGCGCGTTGGATCTGGCCAATCAGTTGATCATCGGCAGCGGCCTGGTGGCGCTGGTGATCGGCCTGCTGATGGCTTATATGTCCCGCCGCACCATTGCCGCTCCGGTCAGCCGCCTCACCGATGTAGCCGAGCAAATCCGCGGCGGGGACCTGGCTGCCCAGGCGCAGATTGAGTCGCGCGACGAGATTGGCGTGCTGGCCACCACCTTCAACAGCATGACCGCCAAGCTGCGCGATACCTTAACGCAGGTGCGCATGGAGAAGAAGCGCGCCGATGACCTGCTGGAAGTAGTGATCCCGATTGGCGTCGACCTGACGACTGAGAAGGATTTCAACCGCCTGATTGAAAAGGTGCTGATGGAGGCCAAGGACTTCTGCCACGCCGACACCGGCATGCTCTACATGAGCACCGAAGGCAAGACCCTGGAAGTCGTCATTGCCCGCAGCGATACCCGTGGAGTGGCGCTGGGCGGCACCACCGGTAGCAAGGTGGAGTATTCGCCGCTGCCGCTGACTCTCGAATCGGGTGAGGAGAACCAGGCGAACGTGGTTACGCACGTGGCCCTTAACGGCGAAACGCTCAATTTCCAAGGACCCGAGCAGGCCAGGGGTTATAACCTGTGGGGCGAAAATGGCTACAACCAGGAATGGGGCGATTATCCGGTCGAATCGATGCTGACTATCCCGCTGAAGAACAACGCGGACCAGGTGCTGGGCGTGCTGCAGCTCATCAACGCTCAGGATCCGGAGACCGCCCGGTCGATCCCCTTTGATGAGAACCTTGAGCAGATGATGGAGTCCTTCTCCTCCCTGGCGGTGGCAGCCCTGGAAGCCTACACTCGTGAATACAAATTAAGGCAGGAGATTCGCCAGTTGCGCATCGAAATCAATGAGGCGCAGCAGCGCCAGCAAATCTCTGAAGTGGTTGAGACCGACTTCTTCCAGAACCTGGCCATGCGCGCCCGTGACCTGCGCCTGCGCCATCAGAGCGGCGGAGGCGGCAGCGGAAGCACCGGCGGGGGAAGCGGTTCCTAAACGCGATAACTCTCTATAGGAGGAAAGATGCCGCAGTGCTGAAAACGCTGCGGCATCTGTTTTTACTGTGTCACAATCGGGAAGGTGGCTACCCACTCATCGTTTGCCGCGATGCGCACCTCGTAGCGGTCCCCGGCCCGGTAGCTGTCCGCGCTGTAGTCCGGCTCCAGCCCGCTGCAGATGTTCTGCGCGTACATGCCCCGCAGCATCTTCTTCGCCACCTTCTCTGTTTGCAGGTCATACAGCACGATCGTCCACAGCTTCTGGTAAGCGGTCTGTTTGGGCGCAACATACACACAGATGCGGTCGCCTTGCTGGAAATCCGAAGAAAACCGGTAGCGTCCATTGGTGATCAGCGAAAAGTGGATTTCGGAGAAGTACGACTCGCGTTTCTCCAATTGGGGCGCCTGGGGGAAGCTGAGCGCCAGCGGTGGCGAACTGCTATCCGGCACGCCGCGTTCGATGCGCCGGGCGATGCTGATCACGTTGTCCGGATTAATCGCCCGTTTCGGGGTATCGTAGGAGACCTGGACGAAGATGCTGCCCTTGATGAAGGAAATGGTGATTACATCGCCGCCCGCGCTTTGACCCACCACGCTGGCCTGGCCGATGGGCGGCGTCTCGACCGCCGTGTACCCGGCGGGGAGTGACAGGACGCTCTCAGCGTAGGGCCGGGCGGCTGCGCTGATGCGCATGGAGATGCTGCCCTGCGGAATGATCCGGCACACCGCCTGCGCGCTGGTCAGTTGGACGGTGTAATCCAGCGACTGGCATTGGGAAAGGTCTGCCAGGCGCGGCAGGTATTCGTACAGTTCTTTACCCGGGATGGCCGTGGCGCTTTCTTCGGCGGAGATAACTGTCTCAATTGCCGTGATTTCCGTGGCCCGAAAAGGATCCGGGGTGGAAGTCCGCTCCCAGAATGGGCGGGTTGTTGAGATCTGGGTCGGTGAAGATGTTGCGATTGGGGTAAACGCGATTGGCGCCGGCGTGGCCGAAGGAGAACACCCACTTGCCGTGCTGCTCATGATCAGAAAGAAAAAGATCGGTACGATGAAATTGCCTGCGCAATTTCGCATGCTGCCTTCACCCTGCAGAAATAGACGTTTCACACCCAACCCACCAGATCAAAAAGATAAAAAGAAGTTGTCACAATAAAGGAGACAGTACCCAAATTATAGTCGATTTACCCGTTTTCGTATATTTCCGGCGCGAATCGAACCAGGGATAATCGAAAAGCACGAACAGCTCTGCGGGGCAGGCTGACTTCCGCCCCTGCGGCTGCGCCGCTGCTGCCTCTAATGTGAAAACAGAGGACAAATGTTGAAGCCTTCCCGCCGCCCGGGGACGCAGTCCCCGGGCTAGAAAAGCGCGAAGCCCGGCGGAGCCGGGCAGTGCGTGGAATAGACGCGTGAATGCGATGCCAGCCCGGCAAAGCCGGGCTTCCTTCCTCCCGTTGGCCCAGGACTGTGTTCCGGGGCGTGCCCACAAACCGCGTCTCCATAATATGTCGTCTGATCTTGCTCTAAAGAGCAAGAAATATCGAGCCGTTTGGGCGGGCAAAAGGTTGCCCAAACGTCTCGAAACTCCGTACTTGACCATTTGCACTGCTTCTCATCGTGCCGTATAAAGTGGCGGCGCCACAGGA
>CAYTHO010000013.1:0-86947 GCA_964437595.1 uncultured Anaerolineaceae bacterium
CGCGGTCCAAAGCCCTCTCTTGACTATTTCTACTTACACCCTGGCGTTGATATCATTCTGCCGGTCTGGGGCCTCGTCCTCAACACCGGCCTGGCGCTCGCGTGAGGGGGGCACAACGGGGCGATCCATTTCATAGACACCGGTAACCGGAAGGGCCTCCGTTCTTATACCCTCCCGGGCGCGGAAAGTTTCTCCGGGCTGCCATGGGGTGCCCAGCGCGCGCAGCAGCCAGCGATCCAGGCCAATCCAGCCAGCCGTCTTCCAGGCCAGGATCAGGAAAATGGTGACCAGGAACATGAGAGGATTGGTACTGGCAGAGCCAGCCATCATAAAGTTCCAGTTCATGAAAGCGCCGAAAAATGCGGCAATCCCTACAAATGCGCCGAGGAAGAGAGCGATACCTACTAAAATCTCGCCAGCGACGATTACTTTCGAGAACCAGGTATACCACTGCTGATCCAGCATAAACTGGATGAAGTTACGGTACCAATCAAAAGCGATAGCGGGGCGAGCCGGCGCTTCGGGAATACGGGCGGCGTTTGACCAGTAACCGGCCAATGCCTGGCCGGTTTGCGTCCAGGCCGGGTTGCTAATTTTCCCCAACCCTGACGAGAGCCAGGAATAGCCCAGATACAGCCGCATAATAAGCCACAACCACGACCAGCGCGTGTTATTGAATAAGTCGACGACGAAAGGCGGGTCGTTAAGAACGGTTCCTTTGGTGTTCGTGTTTGCTGCCATAGATAAGATCCCTCTCCGGTTAAGTTTGATGATCCTGAAATACCCAGGCAAAGATTATCTGCTATTTCGGCGGCGATGATCCGGCCAAAGCAGAAAGTGCGGTGACCTCTCGATCTGTCACCGCACTAAGAATATCTGGTTTTCTTGTAGCAAACAATGGGGAAATCAGGCAAATCAGGTAGGAATTTCCCTAATAAAGCAACTCAGACAATATACACGCGAACCTTGTCTCCATCATCCCCATCAACTTCTACCGTTGTGGGCCCTTTTTCTTTGGCCAGTGATTCGAGGATGCCTGGCAGTTCATCCAGCACTTTGGGATCCATGTTCGGAATGAAGCGGCCAAACACCCGAAAACCCAACCCGGCCAATCCCAGCGGAATGGGCATGCTGACCGCCACTTTCGTCCCGCCCTTTTCCTGCACCCGGACATGCACCCAGCGCGCCTGCTGGCTCCACCAGCTCAGCAGCAGTACGAGGAGCCCCAGCAGCATGGGCAGCCAGGCGCAGTACACCCAAAAGAAATTTTGAGCAGAGTAAGCCCAGCCCATGAGCATGGCGCCCATGACCAGCACCCCGGTACCGATCCAGAAGGGGATCAACCAGCCTTTTTTCCACCAGCCCAAATCCGGCGCGGTATCTTCCTGGGGCGGCTCTTGCGAGGAAAACTCCCGCGGCGGAGTGATGAAATCCTGTGCGGTAGGGGCTGCATGGGAAGCATCCATGTGATCCATCACTGCCGCGGCATCCGCGCTGGCGTGGTTATCCAGGTCCTGCAGCCGCTGCGCGCCTTCTTCTACGCTCAACTCGCCGGATTTGACTTTTCTTAATATTTCCAGTTCATGCTCATTCATGCCGAAAACCTCCGACAAACAGAAGGTCAATGAAAAAGTTTACTGCCGTATTGTACTCTACTTTATTTTAACGAAAAATTTCGACATTTACGATTTTCGAGGATTCAACTTGCTTGACGCATGCAAATGGTTATGCTACTATCATTAGAAAATTGTTAACCTATTTTTTAATACAAGTGATTTTTACGTTTTGAACAGGCCCGACCCGTTTTACTGCCTCGGTTGGTCCGTCCACATTGAAGGAGACTCAGAGATGAAAAAATATTCCCAAATCGCCTTGCTGGTAGTGTGCGTGCTGCTGCTCACCCTGACCGCCTGCGTCAGGCCCCTTTCTACGGCCAAACCCACCGCAACCACCAGCGGTGAAGTGCCTTTCCCGTTTGCTACCGGTGATATTGCTGCCTTCGGTACGCAAACCGCTATTGCGCAGACGCCAGTAGTCAATACGCCCCAGGTGATCGTCGAGACGGAAAAACCGGCAGGCGAAGGCGGCGGACAAGAACAGCCGGCTGCTACCCAGGCACCCGCGGAAGCTCAGCCGACCACCGCACCTGCCGCCGCCGTGAATACCCCCGTGGTGACCCGTCCAACGACCTACGTGCTGCAGAAGGGTGAATGGCCCATTTGCATCGCGCGGCGCTATGACCTGGACCTCGGAACGTTCTTCTCCAACAACGGCCTGAACATGAACTCCATGCCGGCTGTCGGAACGAACCTGAAGATCCCGGCCAGCGGGAACTGGAGCACCGCGAACTACGGCGCCCGCTCGCTCAAGCAGCACCCGGCGGACTACACCGTTGTTGCGGGAGACACTGTTTACACGATTGCCTGCAAGTACGGTGATGTGGCGCCCGAATCCATTCTGGCCGTGAACAACCTGGCCAATGCCAGCGACATTAAAGCGGGAATGAAGCTAAAGATCCCGTAAACCGCTATCCGGAATCCACCAACCAATCTGGCGGGGAGCATCTCCTTCCCCGCCTTCATTGG
The DNA here is from genome assembly GCA_964437595.1 of uncultured Anaerolineaceae bacterium. GTDB lineage: Bacteria > Chloroflexota > Anaerolineae > Anaerolineales > Anaerolineaceae > DSYU01. Next base: position 2,586 of record CAYTHO010000013.1, read on the forward strand.
TTAAAGAGGTTGAAATAAAATGCGTTTTCGTATGTTGAACGAAGAAATCGTCTATCGCGGGCGGGTCTTTGACCTGGTCCGCGCGCACTTCCAGATGCCAAACGGGAAGGAACCCACCTTTGACCTGGTCAAACACCACGGCGCCGTGGTTATTGTGCCGGTCGATACGGAGGGCAATATCTGGTTTGTCAAGCAGTTCCGCATTGGCGCCGGGAAGGAACTGTTGGAGCTGCCAGCCGGGGTTCTGGAAGAGGGTGAGGCGCCAGAAATTTCAGCAGTGCGTGAGATTCGGGAAGAGATTGGCATGGCTGCCAACCGGCTGGAAAAACTAGGGGAATTCTACATGGTGCCGGGGTATTCGACCGAGAAGCTGCACGCCTACCTGGCAACCGATCTTTACCCTTCCGCGCTGCCCGCTGACGATGATGAACTGCTAGAGCGCGCGGCGATCCCCATCCGGCAGGTGTATGAAATGGCGGAAGCGGGACAGATCGAAGATGGGAAAACGATCGCCAGCCTGCTGCTGGCGCGCCAGGCGCTTGCCCGGTTGGGGAGCGATTAACCTTATATGTGATTCTGGACACAAGACGCGGTAGAGCCTTAAAATAAAGGCGCGTTGATATCCTATCAGGGAGGTCTTTTATGGACATCTATGGAGTTTTCAATACCCTGCACTCGATCCTGCGCTGGCTGATTGTGCTGGCGGCATTATTCGTCTTGATCCGCGCGATAACGGGCATCTCCTTCAAGCGCGGTTGGATGAAAATGGATGATCGCGCGGGGATGTGGTATACCATTATCCTGGATGTGCAGGTGCTCATCGGGATTATCCTGTACTTCTTCTTAAGCCCGACCACCAAGATCGCGCTGCAGAATTTTGGCGCGGCCATGGGAAATCCCGTGATGCGCTTCTTCGCCGTGGAGCATGTGGCTGGCATGCTGATTGGGGTGGTTGTGGCGCACGTGGGGCGGTCGCTGGCGCGTAAAGCGCCTTCAAACATTCAAAAACACCGGCGCTCTGCAATATGGACGGTGGTCTCGTTGTTAATCGTGCTGGCTTCGATCCCCTGGCCATTCTTGAGCTACGGGCGACCACTCTTTTAATCCGCGTAACCAAAAAAATAGCCCCCAGAGGTATTTGAAACCTTGGGGGCTTTTCTTATTTCTTTCATGATTTTGGCTTGGTAGCCTCGAGCAGCCCTTCCACCCGCGACCACAGTTCGCGGATATTGATAGGCTTAGACATATACACATCGCAGCCGGCCTCAAGCGCCTTTTCCGCATCGCCTTTCAGCGCGTTGGCTGTAATGGCGATGATGGGCACGTAAAGCAGGTGCTCATTCGAGCTGGAACGCAGCCGGCGGGCAATTTCATATCCATCGATATCAGGGAGGTTGATATCCAGGAGGATCAGGTCGGGGTTAATTTCATCCGCTTTCTTCAAGCCATCCATACCATTGGGCATTCCCACAAAGGAGTGCCCAATCGCTTCGATAGCGCGCTTCACCAGCGTCATATTGTCAGGGTTGTCTTCTATATAAAGGATGACGGAGCTCATTTTTCTTTGTCCTCTGACTTCCCCTTCTGCTCAACCACTTCAACCACCTGGTTGACAAATGCGCGGACGGGGATAGATCCTTTCTGATAGAGTCCCTCAATGTTCCCATTGAGACGCTGTAATTCTTCGGAAGTAATATCTTTGGCGCTTACTACAATCACCGGAATTTTCTTTGTGCGCGCGTCGAACCGCAATTCTTCCAGCACGCTGAAGCCATCCATTTCAGGCATGGTCAGGTCCAGGATAATCAGATCGGGCAAACGCTGGCGAGCCTGTGTCAGACCTTCCCAGCCGTCTTTGGCGTGGAAAACCCGGTAGGATTTTCTTGCTTCGAGGAAGCGTCGGATGAGCAGCGCATCATCCGAGTTATCATCCACCAGCAGGATGGTCTTTGTTTTCTCGTCCAGGTTCTCAAGCGCTGAGATCAGGCCATCGCGTGGTACCGGCAGCTGCTCCTCACTGAGGGTAACGTCCACCCGCCATTGATCACCCAGGACATGCTTCTCCACTGGGAAGGTGTGCCCGGTGCAGTTCACAATCACCAGTTCATCTTTCCCAATGGCGCCCTGCCTGACCAGTTTTTCCGTACCCGCAAAAGCTACAGCCGCCGCCGGCTCAGCCGCCGTCCCCTCTGACTTCGCAAGCTGCACCATCGATTGAAAGGCCTCAGCATCAGAGACCATTTCCATTGTACCACCAGTCTTTTGGAGCAATGAATACAGATACGTGTAGATTTTGCCCGGGTCACCCGTGGAGAGAATAGCGATCCGCGTCTCGGGAATGACCGGATCGGCCTTTTCTTTGCCAGCTTTGAAGGCGCGCACCATTGGCGCGCAGCCCTCCGCCTGAATGATGCCAATCTTCGGGATACGATCAATAATCCCCATTCGCAGTAGTTCGCGAAAACCCTGGTACACGCCTAAGGGGCCAAGGCCCCCGCTGACAGATTGAATATACCAGTCGGGCGCCTGCCAGCCGAGCTGTTCTACAATTTCGTAGGCAATGGTCTTCATTGCCTCACGGGCGGGGATGCTGTTTGCCCCACGGTCATACAGCAATCCGCGGCGCGTGGCAAATTCCAGGGCTATTTCTTTGGTCTGGTCATAGGTGCCGCTGACTTTGACCACTTCGGCGCCATACAAGGCCGCCTCGCGCAGCTTCTCCTGGGGGACCAGGCTGGTCATAAAAACCCACAGCTTAATCCCAACCCGGGCGCATGCCGCCGCATAGGCGACTGCCGCGTTGCCGGTTGAGGCGATGACGCATTCACGCACCCCCGACTGGTACATGGCTGCCACCGACATTACCGCCTGCCGGTCCTTAAACGAGCTGGTTGGCCCATAGCGCTCGTCTTTTACATAGATGTTGGGGTGGTCAAACAATGCGCCAAAGCGGCGGGCCTGCTGGAGCGGCGTCCAACCAACATTCTTAAAGTCAAGAGAAGATGGCTCATTTACCGGGAGCACCTGGTGATAGCGCCAGATATCATACGAATGACCGCGCAAACCACTTAACGCATCTCGCTTGAAAGAGGAAAAATCATACAGTGGTTCCAACCAGGTTGCACCGCATGCCTGGCAGGAAAGCGGGTTCAGCAGCTGAAAGGGCTGCTGCTGACCACACTGCGCGCATTGAACCAATTCTGGTATCGCCATGCAAAATCCTTACGCCACCGGATGCTTGGATGCATCAAACGGTAGCTCAACATAGAAAGTGGAGCCCTGACCAACCGCGCCAGCGCTTTCAGCCCACAAACGACCGCCGTGCATCTCAACCAATTTCCGGCTGATCGGCAGGCCAAGGCCTGTTCCGCCCGCTTTGCGGGTGGTCGATGTATCCACCTGGCTGAATGATTCGAAGATTGTTTCCAATTTTTCCTTAGGAATGCCCATGCCCGTATCCCGGATTTCCAGGAGCAACCGCTGCTCTTCTGGGAACTGGGTTGCGCAAAGGGTGATCCCGCCTTTTTCGGTAAATTTCACAGCATTGGCCACAACGTTAATCAACACCTGGCGAATGCGCACCCGGTCAGCAACCAGGTTCGTCTGGTCCTGCGAATCGGGGTCGATTACCAGGTAGAGCATTTTCTCGCGGGCCAGCGAGCTGGTGATATCCATGGTTTCTTCCAGCAGCTCGCGGAGTATGAACTTTTCATAGGCCAGGTTCATCCTACCCGCTTCTATTTTAGCCATATCGAGCACATCATTGATCAGGCTGAGCAGGTGCTTGCCATTTTTCTCAATCAGGCGGATGTCGTTGTTCATAATTTCGTTCAACGGGCCATCCAGTTCCAGCAGCAGCACTTCGGCAAACCCCAGGATAGAATTGAGCGGGGTGCGCAGCTCGTGGCTCATGTTTGCCAGGAAGGCGGATTTCAGGTGGTCGAGCTCGCGCAGGCGTTCAACCGTGGCAGTCTGTTCGGCATACAGTTCGGCATTTTGCAGCGCCACAGCCACCTGAGAGGCCAGGGTTGCGTAGATGCGCGCATCCTCGCGGGTAAAGCGGTTGGGGGTATCTGCCTGCACATTAAAGATTCCCAACAACCGGTCACCCACCACCATGGGAATCGCCATTTCGGAGCGAACATCGGGCAGCAGCGGGTTGGCACGGTAGTCGGGCTCGGTCAGGGTATCGTTAATAAAGGTAGCGCTTCGTTCACGGGCCGCTTTTGCAGCGGGGATGGGCGCGTTCATTGGGACCAGGATCTTCGACTCTACAATCTCCCGGCCAATTTCCCCGGAGCCTGCCACGATCTCCAGGAAATCGTCCCGTTCATGGCAGAGCAGCACCTGAACATGGTACAGGCTGAAACTGGATTTGGTCAGGTCTACCACAGAACGGAGCAGATCCATTGGGTCGAGCACCGTGGATGCCGCAGTAGAAACCTGGGCCACGGTTTGCAGTTCCTGCGCGCGCTTGCGCGTCTGTTCGAGCAGCAGCCGGTTATTGACCACCACCGCCGCCTGGCGGGCCAGCGAAGCGTACAGGCGGCTTTCTTGCTCGGTAAACGTGTGGGGGGCTTCCCAGTTGATGAAGATGATACCCACCCAGCGCCCGCTGATTGCCAGCGGTAAAACCGCCGCTGCCTGGGCGCTGGTTTGAAAAAAGAGCTCGCGGGTGGCGGGTTCCAGGGTTGTGTCCGTATTGACATCGCTGATCAACATGGGGCGATTCGGGTCGCTGAGAATCTGCCGGTATGATGGATAATCGCTCAACAGGAAATGCGCGCTGACCGGCACAATTTGCGGTCCGTCTTCAGGGTACCAGATGGCTGCCAGGGTAAGGCCTTCTGGCTGCCCGCGCTCATCCAGCGTGATGAAAAACAAGCGGCTGTCCCGCGCATCGGTATCTCGCGCAGGTTCGGAAACGGAGGAGAGCGCATCTTCCAGGGATTGGGCTGTGCTCAACCGGGCGCTGACGCCGTACATCATCTCCGTCTCAGCCAATGCTTGCTCGCGCTGTTCGGCCAGGCGCAGGTTATCGAGGTGCGCCCCCAACCGCTCACCGATCACGTTGATCAGGGAGACGGTATCTTCATGCTGAATGACCGGCGAGTCGACGGCCAACCGTCCAATCACCTCATCGCGTACTTTCAACGGAAAGGTTTTGTCTTGCGGGTCGCCTTGATCTGCTAGAGGCGCAGACAGAGGTTGAACCCGGTTGCGATTGTATTCAAACCCAAGGTTGGTTTTACCGGCAGTGGACAGGTAGGCCTGCCAGGATTGGTACGTCAGGCGCTGAATGGAATCTTCCGTTTCGCTGCGGAAATGACGCGATTCTTCCAGCAGGCGCAGGTTCTCCATCTGCTGTGAGAGGCGCTGGGCAACCGTCTCAATCAGGTTGGCATCCTCCGAGGATATTGGCTGTTCATCTGAAACCTTTAACTCTCCCATTAATTCCTCACCTACGCGGAACTGCGCGCTCACTTCCTCCGGGTTATGCCCAGCAGACTCTGGCGATTCTGGCTGTATTGGCTCAATCCGATCCTCGGGCGCAGAGTAGGAAAGGCCTAATGAGGTGCCATTCTCCGCCCAGCCGCGCAGGATTGGCAGTTTTGAACCGGCTGGCGATTCTGCCTCCTGGCGGCGCCCCCCCTGCCTGGAAAGGCGCACGAGCGCGTGTTCTGCTTCACTCCGAGAACGCTGCGCTTCATCCAGCAAGCGGAGGGTTTCGACCTGTTGGGACAGCTGCTGGGCCACTGCGTTGACGAGTTCGATATCTTCCTCGGTCCATTCCCGGCCCGGGTCTGCTTCCAGCAAGAGCTTTCCAATCTGCTCTCCAGAAACCTCGATGGGCGCCTGGAGCGTGGTGGACGATCCTTCTTCCGAAGATAGCTGATTGATCTTCTCCGGATCGATGATCTCTTTCAGCCCTGTGCGCTCATAGATATAGGCAAGCAGCTCGCGCCTGCGGATACCATCCAGGAATTCACCCCAACTGGCCATTTCGGGGTTGTACGAAAAAGTCGGCGCATCGGCATCTTCCGCGCCGCTTTCAGGAGCACCCTCCAGGCGACTGCCTTCAGCCGGCGCCAGCGGACCCTCGGGCTGCTCGCCCGATCCTGGCGGAGGCGCGGAGGTTGGTTTCGGTTCAATCGCGTTGATCTCCGAGAACAGCTTCTCCAGCCGGCGCGTGTACTTAGGTTTCGCCATACTTATTCACCGTCCAGTTTTCGTTCCAGGCCCAGCTTGATGGCTGTATGCTGGGCGCCCAATGCCCGACCGATCTCGCGGACGGCAACCTGTAGCGCGTTCTCTACCGAACTGGTGGCCTGGATGCGCTCGCTGATGGCGTTGATCAGCGCTTCGCGTTCGGCCTGGCGCTGCGCCCGGGCGTAAGAACGAGCATTCTGGAGAGAAACCGCAACCTGGGCCGCGAGGGTGGTCATAATGTTAACATCTTCGGGCGTAAACCGGTTCACTTGCGAATCCTGCACGTCGATCACACCCAGCAGGCGATCGCCGCCGATCATGGGAACGGCCATCTCTGAGCGCGTATCGGGCAGCAGGGGGTGGGCCAGGAATTCAGGATCGGACTGCACGTTATTGACGATGATACCCTGGCGGGTGCGCGCAGCGCGCGCGACAAGCGATTTTTCCGCGCCAAAGTTGATTTCGCGCCCTTCCGCGACAATCTTCCGGCCAATTTCGCCCGCGCCTTTGGAAATCGCCAGCGTTTTGGTGGATTCATTCATCAGGTAAATATGCACGTGGTACAGGTTAAAGACCTGCCTGGTCAAATCGACCACCGTCTGGAGCATCTCTTCCGGGTTTTGAATGGTGGATACGCGGGTGGTGATCTCAGCAACCGTGGCCAGCTCTACCGCCCGCTTGGCGATCGTCTCCTGGGCCTGCTTGCGCTCGGTGATGTCCTGGTTGGTGCCGAACATGCGCAGCGTTTTTCCCTGGGCATCCATTTCCACCCGCAGGCTCACCAGTACCGAGCGGAGGGTTCCATCGTATTTGCGCAGGCCAATCTCAAACTCTGAGCGATAGTTCGGGTCGGTGGTTTCGACCGCGGCCTGCATTTGCTGTTGCAGTTCCTGAACGTTTTCCGCCTGCACATACTTCTCAATAAAATTAGCAGCGGGCATGACATAGCTGCCCTCTTCTTCCAGGGTGGTTCCAAGGAATTTGAAGTACGCGTCATTGAACATAAAGGTTCTGGCTTCAATATCAAATTCCCAGCTTGCCATGCGGGCCGCTTCCATAGCTTCTGCAAGCTGCGCGCGATCCTTCAGGATAGCAGCCTCCAGCGCCTTGCGTTCGGTGATGTCGCGATCAACGCCGCGATACCCCGCAAGGCTGCCCTGCTCGTCCAATACAGGGACACCGCTGGTTACCATGGTGCGCTCCTGACCATTTTTCGCGCGGATGCGGTTTTCAATATCGACAATGGGCGCTTTGCCGGCGCGGAGATCATTGAAGATTTCGCCAACCCGCGCCGCATCTTCGGGGATCATAAAGTCGAAGGCTGTCTTTCCCAGCATTTCCGCGGCGGAGTATCCCATGGCGTCTTGCACGCGTTCTGAGCAGTATGTGTACTGCCACTGCGCGTCCATCTCCCACACCCAGTCCGCCGAGCTGGTGGAGATATCGCGGAAGCGCGCTTCAGAAGAAGCAACCTGATCGAATAACAGGCGGCTCTGAATGGTGATGGCGGCCTGCTGGGCAAGAGATACCATGGGGCGCTTTTCATCATCGGTAAACTCGTGCGGCGTATCGATCTGCAGCATGAGGAAACCGATCTGGCTGTTGCCAACCCACAAGGGAAGCACCGCTACGGAGAAAATCCCGCGACGGCGCGCTTCCGGCCCAGCGTCTTTTAAGAATACTGGCTGGCTGGATTGGAACTGGCTCAACATGCCCTTGACATACGCACGGTCAAACTGCGTTCCAACCGGAATGCCCTGTGAATCTCCCTGACCATTGAACCAGGAAGCTTTCACGGTGCCACTGCTCAGCTCTCCGAGGCTGTTGTGTTCGAATGTGACCAGCTCGGCCCGGCATACTGACGAGATGCTGGCTGCTTCGACCACTGCGGCGATAACTGCGTCCAGGTCGGCGGCTTCTGCAAGATTGCGGCTGAAGTTGTACAACTTTTCGGCCTCATCCAGGGCCACGCTGGTCTGCTCGAACAGGCGGGCGCTTTCCAGCGCCAGGGCCACCTGCTCAGAGACCTGTTCGATCAACGACAGTTCCTCATCGGTGAGTACGTGCTGCGGGTCTGCGTAAATACCCAGCGCGCCAATTACTTCGCCGCGCACGGTCAACGGCGCAACGGCAGCGCCGTTTTCTTCTCCCGCTGGCACCAGGTTCTTCTGCCTGACGGCTGTTTCAATCTCGTTCACCCAGATGCTTTCATCCACCCGCACATCGCTGCGATCATAGGAATACCCGCCCGGCAGCTGATTGCTCGCCCGGAACGTGGCCCAACCTTCACGCGTGGTCTCTTCATACAGCTTATTCAGTTCATTCAAACGTTCCTGCATTTCCTGGCGCAGGCGGGTGGTTTCCTGGAAGATCGCAATCTGGCCGCACAGGCTTTCTAGCAAGAACTGGTCATCCAGCGTCAGCGCGCCGGCCTGGTCTGACTGCACATCCAGCACGCCCAAGATCTCGCCACCTTTCTTGATCGGCAGGGCAATTTCGCCCTTGGTGCCAGGCAAAAGTTTATTGGGCTGCCATTCGGCATCGTCCGTGATATCGGGGCGCATGACAACCTGCCCGGTTGCGGCTGCGACGCCAATTAAACCCTGGCCCAGGCTCAGGCGATGGCCTGCCGCCAGCATTTTTTCGCCAACCTCGCCATAGCCCCTGATCAGGACAACGGCATTCAAGGCCGGTTCGTAGCGCAAAATCTGGGTATGGTAATAACCCAGGCGCTCTTTGATCAATGTAACGGCTCGCCTGTAAAGATCATCAACCGTGGGCGCGGTAGCCATTTCGACCGCAACTTCCGTGCTGACCTTCACCTGCTGCGCGCGGCGGGCGAGCATTTCGCGCAGCACGGCCTCACTCCGCATCCGCTCGGTGAGGTTGCGGAAGGTCACCAGGGCAGCCGGCTGGCCGTAGTAGCTGATGATGGATATGATCAAATTAACTGGGGCTTGAGTTTGCCCATCCTTGAGCACCACCTGGGTGATTTTTTCTCCGGGAGCCGGTTCACCGGCCAGGTGTTTTTGAAGAATTTCAGCCACAGCCTCACGGTCTTCGGGGATCAGCAGCTGCGTCCATGGCATGCCATGAAGCTCCGCTTCTGTATAGCCGGTGAGGGCGACCATGCCAACATTCGCCATCTCGATGCGGCCATTCTGGATGACGGTAAGGCCAACCTGAGGGCTGTCGAACAGCAGGCGAAGAATTTTTACGTTTTCGCTCTGGTCTTTCTCTGCCATTTTTCGCGCGGTGATATCCCGCCAGATGGAGAACAACAGCCGCTGCCCATCGTAATCAATCCCGGCAAGTGAGATTTCCGCGGTAAAAGGTTCACCACTTGAGGAGCGCCACGACCATTCAAAGCTGTGCGCGCGCTGATCCAATGCAATTCGCACCTGCTCTGCCCATCCCTGGGATGAAGGCTGCCCATCCGGCTGGCGTTCGGGGAGGAACGGTTCCAGCGGGCTGCCCAAAAGCCGCGAGCGCTCGCACTTCATCATCCGGGCGGCGGCAGGGTTGCAGTCAATGATGCTGTGATCATCCAGCAGGAAAATAGCATCCGCCGAACCCTCAAACATGGCGCGCAAAGCGCCGGGACTGGTTTGATTCAGCATCGCTTGTTCATCCGTCTGGCTCATCTTACCTGCCTCCTTCAGCGCTTCCGTTGGAAGCGCCGTTTCCCTGGGCAGCATTCCCGCTGCCCGCGGCGAGTGGCCCGGCATCTTGACCGGCGTCCCGCTCCTCTCCGTTTTCTTTCTGCAGCAACTGGTCCGCACTGCCTACCCGGACAAAAGCAGGCCTGCCCAAAGCGGCGCCGAGCTCGCGCACAGCCGTCCGCAAAATGGTATCCGGGTCCATCGAGTTACGCACGCGGGCGGTAATCTCCCGCAGGGCCCGCTCGCGCTGGGCCCGGCTCTGTGCCGCATCGAGCAAGCGCAGGCTTTGCATCATCGTGCTGGCCTGGTCCAACAAACTGCCCAAACGGCGTTTTTCGGTTTCGTTCACTTCAATGGGCTGCGCACTGGTGGCGGAAACCATTCCAAGCACCTGCCCACCAATGAGCAGCGGCCAAATAATGCTGGCCTGAACGCCCTGCTGATTCAGCATCATGCTACGAACATCTTCTGTAAGGCGCGGGTCAGCAGCCGTATTCTCGATGATCATTTCCTCAATCTTTGGGCCGCGGTAAAAATTAGTGAAGGATTGGGCCGGTAGAACCATGCCCTCTTTGAATGGCAAGAAAGCGCCTTCTTTGCGGTGGACGGCTAAAACCTCGATTGTGTTGGGGCCTTCTTCCCACGGGCGGTCAAACAGGTTGATAGTGGCTGCATCAAAGTTGTTTAAGACGGTGTGCTTTACAACAGCCTGCAGCACATCATGGTAAGTCTGGCTGCGCGACAACTGGCGGGAACCTTCGTACAGCGCTTCCGCATCGGCAAGGGTCTGTTCGCGTTCAGTCACATCGCGGCAGAAGGCAAGCACGCCCCACACGTAGCCACTCGCATCACGCAGCGGCGTCTTGAGCGTATTGAGGATGCGTTCTTTGCCATCGATCACGACGATATCCTTTGGGACGACCTTGGGGACGCCGCTCTCCATCACGGCACGGTCATCTGCCCAGAAGCCGGCGATGCCATTCTCCGGATCTCCCTTGACTAATTCTTCGGGGAAGCCTAACTCGATATCGTCTTTGCCGATGACATCCTCCATCTCCCAGTGCATGGAGTTGAGATAGCCCTGGTTCACCAGGCGGAAGCGGAACTGGCGATCCTTGATGAAGATCCAGTCGGGGGTTGAGTCAATCACGGTGCGGGTCAGGCGCTCAGACTCCTGGGTCTGCGCATACTGGCGAGCATTTTGCAGCGCCACAGCTACCTGCGCGGCAAGGGTGGTATGGATGGAGATATCTTCTTCGCTAAAATGCCCCACCTGATCGGATTGGATATCCAGCACGCCCAGCAGGGTATCGCCAACGATCATCGGCACTGCCATTTCCGACTGGGTTTCGGGAAGGAGCGGGTGCGGCAGGAAATCAGGGTCCTGGCGGACGTTGTTGGAAATCACGCCCTGGCGAGTGCGGGCGGCGCGCGCCACCAGAGATTTCTCGGCCTGGAATGGAATCCGGCGGCCTTCTGCTACCATCTGGCGCCCAACCTCGCCAGCGCCCTTGGTTAAGACCAGCATTTGAATGTCAGGGTCCAGCAGGTAAATATGGGCGTGGTACAGCTCAAAACTGACTTTGGTCAGATCTACCACGGTCTGAAGCATTTCTTCCGGGCTCTGGATGGTCGCGACCACCGTGGCTACTTCAGAAACGGTAGTCAATTCGGCTGCGCGTTTTGCAATAATCGCCTCAGCTTTGCGGCGCTCTTCCAACTCCTGCTGCGCGGTGGTCACCAGGCGGATATTTTCCAGGTGCGCGCCAAGCTGCTCGCTGATAGCCGCAACCAGTTCGTTATCTTCCGGGGAAAGCTGTGCGTCTCCCTCGAAACCGAAATGCCCTATTTCTTCATCGCGGATGCGAATATCAAATTTCAAGGCAGGGTTCGAGCTACCCTGCTCACCTGATAATGGGCGAACTTCATCCTGCTCGTAAATGAATGCGGTTTCTCCGGTGCCAGCGGATTTCACAAACTCACCCCACTCCTGGCGAGTCAGGCGGCGCACCGCCTCTTCCGATTCAGCACGGTACCACTCCGCCTGATTTAACAAGCGCAGGTTCTCAATCTGCTGCGCCACCTGTGCCGCAACCGTCTGCACCAGTTCTGTGTTTTCCGGCGCCCAGGGGTGGTCAGACACAAACTGGAAGGAACCCAACTTTTCACCCGCTATCGCTATGGGGGCGCTGAGTACCGAGGCTTCAGGCATATCGGCCAACGGCTGCTGGAGCGGTTTGATCTCCAACTGATCATAGGTGTAACCGATACGATCTTTTATATGGATGGCATCCAGGTAGGAATCCCAACTCTGCCGTACTCTCTGGCGGTTGTGCGACTCAACCTCGGTTAGGGTATTTTCCAGGCGTTCGAACAGGTCTGCGTTGACCAGCGCGGTGGCAAGCTGCCCGGCCATCACTTCGAACACAGGGATATTTTTATCAGACAGCGCATTTACCTCACTGCTTTGCAGATCAAGGACGCCCAGAAGGCGATCGCCTGCGATGATGGGGACGGACATTTCCGAGCGAGTCTGCGGCAGCAGGGGGTGAGGGCGGAAAATCTTGCTTGCGGCGGTATCGCCAACAACGACAGCCCTGCGTTCTTCCGCCGCAGTCCCATTGATGGAGGTGTAATCCACCGGCAGGCGGTGCCCGCGGTTGAGCAGTTCGGCGCCTACCGGCCCTGTGCCAGCCCGCAACAACAGGCTGTTGCCATTCAAGCTAACCAGATAGACCTGGGTGTAATAGAGGTCGAACCGTTCGCGAATAAACTCAACCGCCCGGGAAAGCAGCTCGTCCTTATTTTGATAGGCGGAGATGGTTCGCCCCACTTCAACTGCGACAAGAATGTCGCGCGTACGCTCTGCAACGCCCTGCTCCAGGGAGGTGCTCAATGCCTGCAAATCGCGATTCATGCGTTGAGTCTCTGCCAGGCGAAGCTGCTCAAGCCCCTGACGAAACCGGTAAAACACGAACAATAAAACGCCATACGAGACAACCACTCCACTTAACATCATGGAGGATGAGCCAACAAACTTTCCCATGATTGAGAGAATGATGATAAAGATGAAGTTGAAAACAGCCAGAATAATAATGCCCCGCAACGGAAGCAGCACGCTACCCATGATGAATGCAATCGACAAGAACGTCAGCGGGAACCCAATGTCGCCTATACCGCTGGTTATTGCATCGGAGTAACTAAGCAACGAAAAGGCGGCCAGAACAATCCATGTGCCTGCCATATAATAACGGGTGCGGCTGAAGAAATAAGCGGCAGCTGTAAAGGATATGATACCGATAAAGGCGATTGTGTCTGAGACCTTTTGATTGGCGCCGTTCATCGCCAGTGATGAGAACAGGCCGCTTAAAACCACCAGCACAGTAACAAGGGTTAATCCGGCCAGCAGCTGCGCCGTGCGGCGCGCTTCAATATTGGTCAGCGCCGAGGATGGTCTGGTCAGGAAATCCCATAAACCACCTGTTTTAGGCTGGTTCTCCAACGGCGTGAGCGTGTTTTCTGTACCCTGGGTATTGTTTTCTATCATCCGGTGCTCCTATCTCCTACACTTTTTGGGAGCGAATATTTCCATCAGACGCTGTTATTTCTGAACGGATTTCAACGCTGGAGTGCTGCGCACCAAGTGCACCCCCCAGCTCGCGAAGCGTAACTTTCAAAACTTCGTCGATGGTGGTGGCCTGCTGAATTTTCTGCCCTAATGAGGCGACCAGTGTTTCGCGCTCAGCCTTCTGCTGGGCCTTGGCGTACGCCATGGCATTCTGCAAGGCGATGGCCACCTGGTTGGCAGTCAATTGGATGACATCGACATCTATTTCGGTTAGCCCATTCATCACATTTTGCTGCACGTCCAGCACCCCAAGAATGCGATCGCTGGTTGCAATAGGTACCGCCAGCTCAGATTTTGTCTCTGGGAGCAGCGGGTTTGGCAGCCAGCCAGGGTCTTTGGTGGTGTCGCTAACCAGCACGGGCGTATTGGTGGCAGCCGCGCGGCCCACCAGACCCCTGCCAGATGGTATGCGGTGCTTCCTGGCCAGCATCACCTGGCCTGCTTCGCCGGTGCCGCCCACCATTACCAGGTTTTGCTGTGCTTCATCAAACAGATAGATGTGAACGTGGTAGTAATCGAATGTATGCTGAACTTCGCTCACCACTTCACGAGTCAGCCGATCCATATCCAGGATGGTGGATACGCGACGGCTGATTTCTGTGGAAAGGGTCATCGCCCGCGTGCGATCTTGAACACGCTGTTCCAGATCAACAATATTTACCCGCAGGCGAGACGTGAGCTCGTTGAACGCCTGGGCAAGCTGACCAATCTCATCATTCCGCTCAACCAAAGCAACTTTGGTCAGGTCGCCGGCTGTCATGGCCATCACAGTTTCATACAAATTTTGCATGGGTCTCAACGTGCGCCGGATGAACAACTGTGAAAGCACGGCTATAAAAATCGCGCCGGCCAAAATCAGCAGGAGGGTCATGAATTGGAACTGCCCGATGGCCGCAAAGATCGCATTTCTTTCTTGCTGCGTGATGACCCCCCACCCATTTTCAGTCTGCGAAAGATATGCGATCCAGCTTTCCCTTTTCTCATCCTTATACTCAAAGAGGCCTCGCTCGCCCTGCTTGAGCGCCATTACCGGCTGGACGTTTGCATAGCTCACTAGCTCAACCTGACCAGTGGTTGAGGTGGATGGTGTTGTCTCCTCACCCGTATAAGCGATCAAATTACCGTTTGGATCCACAATAAATGTAGTGGCCTTCATCTGCTCCTGGCCAACCTGGTCTTTCATTACATCCTGGGTGATGGCTTCCAATTCACAGGCGATCGACATTACACCAACCACCTTGCCATTATTTTTAATTGGAACAGCGATGATTAAAGCAGGGCGATTGCTCGAGGCGCCGATAACAACCTGATACGCAACCGGCTCGCCCTTCATCACTTGCTGGTAATATTCCCGATGGCTGTAATCTCTATTGGACTGACCATCACTGCGGGCGATATTGAACCCAGCCGTATCAAGGGTATGAGCCAGGTAAATATATGGGAAAGCATCAACGGTTTTCTCTAGAACCGTTTGCTGCCGGGCTGGGTCCATACTGGAAATATCGTCAAGCGCTGCCATCTGTTTCAGGAGTCTGACATTCATGTCGATCCAGGTCTCTATTTTTTCCGCGACTCCGTTATTTTCCAGGGCAAGTTGTTGACCCGTTATTTGCTGAAGGAATGGCCCGGCGCGCAAAAGCAAGATCGCAATGGACAAGACAACAACAAAGATCGAAATCGCCAGGATTAACAGCGCCAGGCGTGTATGCAGGTGCATATCTTGTAGAGAGATGCGTTTCCGTGCTTGCGCTGGTTTCGGTTTTACGAGGTTATCCATCATTTTTCGATCCGCTTGTTTCGTTTCCATAATTGTTTAATCCATCATCATTGGCTCAAGACCGGCTGGCCATCACTGGTCCAAACGGGCTATTTCTTTGTACCGCCATTTTCCTCCCGCGGTTCCAGGGAAACCGTGGTACGCCGCATACCAATGGCACGGCCTACTTCGCGAACAGCGATTTTTAGCGCATCTTCGGTGGTGGAGGTGTGCTGAATACGCTGGCCGATGGCAGCGATGAGCGCCTCGCGGCTGGCCTGATGCTGCACCTGGGCATAAATGCGCGTGTTTTGCAGGGCTACCGCAATCTGGTTGGCGATCGATTGTAAGAGATCGGCATCTTCCTGCTGGAGCGCGCCAACCTCATCTTGCTGCACGTCCAACACACCCAGTACATTTCCGCCAATGGCAATCGGCACAGCAACCTCTGATTTGGTATGCGGCAGCAGAGGGTTGGGCAGCCAGTTCGGCGCCTGAGACACATCTTTCACCAGCACCGGGCTGCCGGTTTCCGCCGCGCGCCCCACCAGCCCTTTCCCCTTGACGATTTTGTGCCCCCTGGAAAGCATCATGCGGCCCGGTTCGCCAGAGCCGCCTGCCATGATCAGATTCTCGCGGGCATCATCAAACAGGTAAATGTGGACGTGGTAGTAATTAAAGGCCAGCTTTACCTGTTCAACCACTTCCAGCACAAGCTGGTTGGCATCCAGCATGGTGGAGATGCGGCGGCTTACCTGAACGCTGGTTTCCAGCGCGCGGGTGCGGTCTGCAACCCGTTGTTCTAGGGAACCTACCAGACCGGTTAGCTGCTCGGACATCGTATTGAACGCATTAGCCAGCGTGCCGAATTCATCAGAGGAGCGCACGGGCGCACGGGCCGATAAATCGCCGGATGCCACGCGCTTGGCAACGTTGGTTAGTGAAATAATCGGGTCGGAAATGTACTTCGCCAGCAAAACGGCGAGAAGGGCAACGAGGAGCGAGGCACCGATCCCCAGCAGCATGGTGCCCCGCGACCGTGCTTGCAGCGGAGCGTACAGCACTTCTTGCGATGCCGCAAGAACCACCCGCCAGGGCGCGGAGGTCATATCCACCACCACTGCTTCATCCTGGTGCGACGCCGGGGTAGAATCTGTATCGCCGGCATGAAAGTCGCCGGAAAAGCTCGTACCGGATGCCGCAGTCTGCAGGGCGGCAACCAGAGCTGGCCGTTGCGCAACTAACTGCTCTGCTGGTAAGTCTCCCATTATTCCTGCTGCTTGCAGGTCAGCGATCTGCTGCGCGCTGAGGGGGGCAATTGATTTAAAGATCGTATCGGACTCTGTATTATCTGCCAATAGAATATTATGATCATCGACCACTAAAATGGCCTGCTGGTTTTCCTCAGAATCGCTCATATTAGTAATGGTCTGTTGAATGACACGCGCGTCATAACGAGCCCATAGGATTCCGATTGTTTGGCCTGCCGTGTTGCGGATAGGAGCGCTAAAAAAGATGAAGGGTTCCTGCAGGCCCTTGGGAACAAATAATGGCGACACAAACGGCGAACCAGTGCGGTGCACCTCTTTGGCATAGTTGTGGCCTGACTGATCCAGTCCCACATCCTCTTGGTTTGTGCTGGCGACCACGATGCTTTTACTGTCCAGGATGCCGTAAGCGGAAATGAAGGCCAGGTTTTTCTTCATAAACGCATTAAGTAGGGCGTTTACGTATTGAAAATCCTTTTCTTCCCGTTCTTCTGGAGACTTCTCCAGGAACGCTACAAAGTCATCCGTCTGCGCCTCGGCCCGAATCTGGTCCAAATTGTCTGAGACAAACCCATCCAGGTTTTTTACCACCTGAGAGGCCGATGCAAGCAAGGATTGCTGCGCTGAAGTGGATAATGCCCGCTGCGTCATGACATTGGTAATCACCGCAAGCATGGCAACCGGCAGGAGCACTGCTGCCAGTAGGCTGTTGACCATTTTCGCCCGCAACGGAAAGGCAGAGAACTGCCGGATAAAAAATATTAGATAGCCAACCAGCAGCACCACGCCGGTGGCATAGGAGCGGTATAGATCTGCGCCAGCGGTAACAATGCGCTGCCAGGGACAAAATGCATCCAGCAACAGGATTGCGATGGAAACGAACAACCCCAGGATGGGCGACCAGCCCAGCACGCGATCTGACATGAGCAGGTTGGCAAAATACGTGATCACAACAAAGGTGACGCCCGCAAACAAAAAACCAAGGCCCGAGGTAATTCCCGTGGTCCCAAGAAAACCGATGGATACACCCGCAACGAACACATACCCGCCCAGGGTAGAGCGTCCATTTAATATCAACCACGCGCTGGTAAAAGCGATAATAGATAGAATCCAGGTAGTGAAATTCGCCAGCACTTCGAACGAGAAGAATGCTCCGATAAAGAAGTTTCGAAATGTATACAAGCCCGCCAGCAGCAGGGCGCCGGCCATGGCTATGGTGATCCAGAATGCCTGCCGCTCTTTTTGATTAAGGGCTGTATACTTTTGTCTAAGCTGGTTCATTTTCACTCCTCGTACCGCAAGCCCTGACTATCGTTACAAAAAAAGAATGGATCAAGAGTTTCATCCAGGTCTGGAGGTAACGTTATCCCGTAAATGTAGGTCGGAAATTCTGGCTTGCGCGGGATAAAAAATCGTTTGTGCCATTTGAGGGTTCTATAGCCTCAATCGACCAGGAGAAATGTCCGTTGAACGCGGCATATCCACACAAATGGGTAAGGATGATCTCCCCATGTAGAAATAAAGAAACTGGACCCACGGATGGTCCATATAAAGTGGCGCCAGGGGAGAAAGGCCAATAAACGTTTGATTTTCAGACGTTTAAACCCAGAATAGGTTTACATCAAAATCATAGCAAAATACGAATGAAAGTCAATTCAGACGGGATAAAAAAGGCGAATCTGTAAAGGAGGTGTTAAGTTTTTTTATCAGGCCTTTACAGGGTATTTTCTGGAAAAAGCACGGCTGCCAGGGCCGCAGTATGGGGTAAGATCAGGTCCGCGCCAGCCCGGCGCAGCTCGGGTTCCTGTCCAAAACCGCATAAGACACCAACCGTCTGCGCGCCAGCCAGTTTTCCAGCGCGCATATCAACCACGGTATCCCCCACCATCAGGCAATGCTGCGGCAGCACGCCCATCTTTTCAGCGGCCCATAAAATCGGATCCGGGAACGGCTTGGTGTGGGTGCAGGTCTGCGCTGTGGCAACCGCCTGGAAATAGCGTAGCAGACCGAACTGGTTCAGAAACGCCAGCGTGCTGGCTTCATCGCGCGCGCTGACCACTGCCAACGGGTAATGCTGATGTAGATTCGCTAAAAGCTCGGCAATTCCCTGCACCATGAGGAACGACCTGGGCTTGCGGCCAATGCGGCGCTGGCTGATATAGCTGTACAGGCGCGCCACATCATCGTCCAAATTTATCCGGTCGAGCAGGTTGTAGACCAGGTTGGCGGGACTCTCGGCAACCATAATGGCCCAGCGGGCAAAAGCGCGCATATCACCGTCAGGGAACAAACGGCTCAACAGCGCAAGCCGGCGAACGAATGAATCGACCCAAAGGTCATCCGTATCGCTGATCGTTCCATCAACATCAAAACAGATGGCTCGAATCTGGGTAAGATCGAGTGCCATATATTCTCTTTAGCGGGCAATGAGCAGCGCGCTGATCATCACCAGCACGCTGAGGCCAGCACAGAATGTAACCAGTAAAGTAAGGGCAGACAGCCAGATTCGTTGAGACATGGTTTCCCCGATCGATTCCTTTGAAAATGCGGCCTTTTTGTATTCGGTATCCGTATCGGCCTGCTGGATTTTTCTTTTTCAAGAATGAAGAGTGATCCTGCTCTTGACCTTTTCGATCGCTAGCCGCGCGTTACTCGCCTGGCGAGCTGCTCTCAACCTCATCGATCGCTTCATGCGGTGTGGCGCCGCCAAAACTTACCCGCAGAAGGCCAGGCAGGTAGCGGTCCATGGTGTGGACTGCCGGGTAAATGGCATTACGGATTAAGTCGGGCGAAAGTGACTGGCCCTCAAAATCGAGGCTGCTTTTGTAGCGGACCTCGCCATCTGAATAATCCAGCTCGAAATTGCCGATGCGCAGGCCATAGTTGGCGCGGGTAAGGTATTCAGCCACTGCCATGCGCACTTCTTCAGGCACCTTTACCGGGGCCACGGCGTAAAACAAAAATTCCTCCAGATCCACCCGGACAATGGCGTAACAGCGCAGGTCGCCATTCTTGCCGGAATAGGACATGCTGTAGGCATACTTCCCTTCGATGCGGCGAGGGAACCACTCATCATCATCCAGATAACTCGAAAGGAGATCAAAAGCGTTCAGGCCGTTGTGGTTTTCGGGCCGTGGGTCTTCCCGCGGGTCCTGGTATTCATCATCCATCCTTCTCATTTTGCACTTCTCTTTTCAATTCGAGTTTAGACAAAATCGAAAAATCCCGTATATATGCCGGTTAATGGGTATGCTGAACTAGTACATATAGCGAAAAATGTCAATTTGTCTAAACTCGAATTTCAATAGATACGCAATAAATAATACGATTAATCACCAGATTTGTTGCTAACAGTGTTGAAATTAATTGTCACGAACAAAGTTCAATGCATACTCAGCGTCGGAGTATGCCGGGCGCGCATCCAGGGCTTGCTGAAACAGTTCGAGGGCCTTCAGACTATCGCCTTTGCGATACATAGCCCAACCGCGCCACAGCAGCGCCTCTTCGGAATTTGGCGTGCGTTTGAGCGCATACTCGGTGATGGCCAGCAGGTCTTCAATGCGGGCCGTGTGAAAATAGGCAAAGAACGGGCCAAACTGGTAACGAAGCATGCGCTGGGGCAAACCAGCAGTCCTTGCCTGATCATATGCCTGGGCAGCCTGGCCATACCTTTCAAAATATACCAGATTCGTGCCCAAATTGAACCAGGCATACGAATCTGTAGAGTCGGCTTCGGTTTCTTTTTGCGACATTTCGATGGCGTGGCGCCGGTTGGCATCCACATCCCATTGATCGCCCAGAATTTCCTGCACCACGGACCGCTGGTCCGTTGGATAGATCAGGATATAAACCCGGTTAAAGGCTTTCCAGTTTTTATCAAGAACAGAATATGGTATGGAAATATTCGGACCAACAAAGACATCCTGGGCGGTAAACCGCTGCGTTTTATCATCATATCCATTCACCAACAGATAGTGACCCGCCCACCGGTCATCGTTGTACCAGTAGCTTTCGGCCATAATGAAGCCTTCTTCCACGGTCACCGGGAAACCGGCAGCGATGAGCTTGCGCAGCATATCAATATCGCCCCCCACCCGGTACTGGACTTCAAAGCCGGGTACCTGAGTATTCACGTAGGCGACCAATTCCTCCACATTAACATTCCGGTCTTCGCGCTTTGGTTTAATCAGCTCGGAGATGGTGTTCTGGTCTCCCTCCCAACCATAATAACGCAGGTGCATGGCCAGCGTGGCCGGGCCGCAGTTATTCAACTCCTGTTTTTCATACGCAGGGCGGGGCAGCTCGGCTTTGTCCGGGATTGCGGTAGGGGTGAGGGTAGGCGCAGGCGTGTTGGTAGGGACCGGGGTATCTTCGACTACGGGGGTGAACGTGGCGGTTGGCGGAACAGGCGAAGGGGTGCGTGTTGGCTGAACCGGCAGCGGCACTGCATCGCCCTGGCCGGTACTGCCCACCGCGGTAGCGTCTACCGGGGTAGGCATAGGGCGAACGGGGTCAATGATTCCGCGGAGATATACCAGCGCGAAATCAACGCGCCAGCTCACGCGGTCCCGTATACCAGGTATTTGATACAGCGCAACGGCCAGAATCACCAGCCCAACCAAAATTCCTAACAGAAAAGCGAGGATTTTATCTCGCTGCGTAAGCTCATTTTGCATGAAAGGTATTTTACCAGATTAAGAATAACCTATAGAGAGCGGGCGCAGAAAAGCGGACATTTTCAGGTGGATTTACCGCCTGGATTCCTGTTATAATTGGCGGCTATGAAATACCATATCTGGACCGAAGGCTGTCAGATGAACGTGGCCGACTCACAGCGAGTCGCCTCGGCGTTGGAGCGCCTGGGGTATCACGGAACAACTGCTGCCGAAGAGGCCGACATTATTGTTATGAACACCTGCGTTGTCCGCCAGAGCGCGGAGAACAAGGCTTACGGGCGGTTAAACTCACTGCGTCCGTTGAAGGAAAAGAACCCCAACCTGGTGATCAACCTGATGGGCTGCCTGGTGGGCGTGCGCAGCACCGAGCACTTAAAGAAGCGCTTCCCTTTCGTAGATGTATTCTCCCCACCCTCTGACCCGTCGCCCCTGGTGGCCTACCTCAGCCAGCAGGAAGTGCGGGAAATGGAAGATGCCGCCACGCAGGAGCGATTCGCGCTGATGGACAGCGAGCTGGTTTTACCTGCCGAAGAACGCGGACAGCTGGTTTCAGGATTTATCCCGGTAGTGTACGGCTGCTCGCATGCCTGCACGTACTGCATAATCCCTTACCGGCGCGGGGTAGAACGCAGCCGCCCACCGGAGGAAATTCTGAGCGAGGCGCGGGCGATGACGGCCCAGGGGGTGAAAGAGATCACCCTGTTAGGACAGATCGTCGATCGTTACGGCAAGGACGAGTCAGAATTCCCCACCCTGGCCGGGATGCTGGCACGGCTGCACGCTATCGATGGATTGGAACGCATCCGCTTTTTGACCTCCCACCCCAATTGGATGACTGACGAACTGCTGGACGCGGTTGCCGGGCTGCCCAAGGTTTGCTCGCACATCGAAGTGCCGGTGCAGGCCGGAGATGATGAGGTGCTGGCGAACATGCACCGCGGATATACCACGGACCAGTACCGGCGCCTGGTGGAGCGGATTCGAGCGCGGATCCCGAACGTTTCCATCGCCACTGATATTATCGTTGGCTTTCCCGGTGAAAGTGAGACGCAGTTCATGCACACCTATGAACTGCTGGAAGAGTTAAAGCTGGATGTGACCCATTTGGCCCGTTATTCCGTTCGCCCCGGCACGGTCGCTGCCCGCCGCATGCCCAATGATGTCAGCGAGGAGGAAAAAATGCGCCGCTTCCGCCTGCTGGAAACGCAGCAGGAGAGGATTGTCAGCGAAATTAACGCGCGATATCTTGACCAGACTCACGAGGTCTTATTTGAGGAGAAGGTGAAACAGCGCTGGAAGGGCCGCACGCGCACCAACAAACTGGTATTCGTTGAAACCGAAGAAGATTTGCGCGGTAAAATCCTCCCTGTTAAATTGATCTGGACGGGTCCCTGGTCCATGATCGGTGAAATTGCGTCCTGAAGCATCGCAGATAGTAATTTTGGGGTGGGGGTTATCCCCAAGCAAAACCTGATATTCCATATAATACACGCATGGTTCGCATCGTCCGATTCTTATTGTGGATTCTCATCATCGCCATTGTGATTGCCGGGCTAGCTGCCTGGCTGTCGCCTGATATTGAAACGTCGACCGGAGTGCGCTCCTTAAAGCGGGATCAAATGCTGAACGAATGGTTCGACAGCCCGGCAGATCACGCTGATTGGAACGTCCAGGCGGGGGTAATCTGCGGGCAAGCTCCGTTTCAAATGCCGACCAGTGGCTATATTGGTTATCTTTGGGATGATTCCTTTCGCGTTGGGCACCGCCATTCCGGCCTTGACATTTTCGGCGGCGGGCAGCCAGGCGACACCCCGATTTACGCCGCCAGTGATGGAACACTGACCCGCCTGCCGGAGTGGATCTCCAGCCTGATCCTGTACGTTCCAGATGATCCCATCCAGCCAGGGCAACCCATCTGGTTGTACTATACGCATATGGCTGACGCGGATGGCAACTCCTTGATTGACAGCGCGTTTCCGCCTGGGACGAGCGATGTGCCGGTAAAGGCCGGCACCCTGCTGGGATACCAGGGCAATTATTCGGGGACGCCGGGTGCGCCCACCGGCGTGCACCTGCATTTTTCGATTGTGCTGGATGACGGGCAGGGGAATTTCCGGAACGAGCTGGATATTCGAAACACGCTGGACCCTTCCCCCTACCTGGGCATCAACCTGAACGCGCACACCAACAGCGGCGAAGTGCCAGTATGCCCGGATGAAATGGATGGTATGCAGCCATGACTGGTGGAATCTTGCAAGATAAAATCGTCTTGATCACCGGCGCCGGGCGCAGACCAGCGCCCGACCTGGCCATGGCGCTGGCTGAGCAGGGGGCCGTGATTGCCGCAAACGATCTCTCGCCAGTCCTGCTGGATCCGCTGGTCGGGGAAGTAAGCCGCAAGGGCGGGCAAGTTCGCGCGTACGTGGCCGATGCGACCCGGGGCATGCCCTTACGAGCGATGCTGGATGAAATATTGGAAGATTGGGGCCGCATCGACATATTGATTAACAACCCGCGCATCCAGCCCCATACACCACTGCTGGACATGGATGAATGGGACTGGCAGCGCACCATCGAGATGAATCTCAACGGTCCTTTCCTGATCACCCAACTGGTGGCGCGGCTGATGAAGGAACAGGGCCAGGGAACCATTCTTCATATCGTGGATACCAACCGCGCGGTGCTTGAACGGGCAGGCCTGGCAGCATATACTGCCAGCCAACAGGGACTGCTGGCCCTGTCGCAGGCAGCGGCGCGAGAATTAATCGCGTATAATATTCATGTACATACGCTCTGCCCGGACGAAACGCTTTTATACAATGAACTGCGCATGGACGAAGCGCAAACGCCTCCCGCATCTCTCTACGCCAGCATGACCAGCAGGGAAATTACCGGGCTGGCGGTGTATCTCTGCAGTCCCCAGGCCGCTCACCTGCCCGGGCAAATGTTTTGGATTGGCCAGGCGCCGCAGCCAGGCACAGGCCTGGAGGAGAAAATATGATCTCATTCCGCGAATTCATACAGGCGTTTCGCGAAGTTGGGTTAAACCCGGGCCAACCCGTCATTGTGCATGCCTCTTTATCCGCGGTTGGAGAAATCCGCGGCGGCGCGGAAAGCGTATTGGGCGCGCTGTTGAGCATAACAAAAGGGGTGATGGCGCCCACGTTTACCTATAAGACGATGATCACCCCGGAGGTCGGCCCAGAGAATAACGCCATCACATACGGGTCGGGAAAAGATCTGAACCGCATGGCTGAGTTTTTCCTGCCAGATATGCCCGCCGACCCGCTGATGGGAGCGCTGCCCGAAGCAATCCGCACGCATGCGGGCGCGCAACGTTCCAGCCATCCGATCCTGTCTTTCAGCGGAATCAACGTAGACGAGGCAATAGACGCGCAAACGATCGAAGAGCCGCTGGCGCCGGTGAGCATCCTTGCGCAGCAGAACGGCATCGTCCTGCTGATCGGGGTGAACCATACGGTGAACACCAGCATCCATTACGCCGAGCGGCTGGCGGGGCGAAAACAATTTACGCGCTGGGCGCTGACTCCGCAGGGCGTGCGCGAATGCCCCAGGTTCAGCGGCTGCTCCGATGGCTTCGAAGAAGCCGCGGCGTACCTGGAACCGTTTACCCGGACGACAACCGTCGGTAATGCAAGTATGCGCGCCGTGCAGCTCGTCCCTATGATCCAGACCCTGGTTGATCTCATTGAAAAACAGCCGCTGGCCCTTTTATGCGGCAAGAATGATGAACGATGCGAAAGCATCCGGCGTGAATTGCAAGCGCCGCTGGCGCTCGAGATGGAAGAGACGCCTGGAGAATCGTAAACCAAAATGTCCGATTACACACGCACTTCCCTTGAACTTCTGTACAACGTCAGCCGAGAATTAACTTCCGCGCTGGATCTGCATACGGTACTGACCCGCGTATTGTCTCTCTCCACGACCACCGTACAGGCGGAACGAGGAAGCGTGATTGTGATCGATGACCATGGCAATCCGGTCGACGGGGCGATTATCCTCAAGGGCCAACTGCTGCCGCACACACAAGAAAGCCTGGTGGCTACCCTTGGGCACGGGCTGGCGGGCTGGGTGGTGCGCAACCAGCAGGCGGCCCTGATTGCCGATACCAGCCAGGATAAGCGCTGGCTGCGGCGCCCGGATGATACCATTGCGCGCACCGGGCCAAAGTCGGCCATTTGCGTGCCCATTCAGATCCGGGATGAGAGGGTGGGGGTGCTGACCCTGGTACACGCGGTGCCTAATTTTTTCGGCGAAGATCACCTGGCGCTGCTCCAGGCAATTGCCGACCAGGCAGGGATCGCCGTACACAACGCGCGGCTGTATGAATCGTTGCAGGCGACTAACCGGCGCTACCACGAGCTCTTCGAAGACAGCATCGATCCGATCATCGTCACCAACCTGGAAGGGAAGATCCAGGAAATTAACCGGCAGGTGGTGCAGGTGAGCGGTCACACGCGCGAAGAGCTGCAGGGCGAATTAATCTGGGACCTGCAGACCGTTGGTCCTTTATGGCTTGCGGAGCATATGGACTCCATTCAGGCAGGGGAAACCGTTAGCTGCGAAGCTGCGTTTCAACCGCGCAACCTGGCCCCACTTCCCGTGGAAGTTTACGTGCACAAAATAAGTTTTGGCGGGGAGGAGCTGCTGCAGTGGATCATCCGCGATATCAGCGAGCGCAAGCAACTGGATACCCTGCGCGATGATCTGAGCGCAATGATTTACCATGACCTGCGCTCCCCGCTGGCAAATATCGTTTCCAGCCTGGATATGCTGCGCACGCTGATCCCCGAAGATGGTGATAACAACATCATGCCGCAAGTTCTGGCGATCGCTATTCGTTCATCGGATCGCATGCAGCGCCTGATTAATTCTCTGCTGGATATCAATCGCCTGGAAGCCGGGCAGACCATCACCAGCCGCGCTGCGGCTGAAGTGACGCCGCTCGTACTCGAATCGCTGGATGCCGTACAGCCCGTTACCAGCACCAAGCGGCAAAAAGTGACGCTGGAATTGGAAACCGGGCTGCCCATGATCCTTGCAGACGAGGACATGATCCGGCGAGTGGTGATCAACCTGCTTGAAAACGCGGCCAAATTTACCCCTGCCGAAGGTAAGATTACCATTGGCGCGAAAGCAGAAGGAGACTGGATTAAGATTTGGGTACGGGACACCGGTCCAGGCATCCCCGAAGATATGCACAGCATCATTTTTAATAAATTTACCCGCGCCCTAGGCGACAGGCAGCATGCCTCCGAACCGACTCCCAAAGGACTGGGATTAGGGCTGGCCTTTTGCAAACTGGCTGTCCAGGCGCACGGCGGTAAAATTGGCTTAGAAAGTGAGCCGGGGTCCGGAAGCTGCTTTTATTTTACCGTCCCGGCTGATACACCCTCCGATTGAAAGGTTTTTATGCAGGAACTTGCCCATCATGTTTATATTGAAACCAGTTACGCTGGTGTCACCCTGGGCGCCATCAATTGGGCGCATGGCCTTGTCTTACTCGATGCTCCTTTTCGGGCGGAGGATGCCCGTTCCTGGCGATCCGCGCTGCTCAACCTGGGCGGCGGCGTTGACCGCCTGCTGGTGAATCTGGACGCACATTTCGACCGCACCCTGGGCGTGCGGGCAATGGACTGCACGGTTGTCGGTCATGAAAAAATGGCGGAGATTTTCCGCAACCGGCCCGTTTCCTTCAAAACACAGGGAAATGAAACCGGCGCGGAATGGGAGCTGTACAACGGCCTGGGCAGCATCCGCTGGGTTCCACCGGAGATCACCTTCAACGAGCGGTTGATGATTCATTGGGACGAACAGCCGCTCTCGCTAGAATCACACCCTGGGCCGTCGACTGGCGCCATTTGGGCAGTGCTGCCGGTACAGCGCATTGCCTTTGTCGGCGATGCACTGGTGCCCGACCAGCCGCCGTTCCTCGCCTCAGCGAATTTACCGGTGTGGATCGATGCTCTCAAGCCGCTGCTCACCCCTGCTTACCAGGAATACCTGCTGATCAGCGGGCGCAACGGACCGGTGGCCCACCAGCAGGTGCGGCGGCAGATCGGTTACCTCGAAAAGATCCACCAGATGCTGGAAAAGCTGGCCGAGCAAAAAGCCCCGGCCAGCGAGACCGAGCAGATGGTTCCGGCATTGTTGAAAGAGTTCGATATCGCACCAGAGCGCGAAGCACAATACCGGCAGCGGCTGCATCATGGGCTGCGCCATTACTATATCCGGCACTACCAACCTACCGAAGAAGAAATCGCCGAGTAAAATGATGCCTTCTTTTCCTTTTTCTCCCCTTGTTGAACTGACTCGCGGGCCGCTGGTCGAATCGATCCATTTTGGGGCGCTGGCCATTGTGGACGCCAGCGGGCAGTTATTTGCCAGCGTTGGCGACCCGCGCCTGGTGGCCAACCTGCGCTCTTCAGCGAAACCCTTCCAGGCCCTGCCGCTGATTGAAAACGGCGGCGGCGAGCAATTTGGGTTCACTGACCGCGAGGTTGCGATTATGTGCGCCTCGCATTCCGGGACGGATGCGCACGTGGCGGTGCTGCAGTCCGCGCAGGCGAAGATTGGCGTGCATGAAAGCGATTTGCAGTGCGGCGTGCACAACCCCGGCGATGAGGAAACCGCGCGGAATCTGCTGCTGCGCGGCGAGCAGCCCACCCCGTACCGGCACAACTGCTCCGGGAAGCACACTGGCATGCTGGCGCAGTGCGTACTCAATCACGAACCCACTGGGGATTACCTCGACAGTGATCACCCCATCCAGCAGACCATCCTGCGCACCTTCGCGGAGATGACGGACATGGACGTTCAGGATGTGCTGGTGGGGATTGACGGCTGCTCCGCGCCAACCTTCGCAGTGCCGCTGTTCAATGCCGCGCTGGGCTATGCCCGGCTGTGCGACCCGAGCCGCATGCCGGATGCGCGCGCGCGGGCGCTGCGGCGCATCTTCAGCGCGATGACGTCCAACCCGGATATGATCGCCGGCCCGCAGCGCTTCGACACGCTGTTGATGGAAACTGGCGGCGGTAAGATTGTTGCGAAGGGCGGCGCGGAAGGGTACCAGGCCTTCGGGCTGGCGCCCAATGCGCTGGGGCCTGGCTCGCCTGCCCTGGGTGTGGCATACAAAGTAATCGACGGCGATACGGATGGCCGGGCCCGTCCGGTAATTGCTATGACCGTTCTACGCCAGCTCGGCGCGCTTGACGCGGCGCAGTTGGAAGCGCTCAAGCGCTATGATGCGCGCCCGATTTTCAACTGGCGGCGACTGGAAGTGGGCGTGATCCGCCCGGCATTTACCCTGGAGAAAGCGACCGCATAGCATGGAAGCACAGCCCGCCCTCCCAATGCAAGCGCTGCAAGAGAAGGCGCAGGCCGTTTACCGGAACCTTTCCGCGGCCTTTGGCCTGCCCGCCTGGGATAACCCCACCCCGCCGCTGGATGAGCTGATTAATACGATCCTCTCGCAGAACACCAACGACCGCAACCGCGATGTGGCTTACAACAACCTGCGGGCCCGCTTTGCCACCTGGGAAATGGTACTCGATGCGGACCCCGCAATGGTGATTGAAGCCATCCGCCCGGCGGGGCTGGCGAACCAGAAAGGCCCGCGCATTCAAACGGTGCTGCGCCAGATCACCGCGGAGCGCGGGTCGCTCGACCTGGATTTTCTAAACGGCCTGCCACCGGAAGAGGCCTTTGCCTGGCTGACGCAGTTCAAGGGCGTGGGGCCTAAAACCGCATCGATCGTGCTGCAGTTTTCGCTGTCCAAGCCAGCTTTCCCGGTCGATACGCACGTGTACCGCGTCAGCGGGCGGATTGGCCTGCGCCCAGAGCGGATGAGCGTGGAGCAGGCGCACGTATTCCTGGCGCAGTTGTTTACCCCCGACCAGTACGGGCCGGGACACCTCAACCTGATCCGGCTGGGCCGCCAGATTTGCCACGCGCGCAAGCCGGAATGCCCGGTCTGCCCGGTGCGCGCGCTGTGCGACTATTACCAACAAAACGCAGGTTAAAGCACCTTATACTTGCTGATCCCAGCGAATACCCATCAGCCAGCAGTCTACATACCTGCCCTCATGCCACTCATGCCGGGGGAGCAGCTTGATTTTGCGAAAGCCGCTCTTTTCATAGGCGCGGATGGCGCGGGTGTTATCGGTGTGCGGGTCGAGGATAACCCAATCCGCACCTTTTTCCTCGAATAAATAGCACAGCAGCAGGCGGATAAACTGCGTGCCAATGCCCCTGCCCCAGTATTCTGGCTGTCCGATGAACAGATCCAGCGCGTACACTTTGCCGCGGCCTTCGAACTGGTACTCGGCGGGGTCGGCGGCATAAAACTGCAAATAGCCGACCGGATGCCCGGCATACTGCATAATGCAGGGGATCACTCCCTCTTCAGCGAGCACGCGGGGGGCATAGTGCTCCATCACCTGCTCTACCGGGAATGGATGATCGCGACCCTCGTAATATTCCAGCACGCGCGGGTCGGTCAGCCAGCGCGCCAGCAGATTGTAATCCGCGGCTGTATCTTCCATCCGCCGCAGATGATATTCGCCTTCCTCGTAAATATCCTGCCCCATACTCCGGTCTCTCACCATTCACGCCTGCGGTTGGTACTGCATCCAGACCCGGTATGATCTTAAGTGCGCTGCGCCAGGGTAACCGCCGCGCGGAACGCCTGGTAGGCGGCAGGCATGTTGGGCTGGTCAAATTCAATTTTACGACCATCCACCCGCCGGGCGCCGGGCATCAGCATGGCCTTGTCCGCCATCTCGGAGTACAGGAACTCCAGCCCCACTGTAATGGGGGCCTGCATCTCCACAAGCGCGGGCACTTTTCCGGCATGGAAGGAACGCACCACCCGCTCAGCGGCCTCGCAGATCATCTGCTGCGTGACGGCGGGTGGAAGCAGTTCAGCAGCCCAGCGCCCGCTGGCCTTTTTCACCACTACCTGCTCGATCCCCGGAATCCACTCGGCAGCCTCTTTGTTGACCGCCTGGTCGCCGGAGATCATCAGCACGGGCACGCCAAAGTGGCCGCATAAGGAAGCATTCAAACCCGTTTCACCGGCCAGGCGGCCGTTCAGCCACAAGTTCTGCACCCGCGCGCTCGACCAGGTATGGTCGAGAATGGCGTTGGGCGTTCCCATGCGGGCATGGTACCCGATCAGGATCACCGCATCCACCCCCTGGTCGATGCCCTGGACCATGGAGAAAGGCGCAGGCGTGCCAGAATTCAACCGGGCGCGCCGGTCCAACTCTTCGATCAGGATGTTATCGCTGTTCCAATGCCCATCGGTGACCACAATTTCATCCGCGCCGGCCTCGGCGGCCCCGCGGATGGCGGCATTCACATCCTGCGTCATCAAGCGGCGGAAACGCTGGTACTCGGCGTGCCCCGGATCTACGTGGTTCCAGGCAACGACCCCGGTAATGCCTTCCATATCGACAGCGATTAAAAGCTTCATTGGATTTACTGCTCCTGTTTCATGTTTGTTCACCGCACAAAAGGAGGGATGGGTATGCACAGCGGCGCATTTCATCCTTCTCCCGGGTAAGTATATCACTCAGGTGATGGTACAATTTTTATAACAAGGGCCGAAACGGGCCATTTCCCGGGAGGATTTTATGAAGGATGTTGTCATCGTTGATGCCATTCGCACCCCGGTCGGTGCGTTAGGTGGGGGCCTGGCGACCGTGCGGCCAGATGACCTGGCCGCGCTGGTTATCCATACGATCATCGAGCGCAGCGAGCTGGACCCGGCGCAGGTGGAGGAAGTTTACCTGGGCTGCGCCAACCAGGCCGGCGAGGACAACCGCAACGTGGCGCGCATGGCGCTGCTGCTGGCGGGGCTGCCGGTGGAAGTGGCCGGGGTCACCGTTAATCGGCTGTGCGCCTCGGGCCTGAATGCGGTCAATATGGCTGCCCGAGCCATCCGCGCCGGAGAAGGTGATATCTTCATCGCTGGCGGGGTAGAGAACATGTCGCGGGCGCCCTACTCCGTGCCCAAAGCGGAGAGCGCCTTTGCATTTGGCAACCTGACCGCCTGGGACACGGCCCTGGGCTGGCGCTACCCTAACCCGAAGATGGTGGAAAGCTACGGCACCGAATCGATGGGGGAGACGGCTGAAAACATCGCCGAGATGACCGGCATTTCGCGCGAGGAGCAGGACCGCTTCGCCCTGCGCAGCCACCAGTGCGCGGTGGCGGCTATAGACGCGGGGAAATTTACCGAGGAAATTGTGCCAGTCGTCGTTCCGCAGAAAAAGAGCGACCCGCTGCTGGTGACAACCGACGAACGCCCGCGTCGCGACACCACGCTGGAGGCGCTGGCGCGCCTGAGGCCAGCATTCCGCAAAAACGGCACGGTGACGGCGGGAAATTCGTCCGGATTGAACGACGGCGCAGCTGCGCTGCTGCTGATGAGCGCCGAGAAGGCCGCACAACTGGGGATGAAACCCATGGCGCGCCTGGTGGCGTCCGCAGCGGCGGGCGTGCCGCCGCGGATTATGGGCATGGGGCCAGCGCCGGCTACGCGCAAGGTGCTCGAGCGGGCTAAGGTGGACCTGGAACAGGTGAGCCTGGTAGAAATCAATGAGGCGTTTGCCGTTCAAACCCTGGCCGTGATGGCTGAACTGGGGCTACCCCTGGAAAAAGTCAACGTCAACGGCGGGGCAATCGCGCTGGGGCATCCGCTGGGCTGCTCGGGGGCGCGTATCCTGACCACGCTGCTGTACGAACTTAAGCGAAGGGCGGCTGATGCCAGAGGACCTTTGTACGGGCTGGCGGCATTGTGCGTGGGCGTTGGGCAGGGAGAAGCTACCCTGGTTGAGTGGATTCAATGAAAATCCTGGTAACCGGCTCCACCGGTTTTGTCGGGTCGCACCTGTGCCGCGCCCTGCTCGAAGGGGGGCACGAGGTGCGCGCCTTTCACCGCTCCACCAGCCCACTGCGCTTGCTGGAGGGCCTGGAGGTGGAGCACGCGCAGGGCGACCTGACCCAGCCAGATACGCTGGTATCCGCCATGGAGGGCATGGAAGTGGTATTCCATACCGCTGCCTGGATGGGCGCGAATGACCAACCAGGGAGACAGTACACAGTAACGGTGGAAGGCACGCGCAATGTGCTGCAGGCCGCGCAGAAGACAGACGTCCGGCGGGTAGTACACACCAGCTCCGTGGCCGCACTGGGCGTCCCCGATTTATATGGCAAGCACAATGTTCCCCAACTTATCAACGAGAACCATGCCTGGAATTTCCGTCCAGACTATTACCCGTACGGCTACGCCAAGTACCTGGCCGAGCAAGAGGTACAAAAGGCCGTGGCGCAGGGGCTGGATGTGGTGATCGTCAATCCCAGCCTGGTGTTTGGCCCAGGGGATCTGTACCGGCAAACCAGCTCGATCATCACCCAGGTCGCTGAAAAGCGGATAACGGTAGCGGTCGATGGCGGGATCAACTGCGTGCACATTGGCGATGTGGTCGCAGGCCACCTGGCAGCATTGGCCTGCGGAAAGACCGGGCAGCGCTACATCCTGGGGGGAGAGAACCTGACCCACCTCCAGATCCTGCAGTTGATTGCTGAAGTGACCGGCGTCCCCGGGCCGAGCGTGGTACTGCCGAGCGGGTTGGTGCGCGCCTTCGCTGGGCCGGCCCGCCTGCTGCAATCCTTTCTCAGCCTGCCTCTATCCCCTGAACTGCTGCGCATGGCAGGTTATTTCTTTTTCTACGATCCGCAAAAAGCGGAGCGAGAGCTGGGCCTGACCCAGCACCGGCCAGCGAAGGATGCCTTCGCCGAGACCTACGAATGGTTTCAACAGAACGCGTAGAAGGCATCGGAAGCGACAGCGACCTGCCTTTTGGCGCTGCGCTTATCCCCCAATCTCGCTCATCGTCCGGTTGAGAGGCACCGTCCCCTCGGCAAGGCCATGCCCCCACGGCTTATGCCAGATGCCATCGAGGATACGCAGGCGCAGGTCTTCGATGGTGGCTCCCTGGCGGAGGGGCGTGAGCAGGTCCACTTCTTTTTCGCGCAGCAAGCACAGGCGCAGCTTGCCATCCGCCGTCAGGCGGGCGCGGGTGCACGAGGCGCAGAACGGCAGCGAGACAGACGAAATAAAACCCACCTCACCTGGCGCACCGGGCAGGCGGTAAATACGCGCTTCGCCATCTAAAAATCCTTCATTAGCTGGTTCTAGCGGGCCCAACTCCGCCCCAATCCGGTCCATCATTTCCTGGGCCCTGACCACCTGGCTCTGCTGGAACTCGGTTGCTCCGGCAAAGGGCATCATTTCGATGAAGCGCACCTGCCAGGGATTTTTCAACGTCAAGGCGGCCAGATCAACCACATCGGCCTCGTTGTAGCCGCGCACTACCACGGCATTCAGCTTGATGGGGGTGAGACCGGCCCGTTCCGCCGCCTCAATGCCTTCCCAAACCTGTTCGAGGGTTCCCCAGCGCGTGAGGCGCTTGAACTTGGCCGGGTTCAGGGTATCTACGCTGACGTTAACCCGCTGCAGGCCAGCTTTTTTCAGCGGTTCGGCCAGCCTGCCCAGCAGAATGCCGTTGGTGGTCATGGATAAGCTGCGCACGCCGGGCATGGCGGCAATCTCGCGCACCAGGTCCACCACATGGGCGCGCACGGTAGGCTCGCCGCCGGTCAGGCGGAGTTTGTCAAACCCCAGGCTGGCGAACAGGCGCACGAGCTTCAAGATTTCATCATCCTGCATCAATTCGGCGTTTGGGCGAAAGGTCATATCTTCTGGCATGCAGTAAACGCAGCGCAGATTGCAGTGGTCGGTGAGGCTAATACGCAGGTAGTGAATTTTCCTGCCAAAACGGTCCAGGGCCATGCAACGCTCCAACAATCCAGGTAAAACTGATAATAATTATTATATTATAGCAATAAATTTAGAAAATGACCAGCCTGGGGAGCTCGCAAACGCCCAACATAAGGCAGAGTGGCAGGACCATTACATCAAATATGCGGCCTACCTGGCCAACTGGCTATTGACAGGCAGATTAATAGATGCTACCATATCTATAAACCGGTCTGCGGTACAAACCTGTTTTTATGGAGACGACTTAATGCAAACCGACCCTGTCAAAGAAATCGCCATGCGGACCCAGCGCTACTGGTACGAAGATGGCATTTGGGAAATTGCTTATGGGGTAATAAGCACCCTTCTGGGAGTTTTCTTCCTGCTCACCGCAGATTTGAATTGGAGCGGTCCATTTGGGTTTGTCCTCGGGATCGCACAAATGATCGTGCTGGTTGGCATGTTCGTTTCCATCAACAAGATGGTACGGTTTCTCAAAGAACGCATAACGTACCCACGTACGGGTTTTGTTATGTACCGCAGGAGAGCACCAGGCGCTCGCCTGAAACGGTTACTGCTTGCCATGTTGGTATCAGGAGCGACCGGAGCGCTGATTGGCAGCCTGGCGGTCATGCGCATGACGTCCAACCATATGCCGCTGATCGTTGGCATTATGATGGCGGGATCGATCAGCTATATTGGTTATCGCTTCCACCTGGTGCGGTTGTATATTGTGGCAACCCTGACCGCACTGTGGGGGTTTATCGTATCCTTATTCCGTTTCGGCAATTTGCCCAGCATTGGGATTTTCTTCACCGGGTTTGGCGCCTTGATCTTACTTTCCGGCCTGGTGACGCTGTTCATTTATATGCGCCGCACACATCCGGTCACGGATGGGATGATTGACCCTGATTTGTTGGACCGGCCACAAGATGAACAATAGAAGCGCAACTGGAGCCTGCCATGAGTGAAGACCTGCGCAAATTTACCGAAGTGGACCGCCTGATCCACGAGCCGGCCCGATTGTTAATCGTCACCATCCTGTTTGCGGTGGAGAAAGCCGACTTTCTTTACCTGCTGCACGAGACCGGCCTGACGAAAGGCAACCTTTCGGCCCACCTGCTGAAGTTAGAAAACGCAGCGTACGTGGAAATTGAAAAGACTTTTCGCGGGAAGATCCCCCAGACCCTGATCTCGCTGACGGATTCGGGGCGGGCAGCCTTCAATGTTTACCGCAAGCAGCTAACCAACATCGTCAGCAAACTACCTGAGGAGCCCAAATGAGCCAGATCCTTATTCGTATGCAAGACCTGACGCGCGATTTTGAAGCAGTACGCACGCCGAACGGCGCCGCCGGATTCAGAGACAACGGGTCCAACGGCAGCCAGCCCGGCCTGATCCGGGCAGTGGACCACTTGAACCTGGAGATTGAGCAGGGTACCGTCTTCGGTTTCCTGGGCCCGAACGGGTCAGGGAAAACCACCACCATCCGCCTGCTGCTGGGGCTGCTGGAGCCAACCCAGGGCAGCGCGGCAGTGTTTGGCTATGATACGCGCACCCAGGCCGCAGCCATCCGCGAGCGCACCGGGGCGCTGCTGGAACACACCGGGTTGTACGAGCGCTTGAGCGCAGAAGACAACCTGGAATTTTACGGGCGCGTGGCGCGCATACCCACCCGCGAGCGTCAGGCGCGCATTCAGGAGCTGCTGACCCACTTTGATTTGTGGGAGCGGCGCAAAGAAACCGCCGGAACCTGGAGCCGGGGTATGAAGCAAAAGCTGGCCATCGCCCGCGCCTTGCTGCACCGCCCCAAGCTGATCTTCCTGGACGAACCCACCGCGGGCCTGGACCCGCTGGCGGCAGCCGCGCTGCGCAATGACCTGGCCGAACTGGCAAGCGACCACCAGGTGACGATTTTTTTGACCACCCACAACCTCACCGATGCAGAGAAACTGTGCGACCAGGTATCGGTGATCCGGAACGGCAAGCTGCTGGCAACCGGCGCGCCAGACCAGCTGCGCGGGCAGAAAGACACCCTTCAAGTCGAGGTCCACGGCAGCGGCTTTACACCGGAGCTTTTGACGCAACTGCGCACCCGCCAGGAAATCGCCGCGCTGCGGGTGGAGAGAGATTCTCTGAAACTCGACCTGCACCAGAACGCGGAAGTATCGCCAATCGTCAGCCAGCTCGTTATGGGCGGCGCCCGCGTGGAGGAAGTATCCAGAAGTAAAGCCAGTCTCGAAGAGATATTCATCGACCTGGTTGAAGATGAAACGAAAGCAGAGTGAAAATGTTCTACGATATTATCACTATCACACGGAAAGAGCTGAAAGAAATATTCGTCCAGCGCGGATCGCTGCGCGCGGGCATTACCAACGTATTGATCGTTGTGGGCATCATCGGCGTGCTGTTCCCCCTGCAGTTCGGGCGCGAATGGATCACGCACCCGGTCGCGCTGGTTTCAGGCGCGTGGCTGCCGCTGTTCATGTCGATGGGGCTGGTGGCTGATGCTTTTGCCGGCGAGCGGGAACGCCATACCCTGGAAACACTGCTTGCCAGCCGGCTCAGCGACCAGGCCATTCTGTTCGGCAAGATGCTGTCTGCCATCGTTTATGGAATCGGTATTGGACTGGCAGGGATGCTGTTAGGCGCGGTCACTGCCAACCTGGCGAACCCGGGCGCCGGGTTTTATCCGCTGGGGAACTTCCTGGGAGCAATGGTGTTTGCCCTGCTGGGCATCGTACTGGTCTCGGCGATTGGCGTGCTGGTCTCGCTGCACGCCAGCAACGTCCGCCAGGCCTACCAGCGTATGAGCCTGGGCTTCATGCTGATCTGGCTGCCGCTGATGCTTGGGCCGCAGTTTATGCCGGAGACCTGGAAGATGCAACTGGCGCAGTTTCTGATCAACCTCGACCTTCTGCAAATTGCCGTAATCGCCGGGGTGGCGCTGCTGGTCATCGACCTGATCATGATCGCGCTGGCACGCGCCCGGTTCCGGCGCGCGCGGTTGATCCTCGATTAGCAGAAACGGCGGACCGCGCTACAATCTCTATAACGCGGTCCGCCGTTTTTATTTAACGGTGAAAGGCACTTTCTCGGATAGGCCTTCATTTCCAGCCAGGTCGATGGCTTTTACTTCCAGCACGTGTTCGCCAGATGCCGCCTCCCACGCAAAAACATAGGGGGCGTGTATGGTTTCGCCTACTACTTTACCATCCACCAGCCAGATGTAGCGTTGAATGCCAATGGCGTCTTCGCCTTCGGCCTGGAAGGTAATGACGCTGGACTGCAAGCGTTCAAAGTCCTGCCCGGTAATAGGATAGGGAATGCGGACCCGGGGCGGGGTATTATCTACCGTAACCTGGATGACCGCCGTCTGCGCCGTCTGATCGGCGCGGACCACCTGCAGGCGGATCGAATACAGGCCATCTTGCCCGGGGGTTTCCCACACGCCAAGCTCCTCATCGATCCGTTGGGAAAAGCCTTCTTCACCTACCTGCAGCCAGGACTGCGGGTTGACGCCCTGTCCGACCTGCACCTGGTAGGATTTGAACCCTTCCCCGGCAGCCGTTCCCTTTACCGGCACCTGCCCGCGCACAAAGGCATACAACGCGGGGGCGGTAATACGCACATCGGCAGAAGGCTCTGGCGGCTGAATAGCGTCATAATCCTGAGGCGGCACTGGTAGTTCGGACTCCTGCGCCCAGGCCCGGGCTTCGGGCGGGACTACCATAAATGTTTTTTCTTCTACCAGCCCGGAAGGGGTGAAAACCGTGGCCAGCAGGCCCGTCTCCGAGTTGATCTGGAAGGTGCGGTAAAGCGTATCGGGGCTGTTGGGCTCTGTGCCGCTGAGAAACACTTCACTGGCTGTTTTGGGGCAGGAAGCGGTTGGCAACTGCCCGGAAGGATCACACACTTCCACATGGGTAATTCCAACTGGTTCTTCCCAATCTGCTGCCGGCTGACCGCGGCTGGCGTACTGCATCAGGGCATGCCACATACCGGCAACCATGCGGGGAGCCAGGGTAGACTCGCTGTCGCCAGGAATGCTGAGCGAAAAAACCGCTACCTGCTGCACGGTGTACCCGGCGGCCCACACCTGGCGGCCACCAGCAACCTGGCCAATTTTGGCACCGGCGGGGCGGCCAATTTCCAGCGCGTTGGGATAGCCCAGGCTGGGCCAGCGGGCGGTTTCATCACGCAGCACATGGTGAACCAGGTATGCCAACTGAGGAGTCACCACGCTTTGGATCTGAGGCGCGCGCGCATCCAACAGGGGTTTCCCGCTCAAGTCTTCCACATACAGCACGAAAGCCGGGCGCAGGTCTCCACCAGGCGTCAGTCGCTGCCCGGCGCGCGTTCCCTGCATGGCGATGACTGCATAAGCCTGGGCCAGTTCGATCGAAGACAGCCCACCGCCACGGTATAGAATTTCCGCACTGGTTTCACCAGACAGGCCAGTGAGCCCCAGGGCGCTGGCCTGCCGCCAGACATTGGTTGGACCGAGCTGTTCCAGGAGACGCGCGATCGGAACCAGGTAATCATTGGCAATGGCCATGCGCAGGCGGACCGGCCCGTGATAAGCGCCATCTGGGTTCGGATGAACTGCCGGGGCGTCGCCGCTGCCGGAAGCAGTGGAAGCGTTATTGGTTGCTTCATCGGACTGGCGATACGGGATATCCCACCCCAGGCTGGCTGGGCCCTGCCCGCGCGCAAATCCGGTCAGGGCTACGAACGGGGTGAGCAGCGAGCCGGGTTCGCGCGGAGAGAGAGCGCTGGATTCACCCAAAAGGGTGGTATCTCCCAGCAAGGCCAGCACCTGGCCCGTCTGCGGATCGAGCACCACGCCGCTGGCGGAGGCACCGCCAGGTAAACGAGCATCGCCTGGCAAGGTCGAAGGGAGCAGGCGTGCTGAGGCGCAATCCTTATCATCCGTTGTTTCGCCGCCCTGCCCTGAGAGACGGGCAAGCTGCGTGCTCACCAGGCAGGTCAGTTCGTGCTGTAAATCGTAATCGAGAGTAGTGATGACCCGCAGGCCACCACGCTCCAGGCGCTCCTGGCCAATCTGATCGCCGAGCGCATCCAATGCCATCCGCGAGAAAGCTGCCGCCGGTGATACCGCCGGGGTCACCGGAGCCGCCAGAGACAGCGTTTGCGCGGCGGCGCGCTGGTGTTCATCCGCCGGGATCACTCCTCGTTCCAGCAGCGTGTCTAAAATCGCTTGCTGGCGCTCGACCGCGGCTGCCGGAGCATCCTGCGGGTTTAGCGCAGGAGCCTGATTGGCGGCTACGACTAATGCGGCTTCAGCCAGGTTCAGGTCGGTGGCGGGCTTCCCCAGGTAAAGCTGGGCGGCGCTATCCGCGCCAAAGGCCAGATGGCCGTAATAGGTGCTGTTCAGATACCATTCCAGAATCTGCACATGACCATAGCGGGCGATCACCTGCGCAGCGAGCACCCGCATGCGAACGGCCCGGCGAAATCCAACCGGCTCATCCCATAACAATGTATCGTCGACCAGGCGTTCGGCAATGGTGAAGGGCTGCGGGTCAGCCAGCGAGCGCAGGCGAAAACCAGGGCTATTCCAATAATCGGTCTCTAAAATACCAATGGTTACCCGCACCAGGTCCGGCGAAAAATGATCCGGCAGTTTGGTGTCAATTGATAGAGAACGCCGCTCGATCCCCGCATTATCCAGCCGGTACAGCAGCTCCTGGCCGCTGCGATCGTAAACGGTGGTCGGCTGCATCCATATCCCATCTACCGGGTCAAACATCTCGGGCAGTCCGGCTGTTGAAGGCAGGTCATCGATCAGGCTGGCATAAAGCAGGCTGACGCCAAGGGCCGCAACGAGCAGGAGCATGAACACCAGGATGCCGCAGCCTAACCCAAACCGCGCAAAACGGCTGCGCAGGGTTTTGCCCGCCACCTGTTTACGCTGCTGGCGGCGGTTGACTAAGGAGAATAACTGGATATGTCGCACGAGTAGGCCCGTCGATTAAGCACAGTCCAGGAGGCGGCTACCGGGTGGGCGTTGGTGAAGCCGACCGCGGAGTGTTTGTGGGCGTCAGGGTTCGGGACGGCTTTGGCGTCCAGGTAGGGGTGGGCGTCTTGGTTGGTTTAGGCGTCCAGGTAGGGGTGGGCGTTCTGGTGGGTTGGCGCGTGGCCGTGGGCGCCAGGGTCTTTGTCGGCTGGCGCGTGAAAGTAACCGTTGCGGTAAAGGTCGCCGTCTTGGGCTTTGGGGAAGGGGTCAGTTTGGCCATGGCGGCGAGGCGCTTGTTGGCAAACTCGACCCATTCCGGATCAACGCTTCCTTTTGGCAGGGCTATCAAGGCTTTGTAATCGCGGGTGGCAACCACATATTCACCAAGCTGTTCCAGCGATTGGGCGCGCCAATAGAGCAGTTCGGCTTTCTGAAGTTCCGTTTCCGCCAGGGGTTTAGTACTCTCAAACTGGACATAGGCATCGCCGGGGTACTTTAATGCCATCAACGAAACACCAATGCCCAGGCTGGCTTCGTAAGATTTGCTGTCCAATTTTAAGGCCGTCTCATAATCGTCCAGAGCGCTTTCTACTTTGCCCGTTTCAGTCAGGAGTTTCGCGCGCAGCAAGTACGCTTCCTTCTGTTGTTTATCCAGGCGCAGCGATTGGTCTAAGGCACTCAAGGCGTTTTTCGTATCCTTTTTCTCCATGTAAGCCAGCGCCAGCCAGTTCCATACCTGGTCATCGTCTTTTTCATAGAGGATATAGGTGCTGAGCGGAGCAAGTGACCCAGCCAGATCACCATCTGCCTGGAGAACCTGGCCGATCATGCGGTAGGCCGGAAGAAGGGTGATATCCAGCTCGTTTGCTTTACGCGCGTTTTCGAGCGCCTGCTCATTATCTTTCAACGCCAAGTAAGCTTGAGCACGGTAAAGATACACTAATGGAGAATCCGGCATCAGCCTGGCAGCCTGTTCGAGGGTTTCCAATGCCAGCTTGCCCTCCCCGGCCTGCACCTGCAGTTCAGCAATCCCCAGGTAGGCTTCTCCATAATTGGGGTCGAGCTGAACCGCGGCTTCCATATCCTTCAATGCTTCCTCTACCTTTTCAGGATCGAGCGCAATGGTGGTGCGGGCCCGTCCCACGTAGGCAGGGGCGAAGTTCGGCTTGTCCTTCACGATCTGATTGAAAACTTGCGAAGCCTGAGACAGGTTCCCCTGCAGGCGGTAGATTTCACCAAGATAGTACTGCAAGTCAGGAGCATCCGGCTCAGCAGCGGCGCCCTGTTTGAAGTAGGTGAGCGCGCTTTTTAAATCATCGCGCGTAAAGTTGCGAATGCCAATGCGGT
The DNA here is from genome assembly GCA_964437595.1 of uncultured Anaerolineaceae bacterium. Lineage (GTDB taxonomy): Bacteria > Chloroflexota > Anaerolineae > Anaerolineales > Anaerolineaceae > DSYU01. Next base: position 43,960 of record CAYTHO010000013.1, read on the forward strand.
AAGCTTCGCTGCTGGTGTGGGGCGTGTTTACATATAGAGGCGTGGGTGTGTAGGTGGCCTGCAGCAGCATCCACAAGGGCGTCGGGCTGCCTGAAACAAGAATGCGTACCGCAGTAGGCGTACCGGGGGTCGGGGTAACTGCCGTTTTGGTGGGCACGAACGTCATGGCAACCGGCTGCGCCTGGAACTGCCGCTGCATCCCGAAAATGCCAAAGGCTACCAGGCCCAATACCACAACCAGAGCCAGGCCCATCAGAGCAAACTGCGATCTGGAAATCTTTTTGACCTGCTCATCCGCTCCGGCAATTTTTGACTGCCAGTTGCGTTTTTGCAGGCGCGGCGGCATCACCAGAGCCTGATCGGGAGGAGCGGCGCCCAATAGAGTCATGCCGCGCCTTGCCAGCACATTCTGCGGATCGAGGCGCAGGGCTTCTTTCAAACAGAAAGTGCGCTCCTTAGGTGTTTCTACCACGGCGCTCATCCAGACCCAATATTCCGGAGTGGGCTGCCCGAGCTTCAACAGCCGGGTGAGCAAATCACGAGCACGCGCGCGATCACCAGATTGGATCGCCGACATGGCCTCGTTGAACATGGCTTCTTGAGGAGTAATGTTCTCTGGCTGGCTGGACATAATTTAAAGTCTAGCACAGCCGGGCGGCAACGGCAAGCCTCATTAGCTGCGGATCGAAATTTGCAAAGTCAAAGAAAGGTATAATTGCCAGAATGGATTTGAAGTTTCACCATTTTTGCCGCTGGACGCGGCTGGGATTGCTTGCGGCTGCCCTTTTTATTACTGGCTGCGCTCCCGGTACAGAGAATTTCCCGGCGCCCACTGCGGCGTTTGCCCCCACCCGCGCCGGTCAGCTAACCCCCTATCTTTCACCGCACGCCCAGGGCATGTCTACCCCCTCCCCCGACCCAGCCCAGCACGTCACAGCGTCCCCGCTGCCATCCACAACCCCCACGCCGCGCACGCACGAAGTCAAGAAGGGGGAAGATATGGGCGGCATCGCCTGGCAGTACCGGGTGTCGGTACAGGAGTTGATGGAGGCTAACCCCACCGTGCAGCCTAATATGATGAGCGTAGGAACGCTGCTGATCATTCCGCCGTCGAAAACGGAGCTTCCGCCTGGCGAGAACCCCACCCCACCTACGCCAACCCCCGCAGCAGTTGCGGCGGGAAAAATGGACTGCGCGCGGACGGAAGACGGTGGCATGTGGTGCTTCATGCCTGTGAAAAATGAACAGGAATATTTTCTAGAAGGGCTCAGTGCGATTTTTCGCATAACGGGCCGGGCAACAGAGTCCACGGAAGCAGACGCACCACAGGTTCTTTCGCAGGCGGCCTATCTTCCGCTGGACCGGCTGCCGCCAGGAGAAACCCTGCCCCTGGCAGCCTACTTCCCACCCGAACAGATGGCTGCTATTGCCTCGCCGTACCAGTTCAGCAGTGAACTGCTGACCGCGCTGCCAGGCCCGGAGGATGGACGCTATGTGCCCATGCACGTTTATGAGCCAAAAGTGATGCTGGCAGAAAATGGCCGCTCCGCTCAGGTACTCACGGACGTTATCCCAGATGGTACAGGAAACATCCGGCGGGTATGGGTGGCAGCCGTTGCATACGATGCCCAGGGCAGCGTTGTCGGCGTGCGGCGCTGGGAGCGGCAAGACAGCCAGCCGCTCAACGGCGGACCGCTGGCAGTGACGATGTCGGTATACAGCGTGGCTGGCGCAATCGTACGCGTAGAAATATTTGTCGAAGCCCGGCCATAAGCCGGGCTTCGTTGTTCGTTTATGTTTACTGCTGGATATTCCAGATCAGGTAACTATCCATGTTACAGATTTGCTGTTCGGAAGGCAAGTTCAGGCAGACCTGATACAGCACCCTGGAACCATTTGCCAGATCCTCCAGCGGCTGGATGGTGATCACTGACATACCATCCCCCCCGGTGGGTGGGAAGAAGTAACGCTCGGTTGGGCGGTCTGGCAAATTGAGGACCAGCGTGGCTTCAACGCGCTCAACCGGCTCACCAGTCTCACGCCACTGCACCATCATGCGGATGTTTTGGGCTTCGCTGCCGTTTATGTTGGGTTTATCGGCAGAGATCAAGAGGTTGATGGTTTCGGGTGAGAACAGATTGCTGATCTCATCGGCGGGCGTGGAGAAGCGATCGGCATAAATTTTCCCTAATGCCGCCATCTGCACTTTCATGCTCTCCGCAGCGACCGGATCATAGATCAAACAGTAATTCTCAAAGCACTGTTGGTATAAATTTTCCCCAGGCAGCAGCATTACTTCCGAAATGGGGTCTCCAGAAAGATCCCGCCCACCGTGCATGGCGACAAACTCATCAAACGGCCGGGGGACGTTGTGCCCTAACCCGTTCTCGATTTCGTAGAAAACGATTTGCTCGTGGCTTTTCGGTTCCACCAGAGGCTGCGGTGGATACCCTAACATGATCGGCAGCGGGCGCAGCCGCACCTGGCTGGTGTCTTCAGCCGGGGAATAAAAAATGGCGTTCGCATACACCTGCTGCAAGTACCCATCCGACACCTGCGGCTTCAACAGCAGGGAGCCAAACACGCCAGGCCCGCCTAAACGAGCCACGCTGGGAGCAAACGGCTGCTCCGTCAGGTTGCCTTTGACGATTGACCAGTATTCGTTCAGATGAGAAGAACAGTTCCCTCCACACAGGTAAGCTCCATATGGGACCAGGAACACCGGGCCATTGGGGTTATCCAGATGTTGATAAAAACCAACATTTTCAAAGAACTGTTCGACCCGGCGCAAATCCTGGTTAATCCGCACCTGCGTGAGCGGCGCGCCTACATAACGCGCTCCAAACAAGCGATCGTAGAGCGGCACAAATTTCTCATAGATGGTGAATCCATCCACAACACGGGCACTTGTGGATGGCGCCATCCCGCTCATATGCGACTCTTCCTGAATCCCCAGCTCCCGACCAAGGGGATACAGGCCAAACCGGGTAGCATCGGTTGAGGCCGGGTTAAAACACATCAGCGCGCGCTCCAGAAACTGGCATTGGAGATTCTCGCGAATCTCCAGAGCGCTGATCGCTGGACCCAAAAGTTCCTCTCCACCCAAGGACTTGTAAAACTCTTTAAAAAGAGGTTCTACAGGGTAAGTATTACTAATGCGTCCTGGTATTGGTGTACTTACACCGCAGGCTGATAACAACAGGGAGAGCAGCAGAACTCCCCAACCAACGGCGCGACGAAGCTTCCCATCTCCCATAGGTTGCCCCTCCGACATGTATTAACCAGTAATATATGGAACAAAAGCCTTACAATGAAACTCCCCAAACCCATATGAATTACCAATAATAATGAAGCGTTAATAACTGTGAGAGTTATTAACATAACCTCTAGATTAGATTATAACCATTTAGCCGTACCCCTTACCTTTCAACTTTGCAAGGTGGTGAAAACCCGCCAAAAAGGAAACGACCTATATACATGAACAATCGGATTGGGTTTACTTATAGTTAATTATACGATGATTCTCATTTTTGGAATATATCAACTTCGTAATATTTTCGATATACTTCTATTCTTTTTGAAACCCACATCTATTAACGAAATGAGGAGGTTCCACCTGCAAGATAAAGGCGTCCTCCTCATATCGTTACTGGCCGTTCAAATGACACCAAGCAAACCGCTTATTTTCTTTCTGGGACTGTGGAGAAAAAGTGAATGGCCCAAATGCCCAAACCAGGGCTTTTCTTGTTCTTCAGGTCACCCCAAAGTTCCGAATCCACTGTATAACAGACGAGTCAATACCCCCTATCTTACAACGCGACCGCCATATTGAAAATATCGTCCGAAATAGAAGATCCGCGCCGGGCTTAGTTATGCCCAGCGCGGATTGCTGCAAACCGGATTAGAGTGCAATCTTCGCGAAGCTATGAAACTGCTTCAACATGGGAAAGCTTTTTGGGGAATAGTGTTTCGAGCAGCACCCGTGCTTCGTCGTTCACCCAGCAGTCCGCATAGGCATGCTGAACTTCAGCCAGGGCGCGGTAGCCAAACACGAGCTGCAAAAAGGTCAGGTCAGGGAAGGCAGCCATACCTTCATCCACTTTAACCTTTGGCTTCCAGGTTTCCACAGTTGCCAGCTTGCCAGATTCAAACACCAGGCGCACGCCGTCGCGGTAGAAGCTGACCTTCAGCTCGCCGCTATGGCCATCACAGGCCGACCCCTGCAAGCGCCGCTCCAGCACGGGGGCGATCCGCTGCAGGAAGGCAGGCAGATCCGGCACCCGGACAAAGTAGGCATACGGTTTACGTTCGAGCACCAAACTGCCTGGGGCAGCCTGGTAGGCCGGGTGATCAACCCCCAACCCAAAAGCAAAAGCATTGAGCGTGCACTTGCGCTCGCCCGCATACTCCTGGCCCGTTTTCCAAAGGTAACGAATCACACTGGGGGTAACTGCCAGGTAAGAGACGCCTTCCGCCAGTTGATAACCGGTCAGCGCCATCCTCGTTCCCCAGGCAAAACCAGGATGCATCAGGTAGCCAACAGGCTGCCCATCCTGCGTTTCGATCACGCGTACTTCGACACGGTTTACATTTTCCCGGCTTTTCTCGAACAGTTCATTCTGCCAGTGGGCTTCTTCACGCACAGCCGAAACCATTTCACGCTCACACTGCCGCTGGTACATGCGCATGATCCAGGGAATATCAGCCCGGTCCACGGGACGGAAGCGATAGGCCTCTTCTTTGCCCTCCTCAAGCGTGGGCACGTGCGGCTCATACCCGCCGCGACCACCGCCCAGGGTCAGGCACATTTCGTAGCCGAACTGCCGATAAAAATAGGGAATGCCAGTAATCACCTGTACCAGCTCTCCACGCTGGCGGCTCCATTCATGGACTTTTGCGAACTGCTTACGAACCAGTCCCCGCCCGCGGTAGTCCGCGTGGGTCCCCACCAGTTCGGGCCGGCCAACGCCAAACGGGATGCCTTCATAGGCCCAGGTTTGCGAAATCAAGTTCATGGAGGATACGATTTCGCCCGTAGATGTATCTTCCACAATTAAAAAATCTGCGGGGTCGAAGCCTGGGGGCGGCGCAAGCAGCAGGTCGCGCGTCCAGGCGGCAACGGCAGCCGCATCGTAGGCATCTTCTCCGTGGATCTTGGCATTGAAATCGGCCAGGCGGTCGGCATCGGCAGCCGTGCTGCGCCGCATGATTAAACCATCCTCCAGATTCCACGCTTTCTCTTCTACCTGGTCTGCCATGTTTTACTCTCCGATTTTTACGATGATTGATTGATGTGATACTCTTCTGCCTGTAGAAGGCAAAAAAACCGGGGCTGCAGCTTACCGCAACACCCGGGGCCAGACTTTATTATTCTTTTCGCTGTTTCATCCGCAAAATCACGGTTCCATACGGGTTGGGTAAAAGGTTACTCGCTCGGTTTGCTGTCCGAAACCGATGGGGTGGATGCACTCTTCTCACTCGCAGGCGTTGATTTGCTTTCACTGGAGGATTTTTCCTCACTATGCGAACTGCTCGATCGACTGTTCCCGGATGGGGAGCGGTGATCGGTGGCATAAAAACCAGAACCCTTGAAGACAATCCCAACAGGCATGTAGACCTTGCGAAGGGATTTCTTCCCACATTCCGGGCAGCGCGTCAGCGGTGCGTCGGAAAATTTCTGGTTCCGCTCAAATTGAACACCACAACTTTCACACCGGTAGGTATAGATCGGCATACGGTACCTCAGACATACAGAAACTACAAGGAAACAAAAATCTGTTCCAAGCGAGTATTATACGTCGTTTGGGGCGCAATTTGCAAGTATTTGATATTTGAATTTTGTAAGAAATCCCAAAAAATTGAGGGCAGCAGGCTGCCTCGCGGTTTCAGTATCCGTTCGCAAGCTGCGTTCTATCTTAACGCGCGCTCCCCTGTACGGCCCATTGCTTCGGCAACAACCAGGAAATCGGTCGCGGAGATCATTCCCACCAGATTGCCTTTTCCATCCGCTACAGGTAGATGGTGAATTTTCTTTTCGTTCATAATCCGGGCGCATTCTATCACCGTCATATCGGTTGGAACGGTGATTAAAGGACTGGTCATGATCTCGCTCACCTTGACGGCGCTTGGGTCACGATCCTGGGCAACGATCTTGTCGCAGATGTCGGTTGAGGTGAGGATGCCATAGTCGGCATGCCCCTGGCCTTTATTCACGATAACGCTGCTGATGTAGCGCCGGCGCATGGTAGCCAGTGCATCGGTTACGGGTGTTTCCGGGTCGACGTAGACCACCAAATCCATCATCCAATCGCGGACAGTGAATTGCATCGTGTGTTCTCCTTTCGCGCAGTAAATGAATGGGGTGCGTGCGATACCAGAAGGCTACTTTGTATGATGAGTATATAAAAAAGTGGTTATAAAAGCAAGCCAGGCAAAGAGTTTCTAACTTTTTCCATTTTATTTTGTATAATCAGGCCTGAGAAATTTCTCCGATCCCATTCGGTGCAACCCTTATAGGAGTTATTGTGAAAGATACTGGTGTTCTCGCTCGTTACGCTTCACTGCTCAATATCCCTTCTCATACCACGCCGGTCAGCCTGCAGGAGGGCAGCACGCCGTTAATCGCGATGCCGCGCCTGGCAGCGGAACTAGGCGGCGGGTTCGAGCTTTACGTCAAGTTTGAAGGCATGAACCCCACGGGGTCCTTCAAAGACCGCGGCATGACTGTTGCGATCAGCGAGGCCGCTGGACGCGGCGCGAAAGCCGTGATCTGCGCCTCTACTGGAAATACAGCGGCTTCTGCTGCCGCGTACGCCGCCCGGGCCGGCATGCGGGCTATTGTCATTATCCCGGAGGGAAAAGTGGCCGCCGGGAAACTGGCCGGAGCGGTGGCTTATGGCGCTGAAGTCATTCAGATCGATGGCTCATTCGACGATGCCCTGAACCTGGTGGTCGCGATTTCGCAGCAGCACCCCATTGCATTGGTTAATTCGCTCAACCCGTACCGTTTGGAAGGTCAAAAGACGGCTGCGTTTGAGATCTGCGATGATCTGCGCCAGGAGGACTGGGGCGGCAGCGCCCCCGACTGGCTGTGCCTGCCGGTAGGTAACGCCGGCAATATCACTTCTTACTGGATGGGCTTTCGCCAGTACAACAAACTGAAGAACTCCGGCCTGCCGCGCATCCTGGGGGTGCAGGCGGCTGGCTCCGCGCCGCTGGTACTGGGGCACCCGGTGGACCACCCTGAGACGGTGGCAACCGCCATCCGTATTGGCCGCCCCGCGCGCGGCGAAGAAGCGCTGCAAGCCGCGGAAGAGTCGAATGGGAAAATCATCGCGGTGACGGACGATGAAATCCTGGCGATGCAGCGCCGGCTGGCCGCTAACGGGGTGTGGGTGGAACCCGCTTCCGCTGCCGGGGTAGCCGGATTGGCCCACCAACTGCGGGCCGGGCAGATGAACGTTCAGGGCCAGCGCGTGGTGGCGATCTGCACCGGGCACGGGCTAAAGGACCCAGACATTATCGCGAAAAGCATGCCTGCTCCGCGCAAGCTGCCGACCCGGCTGGAAGAGCTGGAGGCCGCGATCCTGGGAGATAAACCGATCCGGGGAGAGAAATAATGGAACGCCAGGTACGGGTGCACGTACCGGCGACCACCGCCAATCTCGGCCCGGGCTTTGACTGCCTGGGATTGGCTCTCGACCTATGGAACGAAACAACCTTCATCCCAGGGGGCGAAGGGCTGCACCTGTCCTGCGAAGGCGAGGGGCAGCAGATTCCCACCGACGAACGCAACCTGATCGTGCAGGCCATGCGCTTTTTCTGCGACACCCGCGGATTGACCTTTCCGCGCGGCCTGTCGATTCACAGCCGCAACCAGATTCCCGTTGGTTCGGGGCTAGGTTCCAGCGCAACAGCCGTTATCATCGGGCTGCTTGGCGCAGCCGCGCTGCTCGACCAGCCCATGGATACCAGCGAGGCGCTGACCCTGGCGGCGCGCATGGAAGGGCACGCCGATAACGCCGCGGCGGCGCTGCTGGGCGGGCTGGTGATCGTCGCGGCAGGAAAGGGGGCGTGGCTCACCCGGCGCATCGCGATCCCCGACCAGCAGGCAGCTATCGTACTGCCAGCGGTGGATCTGCCCACCCACACCGCGCGGGCCGCGCTGCCGCAAGATATCGCCCTGAAGGATGTAACCTACAACCTTGGCCGGGCGATGCTGGTCGTGGAGGCGCTGCGCTCGGGCGACCTGGGGCTGCTCAGCCAGGCCATGGACGACCGCCTGCACCTGCCATACCGCCTGCCGCTGATTCCGGGCGGGCAGTGGGCGCTGGAAGCGGCTTATCAGGCTTCCGCCAGCGCGGTGACGATTTCTGGCGCCGGCCCCAGCCTGATCGCTTTCACCGCCGGGGATCCCGGCGCAGTGGGAGAAGCCATGTCGGCGGCTTTCCAAAAAGCGGGAGTCCCTGCGCGCACCTTCCTGCTGCGGACCACAGCGCTGGGGGCACAGGTGGAGACGGCGGAATCCTTTACTTAATCAGCCTGGCGAAAATGTTCAGCAGGATCGTCAGGACGATGCTCAAGACAATGGAAGCCAGCAGGGGAAATACGCAGGTGAAACCAGCGCCTTGAATGCGGATCGTCCCGGGAAGCTGGCCCAGGTTAGGAAAGAACCGGGCGGCCAGCAGGATCAACCCGCCTGCAACTGCAATGCTAATACCGCCGATGATCATCCAGCGCCCGATGGTTTCCAGGCTCATCATTTGGAATACTCCTTCGCCAGGAAAATTTTCAGGCAATCCACTTGCCAATATCTTTCCAGGCAGCTTCCAGGTGCCAGCTCAGGTTTTTGCCCAACTTGCGGCGAACCCGGCGGTTGGCAAATTCCATCAGTTCCAGGCCGCCGATTTCATCCAGGCGCTGGCCAATTTCGCGGGCGCGGATATGGCGACAGTCGCGGTTAAACCCCCCGCCTGGCCGTTCGGAGAGAAAATCATCCGTTTGCCCGATGCGGATCAATTCATCCAGCATGCGCTCAACCTCTGAGCGGGCATGGTCAGGGTATGGCTTTATGAACAAGTCGGTCAAAAACTTCATTGAAAACTCCTCGCTGCCAGTAATTCGCCAAACGCAAGCAACCTACACTCAGGATCTTTGAAAACAATTCCCCTCGGCGAACTACTCAAGTAAAAACGCCTGTCACCGCGATCTTTCTATAAAAGAACACCGGCGTTTTACATACCTTGTAAGATTTTACCATTTCTTGCAAACCAGACTGTATAAAGATTCGGCTTGAAACCTTGACATTCTCTTTAATAGCCTTATAATTACGGATAATAAACATGAATTATTTGATAAATATTGGAGTGTATATGTTTACTTGCATGTGTCTGAGGCGGGGCCTGTAGTTCCTGCCTCTCCAAAAAACAACGTATTTGACGGCCAACGGACGAAGGCAGCGGACCAGCCCCGCAATCAAAAACTTTGATTGCCAGGCAAGCAAAGTCGCTGCTTTTATTTTGCCTGTTGGCCGTTTTTATATCTATCCGCTGATCATGATTTGAAGGAGTAACCATAATGGGTGTCGAAGAAAAAACTACCGCGCGAATCGCGAATGATGTCACCGAGCTGGTGGGTAATACGCCGCTCGTCCGCCTGAACCGCGTCACCGAAGGCGCGTATGCCACCGTGGTGGCCAAGCTGGAGTTCTACAACCCGGCTCACAGCGTAAAAGACCGCATCGGGGTGGCGATGATCAATGCGGCGGAAAAAGCCGGCCAGATTAAACCGGACACAATCATTGTCGAGCCAACCAGCGGCAATACGGGTATCGCACTGGCTATGGTCTGCGCGGCGCGCGGTTACAAATGCGTGCTGATTATGCCCGACACGATGAGCAAGGAGCGGCGCATGCTGCTGCGCGCCTATGGAGCGGAATTGATCTTGACCCCGGGCGCGGAAGGGATGAGCGCGGCGATTCGAAAAGCCAACGAAATGGCCGCCGCGGACCCGCGTGTTTTTATCCCCCAGCAGTTTGAGAACCCAGCCAACCCGGAAGTTCACCGCCGCACTACCGCCGAAGAAATCTGGCGCGATACGGATGGCAAGGTGGATATGGTGGTCGCGGGGATCGGCACCGGCGGCACCATCACCGGCATTGGCGAGGTGCTCAAAGCCCGCAAGCCGTCGGTGAAGATGATCGCGGTCGAACCGGATGCCTTTGCGGTTCTCTCAGGGCAAGAGAAGAAGGGCCCGAACCCCATCATGGGTATTGGCGCCGGTTTTGTTCCGGGGGTGCTGAACACAAAGATCTACGATGAAATCGTCATCGTGAAGGGTGAGGATGCGTACGAAACGGCCCGGCGCATGGCCCGGGAAGAAGGCCTGCTGGTGGGGATTTCCTCTGGCGCGGCTACCTGGGCAGCACTGCAGGTGGCCCGGCGCCCAGAAAACGCGGGCAAACTGATCGTTACCATCATTCCATCCTTTGGCGAGCGTTACCTGAGCACACCGCTGTTTGCCAACCTGGCAGACTGAGCGCGTTCAGGGTTTCTTTTGGATTACTCAGGGAGGTGCCCCCGCCGGAAAACGAATCCGGCGGGTGGGCGGTAAGGTAAGGTAGTGAAATGATTACGTTTTTTCGGATGGTTAAAGAAGATATCCAATCGGTCTTTGACCGCGACCCCGCGGCGCGCAACACCTTTGAGGTGCTGACCAGCTACCCGGGCCTGCATGCGATCTGGGGGTACCGCATCAGCCACTGGTTGTGGAAGCACAGGCTGAAACTGCTGGGGCGCTGGCTTTCGCACCTGATTCGCTTTACAACCGGGATCGAGATTCACCCGGGGGCGACCATCGGGCACAAGTTCTTCATCGACCACGGCATGGGGGTGGTGATCGGTGAAACGGCGGAAGTGGGTGATAATGTGACCCTGTACCACGGGGTAACGCTGGGCGGCACGACCCTGGAAAAGGGCAAGCGCCACCCCACCCTGGAAGATAACGTGGTGGTCGGCGCAGGGGCCAAAATCCTGGGCGCGATCGTGGTTGGGGCGGGCAGCCGCATCGGCGCGAACGCCGTGGTGAACAAACCGGTGCCGCCAAACTCGGTGGTGGTGGGGGTGCCCGGGCAGGTGGTGGTGCGCAGCAAACCGCGCCCGGCAGATGCTCCCCCGGACCTCAACCACAACGTGCTGCCGGATACCATCGGTTTGACGGTGACCGACCTGATGAAGCGGTTGGAACAGGTGGAGGCGGTGCTTGCCGGGCGAGATACCGATCACCCACTGCGCGGGAAGATTGAACAGTTGGAAAAGCTGGAAGTCTCGTTAAAAGGCCACCTGTACGAGCACTCTTACGTTCTTGGCAATGGTTCCGAGCCTGCCCACAGCCACGGCGCGAACGGCAATGGTCACAGCCACGGGAATGGCAAAGCGCACAAAAACCTACAGGCAGAACCTCACATGCACGCGCCTGAAGAAGGCCTGTGGCGCGGTGAGGATTTCAGTATATAAATTGCTGCAAACCAAAAAAGGCGGTGGTTTACGCACCGCCTTTTTTGGTTTGCATTTTTTCATCAGATATGGATGGCGTGACCTTCGACGCCTTCCGCGGCCTCCATGATCGCCTCGCTCAAGGTGGGGTGGGCGTGGACGTTGCGGCCAATTTCCGCCGCGGTCAGCTCCCAACGCTGCGCCAGGGTCAGCTCGGGCAGCAGTTCGGATACATCCGGGCCTACCAGGTGCGCGCCGAGGATTTCACCGTACTTCGCACCGGTAATGATCTTCACAAAGCCGGCGTAATCGCCCAGGCCCAGCGCTTTACCGTTGGGCTGGAAGGGGAAGCGCCCCACTTTGATCTCATATCCCGCTTCTTTAGCCTCGGCTTCGGTGTAACCAAAAGAAGCTACCTGCGGGTGCGAGTAAGTGGCGCGCGGCATCATCTTATAATTCAATTTCACGGTTTCGACCCCGGCAATATTTTCCGCGGCAACAATGCCCTGCGCGGAGGCCACGTGGGCCAGCAGCAACTGCCCGGTGACATCACCGATGGCGTAGATGCCGGGCACACTGGTTGCCATACGGTCATCGATCTCAATGAAACCGCGCTGGTTCAGCTTGACGCCCACACCTTCCAGGCCGAGGTCTTTGGTATTGGGGCGGAAACCGATAGCCAGGAGGGCCTGTTCAGCTTCCAGCTCTTTCTCGGGCTGGCCCTCGCCAGGGGATACGCGTACTTTTACGCCGCTGCCGTTCGTTTCAACGGACAGCACCTTTGTGCCGGTCAGCATCTCGATGCCGCGCTTCTTGTAGGCTTTGGCAAGCTCGGCGCTGCTCTCTTCATCTTCCAGCGGCAGCACGCGCGGGAGCATTTCGACGATGGTCACTTTAGAACCGTAGGCATTCCAGATGGTGGCAAATTCGATGCCAATCGCGCCGGCGCCGATGATGATCACCGATTTAGGCAGCTTCTCCTGCAAGATGGCCTCTTGATAGGTGACCACCTTTTCGCCATCCACGGTGACGCCCGGGATGACAAAGGTATGCGATCCGGTGGCGATAATGATGTTCCTTGTTTTTAGATCCGTCGTTTTGCCGTCTTTATCGGTTACCTGGACGGTATCTTTGGCTTTGATCAGGCCGGCGCCCATGTGCACGGCGATGTTATGCTTGCGCATGAGGAAGCCCACCCCCTTGACCAGACGTTCGGATATCTGGCGGCTGCGCTTGACGGCCACCGAGTAATCGAGGTTAAGGTTATCGAAGGAAAAGCCAAATTCTTTAGCCCGCTCGCGCAGGGTATGGGCCACATCGGCGTTCTTGAGCAGCGACTTGGAAGGGATGCAGCCCACATTCAGGCAAACGCCACCCAGCCACTGTTTATCCACAATCGCGGTTTTTAAGCCCAACTGCGCCGCCCGCACAGCGGCCACATATCCCCCGGGTCCGGCGCCAATTACAACGAGATCGTAGTTTTGATTTTCAGTCACGGTTATCCTCTTTGATTCTGCATTCGTCAAGCAACGCGCTTGCCAAGCAAGCGTTTTTGCCTGGCAAAGGGTATTTCCCCACAATTTTGTACTATTTTCGTTTTTATTGTACTATGTGCACCGGCCAGAAGCAACGTTGATGAATAATGTACAGCCTTTCATCAAACACTCCATCCAGGGAGACAAATGATGCAGACTCTTTCACCATACCGGCTGCATCTGCCAGGCATCCAGGCGGGCCACCCGCACCGGGCCGCCTTCAGCAAACAGGGCGATGCCGGTGCTGTCCGGGCGGCTGGGGTAGACTCGCGCGGTCAGCACGGCCAGGTCGTCAGCGTACACTTCGATGATCGAGCAGTCGAGGAAAACGCGCAAGCGCAGGGTATCTATACCTGAGAAATCGAAGGGGATTTCATAATCCCCTGGCGTAACGCTTTCACTCTGGCTGGAACGGCGCGTGCCAACCACCAGCCTCCTGGACCGCGGCTCACAGTGGATTTCGGTCTGCTCTTCGCCGCCCGGCGAGCGCCGCACCAGCAGGCCGAAAGATCTGCCGTTCCCGGCCCTGGCCTCGCGCAGGTCAAAATCGACGATCATTTCCAGTGTATCGCCAGAAAGCCCCTCCAGTGTCGTTGGCGGCTGGCCAGCAGGCGCGGGGTTGATCGTGAGATCTTCCCAGGAGCGCCGCTCTCCACGCAGCGCTTCCGCTTCGGGGATGGGCTGCTGAAGCAGCCGTCCGTCAGGATGCAGATCGAGCAGGCGCGGCAGGGTCATCACGCCAGCCCAACCGGCGGCAACCTGCGCATCTATACTGCGCGCCTCCCGCGACCAGCCAATGGCGATTCGCCGCCCGCGCTCATCCAGAAAAGCCTGCGGAGCATAGTAGTAAACATCGCCCCAGTCCATTTTCGATAGCCGTTCCATGGAAAAGCGGTGGTCGCGATAGGCGCCGGTCATGTACAGGGTGTACAGCGCATAGGGTGAGTGTGTATCCATCGCGGAAATCAGCAAAACATGCCGGCCTCCCAGAGGGAAAAACGATGGGCACTCCCACATTTCACCCGTCCAGATTGCATCCTGTGCCCGGCGCGGGCCGGCGGTAATGAGCGGGCCTTGGTACTGCCAGTCCGTTAAGTCAGGGGATGAATAGAGCAGAACCGCCCCACCCGCGCCGCGCATGCCCGTCCCCAATGTCATCCACCACTGACCGTCTTCCTGCCACACGCAGGGGTCGCGAAAACCAACCAGGTCCAGGCCGGGTGGGGGCGCAAACAGCACCGGATTGCCGGAATATTTCTCCAGCGTATGCAGCCCATCGTGACTGAAGGCCAGGCAGACGTGCTCGGATTCGCCGTCCCGACCGGTGTACAGCATGGCGGGGAGGCCGTTCCAGTTCACGGCGCAGCCGCTCCACACGCCATCATGATCCGGGCCGCCCGGCGTGGGCGCGAGCGCCATCAGCAGGTGCTGCCAGTGGATAAGGTCGGGGCTGGAGGCATGACCCCAGTGCATGTTGCCCCACACGGCGGCCTCCGGGTTGCACTGATAGAACAGGTGATAGACGCCCTGCCACTGGATCAACCCATTGGGATCGTTCATCCAGTTGGCCGGGCGAAGAAAATGATATCGCGGGCGGTGCGGGTCCATAGGCTCCTAAGGGATAATTTCTATGCAAACCGCCATAATTACTGGTGTGAAAATGCTATAACGCCAGGCGGTTTATTCGAGCCTTGACAGGTGCTGGCGGATGGCAGCAAGCCTGGGATGGCGCGGAGGCAGGCTGTCGGAAAGGATCGCCAGGGCGTGTTCGTAGGCGGCGCGGGCTTCTGCTTTGGCTCCTTGCAGCGCCAGCAGGCCACCAAGATTGGTGAGCGTTTCTGCTACACGAACATGCTTTTCGCCAAACACAGCCTGTTCGATGGACAGCGCCTGCTCAAACTGCTGGCGAGCGGTGCTCACATCACCCATCTCCTGCAGGCGCTGGGCGACGCCCTTAAGGCGCTGGGCCACGTGCGGGTCATCCATGCCAAACAGGGCGCGATCCAGGGCCAGGGCCTGATCGTAACAGGAGCGCGCGGCTTCCAGGTCGCCCGCCGATTGATGGACCAGCCCCAGGTTGAAGGTGATGTTGGCAATTTCAGGATTTCGCGCGCCGGCGGCGCGCGTGCTAATATCCAGCGCTCGTTCAAACAAGGCGCGGGCGTGGGTCAGGTCGCCGCGCTGGCGCAGGACCAGCCCCAGGTTATTGCAGCGGGTGGCGATGCGCGGGTGCTGGTCGCCATAATGCGCCTCATCGATATGCAGCGCGCGCTCAAGGGCAGCCTGCGCGCCGTTCAGATCCCCCAAACCCTGCAAGGCGCGGCCCAGGTTCCCCAGACGCACGGCGACATTGGGATGCTCTGGCCCAAGGAGCTTTTCGTCGACCTCCAGCGAGCGCTGGTAGGCCGCCTTCGCGGCGGGCAGGTCTCCGCTCATGCGCAGCACTTCGCCCATATTGTTCAGCATCACCGCCACGGTCGGATGGTAGGTGCCCAGGACTTTTTCCGCGATATTGAGCGCCCGGTCCAGAGAGACACGCGCCGCCATCACAGCCCCCTGCTCCAGCAGTACGGCGCCCAGGTTACCCAACACCAGTGCCACGTTGAGGTGATCTTTGCCGTAGCGTTTTTGCATCACCACCAGAGCACGGTCAAACGCTTCCTTCGAACCAGCCAGGTTGCCCTGCAGTTGAAGGATGTGCCCCAGATTGTTCAGCACGGTGCCGACCGTCGGGTGGGTATGCCCCAGCACATCCCGGAAAATCGCCAGGGCGCGTTCAGCCATTGCCTTTGCCTGGGGGTAATCGCCCAGCGCGCGCAGCGCTTCGGACAGGTTTGCCAGATCGCGGGCCACGTTGGGATGATGGTTCCCAAAGGCCTGTTCATCAATCGCCAGAGCGCGCTCGTACAACGACCGCGCGCCCTGCACATCACCGGCAGAATGCAGCACGACCCCCAAATCATTGAGATCACGCGCCACAAATGGATGGTGCGCTCCCAGGGCGGCTTCATCAATCTCTAGGGCGCGTTCCAGGTGCCGGCGCGCAGTGGGATGATCGCCCATATCGCGCACCAGAGGACCCAGGCCATCCAGGTAGCGGGCTGCTTCCAGGCTGTCTGGGCCCAGCGCAGTCTCCGCCAATGCAACGGCCTTTTCCAGGTGGACCCGGGCGTCTTCCAAGTCCCCCAAGTCCTGAGAGTTCATACCCAATGCCCAGTGGTCGCGAGCCATATTCAACAGGTCCGGGGCGAGCTGGACCTCATCGATTGCCAGCGCGCGCTCCAGCAGCGGCTGGGCCTGCTGCGGCAGGCCGCACTCACGGTAGTTCAGGCCCAGCAGGCATACGTCGCGCGCCACCCGTGAATCTTGATCGCCCCAGCGGGCTTCATCCAGGCGCAGCGCGCTTTGGAAAGCCTGCTCGGCCTGGTGAAAATCCGCGGCAACCTGCTGATACTCGCCCAGCGCGCACCAAATATCACCGGCCTGTTCGAGTCCGGCGGCCTCGGCCTGCTCAGCCAGGGTGCGCAAGGTTCCAGCCAGGCGGGCAAAAACCAACGGGCAGGCCGCATTGATCGATTCACGAGCCAGAGGCAGCAGCAGCCGCGCGGCGTCCGCCACGAAAACAGCGGGCATATCCTTTCCGGGCAACTGCCAGACCTGGGCCTGGTTGAGGTTCGCGCAGGGATCGAACCGCGTGCTGCCCGCCAGCAGCGGCTGGAGTAAGGCGCAGTCTTCTGGGCTGGCCTGACCCGCCACCAGGCGTTCCGCCGCGGCGATATGGGCAGGGTAGGGATCGGGCATATCCGTCATAATCGTTTTCCCCTTCGCACAATCGCGTCGGTCATGCGGGCGGTGCGCAGCATGAATTCCACATCATGCACGCGGATGATATCGGCGCCGCGGGCAATCCCCACGGCAACCGCGGCGGCTGTCCCTTCCAGGCGCTGGTCGGGCGGCAGGTCGAGGGTGTACCCGATAAACGATTTACGCGATGGGCCCAACAGCACCGGGTATTCCAGCGCGCAGATTTCATCCAGGCGGTCGATCAACTCCAGGTTCTGTTCGACGGTTTTCCCGAAGCCAATGCCAGGGTCCAGAATAATGTGTTCATCTGGGATTCCAGCAGCCCGCGCCAGCGCAACACTCTGCATCAACTCCTCTTTGATTTCTCCCAGCAGATTGGCGTACTGCGCGCCCACATACCGCCCGCCCAGGCGCTCCTGCAGTTCAGTAGCAGCCGGCTTCAGGCGGTTGTGCATCAGCACCACCGGAGCGTTGTGATTGGCGATTACCCCCGCCAGATCCGGGTCGGCGCGCAGGCCCCAGATATCGTTCACCCAATGCGCGCCTGCTTGCAATGCGGCATCGGCCACGCTGGCTTTGTAAGTATCCACGGAGATGAGCACGTTAAACTCTTTTGCCAGCGCATGCACCACCGGGATCACCCGGTCTATCTCCTCCTGCCCGGTTACCGGTTGGGCGCCTGGCCGGGTGCTCTCCCCGCCCACATCCAAGATATCCACGCCCGCGGCAACAAAGCGCCTGGCCTGCTCGATGGCCAATGGCAGCGCGTCCCGTGCATCTTCAGGATGGACAAAGTCCGGAATATTTTCGCTCCGCAGAATCCCATCTCCAGAGAAGCTGTCTGGCGTAACGTTGAGGATTCCCATTACAAAAGTGCGGGCGCCAAAGGGAGGGATTTTCTCCATGACGCGCTTCACCCCGCTGGCATCCACCGCTGCCAGCAGATCGCGGATAGGTTGGCCCAGGCGCGGATGGAGCAGGTCTGGGGCCAGGTCAGACAGCGGCGCGAGCACAAAGGCCCGGGTAGACAGGCCAGGGTGCGGTACCACCAGGCTGGCGGTTTCCAGCACCTGATCAGCATATAAGAGAATATCCAGGTCAATCAAACGGGGACCGTTGCGGAAGGTTGGCTGGCGCCCAAGGCTGGTTTCCAACTGTTTGAGGAAGGCAAGCAGCGCCTCCGGGGATAAGCGGGTTTCGGCCTCCACCACCTGGTTGAGAAAAGCGGGCTGTTCTGTGTAACCCCACGGCTCGGTCTCATAAACCGGGGAGACGCGCCGGATGCGCACCTCAGGCGGCAGGCCGGAAAGCGCCGCGCGCAGGTTGGCAGCCCGGTTGCCCAGGTTGGTGCCAAGCGCAAGGTAGATGGTTTGGGCAGTATCCGTCATGGTCAGACGCGCTCCAGCAGGGTACCCAGGCCGGATTTCAACGGGCCCTCACTCAGCAGCAGGCCGCGCGGCGCGTTCTGCGCTTCCAGGCAGTCCAGCAGCGCCAGGAGGAAGAAAAGGTCGCCAGGAGCCGTGTTCGGCCCGGGCTGCAGCCAGCGCGCGCTAGGGAACGGCCCGCCCGGGGAACCTGCGGCAGCGAGCCCTTCCAGCCGTTTGGCAGCCGCCAGCCAAAGAATGCCGGCTGCCGGATCATCTCCTGTGGTTGTTTCAGAACCTGCCTCTTCCTGCTCCTGCGCGGCAGCCCCTGGGCTGGCCTTTTGCAGGGCATTCCAGGCCGCCTGAACGAGGCCAGCGGAGGCGCTGCTTAATACCAGCTTCTGGCGAATGACCGCTCGGGGTGAAAGATTATATACTCCAACCACAGCGGGCGAGGCCAGCAGCAAGATGACAACCTGCCCGCCCGTTTCCTGGGCAAGCACCACCGCGCCAGCATCATCATCTTCGATTGCTCGCGCGGCGCTGTGAAGCGAGGTGTGGGCTAACAGGGGCATGACCGGCCACTGGAAGAAGGCCGCCTCGGGCGAAAAGCCCAGGGACGGCTCCTGCAGCTTACCAGCTTTAGAAGATGGGGCCAGGGCGGACAGCCAGAAATCGTCCTCGCCGCCGTGCCAATGCAGCGCCTGCACCCGGCGAGCAGGCAGCCCGCTCGCGGAAAACAGTTCTTGCAGGGCCGGTCGAACCTGCCCGGCATGAGTCTGGATGGAAAAGGAGGAGACCTCCGCCTTCACAGCAGCAATCAGATAAGCTTCACTCATCAGGTGTCCTTTATTATATACCCCGCACTGCGTTTACTAAATCGGACAGCAAACCGTAGGCCGTCGTCTCTGGCCCAGGGTCGCTTTCGACGATCCCCAACCCGGGCAGTACATCCAGCTCGAACTGGACATAGGAGCTGGTGCCTTGAATACTATAAAGCGGCGAGGCGGCGCTCACCCGCTCCGGAGCAACACGGGCTGTGACCTGCTCTCCCTCGCGCCGGGCGCTGCAAACCAGCTTCCAGCGTTCCCCCGCGGCCAGCGCTTCCTGGATCATCTGGGGAGTGATTCCACGAATGCCCTGACGGTCGATGTGCTGCGGCTTCAAAGGAATCCCCATCAGCACGGTAGACAGCGCGGCCACCTTGATCGCGGCGTCCCAGCCGTCGATATCGGCGCCGGGATCGGTTTCGGTGATGCCAATGGATTGAGCATACCGCACGGCATCGTCGAACGGCTGGCCCTGTTCCATCAGACCGATCAGCAGGTTGGTGCACGAATTTAAGATTCCGCGGAAACCAAGCAGGCGCACCGCGGGAAGCGATCCGCGAAACAGGGAAAAAATCGGCGCGCCGTCCATCACCGCCGACTCGAACAAAAACCGGCGTCCCTGTTGAGCAGCCAAATGAGAGAGCTCATCATAGGCGTGCACGACCGGACCTTTGTTTGCGGTGATGGCGTGCATGCCCTGTTCGAGTGCGGCGCGCAGGTAATCGCTGGCCGGGCGGCCCGTATGGTGATTGACTGGGGTATTTTCAAAGAGCACATCCGCCGGGCAGGCGCGGATGAATGTCATGACATCCTCCGGCGCGGGAATGGCAGAGAGTGAGTCGAGGGGCTGACCGCCTTCCACCAGCGCCAGCGCCCGAGCCAGGTCAATCCCACCCGGGTCGATGGCCCGGCCATGCCGCCCGGTGGTGATCCCGGTCACCCGGAAGGCCATATCATGCTCTTCGGCAAGCTGTTCGCCCTTTCTAAGCAGCAAACGGGCAAACGCCCGGCCCACATTACCAAACCCTACCATCGCCAGGGACAAGTTTCGCATGGATTTCCTTTTTACCAATTTATACCGGGGGCCAGGGATACGACCGGCGGGAAGCGGGCGGGGATGGAAAGCGACCGATCTCGCATAACCGGCGGGCGCGGGCCAGCATGGCCTGGATTTCACTGGAACGCAAAAACTGGAGCAGGTCAACCTGCAGTTTTTCGCCTTCCTTGAGCTGGTCTATCAGCCGGCTTACAGCCGCTATTACATCATCCGGAATGTCCTCGCCGCTAAAATCCCACACGACCGTACGCAGCTTGTCTTCGACATGAAAACACAACCCGTGATCGATGAGCCACAGGCAGTCATTGTAATCGAGCAGAATGTGCCCCCCTTTGCGATCGGCGTTGTTTAAAATCAGGTCAAAGACGACTGCCGGGCGAAGCCGCTGGCGGTCCCGTTCCTCAAAATTAAAATAGTGATTGTTGGGATCGTGCTCGATGTACTGCTGGAACGAGCCAGGCCCGAGGGGGCCATTCTTGCGGAATATGGTAGGCGGCACCATGTGAAAGCCCATCGCCTCGCTGACCAGGTACGCCGCTACTTCGCGGCGGGCCAGGGAGCCGTGCGGAAAATCCCATAAAGGCTGCTCGCCGCGCACGGGCTTATAGACAACCTGAAAATTCACCTCACCATATTCCAGATCGCCCAGAAATGTGTAATTTGACCCGCTTAAGAATTGACCTTGCAGGTTTAGCGTCCCCTTCCGCAAGGCCTCCATGATGCGTTGATTATTCACAGAAGCATGGTCTTCCACCACATTCACCACTTCTAAAACGTGCGCTCACATTCCTGCCATTCCAAAAGGCATTTGAAGTTGATCCGTCTGGCGCAGTCTTGAAAAAACCGCAGTGGATCTTCCAGACTAATGCTTGTGTCCATTCCGCTTGGGGCAAAAATGCCCACCGGCTTCGATTGGCTGGTTACAGTATGGACAGATCGGGCGGCCCCGACCGGTGACTTCCAGGCCCCACAGACCCATCTCCGCAAGCTGCGAGCGCGTGCACCAAAAGCGCACCACATTGGTTTCCTCTTCTTCCGTTTCGCCCGGGTTCTCTGCATTGGAAACTTCGCGTACCACTAAAACAGCCATATCCTGGTCCGCATCATATGCCAGACCCAGCTCTCCCACCCTGAAAAGCGGATCAACAGGCGGCTGGATGTGCATAAGCGCCTCATCATAACCGGTTACCACCGGCGAGAGATCAGGGTATCGCTGCTGGATCTCTGCCAGGAAATCCTCGACACCCAATGCCAGGGTTTGTATCTGTACCTTTTCAACAACTACCGTCACCACGCGATCATCTGTCCTACCCTGAATGTAGAATACACGCTGGCCGGGCTGCCCGATAGCATCGGTTGTGATATGTACGACAGGGTTAAGGTCAATTTCAATGCGCGGCATACGTATCTCTCCTAGATAATTGATATTCTAAGTATACACTGTCCTCATTGCAATTGACCAGACTCCCACTGAATGTGTTGTACAACCTGTACTTCTCCCAGCAGCCTGGGGAGAATCTCCTCGAAGCGGGAGGGATCGCCTGTCGTAAAAAACCGCACCTGCCCAACCGTATCGCACGGCACGCGCAGCCCGCGGTTTTCCAGCAGCCGCCCGGCCTGCCGCGCTATGGCCGGGGCCGGGTCAATCACTTCAACACTCGGGCCGACAATTTGCTGGATCAACGGAATAATAAAGGGATAATGGGTGCAGCCCATCACGACTGTATCCACGCCCCGCTCGACCATGGGCTGAAGCGCCTTCTCAAGGATGGCGCGCGTGCGCGGCGAATCGAGCTCGCCTGCTTCAATTTGAGCCACCAGCCCCGGGCAGGTATCTTGCAGGACGGTGACCCCCTTCGCGAAGCGTTCCACCACGGAAGCGTACAGCTTGCCTTGAAATGTCACCGGGGTGGCTAAAACGCCAATCACGCCGCTGTGGGTAGAGGAAGCAGCCGGTTTGACCGCTGGCTCCATGCCAACAAAAGGAACGCCAGGAAAGGCAGTGCGCAGATCGTACAAAGAAGCAGCAGAGGCGGCGTTGCAGGCTACCACGATCAGGCGCGCGCCCTGAGCCAGTAAAAAGCGGGTGATCTCGCGCGCAAACGCACGCACCTCATCTATCGTGCGCGCGCCATACGGAACATGGGCCTGATCGGCGAGATATATCACCGGGTAGCAGGGCAGCTGGGCGCGGATAGCCCTCAGCACGGAAAGCCCGCCAACACCTGAGTCGAAAATGCCAATAGGAACGGGAGCAGTGGATGGGATCATGGATTTGGTATCAGTGACAGTTCTGTTTTCCTGCTTCGCAAGCCGCTTTCACCAGCGCAGCGAACAACCGGCGCTGCGGCTCGTGCGCCTGCAGCCATTCAGGATGCCACTGCACGCCGATACCAAACGGGTGATCCGGAAGCTCAACGCCTTCGATCAGTGTATCGGGCGCATTCGCAACCACCCTCAGAACCGGCGCAACGCGCTCAACGCCCTGGTGATGCAAGCTGTTTACCTCAAACGTTTCGCCGCCCAAGATTTGCGCCAGGCGACTACCAGCAGCAACAGTAACCGAATGAGCAAGTGTATCCCGGGGGATGTTCGGGTACCAATCGTGGCGCAAGGCGCCAGCTAACTGGGCGCCGATATCGGTGTAGAGCGTTCCCCCCAGTGCCACGTTGATTACCTGAATCCCCCGGCAGATACCCAGAAACGGCTTTGCCGCTTGCGCTGCCATCTGGACCAGGCGAATCTCAGTTTCGTCACGGCGCAAATCGACGCCGTACACACGGGGATGGGGCGCGCCATCAAAGCGCTGCGGATCGATATCGCCACCGCCCGTCAGCAGCAGGCCATCCAGCCGGGCAAACAGGGTTTGCAAACCCGCCTCGGTAAGGCCCGATGGAATGACAACGGGCAGCCCGCCAGCTTGCAGTACGGCCTGAAGGTAGGATTCGCCCACGGAGACGGTTCCAAAGGTATTGTCTTCCGCGGGAGCATAGGAGGAGGTTATTCCAATGACTGGCTGCATCATGTTCCTTGAGTATAAAGGGAAAAGGGCGCAACCGGCAATGGTTGCACCCTGTTCGATTTACGAAATGGCCCGGACTACGAAAAACGCTGCTTGAGGCGCGCGCTCTTGCCGGTGCGTTCGCGGAGAAAGTACAGGCGGGCGCGGCGAACCTTGCTGCGGCGCTCGACTACTACCTTCTCAATGCGCGGAGAGCGTGTGAGGAAGGTGCGTTCCACACCAATCCCGTTGCTCGCTACGCGGCGAACAGTGAAGGTGGAGCTGGTGCCGTTCTGTCGGGTATACAGGACCATACCCTTGAACTCCTGGATGCGCTCGCGGCTGCCTTCCTTGATCTTCACATGCACGCTGACCACGTCGCCAGGGCCCAGGGTTGGAGGAATATTGGGGTTTACGGGTGCCTCAAGGGACTTTAGTAATTCGCTCATTCGAAACAATCCTTACCAGTGGATATGGGTGCTGCCGCTACATCATCCGTCTGAAGCAACCAGCACGCTATAATTGCAGCAAAAACCGTCTACTCAAGACGCGGGGGCAGATTATAACATAGTTTCATTTTTTGTGTTGGCTTGCGGACGTTCGCACCCCACGGTTCCTTGCATCGCTATTTTGAACACTTTTCTGTTATACTTCGTCCACACTTTGTAAAAATATGTATGGCGTTTTGCCTGGCTGGCCGGCAAAAGACTCCCTTCAGGTCTCCGTATGCTGTTTCAGAAAATTCGCTCCGCGCGCCGGGGCTTTTCCTTCCCTATCTGGTCTGTCCCCATCACGCTGCTCATCCTGGTTGTGTTGAGTTATGGGCTGCGCGTATTTCGGCTGGGGTTTTTCTGGGATGACTGGCCGTACCTGTGGTTCTTCGAGCGGTTCGGGCCAGACGGGATCATCCGCGCTTTCTCCGGAGACCGCCCATTTCTCAGCTTCATCTACATTTCTAGTTTAACCGTTTTTGGCCATTCGATCCAGGGCTGGCAGATTTTTGCGTTGTTTGCGCGCTGGTTGTGCAGCGTGGGGTTGTGGTGGGCGCTCGCACTGGCCTGGCCCCGACAGGCTGGGAAGGCCGCCTGGGCGGCCATCTTATTTACTGTGTACCCCGGGTTTTCACAGCACTGGATTTCCGTTATCTACGGGCAGGCCTTTTTTCTGTTCGCCGCGCTGTTCTTTTCTATCGCTATCACCCTCTGGCTGGCCCGGCGGCGCCCAGGGCGAGCGATTTTGACTGCCGGAACGCTGCTGGCGCTGGCGCTTTCTGGCTTCACCATGTTCTCCACGGAATATTTTTTTGGCCTGGAGCTGCTGCGCCCGGCCCTGCTGTGGCTCGTGCTGGCCGACTACCAGACAGGCACGGAGCATCCACCGCAAAACCGCTGGCGTTGGTACCGCCAGCAGGCAACAAAGGTTTTGGCATGGTGGGCGCCCTACCTGGCGTTGATGGCGATCTTTATTTTCTGGCGCGGTTTTATTCACGTTTTTGCCGGGTACCAGATGCGCACGCTGCAAGAGATGGGCGAATCTCCACTTATCACCGTTTGGAACCTGCAGGTGACCATCCTCAAAGACCTGATTGTGTCGACCCTGGCAGCGTGGGGCCAGACCTTACAGCTCGGCGGGTTGTTTGACGCAGGGATATGGCCGGGGCTGCGGCTGCTGGGCCTGATGGCCCTTACCGGTCTGCTGGCAGGCGTGTTTCTCAACCGCCTGGCCGCCGGGGATGGAGAAAGAAACCCCGAACTGTTCCGGGCAGACCCGGGACCTATGGCGCCACAACCCAGCAGCGGAGGAATATTCGACTGCTGGTCCGTTCAGGCCATGCTGATCGGGCTGCTGGCTGTGCTGGTCGCCGGCTGGCCTTTCTGGATCACGCAGCTGCCGCTGCGGCTTGAATTCCCGCAGGACCGGTTTTCACTGCCGCTGGCAGTGGGGGTATCCCTGCTGCTGGCCGGATTGGTGGACGCCCTGGGAAAAGACCTGCCGCGCAAGGCGTTGATCATCGCTGGAATGGCGGCGCTGGCAACCGGGTTCCACTTCACCACCTCCGAGGCCTACCGGCAGGACTGGAACCAGGCGCGTGATTTCTTCTGGCAGCTCACCTGGCGCGCACCTTCCATCGCCCCAGGCACACTCCTCCTGACCTCCGATTTACCGTTTGCGTACTTTGAAGACGATTCGCTGACTGCGCCGTTGAACTGGACCTACGACCCGGATGGGCATTCCACGCGCATGAACTATATTCTGTATGATTATGATGTCCGCTACCACAACCTGCCTGCTTTCAACAAAGAGAACGCGATTGAAAAGAGCTTCCGCGCAACGCAGTTCTCCGGGTCAACCACCAGGGTGATCCTTTTCCACTATGAGGCCCCGGGGTGCGTGCGCGTTCTCGACCCGGTATATGACGCCGATCTCTATAACCTGCCGGAAACGCTGCTGTCAAAATTATCCATTTCCAAACCCGGCGCGTTGATCCAGGATCAAGCCACGCCGGCTGTTCCACCGGAGGATATCTTTGGCAGTGAGCCCAAACGCCGCTGGTGCTACTTCTTCGAAAAAGCGGATCTTGCCCGGCAGAACGGCGACTGGGAAGCCATCATATCGCTCAGCCGGCAGTCGATCGGCGCAGGGATACGACCGGAGGACCCGGCGGAATACCTGCCCTTCATCGAAGGGTTCAGTCGCGCCAAATATTGGGACGATGCCATGGAGATGACCCGCACCACCTATATAGAAGCGCCCAAGCTGCGCCCGGCGTTGTGCGCCGTATGGCGGCGCGCGGCTGCGGACCTGAGCGAGCAGGAGCGCGAAACAGCGGCGCAGGTGTTTTCCAACGCCAATAGACTGCTCAACTGCTCAACCCCTTGAACCCTGAACGAGGAAGCATGGAGAACCAATATTCCTGTTCAATCGTTATACCGGTGTACAACAGTGCGGAAACCCTCGGAGCCCTGGCAGAGAAGCTGGCGGATGTGCTACCGGGCATTACGGCGGACTTCGAAGTAATCCTGGTCAACGATGGCAGCGCGGATGATAGCTGGCCGGTGATCTGCAGATTGAGCCAGCGCTACCCCTGGCTGCGGGGGATTAACCTGATGCGTAATTATGGGCAGCATAATGCCACGCTGTGCGGCGTGCGGGCGGCCCGCTGCCCCATCATCATTACCATGGATGACGATTTGCAGCACCCGCCCGAGGAAATCCCCCTCCTTCTGAACAAACTATCGGAAGGGTATGATGTGGTCTACGGCGTGCCGCAAAAACGACCGCACAGTTGGTGGCGCAACCTGTTCTCGGTGCTCACCAAGCGGGTGCTGGCGCAGGTTATGGGGATCAAAACCATCCGCGACATTGGAGCGTTCCGCGCCTTCCGCGCCCAACTGCGCAACGCCTTTGAGAATTATGGCAACCCCAACGTGATCCTCGATGTGCTGCTCTCGTGGGGAACGGCGCGCTTCGCTGCCGTAACCGTCGATGAACGCCCGCGCGAGCAGGGCCAGTCCAATTACAATTTTGCCAGGCTGTTCAAGGTGACCATGGTGGTGGTGACCGGGTTCAGCACCCTACCCCTGCGCTTTGCCAGCATGGTGGGGTTTGGCTTTACCCTGTTTGGCATTCTGGTGTTTATTTACGTCATCGCTGCCACGCTGCTGGAGGGCAGTATACCGGGCTGGCCGTTCCTGGCCTCGATCATCGCGCTGTTCAGCGGTACGCAGTTGTTCGCACTGGGCATCATCGGCGAATACCTGGCGCGCATCTTCGACCGCAGCATGGACCGCCCGGCCTATATGGTAGGCGAGCAAACCCCTCCCCAGGCAAGCCTGCCAGAAACGCCCGGGCAAACGACGGAGAGAGCGCCGCGGTCATGAACTGCGTGATTTTACAGCCTTCCTATATTCCCTGGCGCGGATACTTTGAGCAGATCTACCGGGCAGATGTGTTCGTTTTTTACGATGATGTGCAGTACGATAAGCACGGCTGGCGCAACCGCAACCGGATCAAAAATCACCAGGGCGGGCAGTGGCTGACCATTCCGGTGCACAGCCAGGGCGTGGTGGTTGAAAGCACTCCCATCAACGAGATTCAGATGGCATGGGAACAACCCTGGGCTGAACGGCACTGGCGTGCCATCCAACAAGCGTATAGCAAGGCGCCGTACTTTTCGCAG
Organism: uncultured Anaerolineaceae bacterium; assembly: GCA_964437595.1. Classification (GTDB taxonomy): domain Bacteria; phylum Chloroflexota; class Anaerolineae; order Anaerolineales; family Anaerolineaceae; genus DSYU01. The sequence goes on from CAYTHO010000013.1 coordinate 71,223, forward strand.
TACGCGCCGTGGCTGGAGGAAGTCTACCAGCACCGCCCGGCCCGCCTGGCCGACTTTACCATTCCGCTGACCATCGAAATCGCCGAGAAGCTGGGCATCTGCCGCACCCGTTTTTTGCGTTCTTCCGAACTGCACGCCAGCGGGCAAAAGACCGACCGGCTGATCGAAATCCTCACGGGGCTGGGAGCCGCCCATTACATTTCGGGCCCATCGGCTGCCAGCTATATCGAGGAAGAGAAGTTCCGGGCAGCAGGCATCACCCTCGAATATATGGAATACAATTACCCCGAGTACCCGCAGCTTTACCCACCTTACGATCCATACGTTACCGTGCTGGACCTGCTGTTCATGGTTGGGCCAGGGGCATCTCAATACATTTTCAAATGAGGTATGCATGAGCAATATTCCGAATTACGAGCAGGCCAAGAACTACTTCGAGGAGCGGCTGAATACGCATGGGGCCACGGCGCGCGGCGTGGACTGGAACTCCGAAACGGCCCAGGAGCTGCGCTTTTCGCAGCTTTCCAAAGTGATCGCCGCACCCCAGGCCTTCTCGCTGCTGGATTACGGCTGCGGCTACGGCGCGCTGGCCGGATACCTGCTCCGGCAGGGATACGGGATGGAAAAGTACGTGGGATTTGACGTGCTGGAGAGCATGGTCGTAAAGGCACGCGAAGTGTTCAGCGGTTCACCGCAGTGCACCTTTACCTCGCGCCTGGAAGAACTGGAACCGGTCGATTATTCGATTGCCTCGGGAATTTTCAACCTGAAGCTGGAAACTTCTTTCGAGGATTGGACGCAGTACGTGGTAGGCGAGCTACACAAGATCAACGACCTCAGCCGCAAAGGGTTTTCGTTTAATATGCTGACCAAATATTCGGATGCGGAATATATGCGCCCGCACCTGTATTACGCCGACCCCTGCTTTTTGTTCGATTACTGCAAGCGGCATTTCTCCCGCAATGTGGCCCTGCTGCATGACTATGAGGTATATGACTTTACCATTATCGTGCGAAAGAACGGTTAAATCTATTTGTACCTGCTTTTTAGGCGCCAGAGGGTTTCATGTCTGAATCGATCCGTGTTGACTTCAACAAGCCTTCTCTGATGGGCAACGAGCTGGCCTATATCCAGGAGGCCATCGAAAAGCGGCATATCTCCGGAGATGGTAGCTTCACCAAACGCTGCCAGGATTATTTGCAGGAAACGCTTGGAGTGCCGCGTGTTTTGCTGGCTACCAACTGCACCCACGCGCTCGAAATGGCTGCCCTGCTGCTCGACATCCAGCCCGGCGATGAAGTGATCGTCCCGTCTTTTACATTTGTATCCACCATTAACGCGTTTGTACTGCGCGGAGCGAAGCCAGTCTTTATCGATATTCGCCCGGATACGCTGAATATGGACGAGCGCATGCTGGAGGGCCTGGTGACGCCACGCACCCGCGCCATTCTACCGGTGCATTACGCCGGGGTGGGCTGTGAAATGGATACGATTATGGGCGTCGCCCAATCTCGCGGCATCCCGGTGGTGGAGGATAACGCGCACGGGCTGTTTGGCAAATATAAGGGGCGCTACCTGGGCACTTTTGGCGACCTGGCCACGCAGAGCTTCCACGAAACCAAGAATATCACCTGCGGCGAAGGCGGCGCACTGCTGATCAACCAGCCCCGCTACGTAGAAAGGGCCGAGATCCTGCGCGAAAAGGGCACCAACCGCAGCCGCTTTTTCCGCGGCATGGTAGATAAATACACCTGGGTTGACATTGGCTCAAGCTATGTGCTGTCCGATATCCTGGCAGCTTTTCTATACGCACAGCTCGAAGTCAGTTCGCAGATTCAAAACACGCGCAAACGAATCTGGCAGTTTTATGACACGCACTTGAAAGATTGGGCAAGCAAGAACAGTGTGCAGACACCCTTTGTTCCAGAAACCTGCGAGCAGCCGTATCACATGTATTACCTGCTGCTGCCCTCTTTAGAAACCCGGCAGGCATTCATCAACACGCTGCGAGCGCAGGGGGTCTACAGCGTGTTTCACTATCTACCGCTGCATCTATCGGAAATGGGCATACAGTTCGGCGGCAAAGCGGGTGACTGCCCGGTGACAGAAGATATCAGCGACCGTTTGGTGCGACTGCCGTTCTATAACACGCTGTCAGAAGACGATCAGAATCGGGTGGTGGAAGCGGTCCTGCAATTCTACCCATAACGCCGTTTACAAAATGGCAAGGTGGCTCATTGATTGGGCTGAAATCTTCAAACAGAAGCCGAATGGCAGTTATAATGGGTGCTGATATAGATTGAATTAGGAGAATGTACGATGGAACTGTTTCTTAATCAATTATTTGCTGCACCTCGCCTTTACCTGGACCCTGGTTCTGGCAGTTTTTTGATCCAGCTTCTGCTCGCTGCCGCGCTGGGTATTGGTGTTGCTGCACGGATGTACTGGGTAAAAATCAAGAGCTTCTTTACCGGTAAGAAATCACAACCCACGCAGCCCGCCGACGAGAAAGATGAAGAATAACGAATCGCTCAGCGCTTCGTTTCGCGATCCCAGCGGCTTCTTGTTCCGCCGCGATGGCGTTCTTTATCGACAAGTTAATCAGTTTTACCAGGCAGACTACGATCTACTGATGCAGTCTGGGTTATACGAGCGCCTGGTCAAGGCTAAGAAACTCATCCCACACCAGGAAGTCGACACGACTCCCGCGGTGCCAGAGCTGGCCTACCGGGTGATCCAGCCTGAAGCGGTGGCATTCATTTCCTATCCGTACGAATGGAGTTTTAGCCAGCTCAAGGATGCCGCGCTGCTGACCCTATCCATTCAGAAAACGGCACTGGAGATGGGGCTCTCGCTGAAAGACGCCAGCGCGTACAACATCCAGTTCCACAAAGGGCGCCCGGTGCTGATCGACTCTTTATCATTTGAGGCGTATCAGGAAGGTAAACCGTGGGTGGCCTACCGCCAGTTCTGCCAGCATTTCCTGGCCCCACTGGCCTTGATGGCTATCCGCGATGTGCGCCTGAGCCAGCTTTTACGGGTGTATATCGACGGCGTTCCGCTGGACCTGGCCAGCACGCTGCTGCCGTTTAAGACCCGGCTGCAGTTCGGCCTGATGGCGCACATTCACATGCACGCCTCGGCGCAGAAAAAATACTCAGATACCCCCGACCAGGCACAGGCGCAGACACAGGGGCGGACGTTCACCAAGATGAGCTTCCTGGGTTTGATCGACAGCCTGAAGAAAACGGTCAGCGGGCTGAAATGGGAACCCCAGGGCACCGAATGGGGCGATTACTACGATGCCACCAACTACACACAGGCCGCGTTTGGCCAAAAAAAGCAGGTGGTCAAAGAATTGCTGGAGCAGGCAAAACCACAGCAGGTGTGGGACCTGGGGGCAAACACGGGGGTGTTTTCTCGCCTGGCCGCCGAAATGGGTGTTTTAACCGTTTCATCTGACATTGATCCGGCTGCGGTCGAAAAGAACTACCGCAAGATGCGGGCGGATAAAGAAACCAACCTGCTGCCGCTGGTAATCGACCTGACCAACCCCAGCCCCGGAATTGGCTGGAAAAACCAGGAGCGCGATTCGTTTGCCGGGCGCGGTCCGGCGGATCTGGTGATGGCGCTTGCCCTGGTGCATCACCTGGCCATATCCAACAATGTACCGCTGCCCGACCTGGCCCGCTATTTTGCCGACCTGGGCCGCTGGCTGATTGTTGAGTTTATTCCGAAGGATGATTCTCAGGTGCAGCGCCTGCTGATGACGCGCGTGGATATCTTCCCCAATTACACGAAGGAAGGTTTCGAGGAAGCTTTCGCTCCACTCTTTACCATCCATGCCTGCCGTCCCGTTGAAGGATCGAGGCGGGTGATGTACCTGATGGAGAGAAAACTGCCTGATTAATCGCGGCAGGCCTAAAAATCTCAGGGAATGAGGTCATTTGCCAGAGCAGCGGCCTTTTCGCGAAGATGCTTCCGGCAATTAACTGCATTTTTGGGCTATGGACGATCACAGATTCGTGTGATATACTTGCCCCGCTCCATTCGGGGAGGTCCCGATGGGCAAAACCGACTTATCTCACACGCCATCTGACGCTTCCTGCGTGCCAGCTCGCGAGTAGCCTCGCCAGCCGGTGAGGGATGCGGATGAGGGTGGCGAACGAAAAACGCAAAGGAGTTGAATAGATGGCTACAGTTGTTTCCATGAAAGCACTTCTGGAAAGTGGGGTGCATTTTGGGCACCGCACAAACAAGTGGGATCCGCGCATGCGCCCCTATATTTTCACCGAGCGCAACGGTATCCACATTATCGATCTTCAGCAGACGGTCAAAGCGCTGAATACGGCTTATAACGTGGTTCGTGACTGCGTTCAGGGCGGCGGCACCGTCCTCTTTGTCGGCACCAAGCGCCAGGCGCAGGAAACGATCCGTGAAGAGGCAATCCGCTGCGGAATGCCCTATGTCACTGAGCGCTGGATGGGCGGCATCCTGACCAACTGGTCCACCATGTACCAGCGCATCACGGAGCTTGAGCGCCTGGAGCACATGCGCGATACAGGCGACATCAACCGCCTGACGAAGAAAGAAGGGCTGCTGATCCAGCGCGAAATTACCCGCCTGGAAATCCGCCTGAGCGGCCTGCGCAAAATGAAGCGCCTGCCTGACTACGTGTTCATCGTTGATGTCTGCCGTGAAACAACCGCGGTAAAAGAAGCCAACAAGCTGGATATTCCCGTTATCTCCCTGGTCGATACCAACTGCGATCCGACCGGTATTGAATACGTCATTCCCTCCAATGATGACGCCATCCGCGCTATCAAACTGCTGGTTGGCAAGATTGCCGACGCGGTGCTGGAAGGCAAAGCGATGCGCAAAGATGAGGAACCCGAAGAAGAACTCGTAGCTGCTGCGGCTTCTCAGCGCGGCGGGCGCGTGGTCACTGAGGTAGTTGGCCTGGAAGAAGATGTAGACGATAAAGATCTGCTTGGCGAAGCCACACTGGCTAAACTGGGCGGTCACCGCGGTGCTGCCCCGGTTGCGGCTGCTGAAGAAGACGTTAATCTTCCAGCAGATGTTGACGAAGAAGAATAATTTTCCGAAATCGAAATAAGGTAAAGGTTCCTGGAATGGCAATTACGACTGAAATGATCAAGCAGCTTCGCGAGACGACCGGCGCCGGCATTCTCGACTGCCGCAAAGCGCTCGAACAGGCGAATGGCGACATCGACAAAGCAATCAACTTCCTGCGGGAAAAAGGCCTGGCCCTGGCGGCCAAACGCGCCGACCGGACCGCTTCTGATGGCGTGATTGAGCTGTACTCGCACGGCAACGGACGGGTGGGCGTGATGGTCGAAATTAACTGCGAAACCGATTTTGTCTCTCGGTCAGAAGCTTTCCGCAAGTTCGCTCACGAAGTCGCCCTGCAAATCGCGGCGTCTTCCCCGCTGTACATTCGCGAGGAAGAAATTCCGGCTGACGTCATCGAGCGCGAAACGCAAATTGCAACCGCCCGCGCGCGCGAAGATGGAAAGCCCGAGGCAATCCTACCGCGCATCGTGGAAGGCTACCTCAACAAATTCAAGGATGAAACCGTTTTGATGCGCCAGGCGTACATCCGCGATGAGTCGATCAAAATCCAGGAGCTTTTCAACCAGACCCTGGTTGCCCTGGGTGAAAACATCGTGATTCGGCGGTTCCAGCGCTGGCAGTTAGGCGAAGCAGCATAATAAAAGATCAAAAGCCCAACCCAAAAGGTTGGGCTTTTTTCTGAAATCCGTAGCAGTGCAAGCTGAGGCATTTGAACAAAGAACGCCGTTGAAAATAAAAGTCTTGGCCTTTTAGGAGAAACAGTGGACACGCTCAAATACCATCGTATTTTATTGAAACTAAGCGGTGAAGCGCTGGCAGGAGAGGACGGCTTTGGCATTGACCCAACGCGGGCGCTGGATATCGCGGAAAGAGTGCGCCGCGTGCGCGAACTGGGCGTGGATGTGGCCATCGTGATTGGCGCGGGCAACCTGTGGCGCGGGCGGGAAGGCTTGAACCGTGGAATGGACCAGGCGACGGCTGATTACATGGGGATGCTGGCAACCGTCATGAACGCGCTGGCATTGATGGATGCGCTGGAAGGGCTGGGCGTGGTGACACGGGTCCAGTCGGCAATTGAAATGCGCTCGGTTGCGGAACCATATATCCGCCGGCGCGCCATTCGCCACCTGGAAAAAGGGCGGGTGGTGATCCTGGGGGGCGGTACCGGAAACCCATATTTTACGACAGATACTGCCGCAGCCCTGCGCGCCACCGAAATTGGCGCCGAGGTGCTGATTAAAGCCACCAAGGTAGATGGGGTGTACGACAGCGACCCCAAAACTAACCCATCGGCCAAGAAGTTTGACAAGATCTCTTATATCGATGTGATCAACCTGCGGCTAAAGGTAATGGATACCACTGCGCTGACGCTATGCATGGAGAACAAACTGCCCATTCTGGTGCTCAATCTGTGGGACGAAACCGGCCTGACCCAGGCGCTGCACGGGCACGCAATCGGCACGCTGGTGGATGACGACGAGTAAAAAAACACCCTTGACCTGCTGCCCAATTTTTGGGATAATATAGGTAATCGAATACTGTACCAGTAAAGGCTGTGACGGAGGAAAGTAGGCCGGCGGAAACTGACAGAGAAGCGGGCGAGAACGGAACAGCATCCGTTTTCGCAACTGCTGAGAAACCGCCCAGAGGAAAGCCAGTCGAAGTTCCCTCCCGAGCCGTTTGGGTGAACGAGCAAAAGCAATGCTTTTGCTTTGCGCAATCCTCTCGATTGCATAGTTAGTAGTCCAAACCGCGGGCCGGGCGTTATCGCGGCAGCCAATCACCGGTGTAAAGCATGACCGGTCGTTGGAGAGAGCGGGCCGCGCATGCGGCCAACCAGGGTGGTACCGCGGGTCATTAATCCCGTCCCTTTTGGGATGGGAATTTTTTTGTTGTATGGGAGGTTGTATGACGGAAGGGATCGACCAACTGAAACAGCTTGAGGAGATCCAGTCACAGGCGCTGGCCGAACTGGAGGCAGCGGTGGATGAGACCAGGCTGGATGCCTGGCGCGTGGCGCACCTGGGGCGCAGCTCGGAGGTGATGCTGGTATTCAGCCGCCTGCCGCAGTTCCCCAAAGAGATGCGCCCGCAGATTGGGCAGGCCGCCAACCGGGTCAAACAGGCTCTAGAGGCTGCCCTGGCGGAACACAGCCAGGTGATAAAAGAAGCCGCGCTGCAGCATGCACTGGCAGCCGAACGCCTGGATGTGACGCTGCCGGGCCGCCGCCCTGCTTACGGCAGGATGCACATTGTCGCACAAACCCTGCGCGAGCTGACCCGCATCATGGGAGACATGGGCTTCCAGGTGTACCGCTCGCCGGAGGTGGAGACGGATGTCAATAACTTTGAGCTGTTGAACATTCCGGCGCACCACCCGGCGCGGGATATGTGGGACACCTTCCATACCACCAAGCCGGGGGTCATCCTGCGCACGCATACCTCTCCGGGGCAGATCCGCTTCATGCAAACGGTTGCGCCAGAACCGGTGCGCGTGGTAGTACCGGGGATTGTCTACCGATACGAACAGACCAACGCCAGCCATGAATCGATGTTCAACCAGTTGGAAGGCCTGGCGGTCGACAAAAATATCGCGCTGAGCGATCTGAAAGGCACGGTCGCGGATCTGTTACTGCGCTTGTTCGGCTCATCCGTGCGGACGCGCTTCCGCCCCTCTTACTTCCCGTTCACCGAGCCCTCCGCGGAATACGATGTGGAGTGCTTCGTTTGCCGCGGTAAAGGCTGCTCGGTTTGCAAAGGATCGGGCTGGCTGGAAATCGGCGGCTGCGGTATGGTGCACCCGGTGGTTTTGAAAAACGGCGGCTACGACCCGAAAGTGTACTCTGGGTTTGCTTTCGGCCTGGGCCCTGAGCGTATTGCGATGCTGCGTTATGGCATCCGGGATATCCGCTATTTCTTCGGGAATGATGTAAGGTTCTTGGAGCAGTTCTAATGAAAGTATTACTCTCCTGGCTTAAAGATTATGTGGATATCTCAATCTCCCCGGTCGAGGTGGCGCGGAAGCTGACCATGATTGGGCTGGAGGTGGAGGATATCCTTTTAGTTGGAATGGCTGCCGGTGAAGATAGTGGGCAGCATGAGTATAAGGTTTCCGGGATTAGCTGGGAACCAGATAAGGTGGTTGTGGCGCAGGTAGATGAGGTGATGCCGCACCCAAACGCGGACCGGCTGGTATTGTGCCGCCTGCAGGATGGAACGCAAGAACATATCGTGCTGACCGGCGCGCCGAACCTGTTCGAGTATAAGGGCAAGGGGCCGCTGGCAAAGCCTATTAAAGTGGCATACGCAAAAGAAGGCGCGAAAATCTACGATGGGCACCAGCCTGGCCAGGTGCTGACCACACTGAAACGAGCGAAAATCCGCGGGGTGGAATCGTACTCGATGGTATGTTCAGAGAAAGAACTGGGCATCTCCGATGAGCACGAGGGCATCATCCTGCTGGACGAAGATGCGCCCACTGGCATGCCGCTGGTAGAGTATATGGGCGACGTAGTTTACGAGGTGAGCATCCTGCCCAACATGATCCGCAATGCTTGCATGCTGGGCGTAGCGCGCGAGCTGTCCGCCGTGACCGGCGGTTCCCTGCGCAAACCAGACGAAACCTACCCATCCAGCGGGCCAAAGATTGATGGCAAAGTGGCGATTAAAATCGTCCAGCCAGAGCTAAACCCGCGCTTCGTGCTTGGCCTGATCGAGGATGTTACCATCCAACCGAGTCCCTATTGGGTTCAACGGCGGCTGCGCCTGGCCGGGATGCGCCCGATTAACTGCGTGGTAGATGCCACCAACTATGTGATGCTGGAGACCGGCCAGCCGCTGCACGCATTCGACTATGATGTGCTGGTCCAGCGGGCCGGCGGGAAAGCCCCCACCATCATCACCCGCACTGCCCAACCTGGTGAGAAACTGACCACTCTGGACGGCGTGGAACATACCTTGAACGATTTCAACGAGCTGGTATGCGATACAGCCGGGGCGCTCTCCATTGCGGGCGTGATGGGTGGAGCGGAAAGCGAAGTGACCGACCAGACGCGCAAGGTGCTTCTGGAAGGCGCGAATTGGAATTACATCAACGTCCGGCGTACGATGGCAGCACAGAAGATGACCAGCGAAGCCGGTTGGCGCTTCTCGCGCGGCATTCACCCGGCGGTAGCAGAGAGCGGGGTAAGGCTCGGACTGAAGCGCATGTTGGAATGGGGCGGCGGAACCATCAACCAGGGCCTGGTGGACGAATACCCGCTTCCGGCGCACGACCCGCTGGTGAAGATCACCGAGCAGGATGTCCAGCGTTTGCTGGGCGTTCGCCTTTCGGCGAAGCATATCGCCGACCTGCTCACGCGGCTGGAATTCGGCTGCCGGGTGGAAGGCGATGCAGTCATTGCGCAAACACCGCCCTTCCGCACCGATATTGGCGAAGCCGTGGTGGGGATATCGGACCTGAGTGAAGAGGTGGCGCGCATGTACGGCTACCACAATATTCCGGAAACCCGCCTGAACGCCGTACTGCCCCCCCAGCGCAGCAATGAACTGCTCGATAAAGAAGAGAAGATACGGGATGCGCTGGTGGAGTTGGGACTGCAAGAGGTGATCAATTACCGGCTGACCACGCCGGAGCGTGAAGCGCTGCTGTATCCCAAGGGCAGCGATGCTATGCATGGCGCTGAACAGGCCGAATACGTGCGCCTGAAGAATCCGATGACTTCTGACCGGATGGTGATGCGCCGTTCCGTGCTCAGTTCGGCGCTTGATACGCTGGAACGCAACAGCCGCCTGCGTGACCGGCTGGAATTGTTCGAGATTGGCCCAGTGTTCCTGCCCAAGGAAGGCAGTGAGCTGCCAGACGAACCCAAACGGCTGTCAATTGCAATGACTGGCCTGCGCCAGCCATCCTCCTGGGACCAGGCCAGCAAAACGACGCTGGACTTCTTCGACATCAAGGGGGTCATTGAGGCGCTGCTGGAAATGGCACATGTGACCGGCGCGCGCTACGAACCGGTAGAGCACCCCACTTTCCACCCTGGCAAGACTGCCAGGATAGTGGTTCCCCAAAACGGGGATGATGTAGTAGTTGGCGTGTTTGGCGAACTGCATCCGCTGGTCAAGGAGAATTACGATTCTGGAAGCGCGCCCGTGCTGGCCGCAGACATCGACCTGGACGCGCTGATGACGGTGATGCCCTGGCGCTACACGACACAGAGTGTGCCCGTACACCCACCTGTGCTCGAGGATATCGCCGTAATCGTGGATGAAGACATGCCCGCGGCGCGAGTGGAGCAGGTCATCCGCCAGGCAGGTGGTAAGACGCTGGCGCGCATCAACCTGTTCGATGTGTTCCGCAGCGAGGCTATCGGCGCGGGCAAGAAAAGCCTGGCCTATGGGCTGACGTATCAGGACCTCGAGCGCACGCTCACGGACGCGGAAGCGGCCCAGGTGCGGCAGAAGATCATCAAGCGCCTGGAGCAAGAGCTTGGCGCGAAACTAAGAAGCTGAAATTGAGATGCCCTGCCAGACCGGCAGGGCATCTCGTTTTAATCTTAACCCGTCCTGAACCAAATCTAAACACGGCTGTCGTATTTTATGGGAGAATGAGTAATTCGCCAAACGTGTTTTAACAAAGAAGCTCCTTATCGCGGCGAATTTCTCGAGTAAAACGCCTGACCACACTGTATTTTCGTTATACGTACCTTTGGCGTTTTATTCAGTAACGTTCTCAATGTTTCAGAAAGCGCAGGAGGGCGCATGACAAGCACGATCCTCGTTGTTGATGACCAGTCCAGCGTACGCCAGTTGATCCGCGAATACCTGACGGAGCAGGGCTTTCGCGTGGTAACAGCGGAAAACGGGCAGATGGCGCTGTACACCGCACGCCATGAGCAGCCCGACCTGATTCTGCTGGATATCATGATGCCCAAAATGGACGGGTACCAGTTCCTGCGCCAGTACCGGCAGGAACGGCAAACCCCGGTGATCATTATCACCGCGCGGGAAGAAGAAACGGATGCCGTGTTGGGGCTGGACCTGGGCGCGGATGACTATATCATCAAGCCATTTCGGATGCGCGAGCTGAGCGCGCGCATCCGCGCCATACTGCGGCGGACAACGGGCGGCGAAGAACGCATGGAAGTGCTGCGCACCGATGATGTGACGCTGGACCAAGGCACGCATACGGTTACGGTGAAGAACCAACCCGTAACGCTGACGCCGCTGGAGTTTGACATGCTTGCGGTGCTGATGCGCTCGCCGGGGCAAGTTTTTACGCGCGGACAGATGGTGGACCACCTGCTGAACAGCGGCTTTACCGGGCTGGATCGAACGCTCAACGTGCACGTGCGCAACCTGCGCATGAAAATCGAGGATGACCCCAGCAACCCGAAGTACATCGAGACCGTTTTTGGCGTTGGCTATCGTTTCCATAGAAGTTAACCATGCTGAAGAAATCTTTACTCTGGAAACTGACCCTCGCGTTCCTGCTGGTAGCGATCATCACTGCTGCGCTGGTGGCCGTTTTTATCCGCATCACCAGCGCCGACCGCTTAACGCGACTGATCATTGAACAGCAGCGCAATGATCTGCAAACCGCGCTGGCCGATTACTACACCAAGAACGGTTCATGGGATGGGGTTCTGGAGAACTGGGGGCAGCTCACCCGCCCGCGGGCTTTCTCAACGGCCTTTCCCACACCGGACAAGCAGAACTATGACCCAGAGCGACCACCGGATAATGGCCCAAGCGGAGACCGCCGCACCTTTTTGGGCCTGGCCGATTTGCAGGGGAAGGTGATGGTGGCAAATAATCCCCAGCAGTACCCGATTGGGTCGGTGCTGCCTGAAAAAATACTGGATGATGGGGTGCCAGTAACGGTAAATGGGCAACAGGTGGGCACGATCATGGTATCGGAACTGCCGCCTCAGTTCAACCGGGAGGAGACAGACTTCTTGCAGCGCACGACCGAAGCGCTGCTGTATGCCGTGGCGGGCTCAATGGTGCTGGCCCTGTTAATCGGGCTGCTGCTGGCGCGCACACTGATCCGCCCGCTGCAGGCATTGACCCAGGCCGCGCAGAATATCACCCAGGGCGACCTGGAACAGCAGGTGGCGGTGAGCTCGAAGGATGAAATTGGACAGTTAGCCTCAGCGTTCAACCAGATGAGCGCAGAGGTGGCGAGGGTGAACCACCTGCGCAGGCAGATGACGGCAGATATCGCCCATGACCTGCGCACGCCGCTGACGGTGATCGCCGGGTATGTGGAATCGATGCAAGATGGGGTGCTTCAGCCCACGCCCGAACGGCTGGCCATAATCTACGCGGAGATCGAGCGGCTGCAAGCACTGGTCGGCGACCTGCGGATGCTGTCGCAGATGGACGCCGGCGAACTGCCGCTGCGCTCGCACCCGGTTGCGCCGGGGGAACTGCTGGAACAGGCCGCCGCACCGTTCCGCTACCGGGCGGAGCAGCAGGGAATCCAACTGCGCGTGGCGGTGGAAAGCGGGCTGCCAGAAATCCGGGTGGACGAGGACCGCATGATGCAGGTGTTTGGCAATCTGATTAACAATGCCATCCGTTATACCCCCAGCGGAGGTGAGATCGCGCTTACAGCAAGCGCGCTTACAACAAGCGCGGTCAAAGCAGGCGGGGCTGCCGCTTTCGTGGATGCCAGTACAGGGCTCACCAGCAGCCGGAGGGTGGTGCTTTCAGTCGAAGACAACGGCGAAGGCATCGAAGCAGAAGAACTGCCGTTCATTTTTGACCGTTTCCGCCGGGCCGATAAATCGCGGCACTCTGACTCAGGGGAATCTGGGCTGGGGCTGGCCATCGTCAAGGCGCTGGTGGAAGCACACGGCGGCACGGTAAGGGCAGAATCAACGTACGGACTGGGAACAAAGATATTGATCGAGCTGCCGGAGGCATAAAAAACTGCCGGGAGGCACAACTGCGTACCTTTCCGGCAGTCAATTTATTATTCCGGAAGGTTACCGGCAATTTTCTCGATCTGTTCGAGAATATCGTCCGTCATGCGATCCATATATTCAGAGGCGGCAATGTTTTCATCGAGCTGCTCAAGGCTGGTGGCGCCGGTGATGACACAGGAGACTTCTTTACGGCGCAGCGCCCAGGCGATCGCCAGTTGAGCAGTGGTAAGGCCAAGGGTCTGGGCTAATTGGGTGAGCAGGCGGGTGATCGCGACCCGCTCCGGAGTCACCAGGGAGCGCACCCAGGCATAATCGGGCATGGCGGCGCGGCTGCCCTCGGGGATGCCATCGTTATATTTGCCGGACAAAATGCCGTTATAGAGCGGGCTGTAGGTGGTGAGCCCCAGGCCGAACTCACGGGCAATGGGAGCCAGTTCGAGCTCAACACGTCGGCGGTGGAAGAGATTGTACTGGGGCTGCTCCATAACCGGGCCAATGAGGTTAAGCTGGCGGGCGACACCCACGGCTTCCGCCACCTGCCAGGCTTCCCATTCGGAAGTGCCCCAATAGAGCACCTTGCCCTGGCGGATGAGATCGTTCATCACCCAAACCACCTCCTCCACCGGGGTATCGGGGTCGTAGCGGTGACAGAAATAGAGATCCAGGTAATCGACGCGCAAGCGGCGCAGCGATGCAATGACAGAATCGGTGATGTGCTTGCGGGAAAGGCCGCGCCCGTTGGGGCCGGGCATGGTGGGCCAGAATACCTTGCTGGACAGCACCAGCGCTTCACGAGGCAGGTCAGCGATGGCGCGGCCCATCAGCTCTTCGGCCTGCCCGCCGGCGTTCATATCGGCGTTATCGAAGAAGTTGACTCCCTGGTCATAAGCGGCGTGGACCAGTTCGGCAACAGCTTCTTCGCCGAGCTGGCTGCCAAACGTGATCCAGGCGCCGAGGGAAATCTCGCTGATTTTTAGACCGGAACGACCGAGGCGGCGGTAGTGCATGGAGAACTCCTATGGGGAGGGAGAGTGGGGAATAGGGATTGGGGATTGGAGATCAGGCGGTGCGCGATCCGTGTTACCGAATTACGCACCGCCGGATTTCTTATTCTTTGCGATCTTCGCCGGAGCCGATGCCAAGGGGCTGCCATTTGTTGGCATCGGCGCGCAGGCGGTGCATGCCGCCGCCGCGGTTGTGGAGCTCATCGAAGCCTTCGGGCTTAATGGCGAGGGAATCGCCTTCGAGCAGGCCCATAACACCCTCCTGCCCGGCTTCGAGGCGGCGAGCCTGGCAGTGCTTGCAGGTTTTGGGATCGTGCGGCTGGTATTGGATAGGCTCTTCGTAGGCGGTGATGTAGCCTTCGTAGTTGCGCAGGGCCACTTTGTGATCGGAGGCGCTGATCATATAGTTAGGGGCAACGGGGATCTTTCCGCCGCCGCCGGGGGCGTCGACCACGTAGGTGGGGACGGCATAGCCGGAGGTGTGCCCGCGCAGGCCTTCGATGATCTCGATGCCCTTGGCAACCGGAGTGCGGAAATGCCCGGCGCCTTCAACCAGGTCGCACTGGTAAAGATAGTACGGGCGAACGCGCATGCGCACCAGGTCATGGACGAGTTGTTTCTGGATGTTAACGCAATCGTTGACGCCAGCGAGCAGGACGGACTGGTTGCCCAGCGGGATTCCGGCGCGGGTGAGCTTATTGCAGGCTTCAGCCAGCTCGGCGGAGATTTCGTTGGAGTGGTTGACGTGGATGTTGAGCCACAGGGGATGGTACTTCTGGAGCATATCGCACAGCTCAGCGGTGACGCGCATGGGCATAAAGACCGGCACGCGCGAGCCGATGCGGATGATCTCGATGTGGGGGATCTCACGCAGGCGGGAGAGCAGCTCTTCGAGGATCTTGGGGGCCATGGTGAGCGGGTCGCCGCCGGAGAGGAGCACATCGCGGACCTGGGGAGTGCGCTTGAGATATTCGATCTGCGCCTCGAACTCGGCGCGGGAGAAAGTAGCGGAAGGGTCGCCAACGATGCGCGAGCGGGTGCAGTAGCGGCAGTAGGAGGCGCATTGGGTGGTGACGAGCATGAGCACGCGGTCGGGATAGCGGTGAACCAGCCCGGGAACAGGCGAGTGACGGTCTTCGGCGAGGGAATCTTCCATCATGCCGGTGAAGGGAACGATTTCGCAATCGGTGGGAATCACCTGGCGGCGGATGGGGTCGTTGGGATCATTGGGATCGATGAGAGAAACGTAGTAGGGAGTGATTTCGACACGGAAAAGGTTTTGGGCGCTGAGGGCAGTGCGCTCGGAGTCGGTGAGGGGGAAGATTTTCTCGAAATCGTCAGCGGTGTTGAGACGGTGGCTGAGCTGCCAGCGCCAGTCGTTCCATTTTTCATCGGGGACGTCCTGGTAGAAAGGCGCCCGGCGGGATAGGAAGGGGGTGTTTGGCATAGAAAACTCCAAGAAGAAAAAGACGAAATAACCGCGAAGGCGCAACGGGAGTTGCGAGGGCGCGAAGGAAGAGCAAAGAGACTTTTAGAAAGGATATAATGCCGCGCGGCGGGAAATAATCGTTAAGTGACGATAAAGGGGGATAGGGCAATGCATGGGGGGTCGTGGTCGGGGCGGTAGAAGCCGGCAAACTTTCTGAAGTACAGGAAATTATGTTACGAAAAAAGTGAGGCCGCGTGAACGATTGGTA
>CAYTHO010000014.1:0-85304 GCA_964437595.1 uncultured Anaerolineaceae bacterium
CGAACTGCATACCCTCAACATACTCGGTCTCAAATTCGAGGCCGCGGGATTCTTCAACGGTGATGACGCCGTCTTTACCAACTTTGTCCATGACTTCAGCGATCAGATCGCCGATGGTGCGGTCCTGGGCCGAAATGCTGGCGACGTTGGCGATTTCTTCTTTGGTGGTCACTTCAATCGCCATATCGGTTATCGATTTGGCAACCTGTTTGGCAGCCGCTTCGATGCCGCGCTTTAGCAGCATGGGGTTGGCGCCAGCGGCCAGGTTCTTGAGGCCTTCGGTGACGATGGCATGGGCCAGGACGGTGGAGGTGGTGGTGCCGTCTCCGGCGATGTCGTTGGTCTTGGTGGCGGCTTCTTTCAGAAGCTGAGCGCCCATATTCTCAAAGGGGTCTTCCAGCTCGATTTCTTTGGCAACCGTCACGCCGTCATGGGTGATGGTGGGGGAACCGAACTTTCGATCGAGAGCAACGTTGCGGCCCTTGGGGCCAAGGGTGGTGGCAACAGCATTCGCAACAACATCGACGCCGTTCTTCAGGCGGCGGCGAGCATCTTCACCAAAAACAAGTTGTTTAGCAGGCATAGTTCAATCTCCTTCGAATATCTTGAGGAAATAAGTTCTAAAGGGGTTAACCTTCAACGATTGCAAGCAGGTCGCTTTCGCGCAGGATTAAGAGTTTTTTGCCATCCAGCTTGATCTCTGTCCCAGCATATTTGGCGAATAGAACGATATCGCCAACGGAAACGTCCATCTGAATGCGCTTGCCATTTTCATCGCGGTCGCCAGGGCCAACCGAGAGAACTTTGCCACGCTGGGGTTTTTCCTTGGCCGTTTCGGGCAGAACAATACCACTGGCGGTGATATCTTCCTGCTCAATCGGCTCAACCACGACACGGCTGCCCAAAGGTTTAAGGTTGAGTGCCATACGAATTCCTCCTGCAAAAGGTTAGGGTTATAGAGTAGGTGGTGATCATTTTAGCACTCTATATACATGAGTGCTAAAACCGATCCAATATTAACTGTGTTTGAGGTGAAAGTCAAGAGGGGAAAGGAAGGTTCTTACAAATTTCTGATAGAAGGGAGATGAGATTTGGGATTAGGGATTGGGGATTGGTAAATAGCAAGATGGATTCGCTTATGGCGCGGCGGTTTCCAAGGTGTTAGGGGTAGGGAGAAGCGTGGGGGTGTGGATGGGTGTTGGCGAGGGCTTTCCAGAAGGTGTGGCGGTGGCGCTGGTGGAGCCGGACGTCATCGTTTTGCAGATCGAATCACTTTCATCGAGGATGCTGATTACGGTTGGGTCGCTGCCAAAGGTGGAGGCGCGGATATCGCGAATGAGGGCTGTGGCTTCGGTGCAGTAGGTGGAGCGGGTTGGGTCGCGGGGCAGGTACATGCCAGCCAGGAGCGAAGCGTAGGTGTAATAATACACCAGGGTGCTGGAAGAAAGCTCCATGCCGGTGATCGAAATGGGCGGGTCGCATTCATCCTGTCCTTCCCTCAACTGGCAGCTTTCTACTTCAGAGCAGCCGCGCAAGCCGCACTTCAGGGCGCTGATGGCATCTTCATAGTTACGCGCCTGGCGGTACACCATGCCAAGCTGGGCGTATACGCTGGGGTTGGTGGGGTCATACTGCAGGGCTTTATTCATGTTAATTGAGGCAACGAAGAATTCTCCGAGCTGGGCGTATGCACGACCGATGCCGATATAGGGCTGCGGGTCCGTGATGCCCAACTGCTCGTTGCGCTGGGCTGCCAGGGCGAAATAGCGGATGGCCTCATTGTAGTACTGCTCGCTCAAGGATGGGCTGTTCCAGGAAGAAAGGCCACGGCTGCGGTAGGACATGCCCAGCTTGATATATAGAAACGTCATATTGGGCGCCAGGGACAACGCTGTTTCCAGCTCCTCGATCGCGCCGAGATAGTCGGCCTGGTTCTCCAGGTACAGCGAATAGACGCGGTGCGCTTCCCACATGTTGGGAGCCAGCTTGAGCGCGCGGGTGATGTAGTCATAAGCCTGGTCGAAACGCTGCTGGTCGATCTTGATTTCAGCGGAGACAACCTGGGCGAAGACATCGGTCTCATCCAGGGTAACCGCTTTATTGATGGACTGCTCCGCCATGGTTAGGAGTTCCATGCCGCGCGCCTCATCGCCCTGGATGTACCGCACAAACCCGGCATTCCAGTTCAAAGCAAAAGCATGAACGGCGTATGCGGTGCTGTCTTCAGGAGAAAGCTCAATGGCTTTTTCGGCAGCCTGAACTGCCAGGTCGTAGCGGGCCTGCTTATCTTTATCGGTGATCTGGGATTCGGTCGAATAGGTAAGGATGCGCGCCAGCTCGGCGTACAGGCGCCCGTTTTCGGGGTTGATCAAAATGGCCTCTTGATAAGCCGCGATAGCCTCATCCAGGTTACCGGCCTGGAAATGCGTTTCCGCTTCCATCGAATACGAGCTGGCGATGCGGGTGGGGGTGGGCGTGGGCAAAAAGAGCGGCTTGATCTCGCCCCGGCGGAAGCCCTGCGTCACGAACAACCCGCCAATGATCAGCAGGACCAGGGAAAAGATATATAGGGGGCTGGAGTACCACTGCCGCTGGCGGCGGAATAGATATCTTGGGGGCATGAATTTTTCTTTTTTATTGCATGGCATTTACTTCGTAAATACCATGCAATAAATACTATTACGGTTTCGGAATCTCCGTAGCTGTCGATTCGGAGATAGTTTCGGTGGGAAGCGGGTTGTTGGCCTGCTCGCGGCAGGTGTCGATCATCACCTGGGCATTGTACATGGCATCCTGATCTTCAGGGATTACCTCGGCGAACTGCTTGGCAACCTGCAGGGCTTCACCACACTGGCCGTTCCTGGCAAGCGCCAGGCCATAACGAGCGTAGAGATTGATCGAGGCTTGCGACTTATCCAGCGGGATGCCCTGCTCGACGCGCACACCTTCTTCCGTCATCCCGCCGTTTACGGCCAACTGGAAGGAACGGATGGCGGTTTTATAATCACCCGTTTTATAGTAGAACGAACCCACCAGGCTGTGGAGGAATGGATTGGACGGGTCTTTCTCGACGGCCTGCTCTGAGTATTGGGTGCCTTTGCCGAAATCGCCGGTTTTGAGGTACATGCGCGCCAGTTCGTAATAGGCCTCAGGGTCATCCGGTTTCAAGGCAATGGCCCGGCCAAAGGCGGTTTCAGCTTTATCATAAATTTCGGCGGCATTGTAATTGCGTCCCAGGGCCAGGTGCAGGTCGGAAAGGTTTTCGTTCATCGCCACCGCGGCTTCAAATTCCTTGACGGCTTCATCATAATTGCCGGTTACTTCCAGCACCAGGCCGCGCGCGCGGCGCACTTCCAGCAGGGTGCTGTCTAGCTCCATGGCCTTTTTTGAAACCGGGCCAATCTGGTCGCGGGTGTTGATATCCTCTTCGCCCGCGTCGATCATATCTTTATAGATTTCTGCCAGGTAGGCATAGGCCAGCGCGCTGTTGGGGTCGAGGTCGAGGGCGGTATCGATTTCCACCTGACCGCCGCCGAAGTCGCCGTTTTTGCCCATGATCCAGCCCATGACCGCGTGCGCCAGGGCATGATTGGGATTGAGCAGCAGCGCATTTTGCACGTTTTCCATGGCGCCCTGGTAATCGCCGTACAGAACCTGCCAGCGGGCCAGGGTGACGAATACGTTGGGATTGCTTGGGTCGGCGCTGACGGCCTGTTTGTAAGTTTCGATGGCCTGGTTGATCTTGCCTTTCTGGATCAGATCAGCGGCTTCGTTCAGGAAAGACTCAGGCGCGCGGGTAGGCGTGGGGGTAGCAATAAACAGCGGCTGCGTGGTAGGCACCACGAAACGGTTCACGTAAACAGCCCCGGCAACCAGGGCAATCAAAAAGACCAGGCGCAGCGGGCTGCTGCGTTTGCGCTTGCGCGACATACTCCAACTAGATCCACGAAGGTACATATTTTGATCTTACCACTTGAGTCAGGAATTGGTCAAATAAAAAAAAGGGGTTGGGGATTAGCGAAAAGTCGATCGATGAAGAGCGAGCAGTTGATCATTTGGCAGGTGAATCGGCGAACAGGAAAATGGTTCATGGGTGACCCGGTGACGGATAGACAGATCGAATGGTTCATCTCCTTCTATGTTAAAATCAAACCATGCATTTTGATGTGTTTACTCTCTTCCCTGGCTTGATAACGCCGTACTTAGAAGAAAGCATCCTGCAGCGGGCGCGCGAGCGCGAGCTGGTGACGGTGAACGTGCACGACATCCGCGCATGGGCGCCTGATAAACACCACGTTACCGACGAGCCCCCCTACGGCGGGGGCGGCGGGATGGTGATGAAAGTGCAGCCCATTTTCGCCGCGGTGGAAGCGGTGCTGGGCGCGCCGCCGAACTGCCCGGTGATCCTGCTGACGCCGCAGGGGCGCCCGTTTACGCAAAAGGTGGCGCAAGAACTGGTTCAGCATCCACGACTGGGACTGCTGTGCGGGCGGTATGAAGGCGTGGATGAGCGGGTGCGCACGCACCTGGTAACCGACGAGGTCTCGATTGGCGATTTTGTGCTGACCGGAGGCGAGCTTCCGGCGCTGGCGCTGATCGACGCGATCAGCCGGCTGATCCCCGGCGTGCTGGGCGACCCGGATGGGGCCTTTGACGACTCGCATGCCACCGGGCTGCTGGAATACCCGCACTACACCCGCCCGCCCGAGTTCCGAGGATGGACAATCCCTCCGGTGCTGCTCTCGGGCAACCATGCCGAGATCAACCGCTGGCGCAGGGAACAATCGCTGCTGCGCACGCTGCGCAAGCGCCCGGATTTACTAGAAAGCGCGGAACTGAGTGAGAAAGACCGCAAGTTTCTGGAAAAAGTGGCCAGAGACGGCATCCCTGAAGAACATCTGATTGAAGAAATATAGTACCGGCAATTCGCGTTTCATACTACAATCATTCCTAAGTCTCACACCATAAGATAAGGAAAAAACATGCGCCCTAACTATGGAAAAACGTTCCTGCTCGGTTTCGGTTTCTTTGGCGTTTCAGTAATCTGGATGGTGTACAACTCCTTCGTGCCGCTGTTCCTGGAGAACAAATTCGGGCTGGACCCGCGCTGGATCGGGTTTTTTATGACGCTGGACAACATCGCGGCGTTCTTTATTCAGCCAGCCGTAGGGGCATGGTCAGACCGGCTGCGCACGCCGATTGGTCGGCGCATGCCGTTCATTCTCATTGGGGCGCCGGTGGGCGCGGTGGTCTTTGGGCTGATCCCGCTGGCGGGGGTGCTGCCGCTGTTTGTAGCCTGCACCAGCACGCTGCTGCTCTCGATGGCTTTCTGGCGCACGCCGGTGGTGGCGCTGATGCCGGATATTACCCCTTCCCCTTTCCGCTCGCAGGCCAACGGCATTATCAACCTGATGGGCGGGCTGGGCTCGATCATCGCCACGCTGGGCGGCGGCACGCTGTTTGATATGAACCCGGCTTACCCGTTCTGGATGGGTTCCGCGCTGGTGGTTGTAGCGGCAGTGCTGGTTTTCATCTTTATCAAAGAGCCGAAGGTTAATCAAGAGAGCGATACCCCCGCCGAGGAAAAGCCCAGCCTGTGGCAATCGCTGAAAGATGTTTTCAACGACCCCGACAAGAGCGCCCTGCGCATTCTGCTGGCGATTTTCTTCTGGTTCGTCGCGTACAACGCCATCGAGGCTTTCTTCACCCTTTACGCGCAGAATCACCTGGGGCTGGAGGGTGGAGCCGGGGCCCGGCTGCTGGGGCACCTTTCTTTGATCTTCGTGTTATTTGCCCTACCAGCGGGCTACATTGGAGCGCGGTTTGGACGGCGCAAGACCATTATGACCGGCATCGTACTGATGTCCGCGCTGATGCTGTCGATGTTCGTGCTGCCGAAAGAAACCCTGACCATCCCAATGGGCAAGGTATTTGGACTGGGACAGATTTATTCCATCAGCTTCATCCTGATGCTGGCGGGGGCTTCCTGGGCCTTGATCAACGTCAATTCACTGCCAATGGTGGTCGATATGACAGAAGACGTCAAAATCGGCACCTATACCGGGCTGTACTACCTGTTCTCCACCCTGGCGGCGATTGCCGGGCCGAATATCAACGGCTGGATCGTGGCGGCCACGAACCGGAATTACAACTCGGTTATGGTGATTGGGCCTATTTTTATGGCAATGGCGCTGGTGATGATGGTCGGGGTGCGCAGAGGCGAGGCAAAGAGTCAAAAAGCTGAAACAAAATAAGGTCCTGCCGCAGATCTGCTCAAGCAGTGCGCCTGCCTACGCAGGCCGGATGACCACCATGGTCTTCTGGGCGGCGAAGCGTTCCAGGTCAGTGCGGGTGTAGCGCCAGGGCAGGCCTTCGAGGCGCATGACCAGGCCGATGAAAAGGTTATGCTTGAGACGAAATTCCAAAAACTCGGCGATGCGCCCAGGGTCGGTTACTGGCTCGGCGATGCCGTTAAAAGTGCGGTCGCGCACCTGGACGGTCACCTGGGGGCAGGTCTGAATATTCCGGTACCAATCCGCATTCGCGCCGCGCGCGGAGCCAAGGTAAAACTTCCCATCGATTTCTTCATACTGCAACGGGGTAGTGCGCGGCAGTCCGGATTTACGCCCGATGGTGGTGAGCAGCAGGACCACACGGGTTGGGCCAAAGCCCTTCTGGTAATTGCTGGCGATGCGCGGGTTCAATTTACGCATAACGCGATAATACAGATTGAGGTTACTCATACCGCTCCGTTTACTTTGCCGGGCAAACGTCAGCCTGCGCGCCGCCCGAGATCATAAATTTTGCTTTTTCAGCTTCATCCAGATTGCGCCCGGCTAACTGGCAGGCGCGGGCAATCCAGGCCTGCTGATCCGCCATCCACTCGCGCACTTCTCCCTGGCTGGATACAGAGAGGAGGTACCACAGCCCATCTGGGTTTTTACGGAACAAAAGGCCGGTAACTTCACCATTGGCGCGCTCGATAAATTCACCGATGGGGCTACCAGAGGAAGCCTCCCACAGCGCAATGCGGCCATCTTTGAAGCCGGCTGCCAGCATATTCTGATCCGGGCTGAATACCAGGCTGGTGACCACCCTGGCGGTGGACTGCAAGTTGAGTCCTTCAGTCACCACCTGGGTCACCTGCTTGCTGTTGAGATGATATAAGTAAATGCTGCCGGCTGCGTTGCCAATCGCGAGCACCTGGGAACCCGTGCCGTAGACCGGCTTATTGGGAGAAGCGGCAAACGTTTCGGAGCCAAAGGCCAGGGAGGTCACATCGCCCAGGGTGATTTGGGCCAGTTCTTCGCCTGTATCCACAAGCTGATTGGCGCGGAAATCCCAAATTCTGATCTGCCCGCAGGATTGGCCCACCACGCAAATGGAAGCCGCCAGCAGATGACCATCCGGGCTGGCAGCCAGGCTGCGAACGGAGCCGTTGGACAGTTTGATCTCGTCGCGCACGGGCTTACCCGTTTGCGGATCAAGAAATGCGACTTTACCGTCCGTTTTCCCTACCAGCGCCCATACCTGCCCTTCCATGGCTGCCAGCTCAAAACCTGAGTGCTGTATTTTTACAGCAACAGGTTTTTCCATCCCTTCGGCAATCGTTACCAGGTCGTTTGAGCCTTCGGCGCCCGCGAAGTTTAATTTGCCGTCGCTGCCTGGCAGCATGCTTTCTACCCGCGTATTGTTTAAATTCATCAAAATATGACTGAGTGAATCAACCGGCTCAAAATTCCACAGGTTGATGACGGCATCAAAACCGGCGGTAACAAACTGCGTTCCGCGCGGGTGAAATGCCACCGAGGAGACGACCTGCGAATGCCCCTTTATCTGGTAATCCAACCTGGTCAGGCTTTCCGCGTCCCAAAGGCCAAACCATTTGTTTTTGTCACTGATCCCAACTGCCAGGAAGCGCCCATCCGGGCTGAGCGCCATGCTGGTGATGATGGGGGTATTCTGGCTGGTGGTTTGGTTGACGATCTTCCGCTCGGAGATATCCCACTTCACCAGGCGCTGATCGACCGCGCCGGATACCAACTGGTGCCCGTTGGGATACCAGGCCAGCCCGGTGATTTCGCCAACGTGGGCGCGATTCACTTCCATCAGCTTCTGGTAGCGTTTTGCTTCCCGAACCTGCAGGGTGCCGCCCTGGCTCCCTACAGCCAGCATACTGCCGTCAGGAGACCAGGCCAGGGCATGGCAGGCATAATTACCGCAGTCTTCGGTGCCCAGCAGAATTTCTTTTTTATAATCGTAGAAAACCAGCAGGCCTTTGCCATTGGTTGGAGACCGGTCCGTGCCCGCTACCATTAAATCGCCACCTGGCTGGAAGGCGACGGAGACCACACTGGTGTACAGCCCGCTGAACGGTTTGTATTCGTGGATTGCGTTGGTAGACATGTTCCAGACCCGCACCCGGCCATCGCCACCAGCACGGGCAAGGTACTGCCCCGTTGAGTCAAAGTCCACATCAAACACAACGGAATCGTTCGTGAAACCGGCTGGTATTTGGGGACCCTGGCGCTGGTCGATTGTGTACCATAAATCAACGTTTCCGGTGCTGCTGACTGCCAGTAGGGAACCATCGGGGTTGAAGGCCACGCTGTTTGGCCTGGATTGGGTACGCCAGGCTAAACCTGCCAGGCTGATGCGGGTCTCTAACCCGCGCTGGATGCTGGCGAACAACGCGCGCTGGGCCTGCCAGTCGTCATTGGATACCCGCACCGCCTGAACTGCCAGCAGCAGGCTGAGGTCGAGCTTGTTACTGCGGTAGTAATCGGACAAAGAAGAAAGGCGGGCGCCCTGGGCCTGATTGGAGGCGGCCTGCGCGGTTTCCTTGGCGGTAATCGCAGCATCGCGGTCTTTCTCCGCCGCAATGCGGGCCAGCTCAGCCTGGTCTTTAGCAGCTTCGGCGGTACTGCGCGCGAACTCCGCTGCCTGGCGCAGGCCAGCCTCCATGGCGCTGGCTGCTTCGGCAGTGGAGCGCTGCTGTGCTTCGAGCTCGCTGGCTGCTTCAGCGGTTGAACGCTGCAGGTTAGCCTGCGTGCTGGCGACATTGGCCGTGACGCGCTGGATGTTGGCCTCCGCCGCGCTTGTTGTGGCCGCCCGCGACTGTTGTAGAGAGAAGAGCGTCAGGGCAGACAGCACAAGAATGAGCAGGCTGGCCAGAATGGCTACCACGCGCTGGCGCCGTTTCTGGCGGCTGCCGGCTGCTTTTTGGCTGGCTTCAATAAAGCCCTTTGCCTGGTCGCTAATGTCTTCGGGGGTATCGCGCAGTGCGTCCAGCGCCTCCTGGAGCTGGCGCCCATCCAAAAGGCGGGCCGGGTCCTGGCCCGTGTCGAACCAGGCTTTCGCGGCTATCTCCACCGGGCGAGCGTTTTTGTCGTACCACTCGCGGTTTGACTGTAAGATAGGGCCGACAAAACGATCGTGGGACAGCTCGTACCAGGTATTATCCCCGCGTATTTCAGCGCGGACGATGAAGCGATCTTGAAGCGTTCTCACTACCGGATTGGGCAGATCGTTGGGCGACGCCCCGGTGGTGGTCCTGCCCTGGCGAACCGAACTGCGCGTTTCGGTTTCCGTGATCAGCTCGTGCGAGAACCAATCCCGCAGCCGGCGCTCGCGGATATCCGGATAGAGACTCATGACCTCGTGGATGGACTGGACGTAGTAATTGGCCAGCGCGGTGGAGATAAACTGGGCCAGGTCTTTGCCCTTTGCCAGGCTGAACAGGTCATCGGTGGTGATGAATTTTCCCGGGCGGTTGCGCAGGTCTTCCCAGAGCTGGTAGCAGACCACCTGGAGCTGCACGGGTTCAATGAACTGTCCGGGGCGGTAGATCGGGTTGTTATTCTGATCTTTGCCCACGTTGATCAGGCTCAGGCTCCTGACCAGTTCCTCCGTGGCGGCATCCTCAAAGGGGCGCAGTTTCTCAACTGGACGGCAAACGGCCTCTAATGCGGCAGAATAGCCCATGCGCTGCATGTAAAAACGCGCGCGCAGCTTACCGGGCAGCAGCTCGGCGTACGGATCGAGGGAAGCCAGGTAATCCTCGCGGAGCGAGAATACGATCCACAGGTAGGGATCGGCCTGGAAAGCCTCGCTGATCTGCTGGAAAAATGCCGCGCGCTGGTTCCATGCGCCCGGATTGGTGGTGAAGATCTCTTCGAACTGGTCAATGATCAGGGCCAGGGGCTGGAGCCCGCCAATGGTCTGCGGTGCGTCGACCAGCAGCCTGGCGGACTCTCCTTCCGCTCCGGGGCTGGCCGGGGCGGGAGCGGTTTCGGCGGGAGCTTCCATGTCGAGATTGGCAAGGTAATCGGCCAGGGTCACGTGCGCAAGGCTGTCCGCGGGCGGAAGGCTGCCGCGCTCGCTGCGTTCAAAACTAAGCAGCAGGTTATAGATGAATATATTATCCGCCTGGGTTCCTTCCGCCAACTGCCCGCCCACCCGGCCCGTAAGGACTTTAAAATTGCGTTCCATGAGGCCGGGAACCAGGCGCGCGTTGATCAAGGAGCTTTTCCCTGCCCCGGAGGTGGCGTAGAACAGGACCAGGCGCTCGGCGATGATCAACGGGATAAGCTGGTTGGCTTCCTGCTCGCGGCCAAAGAAGCGGTCACGCTCGGCGGAAGTGAACGGGCGCGGGCCGACATAGGGGTTCGGCAGGGCCTGCAGGCGGCGGACGGTTTGCTCGCCCAGCGCGGTGACCGGCACCTGGGGTATTGGGTCCGGTCCGTTCGGCTCTGGTTGGGTGGGCTGCTGGGTCATCTTTGCCTCCTGGCGCGCCATTCACTCTGCAAGGAACTGAGAAAACCACCCGGATCGCTCCAGCGGATTTCAAAGGACAGGGGATTGAAGTAATCCTGCAGGTACTTTTGCGCCTGGTCGAGGTACTGCAGGCTGGTTGGGCCGCCGGGCAGCTCGTACTGGTCGCGGAGGCAAAGCTGGATGATGGTGTTCAGGAAAGCGGCATTGCGCTTTTCGCCGGATTTGATGATGCCGCGAAAAAGGGTGCGGAAGTCCCAATCGGGGAGGCGGTAGCCGAGCAGCATTTGCCATGAGACCGCCAGGGCGCTTTGCAGGTAAGCCGGGATAATGGAGCGGGTGGTGCCGCGATCCAGGGTGACTTCAACCAGGAAATCGAGGAAATCGTCTTCAGTGAGCACCATGGTCAGCGGGTAACAATCGAGGCCAAAGAGGTGATATACCAGCGGGCGCTGCGGGGAAGGCTCAAAGGTATCCAATAGGCGATGCTCGTCGCGCAGCTGCGGAATCTGCCCAGACCATAAACACACCTGAGTGATGGGCTGTTTGCCCATAGCGCTGAGGGCCTTTTCCAGCACATCGTGGTAGCAGGTGGTGATATAGATCGGTAGGGGCAGGCCGGCCAGAATGCTCAACGGATCGGTACAGCCGGGGCCAAAGCTCAACAGAGAAAGCTCCTGAACGGCCAGGTCAGCGAAGCTGTATTCGGAAAGCCCTTCGCGCAGTTCTTCGATGCGATCCCCACCGGCGCCAACCTGAGAAGCGTACGAGAGCAGCGCGTTTTTGATAAAGGCAATGTACTCTTCTTTGACATCCATTGGCGAGCGGGACTTAGACCGGACGAACTGGGCAACATGGGGAAGGTCCTGGCTGTCGGTGAGCGGGTAGACTGTTTCGCTGGCCCAGGCCATGGATAGCATGTTGGTGACATTCATTTTCATGACCGGTTCTTCTTCCGCCGGATCTTCACCGGCGCCTGGCGCGGGTTCCTCACCCAGGGCTTTGCTGAAAACCAGATCATAGATCATGCTGTTGCTAATAATGGGGATCACCTGGCCATTGCCAATACGGTTGACAAGGTTGCTCCAGAAACGTTCCTCATCGTTCTCCGGGGCCATGGTCTGGCTCAGGAACATTTTTACATTCTGACCGCGCTTCATCACCATTGATTCTCCCTCCTGATAACCCAACTGCTAAGAAGCGGCCTCCATCACAACCCGAAACCCATGGCGCTTGCGAGGCGGCCCCGATTTATGCGGGTCAAAACCGCCGCGGAGCGTGCAGGTCATTTCCACGGGATTGTCGGTAATACCACCGCGGAAAATGCGCCGCACCAGCGCGCTGGCCCGGGGATTATTACGCTCATCCTCTGCCCAGGGGTAAACATAACGTGGAAGGGCTGGGCTTTCACCCCACAAAGAAAGGGTCCACTCGCGCACATTTCCAACGATATCGCAGATGCCGTACTCGTTTTGCGGGGGGAAGCGATCCACCGGGGTGATGTGCTGTGGGTCGGCATTACAGCGATCCGGCTGCCAGTCATTTCCCCAGGGATACAGGCAGCCATCCACGCCGCGGGCGGCTTTTTCCCACTGCGCCTCGGTCGGCAGGGAATACGTACGCCCGGTTACCTTGCTCAACCAGTCACAGTATGCCAGGGCCTGATACCAGGTCACGCCGATGATGGGGCAGTCCAGGCGGTCTGGAGGCGGAGATTGGCCGTCCCAACCCGATTCGGGGTTCACCAGGGCGCCGGTCTGGCGGACGTAGTCGAAGAACTGGCGGTTGGTAACCGGGTATTTCCCAATACGATAGGGCGGCAGGCTGACTGGGTGGCGTGGCTTTTCCCAAGATGGCACATCTTCGGCGCCATCGCGGCCCATCTGAAAAATGCCGGGGGGAATGTATATCGTTTCCGGCTCAAACGGCAGGCATTCGATAGGGCGGGCCAGGGGCGGGGGCTGCATCAACTGGTTGTCGCGCAGGCGGCTGAACAGCACCGGCATCCACCAGCCGTCCTCGTCCCGCACCAGGCTGCGCGCGGCGGCCAGGGCCCGGTCAATCTGCCCATCGCGGGCCAGCTCTTTGAAGAAGGCCGGCAGGAACTGGTCGATGGTGGGGAAAGATACGCTACCGCGCATGGCCAGCACAGCGGGTATGCCGCACTGGGCAAGCTGCGGGCCAAGGGCCTGCAGCACGCCGCCGGGAGAACCGTTCATCGACCCGGCGCTTTCGCAAGATACCAGCACGGCCAGCAGCGGGAGGCTGCGCAGGGATTTTAATTCGCGGACCAGGCGGTCGACTGCTACCGATTCGCCCTTGCCGTCCGGCCTCTCCAGCAAAATAGACGGGCCAGCAGTGCGGTTTACGTACCCGTGGGCAACCAGGTAGAGAATGTCCACCGCCTGCGCGTTCTCTCCCGTACCCGCGCCGCGCAGCCCGTCCAACAGGCCCGCCAGGGTTGCCTTACCCCCACCCGCCAGCGGGGCGATATCGATATCGGGCAGGCAGGACTGCGCGCGCTGCAGCTCGCGAGCCGGGTCGATAGACGCGAATTGAGATGTATCCAGGTTGGTAGGGCTGGAGACAACCACCAGCGCGCGCAGGCGGGCTGTTTCGGGCGGGGTAAATGGCTGCAAATTGGCGCTGCTGAGGAAGCGGGAGAAGAGCATATTCTCATCCGCGCTCAAGCGGGTGCGGCGGTTGGGGTCGGGGTCGATGAGGGTTTCCCAAAACAGCTCGTGAAGCTCGCCAGCGGCGGGGTCACAGTACAGGCGCAGCCGTAGAGGGACTTTCAAGGCATCCGCGCGGGCGCGGGCCTGGCCAAACGCGGCACGGGCGGAGGGATCGGCGAACAGCATTTCCGAAAGGCGCTGCCCGTAGGACTGCGGGTTGGATTGTAAGGTAAGCAGCTCCGCGAAATCGATGGCTGCCTGTGCGGTGGGGCTGAGACCCAGGTTGCTTTCTTCAGCGCTGCCTGGCTGCCAAAAACGGGAACGCATTGTATAGCACTGCGCCCCTGCCCGGTACAATCCAATTTCCAGCTCTGCACAATCAGTCATCTATACGCATCCCTTCTTTCCATATCAACCTCTGCGCGAACCCCGCAGCGAAAAGGGCCAGAATCAGAAGACAATATGATTATACAGACAGAAATACTAGGTTTACAACTTCAACGCCCCCTTGAATTGCCTTGATCGCCGGGAAGACGGCGGTTTGATCCGAGGCGATCAGATCAATTGATAAACTGCCGCACAAAATAATGAACTTACCAGATCCATTATAAGCCCGGCAATACTGAAAAGCTACAGGACAGGTGACATTCAGTCATCAATTTTTCCTTGTCACAGCCCATAAACGGGGATATACTAATGGCGTATCCTGGGTAGAGAGACGTGAAACCCCCTGATTCCTTTTTTTCACCTCGATGAAATAGGAGAAGAAACATGTTGAAAAAGATGTCCTTGATTTTGGCGATTATCATGATCGCCACATTGGCTCTCACTGCTTGCCAGCCCGCCGCTCAACAAGCTGCAGGCGGCAAGAAAATCTGCGAAGTGACCGATACCGGCGGCGTGGACGACAAATCGTTCAATGCCATTTCGTGGAAAGGCGCCACAGATGCGAAAGCAAAACTAGGCGTTGAAGCAAAATACCTTGAGTCAACGCAGCAGACGGATTATGCCAAGAACATCAATGCCTTCATTGAAGAAAAATGCGATTTGATCGTGACCGTTGGCTTCCTGCTGGGCGATGACACCAAGGCCGCCGCGGAGAAAAATCCGAACCAGAATTTCGCCATCGTCGACTTCGCTTACGATCCGACCATCCCGAACGTTCTCGGACTGACCTTCGCCACGGACCAGGCGGGCTTCCTGGCTGGCTACCTGGCCGCTGGCATGACCAAGACCGGCAAGATCGGCACCTTCGGTGGCATGCAGATCCCGACCGTAACCATCTTCATGGATGGCTACTATTACGGGGCGAAGTACTACAACGAACAGAACGGTACGAACGTGGAAGTTCTGGGTTGGGACCCCGTGGCCGGGGCTGGCTCCTTCACCGGCGACTTCAGCAACACCGACAAGGGTAAATCCACGGCGCAGAACCTGATGGACGAAGGCGCGGACATCATCATGCCCGTGGCTGGCCCGGTTGGCCTGGGCGCCGCCGAAGCGGTCAAGGCCGCTGGCAACGCCTGGATCATCGGCGTGGACACCGACTGGACCGTGAGTGCGGCCAACTACAAAGACATCGTGCTGACCTCAGTTTCCAAGATGGTGGATGTGGCGGTATACGATGCGATGAAGTCCGTGGTTGACGGGAACTTCAAGGGCGGCATCTACAGCGGCACGCTGCAGAACGGTGGCGTTGGCCTGGGCACCATCGCTGGCGCTGTTCCGGCTGACCTGAAAGCCAAAGTCGAACAGGTAAAGAAAGATATCCTGGACGGCAAAGTAAAAGTTAATCCGAACGCCAAATAATACGAAAAAATATCAAGAAAAAAGGAGCGGTTCCATTGCGGACCGCTCCTTTTTTCTTATGATACAATCTAATCAAATCATTTTCCCGCCTGGAGCTACTCCATGACTCCTATCTTGGAATTACGTGGGATTACCAAACGGTTCCCTGGTGTACTGGCGAATGATCATATCGATCTTACTCTCGAGCAGGGGGAAATCCACGCTCTGCTGGGGGAAAACGGCGCTGGCAAAACCACCTTAATGAACATTCTCTACGGGTTATACCAACCCGACGAGGGAGAAATCGCCGTTAATGGAAAACCAGTAAAGGTTCACTCGCCCGGTGAAGCAATCGCGAGTGGGATTGGTATGGTCCACCAGCACTTTATGCTCATCCCGGTATTCACGGTAACCGAAAATGTGATGCTGGGTGAAGAATCCACCCGGACAGGGGGTATCCTGGACCGCAAATCCGCGGCTGCGCGCATCCGCGCCATCTCCAGGCAGTACAACCTGGAGGTCAATCCGGATAGTTATGTAAAAGATCTTCCGGTGGGCGTTCAGCAGCGGGTTGAGATCATTAAGCTGTTGTACCGCAATGCCAATATATTGATCTTCGATGAACCAACCGCCGTGCTGACCCCGCAGGAAGCAGACGAATTGTTTCAGATTATGCGCTCGCTGGCGCAGCAGGGCAAATCAATCATCTTTATCACGCACAAGCTGCGCGAGGTATTGGATGTCTCTGACCGGATCACGGTGATCCGGCGCGGAAAGGTGATTGGCACGGTGCAGCCGCAGGCAGCCGACCAGAACCAGTTAGCCGAGATGATGGTGGGCCACGCCGTTCAATTGGAGCTGGAACGCAAGCCAGCCAACCCGGGAGAAGCCGTGCTGAAAGTTGAAAACCTGGTCGTCGCGGACGAGACGCGCCAGGTGACCGTGGATGGAGTTTCATTCGATGTGCGCGCCGGTGAAGTGCTGGGGATTGCCGGGGTGCAGGGCAATGGACAGACCGAGCTGGTGGAAGCACTGACCGGCCTGCGCGTACCCGTCAGTGGAAAGGTAACCCTGCTGGGCGAGGATACCACCTTCGCCAACCCGCGCAAGATCACCGAGCTGGGCAGCGCGCACATCCCCGAAGATCGCCAGCGAGATGGACTGGTGCTGACCTTCCCGGTTGCCGAAAACCTGGTGCTGAACACCTACTATAAGCCGCCTTTTGCGAAAGGGGTGGTGATGGATGAGAAGCCCATCCTGGAGAATGCGGTGCGGGAGATCGAGAGCTTTGACGTCCGCACGCCAGGCCCGCTTACCCCGGTTGGGTCGCTCTCGGGCGGCAACCAGCAGAAGGTGATTGTGGCTCGCGAGCTGTCGCGGCCCATCCAGCTTCTGGTCGCGGCGCAGCCTACGCGCGGCCTCGATGTAGGCTCCATTGAATATATCCATTCGCAAATCCTGGCAAGACGAGACGCAGGTATTGCCGTACTGCTGGTGTCTACGGAATTGGATGAGATCCTACAACTTTCCGACCGCATCGCGGTGATGTACCGGGGGAAGATTGTGGCGGTCGTGCCATCCGCGGAGGCCAGGAAGAACTACATTGGCCTGCTGATGGCAGGCATTCCCATGGAGCAGGCCCGGCAGCAGGCTGGAGAGGTCACCGGCAAAGATGAAATCCACAATGGAGGTGCATTATGAGCAACCCACAAGGGCCCAACGACCCGACTGCCGGGCAGCCTGGCGAGCCCGAGCAGCAAAAGGCAGACTCCAGCGTGGTTGACAATACCGCTCACACCCCAGAAACGGGGCAGGCGGCGGCAAAGGGGGCCGGTACGGGAGGCGACAGCGGGAAAGTGCTCCTGGAGGAGATCAACCGGCGCAGCGACGGCGAACGGCGAGGGGTCTGGCAGACCATCCGGGTGCCCATCCTGGCCGTGCTGACCGGATTGATCCTCGGCGCGCTCTTCATTATTGTTACTACAGAGACCGTTTATGCAGCCTTCGGGCGCGGGCTCTTTGCCGGGCTGGGAGAAGCGCTGCGGGTGGTGGCGGAAGCCTACGGCGCGCTGTTCAGCGGGTCGCTTGGCGATCCGGTGCGGATCGTCAATGCCCTGGGCAGCGGCGATGCACTGGAAATCCGCCGGGCTTTCAATCCCTTCCTGGAAAGTCTGGTGACCTCCACTCCCTACATCTTCGCCGGTCTGGGAGTGGCGCTGGGGTTCCGCTCTGGCGTGTTCAACATCGGCGCGGAAGGGCAAATCTTCATGGGCGCCATTTTCTCCGCCTTTGTGGGGTACGCGGTGAAGGGCCTGCCGCCCATCATCCATATTCCGCTGGCGCTGCTGGCGGGCGCATTGGGCGGAGGGCTGTGGGGGTTTATCCCTGGCTGGCTGAAAGCCAAGGTCGGCGGGCATGAAGTGATCAACACGATCATGATGAACTACATTGCCTTCCGCCTGAGCGACTGGCTGCTCAGCGGCCCGATGAAACGGCCAAACTCGTTCAACCCCATCAGCCCAACGATCGAACCAAGCGCCATGCTGCCGAAGTTTTTCGATGACCCCATCCGCTTTCACCTGGGATTTTTTATCGCGCTGGGGGTGGCGGCATTGGTTTACTGGTTCCTGTTCAAAACCACTTACGGGTTCGACCTGCGCACTGTGGGCGCGAACCCGTTTGCCGGGCGTTATGCCGGGATGAAGGTCTCCAACAGCGTGATGATGGCCATGACCCTTTCTGGCGCATTATGCGGGCTGGCCGGGGCGAACGAAGTGCTTGGCCTGAATCACAACCTGGCCATGGCGTTCTCATCGGGTTACGGGTTCGACAGCATCGCGCTGGCCCTGCTGGGGAACAACTCGCCGCTGGGCGTGGTGCTGGCCTCGCTGCTGTTTGGCACGCTGCGCACCGGGGCCACCCGGATGCAGCTGGTATCCTCCATCCCGATCGATATCATCTCGGTCCTGCAAGCCATCATCCTGGCGTTGATCGCCGCGCCAGCCATCGTCCGGACCATCTACCGCCTGCGGGCAGTGGGCAAAGCTGAAACCGTCAATGTTCAGGGCTGGGGAGGGAAATAAACATGGCGACCCAAACCTTTCACCGTGTCATAACCACTTCTCCATCCCGCCAGCGGGCAATGGGGATCTTTTTCCTGTTATGCGCCCTGGCGATCTGGATGTTTTTTGCACGGCCCACCGCCAGTGATGCGATTGCTACCTTTGGTATGCAGGCCGGGCTTTCATCGGTCAGCGTTGCGCCCATGAAATTACCGGCACAAGCAATGCTTTATGGGTTTGCAATCGCCTGCGCAGTGATCGGCGGTTACCAGCTGGCGCGCGGCTTCAAAGGCGTTACGAACTGGATGTTAGCGCTGGTAGTAGGTCTGCTGATCTTTGGTTTCCTGGTGTGGGCTGCCGCGACCTCTGGAAAATCATTAAACCTGGCCGGGCTGCTGGCTACGGCACTGGTCGCTTCCGTGCCGATTACCCTGGGCGCCCTTTCTGGCATCCTCAGCGAGCGGGCCGGGGTGGTCAACATTGCCATCGAAGGCATGATGCTCACCGGGGCGCTGGTAGCCACGATTGTCGCCAGCACCAGTCATCTGCTGTGGCTGGGGGTGATCGCCGCGATCGTGGCTGGCGCAGCGATGGCGCTTCTGCACGGCTGGTTGTCGATCCGCTATAAGGTGAACCAGATCATCTCCGGCACGGTGATCAACATCTTCGCTACCGGGCTGACGTCCTATTTTTCGAATAAATACCTGCAAACCATCCAGGAGCTCAACAACCCGGGCACGTACTCGACTATTGCGATCCCTGGGCTGGCGCAAATTCCGTTCATTGGCGGGATTCTGTTCAACAATAACTTCTTCATCTACGCCATGTTCATCTTCCTAGTGGTCCTGCAGTTTGCCCTGTTTTATACCAAATGGGGCCTGCGGCTGCGCGCCGTGGGGGAACATCCCAAAGCAGCGGATACGCTGGGCATTAACGTGATTAAGACCCGCTACATGGCAGTGCTGCTGAGCGGGATGATGGCGGGGTTTGCCGGAGCGTACCTGACGCTGGGCTCAGTCGGGCGGTTTGACCAGGTGATGACTGCCGGGCGCGGATTTATCGGCCTGGCGGCGATGATCTTCGGCAACTGGACGCCGATTGGCTCGTTTGGCGCAGGACTGCTGTTCGGCTTTGCCGAGTCGCTGGCTTCACGGCTGGGCATCCTGGGGCTGCCCATCCCCAGCCAGTTCCTGCTGATGGCCCCCTACATCGCCACGATGATCGTGCTGGCGGGAGTGGTCGGGCGCTCGAATGCTCCGGCGGCGGATGGCGTACCATACGAGAAAGAGTAAACCTGTTCTGGAGGATGGAATGCTGCACAAATTCCTCGCTGCGGCGCTTTCAATTGCGCTAGCATCGACTCTGGCGGCTTGCCAGCTACCGGGCCGCTCGACTGCGCCCGCAACACTGAGCGCGGATGACCGGGTCAACACTGCCGCCGCGCAGACGGTATCGGCGCTGGCTACTGACCTGGCTTCTGGGCGAAGGAAAACCCAAACCGGGTCAAATGAAACGCCGAAAGCGCCCACCGTTACCCTGACGCTGACCCCCAAACCGGAGGTTGTGGCTGCCGCGACCAGGACGATCACGCCCACCCCCGGCGAGGACTGCAACCGGGCCGAATTTGTGAAAGATGTGACCATCCCGGATGGCTCAACGATCCTGCCAAACTCCACGTTCACGAAGACCTGGGAATTAAAGAATACCGGGAGCTGCGCGTGGAATTCTGCCTATACGGTGGTGTTTGCCGGGAAAGGCACGGCGATGAGCGGCGCAGCGGCTACCAGCGTGGTCCGCGAGGGAGAGGTGAAACCAGGCGAAACGGCCAGGGTATCGGTTACCCTGCGAGCGCCGGGCGAGATAGGCGAATACGAAGGACATTGGATGCTGCGCTCTGGCGATAACCAGACCTTCGGCACCGGCCCGAACGGCGGCACGCCGTTCTTTGTGAAGATCCGGGTGGCGAAAGAGTACGTATTTGCCGAGCACCTGTGCAGCGCGCAGTGGAGCAGCGGGGCGGGCGACCTGCCCTGCCCTGGCAGCGAGGGCGACAACAAAGGATACGTGCTGAAGCTCGAAAACCCAACCCTGGAAGACCAGGTACAGCAGGAAGGGCTGGGCTGGCTGGCGGCAGCACAACCCGTGGCTGGTGGGTATATTGCCGGGAAGTTCCCGGCAGTGATGGTGCCGCCCCATTCTGATTTCCGCGCGACGCTGAGCTGCGCGCCCGGCGTAACGGGCTGTTACGTCCGCCTGCGGGTGACCTACCGCATCGACAACGGCGAAGAGAAGCTGCTGGGTGAATGGAACGAAGGCTATGAAGGCGGCATTACCCAGGCCGTCGCCGACCTGGACGAGGCTGCCGGCAGGCCGACGGAGTTTACATTCTACGTTTACGTCTCCGGCATGGCTGACCAGGGAAAGGCCATCTGGTTTTCGCCAAAGATTCTAGAGAATTAGTATAGATGGATCATACAGCCCGATGGGCTGCGTGATCCATCTATACCTTATTCACCCTTATGGCCGGGCGGGGCTGCCGTCGGGCAGGCGGGTTTGCGTCCACCAGTCGACTTCGTCTTTGCAGGGGAATTTGGCGGCCATTTCTTCGTCGAATTCGATGCCCAGGCCGGGTTTGTCGTTGGGATACATGTAGCCGCCGCGCACTTCGGGCAGACCGGGGAACATTTCATAGACCAGCTTGTCAAAGCGGCACCACTCCTGGATGCCAAAGTTGGGCGCCCATACATCCAGGTGCAGGTTGGCGGCGTGGCCCACCGGAGAGGTGTCGCCGGGGCCGTGCCAGGCCGTGCGGATGCCGTAGACCTGGGCGTGCAGGGCAGCATTACGGGCCGGGGTGATGCCGCCCATCTGG
This sequence comes from uncultured Anaerolineaceae bacterium, assembly GCA_964437595.1. Lineage (GTDB taxonomy): Bacteria > Chloroflexota > Anaerolineae > Anaerolineales > Anaerolineaceae > DSYU01. The sequence continues at coordinate 21,171 of CAYTHO010000014.1, forward strand.
GATACGTGCATGCGCAGGAAGTCGATCAGGCGCTCTTCGATCAGCAGGCGCCACTCGTGTGGATTATTGAACAGCTCGCCCATGGCGATGGGGGTGGTGCACACCTGGCGGATGTGGCGGAACCATTCGATATCTTCGGGGGCCAGCGAGTCTTCCAGGAAGAAGAGCTTGTACGGCTCCACATCTTTGGCAAAGCCAACCGTATCGATCGGCGATAGACGTTCGTGGACATCGTGGAGCAGCTCGACCTCATCGCCCACGGTTCCGCGCACGTAATCGATCATCTTGAGCATGTTGCGGGTGTAGGCGCGCGGGTCATAATACGCGCCGTCTGGGGCGCCCTCGGGCTTGTTAGCATCCGCGCGCCTGCCGCCGTAGCCGCCCATCTGCACGCGGATGTAGCGGTAGCCCTGTTCCTGGAACTTACGCACGTTATCCACTACTTCCTGAGGGTCGCGGCCATCGGCATGGGCATACACCGCGGCTGCCTCGCGGCATTTGCCGCCCAGCAGTTGGTAGACGGGCATATTGGCCAGCTTACCTTTGATATCCCAGAGGGCCTGGTCGATGCCGGAGATGGCGTTGTTGAGCACCGGGCCGTTGCGCCAGTAGCTCTGCACGTGGGCCATGTGGTAGATTTCCTCGCTGCGGGTGACGTCGCGGCCAATGACGAAGGGGATCAGGTGATGCTCGAGGGCGGCATGCACGGCGCGGAAGCGCTGGGTGAAGGTGGCGCAGCCCAGCCCGTACAATCCGGGTTCGGAGGTCAGCACCTTGACGATGACAAAACGGGTTCCAGGCCCGGCGGTCTGAACTAAGAAGGTTTTTACTTCGCGGATGGTGATGGGGTTTGGCATTTGGGGCTCCTTTAGGAAAAAGGGATTGGGGAGAAGGGATTAGGGATTAGGGATACGGAATATGAGGATGAGGGAGCAAAAAATGGATGAAGGGGTAATGGTGAGGGGTGGGTATGGGGTTGTCGATCAAGGAAGAAGGGCCTGGTAGATCGGCTCTACCCAGGTATTGGCAGCCTGATCGTAGACGCCAAAGCCGGAGCAGAACTCCCAATAGGCCCAACTGAAACCGCGCTGCTCGGCGGCGCGCGCCATGTATGCCGTCCAGGTGGCGCGCGATTCCATATCGGCCTCGCTGAACGCGCCAAACTCGCCCATGAAGATCGGGCGGTGGTTGGCTTCGCCCCATTTCCGAGCCGCCTCCAGATCGCGGTCGACGGAAAATTTCTCCGTCTTGGTGCCGGTCCAGGTGGTGCCTAACCAGGCCTCCGAACCGTCAGCCCAATCCGCGCCCTGATGGGTAAACTGGAAGGGCTGGTAGTAGTGGAAGGTGACGATCAGGTTGCGGTCGTTTTCGGGCAGCTCGAGCATGGGCAGATCGGAGACGCTGTTCCAGTTGCCCGGGCCAACGATGATGGTACGGTTGGGATTGGTGGCGCGGATGATCTGGATGGCTTCCTTCAACATATCATTCCAGGCGCGGGTATTGGAGATGGTGCCGTTCGGCTCGTTGAGCAGTTCGAAATACACACTGTCTGGCTCTTTCTGGTAGCGCAGGGCAATTTGCTCCCAGATGGATAAAAAGCGTTCCTTATGCACGCGCGGCTCTTCCATGATTTCCAGGTAGTGGTGGAAGTCGAGGATGACGGCCAGGTTTTGCTTGCGAGCATTTGCGACCACCCAATCGATGCGCTCGAAGAAGGCCGGATCGATGATATATGGGGCCTTTTCTGCGGCGTGGGCATTCCAGCGAATGGGAACGCGGATAGAGTCGAACCCGCCTTCTTTGATGATCTGGAAGAATTCTTCTTTCAATTCAACGCCCCACTCTCCTTCCTTGGGCGCCTCCAGGGCATTGCCCAAATTGACGCCGCGCGCCAGGCGCTGGTTTTGCTCAAATGCAAAAGCATCCGCCTCGCGAATGACGCGAGCAGTGGGAGAGGGCTGCCCCACCGGGGTTGGCGGAACGGCCTGGGTAGCGGTAGGCAGGGGCGCGGGCGGCTGGGCCGCGGTGGGGGAAGCTTTTGGCGCGGGCGAAGCCGCCGGGGAAGTGCAAGAAGCGGCGGACAAAACCAGAAAGAGACACATCAGAAACACCTTTCGGAGCATTACGCGCCCTCCTTTGTTACGGCGCAGGATAGCGGACATCTTTTACCTGTCCATCACTCAGCTCATATACAATGTGGGCGTATTCCTCCACCATCGGGTCATGAGTAGCCATGATGATGGTGATGCCCTCTTTCACAACGATGTAGCGGAACAAGGCCAGAATCTGGCGACCGGTGCCCGAATCAAGCTCGCCGGTGGGCTCATCGGCGATGATCAGATCCGGATGAGTGGAGAGCGCGCGGGCAATGGCCACCCGCTGCTGCTGGCCGCCGGAAAGCTCCCATGGGCGGTGATGTGCCCACGGCCCTAAGCCCACAATCTCCAGGGCGCGCATGGCCAGCTTGCGCCGGTTCTGGGTGTATCCGGCTATACGCAGCATCAGCTCGACATTCTCCACCGCCGAGAACATCGGCATGATGGCGAAGGACTGGAAGACAAAACCAATTCGGTGGCGGCGCAGCTCGGTCAGGTCATTTTTCGACATCCGCGAGAGCGGCTGGCCGAACAGGTAGACCTCGCCCAGGGTTGGCCGGTCCAGCCCGCCGATGATATTGAGCAGGGTGGTTTTTCCCGAGCCCGAGCGTCCTTTGAGCGCCGCCAGGACACCCTTGGGCACTTCCAGGGCGGCGTCGCGCAGGGCCATAACCTGGCTCTCCCCCACCGGGTAGATGCGGGTGACTTCATTCACCCGGATGATCGTTTCGGGTTTCGCTGGTTGGGGTTGCGCGGTTTGACTTAATGTAGTTTCCGTCATAATGATTCCTGCCCGTTATTTCCGTTTGGATGGTTTCAAACGTTTCAGGCTGCCGGGTTTGCGCTGCGGGAGCGATTCCTGCTCGAAGAGCATGGCAATCTGCTCCTCGATGGTCTGCTTGCGCGCCTGCTCGCCTTCCGCACCTTCCACAGGCCGGATGATGATGCAGTCCTCGCCGGTTTCCAGCCTGGCGCGCTTGCCAATGCCTAACTGCTCGCGCAGTTCTTTGGGGATCTGCAGCCGGCCCGCGGAATCGAGCACGACGAATTCTTGCAGGGTAATCTCGGGAGGGTGTTCCTCATGCGCAGGTTTCTCCCCACCCTGGATAGGACCCACGCTCTGCCCGGTGGATCGCCCGCCGGACATGGCTTTCTCTAACTGCCCGACCTGCCGGATGGTCTCTGTGCTGATTTTGCCATCCCGGATGGCGACCACCCGGTCGACCTGGGTGGCGATGCGCGGATCGTGGGTGACGATGATGGTAGTCAGGTCCATGCGCTGGCTCAGGCGGCGGAAGGTGTCCATGATGGTCTGGGCAGTCGCCGAATCGACCTCGCCGGTTGGCTCATCCCCCAGCAGGAGGACAGGTTTATTGGCCAGCGCAACCGCTATGGCAATGCGCTGCTGCTCGCCGCCGGATAACTGCGTCAGGCGATGGAAGCGGCGGTCGTACAGGCCCACCGCATCCAGCAGCTCCTCCGCCCAATCTCGCTTCTGTTTGCGGTTGGTCACCCAGGCCATGGTCATGGGCATTTCGATATTTTCCAGCGCCGTGAGGTAAGGGATCAGGTTGCGCGCGGTTTGCTGCCAGACGAAGCCCACCTTGGCGCGCTGGTACTGGTTCATGGCGGCATCGGAGAGGCTGAGCAGATCGATGCCATCTACAGTAACCCTGCCAGCGGAAGGCCGGTCGAGCCCGCCGAGGATGTTCATCAGGGTGGATTTCCCCGAGCCGGAGGTGCCCACGATGCCCAGCATTTCACCGCGTTCCACCACCAGGTCCAGCCCTTGAAGCGCCACCACCTCCAGATCGGCGACCTTATAGATCTTCACCAGGTTCTCGCAAACGATTAAAGGTTTTTTCTGCATCACGATTCCTATAACGTTTCTCCCATCTTTACCGCCTGGAAAATCTGCATTTTCGCCAGGTACATCACCGTTCCGAGGATGGTGAGGAACAGGATAAAGGCGAAGGCCAGGCTCAGCCAGCCCGACTCGGCCCAGCCGATCAGTACTTCAAACGGCGGAACGGCCCCGGCGCCGGTGGTGCTCACCTGGAGCAGCGGTACAAAGAGCTGACTGGTCAGCAGGCCAATGGCGGCGCCCAGCCCAATCGCCAGGCCCATCAGCAGGAGCTGTTCGAGCACCAGGTAGCCGATGAGCTGGCCCACCGACAGGCCGATTGCCTGCAGGATGCCAAGCTGAATAAACCGGCGCCGCAGGGAGGCATAAGAATACAGCACAAAACCGATGCCGGGCATGAGGCCGGTGGCGATGAACCCGACATTCAAGATGCCAAAGAGCCCCATGCGCTCCGGCAGGTCCATTGAAATCCGCAGGTCATCGAAGGCATTGCCCCGCACAACCACCACCACGCGTGGCCCGCCCAGCATCTGCTGGATCTGGTACAGGAGCAGTTTGGTGTCCGTCTTCTCGCGCAGTTTCAACCATAAATCGTAACCAACCGAGGATTCGGGGCTGTCAAAGACCGAATCGAGGTTGGCGATGAGAGTAGGCGTTTCGTCCGGCAGGACGGTGGGGAAATAATCGTAGGTGCCAACCACAATCATGTCGCGCTCGAAAAAGGAGCCGAGGATGTTGATCGACACGTTCATGTGGTCGCCAGGGCGGAACCCGGCTTTCTCTGCCACGGCCCGAGGAACCAGCACTCCCATCGGCTCGGCGCCCAGGGCGTTCATCAGGGCGCCCAGCGGCTGGCCGGCAAAATCTTCGCGGTAAAAAGCGACTTTGGGAAAATCGAGCCGGTCGATGCCCATTAAAATGGCTTTTTGCTCCCCGACTCCGTAGGAATAGGTAACATCATACTTGCCAACCCGGGTGATCTCCTCGATACTGGGCAGCTTGCGGTGTTCCTCGAGGTTCAGGTCTCCTTCAAGCTGCAGGTCCATCTCAGACAGGGTAACGGTGCTGGAACCCGCCGCGCCAATCTGGCCCGCGCCGCCGCCGCGCAGGTAGTATTCGTGGATGGCAAGGTCGGCCCCAGAGCGGTAATACAGGGAGTCGTGCTGCCATTGGTCGAGCGTTTTGGCGGTGGAGGCTGAGTAGATTGACAGGCTGAGCGAGATCATAATCAACAGCAGCGCGCTGGAATGGTCCTGCGGGCGGCGGGCAATCTGCTGCATCGAGAGATATGCCCAGACGCCCGGCATGCGATCTACCAGCAGCGCCAGCAGGCGCATGAGGAACGGCAGAAGGCGAATGAGGATCATGCACAGCGCCATGGCGAATAAGGCCGGGGCGACAAAGAGAAGCGGATCGCGGTACTGGCCCTCGCCCACCGACTGCAGAGCCGAGAGAAACTTGGCCGGCCTGGCGATGCCTTTCATGGTCAGGTAGGCATAGATGCCGGGAATAAGGAGGATAAAATCCAGGAAGAAACGCTGCCAGAGCGGCGTGCGGGTGGACCGGGATTGTTCCTGCTTGATGCGGATGATGGTAGAGCGTGAAAGCCCCAGCGCGGGCGCTAACCGGGCAAAGATCACCATCAGCGCGCCAACTGCCAGCCAGAGCAGGTTGATGCCCTGCAAGCCGAACTGGAGATTCCCGCGGTAGGTGAATTTCAAAAAGGAGAGGGTTTGCCCCATCAAAACCGCTTCCAACCAGCCTACCAGCAGCGCCAGGGGCAGGGCAAACAGGATGAGCGTAACACTCTCCGCCAGATTCAGGGTGATCACCTGCCAGCCGCTCGTCCCGCGACCACGCATGGTAGCAGTCTCTTGCTCGTACTGCTGTACAGCGATATTGGCGGTCAGGGCGATGAACAGCAGCGCCAGGATGACCATTGGCCCGCCCACGGCATAGAACAGGGTAATCATCGATTCGGCGCGCGCTTCATACCCTCCTAAGGCTTCCAGGGGCGAGTGGTCGGTGGTGATGCCGGGTAACAGCCGGTTCAGGTCCGCCTCCAGGCGAACCAGGCCGCGGATGTAATCGCCGGCCTGTTCTAACTGCAGGCTGCGCTCGTCGAAAATCACATACCAGGAAGCAAAGAAGACTGGGCGCCGGAGGATCGGCTGGACGCGCTGGCTGAAAATATCCGCGGGCACCCAGAACAGCTCGGCATAATCGGTTTCGGGAGATCCAAACCAATCGTTCGACAGATCATTTTTCGGACGCCAGATGCCAACAACCTCGACCTCCGCGTCCCTTGAAACAAACCGGTCGCCCAGGCCGACATAGCTCTTTTCGGCCTTCGACTGGAGGATAGCGACCGGGATGGGGCCGGAGGAGTCCGCGCTAGCCTGGGGCCACTGCCCTTCGACGATTTCGGCCCGGTCCGGCAGTTGTTCCATGGTGACAAACCCCATGGTGAGCCACGGCTCGGTCAGGTCAATTTTCGCGGCAAAATCCACCGGAGTCCAGGACATGGAAGTGGACTGCACTTCGGCATCAATGCGCTCCAGCCGGGGGCCAACCATCCGCCCGGCATGGTCCTGGATGTAGCGGGTAATGACCTGGCTCTGGTCCAGGGTAATGGCCGGGGACGAATAGGGATCCTGATAGTACATGCGCAGGCTGAACAGGCCGCGGTGCAGGGATACGGCCTTTTCTGATAGCTGCTCGCGAAGAACCTCACCGGAGACAGCGTGTGAGAATACCGGCACGCACACGATAATGCCTAACACGGCAATAATGCCCACCACCGTGCTGATGGTGAGGCCCAGGTTGTGGCGCAAGCGCTTGATCACCACAACCAGCATCGAGGTAAACATGGCCAGCAAATCGCCCAAACGAGATATTCGCATCGCTAGCGGCTCCCCATCACGGCCCCAACACCTGGTCGCCTTCTCTCAAGTCAGCGATGACCTCCCAAAGATCGGTGGATTTTAAACCAATCTGGTTAATCTCGATCCGGCGGCGGCGCTCCCCGTCCTGGACGATGACAAAATGCAGCCCTTTGTATTCGCGAATGGCAGCGGGGGGCAGCAGCAGCGCATCTTCTTTTCTCCCCAGGACGACGGTCAGGTATACCTGCCGCCCGACAATGGCCTGCTCGGCGGATACGCTGTCAGGGATCGCAAAGAAAAGGTAGTCATTGGCTGAGGAGGTCAGAACGCTGGCCGCGGCCTGATCGGTGGTGGTCGAGACGAGGAATCCGGGCAGGTAGCGGGTGGGGTAGCGCGTTTCCGCGTCCCTTGCCAGTTTCACGGTAACTTCGGAGGTTTCCTGGAGCTGGCCTTCGAGGTCGCGGTTGTACGGCGAGCGAATGACCAGATCAGTCGGGTCGCCGACCAGGAACACGGAATTAAAGGTCTCCAACTGCTGCCCGGCGCGGACGGAGCTGCGCAGTATCTGGCAGTCGTAGGGGGCCACGATCTGCCGCTCGGCAATCAATTTTTCCAGGCGTTCCACGGCCAGCTTGCTGCGCTCAACGGCCTGTTCCATAGACGGGTTGGTATCAGCGGTGAGCACCTTGAGCGCGGTTTCGGCCAGGGCCAGGTTTTCCTGGACGATGTCCAGGTTTAGCTGAGCTTTTTCCTTCTCGATGCCGTACGACTGCGCCAGTTCAATTTTCACCAGTTCGACCTGCTTCTGCAAAATCACCACATCCGCTTTGGCTTTTCTGAGATCGTATTCGCGCTCCGCGCCATCTTTCGACAGGTTAGCCTGGGCGACTTCGTAATCAATGCGCGCCTGCTGGAGCTGGTTCATGAGGTCATCGATCTGCATCTCGGCCAGCAGGTCGCCTTTCTTTACCTTGTCTCCAGCCTTGACCACCACCCTGGTAACGTAGCCCGAAGCCCGGAAGAACAGCTCATCCTGCCTGGCGGGGACAATATCGCCCATCAGGTCCTTTTCGGCGACGATTGGCCCGCGCTGCACGGTATAGATCGCTTTTTCATAATCAACCAGCGGCGGCAGCGGAGTGGGGGTTGGAGCCTGGCTGCCCGCGGAACTGCAAGCCGTCAGCAGCACGGACAGAAAGAACAGCAACAGTAATGAAACGGGTATTCTTTTCGACATCCCTTCTCCTTGGGTTTGTGATGGGCGACAAACGATTATCCCAGGAAGGTCTGGATCAAGGCGCTGATCGCAATACATCCCAGGCCGATCATAAACAGGTAAATACTGACATCGTGACGTTTATTCATTTCATCGCGGAATTCCTCGAAGTGATCGAGAAGATTCTTGGCCTCTTCAGGCTTGCGGATGATGGTGGGAATGCCCAAGCTGCGGCCTGAAAACGTCGCCGCAAACGCAACCAGGGCCGCGATCAGGGTGGCAGCCAGCCCGGCCCAGAACACACGCTCACTGAGAAGCACGAACGAAAAATTCCTTGTAAAAAGAAAGGTGAGCGCCACAATCAAACAGATGCCGAGGTCGACAAGCAGCACATCTCGAAAATATACCAGTGCCCGAATCAGGGCGGCTTTCATGCGCATCCATCACTCCTGGGGAAAATACACGCGGGCGCGTTCTCTGAGGCGACCCTTTCGAAGACAAACCCAGCCAACACAGGTATTATAGCTGTATCAAGCTGGAGCGGCTGAGCAAACCGCCATAAGCGTTATGATCAAAAAGCAACCGTTCCAGGTGGATTACTCGAGTCATTCGCCGGGTATCGGGGTGCTTTTTGAAAAACACTTCCGGCGAAAACCTTACCAGCTCGGTGGAACAGGCCACCAGCTTCCCTCCCTTCCCTCGCGGGCCCGGTCCCAGGCATTGGCCATTTTTTCCAGCGAGCGGGCCGCCGGGTCGTCCAGAACATAGCCGCGGTAAAGGCCTGTGCGCGCGCCCGGGCCGCCGGTGCGCGTATCGCGGCAGTAGTTATAGAAGTCCATGAATGTGGTCATGGACGAACAGATACCGTATTTTTCAGGGTACAGGTTCATCGGTGAAACCGGGTCGATGGTATGGACGGTGTTGAGAATTTTGAGCAGCGAGCGCGGGTAAAAGTTGTACACCGATTCCGCCAGTTCGAGGGTCTCTTCGAAGGTTTCGTTGGTTTCGCCGGGAAGGTTGAGGGAGAAATATACAAAGAGATAGAAGCGGCGGCGGCTGAGGGCTTCCAGCGTCTCAAAAAACTGGTCTGTCGAATAATGCTTGCCGTTCAAGCGGCGGACGCGCTCGTTCCCCGAAAGCGGGCTGAGCGCCACGCAGGACTGCTCCATCACCACGCTGCGGGCATAATCTTCAATGAAATCGGGGGGGGGAAGCTGGAAGAACTCGTTGTACACGCCGATCTTTACGCCGCTGGCGCGCAGCAGCGAGAAAAATTTACGCCAGTATTCCTCGCCCAATACAGCGATATCGTAGGAAAGCGAGGCCTGAATGATGCCCCTGGCTTCCATCCTTTGCAAATCATCGACCACCTTTTCTGGGGAACGAATGATAATTCCATTACGCCCGGCCAGGCGTTTGTGCGACTCTTTCGATCCGCCGCAGTAGGAACAGTGGAACTTGCAGCCGCGCGCGGTGCAAGTCCAGCGGCCCAGGTAAGGGCTGGTCTCCAGCGCCTGGCGAGCTGCCGCCAGGTTGGTGACGATGTACTCGTGGACGAAGTATTCCTGGGCATGCGAGAGGAAATCGAGGTCGACAAAATCAAGCGCGTCCAGGTCGGGCGTGCAGGCGGTATAAGAGAGTGGCGTTTCCAGAACGGGAGCCCCGCCCGCCGGAGCTTCCGCGGAAGCGGCGGGAGCATTGCGATAGGACAGGTTGGGGATGCCTTCAAGCCCGGCGAGGTGCTGCTGGGGGGTGTTTTGGGCCAGCAGATGCTGCACCAGGGCCAGTAAGGGCTTTTCGGCATCGCCGCGAACGATAAAATCGACCTGGGGGAAGTTCTCCAGGATTTCACGCGCAAAACCAGATGCTGAAAGCCCACCCAGCACCGTCCATGCGGATGGAATTACCGCTTTGCACATGCGGGCGGTTTCAACCGCGCCATAGCAGTGCTCATACCAGTGCAGGTCGATCAGGATCACTCGCGCCGAAGCCTGCTGGCCCAGCCACCGCTTCAGGTCGAAGTTGGGATCGAGCTGTTTTTCCAGAGGGTGGATGATGCCTTTCACCGGGATGCCGCTGGCGCGCAGCGCATTGATGATGGCGGGCAAGCCCAGCGGGACCAACCCATAAGGCCGGCCCGTATCTACGTCCGGTGAAAAGAGGGGACCTTGCTTGGCAGGATGGATATACAGCACCTGGGTGGGCGGTAAGCTGGCCGCCTGCCCTGGCCGGCGCCTGTGATGGCGCTGGCTGGGATCGTAAGCATCATCTAACGGTCTCATACCCGCTCCAATCATTAAACACGATGGTTCAGAAAGGATGTTTCAACCCTTTCTGAACCATAAAGCAAACAGAACCATAAATGATGTGGGGCGCGAAGGAGCATTGGATATACGAGCACGGGTCTTTACTTCCGAGGAAACAGGCTGGATAGATCCTTGCGCTCCAACACATCGTTTTTCTCGAACAGGTAACAGGCTGCCACCTGCGATTCGTTCACCCGGTACAGCGGCGGGGGGGCCTGGGTACACTTTTCAAGAATATGCGGGCAGCGGGTGGCAAACTTGCAGCCCTGGTTGTCGACGATCTTGCGGTTGGCCTCTTCCGCCGCCTTCCCCCACAGCATTTTCGGATCGGGCCAAGGGATGGAATTAACCAGCAAGCAGGTATAGGGATGCTGAGGGTCGCGGATCACTTTTTCGACATCCCCAGCTTCCATCACCGAGCCCTTGTAAAGCACCATGATGTAATCGCTGACGTGGTAAGCCGTGGTCAGATCGTGGGTAATGTACAGCACGGGGATGCCGCTTTCCTGGTTGAGCTCGCGGATTTGCTTGAGAATGACCGCGCGCATGGAGGCATCCACCATCGACACCGGTTCATCAGCGACCAGCAGCTTGGGCTGGAGGATGAGGGCGCGCGCCACGGCGATACGCTGGCGCTGCCCGCCGCTTAACTGGTGCGGAAAACGCCCGAGGGTTTCTTCTGGACGCAAGCCCACCCGGCGGAGCGCGTTTTCCATCAGCTCATAGGCCTCGCTCTTATCCTTCGCCAGCTTGAAGTTTTTGATGGGAATGCTGAGCAGGTTATCCACTTTATAGAAGGGGTTATAGACCGCGAATGGATCCTGGAACACGGCCTGAACGAAGCGGCGGAACTTAGTCGTTTCGGCTTTATCGAGCTTCCAGATATCACTGCCTTCGAATTTGACAGAGCCGATGGAGGGCTCGTAGAAGCCGAGCAGGAGCATCATCATAGTGGTTTTGCCGCTGCCGCTTTCTCCCGCCACGGTGATAATGTGCGGGTAGTTTTCCTGGACGGCAAAGGTCATATCGTCCAGGGCCACATTCGCTTGCTTACTGCCAACCGCGCCGCCAAATACTTTGGTTACATTTTGGAGTTCTACGATCGCTGTCATAATTGCACTCCATCATAGATGTGGCAGGAAACCCACCGGCCAGGTTTGATTTGTACCAACGGGGCGGCCTGCTTCGAACATATCTCACCAACGACTTCCGGGCAGCGGGAGGTGAATGGACAGCCCGGCGGCGGGTTGATCACGGAAGGTGGAATGCCGGGGATACCTTCAAATAAGCCGCGTTGACCCAGGCGGGGTAGGCTGCGAATCAGGGCGCGGGTGTAGGGGTGGAGTGGATCGGCAAAGATGTCATTGACTTCACCAACTTCCATCAGGTGCCCGGCATACATCACCGCCAGCCGGTCCACGCTTTGCGCCATCAATCCCATATCATGACCGATCAGGATCATGGAGAGATTCAAGTCTCGCACCAGGCCGGTGATGGTCTCCATCACCTCGCGTTGAATTACCACGTCGAGCGCGCTGGTTGGCTCATCAGCGATGAGCAGCTTGGGACGCAGGGCGATGGCAATGGCCAGGCAGACGCGCTGCTTCATGCCGCCGCTTAGTTCGTGGGGGAACAAGTCGGCAACCCGGGCGGGAAGCTCCGCCACTTCAAGCAGTTCGGTGACGATCCTTTGTTTCTCGCCGTTATTGGCAAAGCTCACGCCATGGTCGATCATGCCATCGACAATTTGCGCCTTGATGCGCGCCACCGGGTTGAGCGAGTTCATGGCGCCCTGGGGCATATAGGATACCTGGCTGAGGCGCACCCGGCGCATTTCATCCTGGCTGAGCTTGAGCAGATCCGTGCCATCCAGATTGATCGTGCCGGTGGTCGTGCCCGGCGGGCGGACCATGCGCATAATGGAAAGCGCCATGGTGGTTTTGCCCGACCCCGACTCCCCGACCAGGCCTAATTTCTTTCCAGATTCGAGGATCAGGTCCACCCCATCCACGGCCTTAACCGTGCCAGCCTTGACGTAGAAATAGGTATGCAGGTCTTTAATTTCCAGCAGGACTTGTTGTTTGTTCATACCGTCCTCCGTCTGCGAGGGTTGGCAACTTCGTCGAGGCCGATAGAAATCAGCACCAGAGAGGTGAGCGTAAGCACAATGACAGCCACAGGCTCCAGAATCCACCACCACAGGCCGAGCAGAAAGGCGGAATAGTAGTTGACGTAGAACAGGGTCATGCCCATAGTAGGCTCGCGGCGGCTGCCGATGCCGAGCGCTTCCAGGCCCAGGGAAGACATGATGCCGCCGTATACCGAGGTAGACAGGCTCATCACCAGGAAGGGCGCCAGGTTGGGGACCAGTTCTTTCATGATGATCTCAAAGCCGCCCATACCACCCAGCTTGGCCATCATGACGAAGGGGCGCTCGCGCATGGAGAGCACCTGGGCGCGGATGGCGCGCGCGGAGCCAGCCCAAGAGACAATCGAGACGATTAACCCCATTTCTACCACCCCAAGGGTGATGTTCTTAAACGTGGTAGCAATCAGCACGAGAATAAGGAAGCTGGGAATGGTAAGATACACATCAATGAAGGAAGTAATGATGGTATCGAGGACGCCGCCTACGTACCCGGCGATGAAGCCAAGTACAATCCCTACTCCAAGGCCGATCGCGCCTGCAATAGCGCCTATCTGAAGGGTCAGGCCGGTGCCGATGATCATCATTGCCAGTAGATCGCGGCCCTGGGCATCGGTGCCAAAGGGGAACTCAGCGCTGGGGGGCCGGTTGATGTTGATTGTCTGCAGGTAAGCGGCTTTAGGATCAATGAACATGCGGCCTATCACAGAAAACAAAATCAGGGCAACTAAAATTCCCAGGCCCACACCTAACATCGGGTTACGCTTGACGTATTCGAAGAAACCTTTCATGGCGGTTACCCTTTCTGCGCCCGGTAGGTAATGCGCGGATCCAACAGCGGATAGATCAAATCCACCAGGAAGGTGGCCAGGGCAATGCTCATCACCATGATGATGACGATGCCGTAAAGCAGAAAATAGTCGAACTGGCCGATCGCGGTTCCCAGGGTGTTACCAATGCCGTTATAGTTGAAATACGTCTCTGCAACGGATGCGCCGGTGATGATAAAACCCAACCGGAGGGCCAAACCCGTCACGGAAGGCAGCATGGCGTTGCGCAAAAGGTAGCGGAAGAAGATGCGCGAGCTTTTCAATCCGCGCGCTTCCGCAAAGGTGGCGTAGTCTTCGCCTTCTACCGTAACCATCATGGCGCGCATTTGCAGCGCCCAGGTAGACGCCTCAACAAGAACGATGGTTAAGATGGGCAAAATGGCATGCTGACCATAATCCAAAAGGAACTTCATGCTGGTCCAATCCTCTTTCAGGGTGCGCGAATACGCGCCGCCCATGGGCAGCAGCTTCAGGCGAAAGGCCACAAAGTAGATCAGAACCAGGGCGACCAGGAACTGCGGGACGGATGACAGCACCAGCATGGGGGGGACGATGAGGTTGTTCACCCAGGCGGGCGTCTTGTTCCACCCCAACAGGGCGCCCAGCAATACCCCCAGGATAAAAGCGATCGCAATTCCGATCACCACAAATGGCAAGGTTACACGACCGCGAGCGATGATGATTTCCATTACTGTACGAGGGTAGTTGTAGATGGAATAGCCAAAATCCAGGCGCATGACGTTCCCCAGATAGGTGAGGTACTGCTGCCAGAGGGGCTTATCCAATCCGAACAATTGGGTGTACTTGTTAATCATCAGGTCGGCATCGGCCTGTTTGCGGCCCTGGCTCGCAATCTGTTGTACCATCATTTCTTTAATCGGGTCGCGACCGGTCAGGTGCGGCAGGATAAAGTTTATGCTGGCAGCCGTCCAGACCACCATAAACAGGAAGAACACGCGGCGGATCAGGTAGTTTAATCGCATGTTTCAGTCTCCATCGCTAGCGGATTTCCGGTCGTTGGCGAAAGACCGAAATGAAGGGCAGCGCCAATCCAGAGGGAATTCCTCGCCCAATGGGTACAGGGGGCCTGAGCGCTCAGGCCCCCTGACCAGGTTATGGTTATGCAAACATATGGATCGGCATAAACAATCTCAGGACGAGATTATGCGCCGGTCGCTTCCAAACCGAGGACCACCTGCAAGGCAGTCAGGTGCCAGAGAGCCGAGTTCATATAGGGGTTATCGACGGTTGGCCAGCCTTTCCAGAAGGTGGTATTGACGGGTACGCGGTGATACCACTGTACCAGGGGCACATCGGGCAGTTGTTCGTAGTAGATTTCCATACCCTGCTTGAACAGATCCTTCATCTTCGGGTCGTCCATGGCGGTCTTATTCATCTGGTCTGTAACGGCCTTGAAGTCATCGTTCTGCCAGCGGGTAATGTTGTCCCAATCCTGCTCGCCCATCGGCTTGGGCGCGCGGTAGTACAGGTAGAAGGTATCGTAAGGATCGACCGTGGAGCCGCCATGACCGAAGAGGAACATGGAGGCGCGGCCATCCACCTTGGCGGCCCAAACATCCGGCGGAACCTTGTGCTCGCAGGCGAAGCCGGCGGCGCGGAGCTGCTCGGCCACGATTGGAGCGATATCGCCGAACAGCGGTACCGCGGCATAGAGGTCGGCGTCTGGCCGGGCGCCATCTTTGTCGACCCAGAAGCCTTCACCGTCCTTGGTGAAGCCGGCTTCTTCCATCAACTGCGCGCTCTTTTCCAGGTTGAATTCGAGCACGTTGTATTTATCGGTAACGTCCTTGATGCCCGCCATGTACTCATCGAGTTTCTTGAACTCGGGGAAGGGCGAGAAGGCTACCTTACCGGCGCCGCTCCAGCCAACATCCACCACCTTCTGCTGGTCAAGCGCGTACGCAACGGCCCAGCGAACCTTTGGATTATCGAACGGCGGCTTCATCGTGCAGAACTGCACCGAGATCGGCCACCAGTCCGTATAACCAAAGGGCGGTTTGTTGGTCCAGCTGATGATGTGGTCAGAAGCCTGGGCCAGCAGGCTGGTGACGACCAGCGGGCGCAGGTCAAGCGACTGATCAATCTCATCGTTGATCAACTGCTGGGCAGCCAGCGTGTCGCTGGTGAAGGGCTGAACCTGGAAGCGCCAGACATCCGGGTACTTAGAAACGAAGCCGGACTCAACGGCCCACCAGGTGGGGCGAATATCAAAATAGGTCACCTGATCGGTAGACTCGCTGACGCCGTAGGGGCCGGTAGAAACGGGCCAACCCTTGGCAACATCAAAGAATTTTTCCTCGACCAGTTTGGCGGGGTCAAGCGTGCTGTAAACGTGGGCGGGCTGAATGGCAGTGTCATCGCCCAGGTCATAGCGGAAGGTGAGGCTCTTAAAGAAGAAGCGCCAATCAGTCTGCTTTAGGGTGATCTTCAAGGTAACATCATCGACTGCTTCAACTTTTTCGAGCTCGGCCTTGTATGTGCCAGAGCGGTTGAGGCCATCGACCGTCTTCAGGGTCTCCATGGACCAGACGACGTCTTTGGCCGTGAACGGCGTGCCATCACTCCACTTGATGCCCTTGCGGAAGGTGATGGTGCACTCGGTGGCATCATCATTGTATTTGTAGCTTTCAGCCAGCCACATGTAGGTCTTGTCTGCATGGGAGCCATAGAAAGCGCAGGGTTCGTACAGAAGCGCGTTGCCAATCTGGTGGTTGTAGGCAGATGGGTAGGCGCCATGGTTACCGGCAGCAACGGCGCCGTAAGAGTAAACGAGCGTGCGATTGCGGGGGACATCGCCAAGGGGCCAGGCAGAGGGATGTTCCGCAGCCTTTGGAGCTTCAGTAGCCTGGGGTTGGGCCGGGGCAGTGGTCGGTTGGCTTTCCACAGGCGCAGCGGTTGGCGCTGCGGATGGTTGGCAGGCAGTGAGTATGGTTCCGGCTACAACGGCCCCAGAAACGCGCAAAAACTCCCTACGGGAAATGCTGGACATTTTCTTCTCCTTGTGTTTGCCTTTTCACGGGTCTGAAATGTGTCAGAAATAGAGGGTTAGTAGGAGACAATGGGTATGCTTTTGATCGATCTGAGCCTCCTTTCGATATCTGGTTTAATGATTCGTCATCAGGTTCACTGCAACCATGTGCTGATCCCGCTGCCTTTCGTCACGGTTTTCAGCAATGGCGGAAGGACCAGTTATCGAAAATGAACACCTTCCTGGAAATGGTTAAATTCGTACCTGATTGTCAGAGAAAACGATCTGCTCTAAAGTTATAGCATACCTGATATGCCTGGGCATATACTTATGAGACTCGTTCATTCAATTTTGTAGCCATTTCAGCTTAAATTTTCAATGAATTTTGAACCATCCAGCTCAATAACACAGACCTTAATCTGAAAAGTTGAGGCGCATCAAAACATCGCCAAACCGAATGTCCAGGATTTGCGCGGGAAGCCCGGCGGTCCCATAGACATTTTCGATGTGATTGAAGCCGGTGATCGGCTGCACCTGGCCATTTACCTGAAGCGGCCCCTGCCAGCCGAAGGCAAGTTCCTCTCCGCGCAGGCTGCTGAATTGGACTCCTTTTTCCTTCCAAACAGGCTGTATTTTCAAAACAGCCCGTTTGAAGGCGTCGAAGTTTCCATCCTGAGCCTCCTGGCCCATGTGGCAGAGCCAGAGATTGCGGCGCCCATAGGAGCGCAGTTCGCGGTACCCATCTGGGGCGTGCTTGACCAGCTCGATTCCCTGCATGGCTGTGATGGCCAGATACCCGCTGCCCTTGCGCGCGAAGGCCCAACCGTTCTTGATCTCGTATTCGTCAAACCCAAAGGTGGGGAAGAAAGCGTGCGTGAAGCCTAATCCATCCTCATCAGGGAGTTGGTGCACAGCGACCAACACATCTTTCCACTGCGCCACGCGCGGAAGCACACCATTGCCCAACCAGAAACCTGGCTGGTGGGCCTCGCCATCGCGCATGCCGGCGGGGTGATTGGCAAATACAACGGCATCTGGCCCCAAAGTCGCCTGCCAGACGTGCTCGCAGCCGCCTTTCTGCCCGGGGCGGTAATCCTGGGCCGACGAGAGCATGTAGCCAGCGGTTTTAAAGGTAACCAGGTTCACCTCATCCGCGCCGGCCTCCAGGCTGGAGACATGCCGCTCTTTGCTCCAAACCGGTTCCGAAAGCTTGGCAGCGAGGTCGGCCAGGAAGGAGGGGTATTCGTAGGTGGAACAGGCCAGGCTGACGGTTCCCAGGATGTGCTGGTTGTACACGCCCATGCCCCACAAGAAGCGGGTGATTCCTGATGTGGCCTCAAGCCGGGCGCTTTGGATCATCGCGGCGGTCGTCCGTCCATGGGTAGAACCGTAGGCGCCCTTAAATGAATTGACCGCGATCAGGAAGAGCATTTTATCCAGCAGCACCGCCGACAACTCGGCGATCAACTCGTTGTGCGCCAGGCTGGCGAGCAGCGACAATACCATGATGTTGGTTTCGAAGGTGCTGTTTGCGTTCCACTCAAGGAAACCGCCCTGCCCGCGGAGCCGCAGCCAATGAAGGGCCTGCTGCTCGCCCTTCTGCTGGTGTTCGCGGCCCGGCAAACCGGTGAGGAGGAATTTCCGCTCCGCGAAGCGCTGGCCTGCCAGGACCTCACAAGCATGGAACAAAATGGACTGGCTCTCAGAGGTGAAATCCATGGGGCTGCCGGGAGCAGCATCTTGTGAATACGGATATGCGCAACAGCAGGCTTCCAGTGATTCTTTGATCTCCACGGGGAAACTGGGGTGTTCGGCGAAACGGTACAGGATGCTCAACAGCCCGGCGACCTGAACCACACTGCCCACCTCCTGGCGGCTGGCGCATTCCATACTGGCGCGGATTACAGCAAGGTCCAGCGTATCCCACCGGTCGAGGGCCATCTTGGCGATTTCGGCGAACAGGTTTCCTGACCGGCGCGCGGCGTCTTCCAGGGCTTCTACTCTTCGAGCAGGCAGCGTGCCATAGGGACTGCCGGAGAACTCGTTATCCATGATGTAAACAGGCAGCCGCCGCTCGTAGCGAAGGTTCTGTTCGTAATATTCTTTTCCAGGGGCGCGCAGTACAACCCACATAGGGCGCTCGAATATCCTTTGCGGATGCCCAATATCGACACTGGACCCGGGATCGGGGTCCCATGTCCCCTCGACGTATACGCGCTCCTGATTGTCCTGGATGGAGTAAGCATAGCGCAGTTCTTCCTGGGTATCCTCTGCCCAGTGCAGGTTGAGCAGTTGGCCCCGGTAGTTGGTCACCTGCTCCAGGTAGGCATGGTCAAACAGGCGCTCAAACTGGATGTGGCGATGGGGAAATTTAGCACGGGTGGGGATCTGAACATTGATTTCATCGTCCTTGAGATCGCCGTGCTCAACCATCCGCAGCGCCACCTGGTTCCGGCATTGGCCCGCGCCTACCTGTTCAAAGCGGATGACCAGATCATTTTCGGTTTCTAGAGGGGCAGAGAACGGCAGCGGCGCGCGCGCGTTCTGAAAACCCTCTACCTGAAAAACCTGCCTGCCGTTTATCCACACCCGCGCCGGGCCGTCCGTGAGCAGCGCGAATGTTCCCGTGACGGGATGCGCCAGCTTCAAGCGCGTATAGGCCCAGGTGCGCAGATGCTGCCAGGTGGGGCAAACCACTGAGCGATCTACGAAGTGATCTTCAGCGCAGCGCTCATAACGCCAGGTGAGCGAACTGCCGCCAACCTGCAAGACATCGCGCTCGATGGGCATTTCCGCGAACCCGGGCGCGGGATCGTCCAGCTCGCGAACGATTTGGTTTTTGGGGTCGCCGCCTTCTGCTCCCGAAGCGCCTATGGATACCGCGCGCACCAACGGCCCGGCGACCAGCCAATTGTTCACAAAACCGTTCTGAAGCGGATACTCTAGATATTTAACGCTCATGTAGGTTCTCTTCTCCTCTATGTTGTTGCCTGTAATGTTTCAACCCGTGATCCCGGCTTTTTGGAGCGCATCGACAAAAGCATCGTACGTAACAGGCTCTTGCAGGTACGCGGTTACACCACATGGGAGATCGTGGTTGCCTTCGTACTGCCAGGAAAATGCCAGCACCGGGATATGATTAGCCTGTGGATTCTGATTTAACGCCTGCAGCAGATCCCTGCCCATCACCAGCCCGGGTAAGTCGATCTGGAGTAATATGGCTGCCGGTTCTTCTCGTTGGATCATTGGCAGAACGTCCTGTGCCTCATGAACCTGCACAGCCCGAAAGCCGCTTTCCTCCGTAAACGCACGGAGCAACTGCAGCAACCATGGGTCGTATGCGGCTATCAGGCAAGTCCGCGGCATAATGAGCCTTTAATTTTTTTCTAATCGCCGAAAAAGAAACTCTTTCTACCAATATAGATAACAACTTCTGCCCATAATGTCATACACATTGGAAGCTTACTTGTGCATTTTTGTAGCCTATTCGGATGTTTATTTTTTATTGGGGCGGGCGCAGTCCGCTTTGGTAATCCGTGGGCGTGAGACCGGTCTCTTGCTGAAATATGCGGCTGAAATACGATTGGCTAGAAAAACCAACTTCGAGGGCTACCTGCGTAACAGACATGGCGCCAACCTCAAGCAGCCGCTTTGCTTTCTGGATCCGGTAGCGGCTGAGATAGGCCATCGGCCCAATATCAATTTCTTTATTGAAGCAGCGGGAGAGATACTGTTCATTGACGCATAAATGGTGGGCGATTTCACCACGCGAAAGCGGTTCGGTGTAATGTTCGTGGATGAAGGCCATGGCATGATGAACCAGGCGCTGGCTTTCACTTCCCAGGCGTTTATTGCGCGACAAAGCGCATTCTATGCGCGCGATGGTTTCTTTGGCGCTGAAAAGGCCCTTCTCTAAAACGGCTGCCACCCCCTGGCTTAACCGTTCCATGTCTCGCTGCGTGAGCACCTGGGCGCTCAAGATAATCACCGGGGTGTTTCTCAACGCCCGCTCGCTCTGAATGGCTTTTAATACGCTGAAGCCGTCCATTTCCGGCATCATTAAATCGAGAAGCACGAGGTCTGGGAGGGTACTGCGCATCACCCGCAGGCCTTCCATGCCGCTCAGAGCGGTCAGGATCTTACATTCGGGGATTGCCGACTGGATCATTCTGGTGTGAAGGTCCAGCATAGTGGGTTCATCGTCAATCATCAGAATGGTCTTCGTGCTCTTCCGCCCGTTACTCAAGCCATATCGCTTCAGGGCCTGGATGAGCTGTTTTGTACCAATCGGTTTCGAGAGGAAGTCGATTTCGACCACAGCGCCAGTATCTTCGTTTGCCAGGAGCGAATAGAACAGGACAGGGATATCTTGAGATGCAGGCGATTCTTTGAGCCGTTTCATGATTTCCCAACCCTGCTCCGAAGCAGGCGCAAGGTCGAGAACAACGGCGCCCGGTGGAGCGGCTGCCAGGCGTTCCATAAAGCGCGCGTCATTATCCAGAACAACCTCTTGAACATCAAACCCATGGTGTTCCAGGCGCCAGACAAGTTTTGCGGCGCTGCCGGGGGTCTTGGTCAATACCAGAACCTTTCCTTCCTGGCTGAGCGCTTCTTTCATATCCTCACCCGGCAAATCGCCGGGTGAAGGCGTTGCCAGAATTGGCAGCGTAAAACAGAAAGCAGACCCACTGCCTTCCCACCCATTGGACGTGACCCAGATTTTTCCACCGTGCATTTCCACTAACCGGCGGGTAATGGCTAAGCCCAGGCCGATTCCGCCGTATCCGCGTACGGTTGTACGATTGGATTGGTGGAATTCATCGAAAATCGACTCCTGCTCTTCTTTGGCAATGCCTAACCCGGTATCTTCTATACTGATGAAGATTTCAGGCAGCTCAACCTTCACAACCAGGGCAACTTCGCCGTGGGCGGTAAATTTGACCGCATTGCTGATGAGGTTGAGCAAAATCTGGCGCAGGCGGGTTTTATCGCCCCAAACCTGGGGGATTTTTTCCGGAAGTTCTACCCGAAAATGCAGTTTTTTCTGCTCCGCCAACTGCTTACCAATGCCGACCACATCGTGGATCACCGGCTCCAGATTCAACGGCCCGCAAATTAAATTCATCTGACCAGCCTGGCTGCTGGCAAGATCCAGAACATCACGGATCAGGCGGTCGAGATGCTGACCTGACGTAAAAATCTGCTCGTTGTATTTTTGCAGCACCTCGAGATTGGCTTTACGGTTGTTTTTCTGCTGGCGCATGGACATTTCGCTCAAGCCAACAATCAGGTTGATGGGGGTGCGCAGTTCGTGGCTGACCATGGAGAGGAAGCGGCTTTTGAGCAGGTTGGCTTCTTCCGCCCGCTGCAGGGCATCTTGCAGTTTTTGGCGCAGGCGAACCTCTTTGATGGCACTGGATAACTGGATGCGGAGCGCTTGATAAACGTCGCACTGCGTGGCATCAGGCGGGGGATCTGTTTGGAATACCATGTAGCCAAGCTGTTCTTCTTTCAGGTGGAGCGCTTCGATCACCAGACCGCTCGCCTGATCATCCACAATGAACTCGGAAGGCAGCAGGTCTTTCAAAGAAAACCGCTGTGATTCGGTCCCTATTTGCACGCGCTTCCCATCGCGAACCGCCAGAATGAACTGCGCCCAGTTCCCTTCCATGCCCGTGTCTTCATACAAAATGAGGGAAAAGTTTGAAATGTCCAGTTTCGATAAGCCATCAGTCAGGGCATTGAGAAGTTCATTGAAATCCGCAGATGTCATCAGGTCAGAATCGAGCGAGCGCAAGACATCTGCCCGCTGGGCGGTTTTCCAGTTGCGGTGGACTTCAGCACGGATTGCGGATTGGCCAATGAGCACGCGCGCCTGCTGCCATAAATCTTCCGCAAGATCCAGCATTTGACCATGAAGATAAGGACGTATGGAGCGGCGCAAGATGGTTATGGCAGCGTGCCACCGGCTGACATTGGCGCCTTCTTCAAGCGCATCTCGCACGATAACACTTAATTTTTTCAGGTATTCTCGAGGGGTTGCGCCGGCATTGCCATTGGTGGGTTTCACCAAAGCGGCAACGAATGAATCATAGATATTTTCGGCCCAGGTAAACGCCTGACTCTCTACCGGCGTGGCAAGCACGGATGCCAGTTGAGCGATCATTTCGTTTCTTTTTCCAGCCAACAGCACTTTTAACGGCTGGCCGGACAGATAGTAAACATTTTCGGAAACGCCCTGGTTGGGCGCGGTCCCCACGAGTGCGCTCTGGATATTGGGATGATATGAAGATGCGGCATCTTCAGCCAGTGGCTCTAAACAACCACAGGAACGGCGCAGAATGAGCTGTACCGGGGTGGTGATTTGTTCTTGTGGTTTCTCGCCTCCGATCCAGCGGGCAAGCATTTCAACCGCCTGAAGGCCCTGCTTGTGAAATGGCAGGCGTACAGTGGTGAGCGGCGGCAGAGATCCCCTGGCTTCTAACCCATCATTAAATCCGGTGATCGCTACATCGTCAGGAACACGCAAACCACGCGCATGCAGCGCTTCAATGGTTTGTACCGCATGATGATCCGTATGCGAAATCACTGCCTGATAATCCACACCTGGGCGCAGCCCGCGCGAATCCAGTTCTGCCAGGGTACCTACCAGCCCGGGATCAAGGCCCCTTACCTGCATTACCCGGCGGAATGCATCTTCGCGGATTTGAGAGGAATAGCTATTCTCCTGGTTCAGGAATGCGATTTTTGTATAACCGTGAACTTCAACATAATGCGTCAAAACATCGCGGATGCCCTGAGAATTGTCAAGCAGTAAATTGCAGGCGCCATCCAATGTTTGCTCGATGCTGACAATAGGCAAAGGCCGGTATTGTTCGATAAACTTCTGGGTTTTCTCAATGGTGCTGTGCCAGCTAAAGAAAGCATTCCATAAGATCAAGCCGTCGACATTGTGCTTTCCAATCAGGTTGTAAAGCACCGACTGCGGGGATTCTTCAAACGCTTCACCAGACACATATAATAGGTTAACACCGTAGTTTCGAGCAGCTTCGGCGATTCCGCGCCACATCTGCCATTTTTCAAAGGTAAACACCCCACCGGGTGAGCTGCTAAAGAATGCCACGCAAGGATGCGTCCGTTTCATAACGAGTGATGAAAATGAATCCCGCGGCTGCAACTGGTTTTTCATCTATGCGAATCTCGCTTGCGAAGGATCTGCCATTGACGCCTCACAATCGCTGGCTGTATCAAATACCTATGAAGCTGTAAAAATCGGTCGAATTTAAAAACACTCTATCAGATGGCTGATGGATAGGTACAGGGGTTAATTCCAATTTTTATTATACAGAATATTGCTAAAAAATTCACTACTTTTTTTAATAGTTATGAAATAGCAATACACCTGCGGCGAAAGGTATGTACCGCATCAGGCGCTAATTTTATCTCGCGAGACAACTAATAATCGGGAAGGACCAGGTCGTTACGAACGTGGAAACGCGAATTGATATCAAACAGCTGCGGGACCGGGATTCCATTTTCATCCCAACTATTCAGTGTTGTAAACACCCGCACATGGGGAACCGATGGGTACCCGGAACTGCCTGTTAATCCGATTTGCCTGAGGTAGTTAACCGACTCGCCTTCTTCTACAATAATGGTACCGTTGCGCAGGTTTGCGATCGTTACATAATATTGGAAGCACTGTAGAACAACACGGTTTCCCAACGGCGTTTCGGGCGTACCCATGGCGACATCGGGGTGACCATCTTCCACATATACCACCCTGCCAACGCAAGGAGCATAGACCTGTTCCGCGAAGCCAACATATTGGGGCATTTTATTGGGAAGGATGCCTTTACTGACCCAGCCGCGATCGTTCCAGATTTTCATGAAGTCAACGGCATAGCCCATGTATTCTTGGCCTGTTTCCCGCCCCAGCCAATCCTGGTAGACATCGTTCATACCCCAACCATCCAGGCCGTTGCCGCCATTGGTAACCACATACAGCCCATAACGAAGCGGATAAAAGAGTAAAACGGGTTCTCCTGTGTAGCCTGGATAGGATAAGGAGCGCAGCGCCATGTAATTGAAGAACCCGGCAACCAGTAACACCACAATGCTGATCACTAATGGAATTAAATGCCGTGGTTTTCGCTTTGGAAAAAACGGTGTTGCCACCATCCGGCTTGACTCGAAATCAAAAAACTTTCGATTAGCCAGCCAAAAACGGACGATGAATACCAGAGATAAAATGACCGGAATGACCCGCAGCCAATAATTGATGACCGACCAATTCACCACCAGGACAAAGTAGAAATTGACAGCAAAATAACTGAGGAGAACGATCACCGCGGTTAGCTTCACCTTGGGCGGGAAAAGCCATATGAAAATAAAAGCGGGGATGGAGATAAGCGCCCAAATGATGATGGGGGTGACGCTGGTCCAGGTCATTGGATTCGGCTCCTTATACTTGTGGCGTTATTATATTCCTATTTATGACATCGAGAAAGCCAAACCATGAGAAACGGTAGGTTCCTTTTTAATTGCAGTATGATAGAATAAAAACCATACTCAAAAATTTAGCCGCTTTTTTAATTGAATTGGGAGTGAGACGATGAGACCCTGTTCCTGTACCCGGCAGCATCAGCATCCAAAGGGGAATACGATGTCCAGGCGCACGTTCATGCGCACTATGGGAGTGGCTGCCGCTGGCCTGGCGGTGGCGGGCTGCGCGCCCAAAACCCAAACGACTTCGTCGGGGCAAGGGGATAAGCCCGTGGTGGCGATTGCAAAAGCCGGCAGCTACGATCCAAAGCTGGTAAAAAAGCAGCTTCAAAAGATGCTGGATGATATCGGCGGGATTGCGGATGTGCTGGCGCACGGTACCCGCGTGGCAATCAAAGTGAATTTGACTGGAGGCACCGGTACCCGACCGCTGCCAGGAACCAAAGAGGTTGAAACCTATCTGACGCACCCAACCGTTGTGCTGGCGCTTACCGAACTGCTGCGGGATGCAGGCGCAAAAGATATTTATATTGTTGAAGCCGCTTATCAAAAGCAGAGCTGGCCAGTTTATGGGTTTGATGAGATGGCAAAGGCTGCTGGAGCCACCATCATGGATCTATCCTATGCGGAGCCGTATAAGGATTTCACCAAAGTGGCGCCGGGCACCGACCCGATGATCTATGAAGATTATCTATTCAATCCAATCTTGACGGAAATCGACGCTTTTATTTCGGTCTCGAAGATGAAATGCCATAATACGGCAGGCGTTACGCACACGATGAAGAACCTGTTTGGCATTGTTCCCTGCAGGTTTTACACGCTGGATCCCAAAGACAACTGGTCCTGGCGCTCCGCATTCCACGGCGCAGCCACCGAAACGCGCGAGCGCCTGCCCAAGATCATTGTAGATCTCAACCGGGCGCGGCCCATCAACCTGGCGCTGGTGGATGGGATTATGGCCGCGGAAGCCGGCGAAGGGCCGTGGATTCCGGCATTTACGCCGATCAACCCGGGGGTAATGGTGGCCGGAAAAAACGCGGTGGCAACGGACGCCGTGGCTACGGCTGCGATGGGCTTTGACCCGGCAGCGGAGTACCCTGACGAGCCGTTTGTCCATGCGATGAATCATTTGAACCTGGCCGCCAGCATGGGGCTCGGCACGAATAAGCTGGATGAGATTAAGGTTGTGGGCGAGCAGATTAAGGATGTGACCACGAAATTTGCGGTGAGTTACTGATTATATAAGGAAATAAGTCATACTCCATTGCGCCTCTTGTTATAGTACAATAACAGCAACTCCTGTATGCTGCCAAGAACTCTGGGATTCATCTCGTTGTGAAATTCCCTGGTTCTTATTGGAATCAATGAATGAGGCACTGGTCACCTCCCTTTACCAAACCAATTCAAAATGATCGCTGGAAGTTAACGACATTCCGCTCTGTATTGCGGGCGAGTGTCGTTGAGGTGATTCTGCATGCCCATCGTGATATAAAAATGATGTAGAACTCATGTTTATCGTTGAAAAATCAAAAATGTATTAAGAATGGAGCTGCCATGTACGATAGCATCACCCGAGAAATCCCCGCGAACGACCCAACGCTAGTGCCAGAAAAATTAGTGATTATCGATCAGGTCATTTCCGAGAATAAGGAACGGCCTGGGGCCACGATGATTGTACTGAACGAACTGCAAGCGAAGATTGGTTACATTTCGGAACCGATGGAGCAGTATATCGCCAGGCATCTGGAAGTGCCATTGAGCGCTGTTCACGGCGTGGTTACCTTTTATTCATTCTTTACCAATAAACCGCGTGGAAAGCACACGATCAAATTCTGCATGGGCACTGCCTGCTACGTGGGCGGCACCCAGCAGTTGATCGACAAAGCAAAACAACTGTTGGGCATTGATGTGGGTGAAACGACTGCTGATGGTCAAATCACCCTGGAAGTGTGCCGCTGTGTGGGGGCCTGCAGCCAGGCGCCCGTAGTCGTGGTCGATGAGGAAGTAAAGGGACGCTTGCGCCCGAATAAATTCCCCCAGGTGATCAATCAGATTTCCAGGGCGCAAGAATAGCCGATCAAGACTCATCATCATTCATACGAACATCCCGAATCGATCTATTTATAAGGAGTATCGATGAGCGCAATAAAATCCCTTGATGATTTGAAACGACTTCGCGAACAGGCTTTAGAAAAGCGGCAGGTCAAAAGCGTTTCTGGCGCTGTTCAAGTGATTGTTGGCATGGGCACCTGCGGCATCGCCGCTGGCGCGCGCGATACGATGAAAAGCATTCTCAAGTACATCGAGGAAAATAACCTGAGCGGGATCACCATCACGCAAACCGGATGCATTGGCATGTGTGAGAAAGAGCCCATCGTTCAGGTCGTTATTGGTGAAGCACCCAGAGTTACCTATGGTAAAGTTACGCCCGAAGTTGCCGAGCGAATTATCCATGAACATGTGGTGTTTGGTAAACCCGTCAAAGATCATATTGTTGAAGTTTAACAGGTAAAAACATGGCACTTTTCCGATCTCATGTTCTGGTCTGCGTCGATCCTGAATGTCTTGCAAAGGGCGCCCATGCTGTGCTGGACGCGCTGCAAGACGAACTGGTCGTCCAGGGCCTGATCAATGAAATCCAGGTACTGGAAACCTCGCGAATCGGGGGCTGCGCTGATGGGCCAGAAATCATGGTTTACCCTGAAGGCGTGCATTACATCGGCCTGAGCGAGAACGATATTCCTTATCTGGTCGAAGAACACTTCCTGAAGGGCCGGGTGGTTGAAAAATTCCGCAAGCCAGTGGTAGTCACAACAGATGAAGAGCTTGGCCCACCCAAACCCAAAGAAGTACGCGTAGTTCTGCGCAACTGCGGTAAGATCGACCCTGAAAATATCGAGGATTACATTGCCGAGGATGGCTATGCCGCGCTTGCCAAAGTGCTGGGCGAAATGCAGCCCCAGGAAGTGATCGATGAAGTTTTGCGATCGGGCCTGCGGGGACGCGGCGGGGCAGGTTTCTCGACCGGCAAGAAATGGCAGTTCTGCCGCAACACACCCGATTCGCCTAAGTACATTGTCTGCAACGCCGATGAGGGTGACCCGGGCGCATTTATGAACCGCCGCGTGCTGGAAGGCGACCCCCACTCGGTGCTTGAAGGCATGATTATCGCCGGTTATGCCATTGGCGCGAACATGGGGTATGTTTACTGCCGGGCCGAATATCCGCTGGCGGTAAGCACCTTCAACCTGGCGATTCAACAGGCGCGCACTTTTGGCCTGCTGGGCGACGACATCTTAGGTTCGGGCTTTTCTTTTGACCTGGAAGTACGTATGGGCGCCGGTGCTTTTGTGTGCGGCGAGGAAACCGCTTTAATTGCTTCCATCGAAGGCAAGCGCGGCGAGCCCCGCTCCCGCCCGCCCTTCCCCGCTGTGAAGGGGGTATGGCAGAAGCCGACCAACAACAACAATGTTGAAACCTATGCGAATGTGCCGCAGATCATCCTCAAAGGCGCCGATTGGTTCGCTAGCATGGGAACCGAGAAGAGTAAAGGCACCAAAACCTTTGCCATCGGCGGGGATGTCAATCACACTGGGCTAATCGAGGTACCGCTGGGCATCACCCTGCGTGAAGTGATCTATGATGTCGCTGGCGGGATTAAGGATAACAAAGGTTACAAAGCCGTGCAGATTGGCGGCCCCATGGGCGGCTGCCTGCCTGCCAAATACCTGGACGAGAAGGTCGATTACGAAAACCTGGTCGCCGCCGGCGCGATGATGGGCTCGGGCGGTATGATCGTGATGGACGATGAGACCTGCATGGTGGACATCGCCCGGTTTTTCATGGAATTCACCCAGGATGAAAGCTGTGGTAAGTGCACGCCCTGCCGGATTGGCACCCGCCGCCTGCTCGAAATTCTGCAAAACATTTGCAACGGTGAAGGACAGCCAGAGGATTTGGAGGAGCTGGATAATCTGTGCAAGCAGATCCAGGTCGCCAGCCTGTGCGGGCTGGGCCAGGGCGCGCCGAATCCGGTCGTTTCCACCCTTAAACATTTCCGGGACGAATATGAAGCGCACATCTACGATAAGCGCTGCCCCGCGAAAGTTTGCCGCCCACTGATTAATTACACAATTGTCGAAAACCTCTGCACCGGCTGCACCGTCTGCGCCCGCAACTGCCCCGTCAATGCAATCACAGGCGAACGGCGCATGCCGCACAAGATCGATCCATCCATATGCATCCGCTGTGGCATCTGCAAGCAGGTGTGCAACTTCAACGCCGTGCTGGTGGAGTGACCCGCAGATATTCATCCGAAACTTGTGATGGTTGACAAGTAATAACAGCAAATGGAGACATGCAGTATGGCCGATACACAAGCACCAGAACCACCTCAAGCCACTAAAGACCGGCTTGAAAACCGCGACATACCGAACATTGTGGCGATGGCGATTGAAAAGCATGGGGGCAGCAAAGACGCATTGATTCCGATTTTCAGCGAAATCAATGCTGCGCTTGGCTACATCCCGGCGCAGGCCATCAGCGAAGTCCGCCGCCAAATGAACGACCCGGCGAACCGGATCCTGCTCAGCGATAACAAATTGTTTTCGGTTGTTAGTTTCTATCATATGTTTTCCACCCAGCCGCGCGGGCGCCATGTGGTCAAGTTCTGTGAAAGCGCTCCATGTCACGTGGTAGGCGGGCGGCAGGTATGGCAAGCACTGCGCGATGCGCTGCAAATTGAGAACGGTGAAACGACCCCAGACGGCAAATGGTCGCTGGTAACCACAAGCTGCCTGGGTGTTTGCAGTGTTGGCCCGGTGTTGCTGGTAGATGATGATATCTACGGTAACGTGACTGAAGCCGAAGTTGCTCAGATCCTGGCAAAATACGCCTGAGAGATGGAGGTAGAGAGCCGAGTATGAAAACAATTCGTTCAATGATCCTGGTATCGGAAGATGAAGAGAGCAATCGACTGGGTGGACAGCAGTTGTTCCATAACCTGCAAGCCGCGCTGCGCGAGTTTGGCCTGGAAGACGAAGTAGCGGTCTCTACAATTACTGATCTTGGGCGGCAGGATGCCCTGCCCCTGGTGATGGTTTATCCAGAGGCGGTGATTTACGGGCCGGTTCGCCCATCGGACGCGCGCTTCTTGATCGAAGAGCATTTATATAAAGGGCGCATCGCCGAACGCCTGCTGGCGCCCGAACATGAAATGAGCGAGAACACGGCGTGGCTGAGCGCCCGCAAGGGCGCCCTGCCTGCCGAGCAGCGCGTTGTGCTACAGCGCGCCGGGCGGATTAACCCCGAAAGCATCGACGATTATATTGTCAACGATGGATACACCGCTTTGGGCAAAGCGCTGACCGAGATGAGCCCGGCTGGAGTGATCGCTGAGATAGAGAAATCGGGATTGCAAGGCCGCGGCGGCGCTGGTTTTCCGGTCGGGCGGAAATGGGGCTTCGTAGCCGGAACACAGGGAAGCCCAAAATACGTGGTTTGCAACGCGGACGAATCGGAACCGGGCACGTTCAAAGACCGGCTGATCATGGAGGGCGATCCGTTTGCGCTGGTTGAGGCAATGACCCTGGCAGGGTATGCGATCGGCGCGAATGAAGGGTATATCTATATCCGCGGCGAATACGGGCTGGCTTATGAACGCGTGGAACACGCCATCGAACAGGCTCGCGCATATGGAGTGCTGGGAGAGAACATCTTTGGCAGTGCGTTCTCGTTCGATCTGCACATCCATGCCGGAGCTGGCGCATATATTTGCGGCGAGGAAACCGCCCTGCTGGAATCGCTAGAAGGCAAGCGCGGCGAGCCCCGCCAGCGCCCACCCTACCCTACCACCAACGGCCTTTGGGATAAGCCAACCCTGGTCAACAATGTTGAGAGCCTGGCGAACGTTCCGCCGATTATCCGCAACGGCGCGGAATGGTACCGCGCCATCGGAACTCCCAGCAGCCCAGGCACCAAAGTCTACACGATCATGGGGCAGATCAATACGCCGGGCGTGATCGAAGTGCCAATGGGGATTACCCTGCGCGAAGTGATCAGTATCTATGGGCACGGTATGAAGCCTGGCAGCACGTTCAAACTGGCTCAGACGGGTGGCTCCAGCGGATCGATCATCCCTGCCGCTCTCCAGGATACGCCAATGGATTTTGAAAGTTTCCGCAAAGCGGGGGTGGCGCTTGGCTCCGGCGCGCTGCTGATCTGTGACCAGACTACGTGTATTGTGGATTTAGCGAAGGTCTTGCTGCAGTTCTTCCGCTTTGAAAGCTGCGGAAAATGCACACCCTGCCGAATCGGCAGCCAGTGGGCGTACGAAACGCTGGACCGCATTACACATGGGCAGGGTAAATTGAGCGATATGGAATTTTTACCCGACCTGGCCAGGAAGATGGAGCTGGCTTCACACTGCGGTTTAGGACAGACCGCCGGCGTGCCGATGCGGGATATGATTAAAAATTTCCGTGAGGAAGTTGAGGCCCACATTGTTCAGGGGGTCTGCCCCGCCGGGGTATGTTCGATGAAGGCAAAAAAGGCGGCTGGCAAGAAAGCGAAACTGGCTATGCCGGCCCGCGCAACACAGCCTGCAGGATAAAACCAATTTAGAAGACCACCGAAACAGCGCTCTTATCACAATCAAAAAACGCTACTGCTTCGGTTCGATCAGGACATTATTTAGGGAGACTCCGTTATGGATAAAAAGATTTTCATTGATGGAACAGAAATCGCTTTTGAAGGGAACAAAACTGTACTTCAAGTGGCGCGGGAAAATGGTGTGTATGTTCCCTCGCTGTGCTACCATCCCAAATTCGGGCCAGCCAGTAACTGCCGCGTGTGCCTGGTTGAGGTGGAAGGCATGCGCGGTTTGCAGGCATCTTGTGCTCTGGCGGCCAACGATGGCATGAAAATTAAAACCAGTTCGCCGCTGGTTCTGGAAGCCCGCAGGATGGTTGTCAACATGCTGCTTTCAAACGGGAACCATGACTGCCTGGCGTGCGAAGTGAATGGCGACTGCGAGCTTCAGGATGCAGCTTATAACCTTGGCATTGAAGTTCCGTCTTTCATCATCGAACAGAAGATCCCCAGAGATAATTCGGCGGCTTTTATCATGCGCGACCCCAACAAATGCATTCTGTGCGGACGATGCATTGAAGGGTGCAACCAGCTTGTCGTAAACGAGGTTCTGTCTTACGGGTACCGCGGTTGGAACAAGCGGGTTATATGCGATACGGACTTGCCCATGGGGCAATCGACCTGCGTGCAGTGCGGCGAATGCGTACAGCTTTGCCCTGTTGGCGCCCTGATCGACAAAAAAGGTATTGGAAAGGCGCGCGCCTGGGAAACGAGAAAAGTACGGACCACCTGCCCTTACTGCGGCGTGGGCTGCCAGATTTACCTGCACATGAAGGGTGATAAGATCATTCGCACCACCGGCGTGGACGGGGCCGAGCCGAACCAGGGTCACCTGTGCGTGAAAGGCCGCTACGCTTATGACTTCATTTATTCCAAAGATCGCCTCACCACTCCGTTGATCCGTGAAGGAGAAGGTTTCCGCGAAGCCACCTGGGACGAGGCGCTCGATCTTATCGCGAACAAGTTCAAGCAGATTATCAAGGAATCCGGGCCAGATGCCATCGCGGGCGTAAGCTGTTCACGAAGCCTCAACGAAAATTCGTACGCGATGCAGAAAATGTTAAGGGGGGCCATTGGTACGAACAACGTAGACAACTGCGCCCGTACCTGACACGCCCCCACGGTTGCCGGTCTGGCAACCTCCTTCGGCTCGGGCGCGATGACCAACTCGTTCAACGAGATTAAAAATGCCAAACTGCTTTTCCTGATCGGTACCAACACGACCGAAGCCCATCCTGTGGCTGCTTATTTCATGAAGCAGGCTGTGAACAACGGCACCAAGCTGATCGTGGTCGATCCGAGAAAACATGCCATGGCAAAGCGGGCGCAGCTCTTTGCTCAGATCAAAGTTGGCTCAGACGTGGCCTTCTTGAATGGGCTTATGCATGTATTGCTCACTGAGGACCTGTACGACAAAGAATTTGTCGCGGCGAACTGTGAGAATTTTGAGGAACTTAAATCCGCGATTTTGCGCTACCCCCCCGAAAAGGCTGCGGAAATATCCGGGGTGCCGGTTGAGATGATCCAGGAGATCGCTCGAACGCTGGCGTCTGTTAAACCCGCGATGGTATTCTATACCCTTGGCATCACGGAACATACCTGCGGGAAGAATAATGTGATGACGGTTGCCAACCTGCAGATGCTGCTGGGCAATATGGGCCAGGAAAGCGCGGGCGTCAACCCACTGCGCGGGCAGAATAACGTTCAAGGCGCGTGTGATATGGGCGCGCTGCCAGGGACCTTCCTCGGTTATCAGGCCGTAACCAACCCGGAAAGCCGGGCGAAGTTCGGCGCGGCATGGGGTATTAGCCCTGATAAGCTTTCGGACAAGATCGGGCTGATGATGCCGGATATGATGGCGGGACTGCCGGAGAAGAAGATCCGCGCATTCTACATCTACGGCGAAAACCTGGCCAACTCGGAGCCAAACATCACCCACGTTGAACATGAGCTTGGGTCTGCCGAATTCATTGTGGTTAATGAAATTTTCCTTAATGAAACCACCCGTTTTGCCCACGTAGTTTTGCCGACCGCGGCCTGGGGCGAGGATGATGGGACATTCACGAACAGCGAACGCCGGGTGAACCGCGTGCGCAAGATTAAGAATGCCCCCGGGCAGGCAAAGCCAAGCTGGTGGATTTTCAAAGAAATTGCAAAACGAATGGGTATGCCGGAATGGCAGTCGAACAGCGCCCAGGAAATCTGGGATAACGAAGTATCGGTGCTCGCTCCAGCGTATGCCGGGATCAAGTACTCGCGGCTGGAAGGGGATGGCCTGCAGTGGCCCTGCCCCACGCTCGACCACCCGGGGACGCGGTTCCTGCACAAAGGCGGAAAATTCTCGCGAGGCCAGGGGCTGTTCAAGGGAATCGATTGGACGCCGCCGGCAGAAGTGGAAGATGCGGAATACCCGTTTGTGCTCAGCACAGGACGGCGCCTGTTCCACTACCACACCCGCACGCAGACCGGACGGTCTGGGCTCGACCAGATGCTTTCGGAAGAAACAGCAGACATCTCTCCCGCGGATGCGAAGAGGCTTGGCATTGCCAACCATGAGTTCATCACCGTCAGTTCGCGGCGCGGTTCGGTGCGGGTGAAGGCCAGAATCACGGATGAAGTTCCGCGCGGCCTGGTTTGGATGTCGTTCCACTTCCGTGAAGGAAATGCGAACTGGCTTACCAACAACGTGTTCGATCCCGATACCAAAACAGCAGAATACAAAGCCTGCGCCGTGAAGATCGAAAAAATCAAGTAACAAAATGTTTCCGTGCCCCTGGGCAAATGGCAGTCACATTTGGCTCAGGGGCGCGGGACTGTACATCTTCGTAGGAGGACGAACATGGATATCCGAAAAATCTATGAATATGCGCTCCAACGCGAGCATGAGGGAAAGCGGTTTTTCCTCGATAATGCTGAACGGTTGGGTCATGCAGCGGCTGTCAATGCTTTCAAAGAACTGGCCGCCGAAGAACAGAAACACATCGAATTTATTGAAAGGCAAATTGCGGGCCTGGATTCGGGCAAACCCGTCAGCAGCGCTGCATTGAAGGAAGAACTTGAGGGTAAAGGTTTCTTTTCCTACAGGGCAGCCTCTGAGTTGCTGGATCAGACTGTGCTGGAGGCGATGGTGCCTGACCTGCCGGTGCTGCGCATGGCTTACCTGATCGAAAGAGATTTTACCGAATTTTACGACAAAGCAGCCGGCGAGGCCGAAGGTGAGGCGAAAGAAGTGCTCCACCTGCTGGCCAGGTGGGAAAGCTCCCACGAGGTGCTGTTCAAGAAAATGCACGATCAGGCCTTCGAAGCCTATTCCAAGATGCCCTGGGGCGGGTAGGCTCACCTTGCCGCTTGATCGCACCAGGGTATTCCAGGCCGAAGGACGATAAAGAGAAACACGATGTCCACTTTAGAGGCTCTGCTCGAGATCTCATCTCGCCAACACAGCCACCTCTGCCCGCGGCAAATTTTAGGGGTACGTATCGGGTTGGCCGGGACGGCTGCGCTGGGAATGGATTTGCACCCTACTGGGAAACGCCTGCTGGTTATCCTTGAGAGCGACGGCTGTTTTGCCGATGGCGTCAGCGCAGCCACAAACTGCACGGTAGGACACCGCACCCTGCGGGTGGAAGATTATGGAAAAATTGCTGCCACCTTTGTAGATGTGAAGTCTGAACTGGCAGTGCGGGTAGCTCCGCGCATTGATGCGCGCCAGCGCGCTCAGGACTGGGCGCCCGAAGAGCCGCGCCACTATTATGCCCAAATGCAAGCCTATCAAAGTATGCCGGACGATGAACTGCTGACTGTGACCGAAGTGCAGCTTTTACGTTCCGTGGCTGAGATCGTTTCTCGCCCAGGTGTGCGCGTGGCGTGCAGCGCATGCGGGGAGGAGATTATCAACGAACGGGAAATCCATCGCGCAGGGCAGGTGCTGTGCCTGTCCTGCGCCGGTCAGTCGTACTACCAGGCGCCGGATTCTTTGCCTGTATCATATGTGCAACGGCTCATCGAGCAGAATCCGAAACCCTAACACGGCTCATCCTGGGGTTTCCTGTCATCGATTGTTTAAAAATGCGTCTCGTAAAATCGTGCAAGAAACGCTCGGCCATAGTACAATATGTCTAAGCTAATCGCGACCTGAAATTTACAGGATTTCGATCGGTAAGTATGTAAGTCTCAGGATGCGGTTTGTTTGGTGCTGAAGAATCAGCACGATAATTTGCCCTCGTAGCTCAATTGGACAGAGCGCCTGACTTCGAATCAGTAGGTTGCGGGTTCGATTCCTGCCGGGGGCGCCAGATGTGGCGGTCTTTCGACCGCCACAACGCATATATAGGGTAGTATTTCGTCCGTGAGCCAGCAATTGAGCTTTTTACGCATCAAAGAGAAGTGTTTCGGTCTCCTTTGAGTAATACCGGACCATAAGATGAACGTAATTAAAAGGTGTTTTCGATAATTTACCAATAGGTCGCGTAATCTTTGTTTTAGATAAGCTGTGTAAGCAGATTGACTAAAAATTGGGGCAATCTTTGTTTTAGCAAGCCGGCTTGTGGTGGCCCGCCGCCACTGCCCGTGCCCGGCGCGAGGCAATCCTCCACAGGAGTATTAAGGAGGAAACCTTATTCAGCCAGTTGTGTTGTTTTTGTTGATATGATAATTTCAAGTACTGGCAACGAAGTAAACCGCCAGGCCCTATTGCCTTTTGGTTAAATTACTTATGACGGTTTACTTATCCAGTAAATTTGGATGGGGGTGGCATAAATGATTGCTGTGCTGAAATCGATTAATCTCGGGCTGGCTTTCTTTCTGGAGCTGGCAATGCTGGCCGCTTTTGCCTTTTGGGGCTTCCAGACCGGGAAGATCCCCATTGTGAAGTTTCTGTTGGGGATCGGCATTCCGTTGGTAGTGGCGGTGATTTGGGGAATCTTCATGGCCCCAAAATCGTCGATGCAGCTGCAAGGAGCTGCCTATTTTGCGGTGAAACTGATGCTGTTTTCGATGGCGGCAGTAGCATTGTACGCAACGGGCAGGCATGGCCTTGGCATCGCTTTGGCCGTGGCATTCGTGATTAACACCGTTCTTCTTTATGTGTGGAAATAAAAATCCGGCACCTGGCGTTGTGGATAGTATACGGCGCCTGGCCCGCCAGCCAATCTCCCCTGGCGGATATACCACGCACCGCTACCCGCCCTGTCTTGCTTATCCATGGCACCGCCGACAGTCAGGTGGATGTCTGCAATGCCGATTGTTGATCCAATCTGCTAATCTCTTGGGGAAGGTGTCAAACCTAGGGAATTATCATCCCGTGAAGGATCATCCTCGGCTTTGGAAAGAACCGCCATGAACTGGTCATATTGCTGGCGGCCAAGGGCGACCATACCCAGTCCAAACGTGGTAATTCCCCAGCCAAGGTCGTACTCCTGGG
The DNA here is from genome assembly GCA_964437595.1 of uncultured Anaerolineaceae bacterium. Taxonomy (GTDB): domain Bacteria; phylum Chloroflexota; class Anaerolineae; order Anaerolineales; family Anaerolineaceae; genus DSYU01. The sequence goes on from CAYTHO010000014.1 coordinate 58,078, forward strand.
TTAGAAAGAATTCAAGGAAGCCGACGGCCATCGCAAACAATCCACCAACGAACAACATAGCCAGAACCCAAACCAAAATTTTGGGGTTAGCAAGGTACCAATGCCGCTCTTTTTGTGAAAGCGCGTCGTTATTCCGCAAGCCCTCGAATGACATAGCTATTCCATACATCAACAACATACTGTTGAGATTTTTGGTAAAAGCCGCCCCCTGGCTGAAGAACATTGCCTGGACCTGGAAAAATAAGGCTAGAAGGTAAAAAGCAACCTTTAGATAACTGATCCGATGCAGCACGCTTCCCAGCCACTGTAATTGAAGCAGTTTCGTCCGAACTGGATGTGTCTCACGAAGTGTATTGGCCATGTCGGTGCCCTATCTATAGTCAGTGAAATGGATGTTTACTGAAGTTGTAGCTAAACTAATCGCATCATGGAACCCATATGCCTACCAGGCGGCCCTGATGCAGATTTCACCTTTATCGGAAACAAGAAGCTTTCCACCAATTTCCTCACTTTGCAGGAAGGGGTCACGAGCCTATCAGCTTGACCGGAGCCTCCACCAACTCCTCCTCCACGGGAATCCCGCAAAGCGTGTTGTAATGCTCAATCTTATAATTGATCTTCTCAAGATTTTGCCGCAACACATTCATCTGCTGCAGTACCGCTTCACGGTGCTTGAGTAACAAATCGAGGCGCGCCCCTAAAGAACTATCCCCTTCCATGCACCACTGTATGTAGATTCCAATCTGCTTGATCGGCATGCCCGTATTTTTCAAACAACAGATCAGGCCCAGCCAATCGAGGTCACTGTCCGTGAAGATGCGGTTGCCGGCTCCATCGCGGCGGACAAAAGGCAGCAGCCCTTCCCTATCGTAATACCGCAGCGTGTGAGCCGTCAAGTTGACCTTCTCCGCGGCTTGCTTTATCGTATAGCTCATGCGCGTTACTCCATTGCCGAAAATCATTTTCACTCGCGTGACCCTTTGAGTTTACTCTAATTTGCCAGGAATAGGATAAATGGAATTCCGAATGAGTGTGAATCATTTTTTTGAGGGAAGCACGGCAGGACCAGAACGCCAGGGGTGAGGTCCAGATGGATGCGGGAAAGTAACAGTCCAAGTGTCGGGTAATGCCATTGGAGGCGGTAGGGTGGACGTACCAGGGGAAGAAGTGGTACAACGTCGATTTTCGCGTAATTGTTTCCGACGAAACCTATCTTGGCGGCGGATTTGCTGAGTAATACGAGGCCATTCTTGTGTCCAACGATCCGAACAAACGATGTTGCGTAAGGCTAGCATGGGATTGACATTGTTCCTGGCCCAGTGCATGCCCGCTCCTTTCAGACGTGCTTCAACCACCAGTTTATTAGCGCTTTCGGTCATACCACTGGCGATGGGCCAGCCATTCGATTGAAAGGTGGGATACTGCAACTGTCCTTGACGCTTCTCGAGATAAGCGAGGTTTTCGCACAGCAGTTCACTGGATGGATGCTGTTCCTGCAAGTGAGCAAGCTCTGTCAGGAGCGCATCCGGGCCAGTGTGTTTCAGGGCATGTAGTTTCTGGCTAATCCAAGTAGATGCGGTGCTTTCATCAAAAAGAGCCTGTGCGATGCTCGCAATTCGCTGCGCCGCATGGGGGAAATCCAGAATACGGACAGCATCCGGGCGATGGTAATCGACGAAGCTTTGCAGCCATTCAGCTCCATCTTGCACGGCGCATACTGCCTGGCTATGTTCCAACCCGCGCCGATGTAGCTCGCCCAAACAAGAGCGGGTGAATTCTTCGGCGTCCGTCAGCCGCGAAAAGTATGACAGCTTTCGGGTATGCACCACCCATTCCTCCCCCTCTCGTGTTGGCGCTTGCACCTCTCCCACGACACACGTTTTTACTTCAGCCCACTCCCCATGAATCAACGGCACCATCGCTCCATCGGCGCTCAATAACATTCTCTCGCCTCCTTGCGGAGCAATCGGTGCTGTTGCCTCAATATGCGCTACTTCTTCGGCTTGGATCGCGACATAGGCAGCACCAGCCACCCGCGTGTAGCGTACCGCACTCCCCTGGCTTATGCTGGTTCCCAGCATCTCGTTGACAAACTGCGCTGCTTTCTCAAACGGTATCCAACTCCCCAACCGAACCACACATTCGTTGATAAATGGGGTCAGATGCCCTGGTAACAGGCTTAGCTGCTCATCCAGGGGGAAAAAAGCCCGCCCCACACTCTGAGCAGACGGTATAGCCTCGTTCTAGATCAACAATCCGTCCTCCTGCTGCTTGTAAGCTCCGCTTCTCCTGCTGATGCCCCCGCTTGACCTCTGCTCCGCATTCCGGACATTGGACTGTCGCCCCCTTTTCCTCCATCCCCTGCGCCAGATCCTGCATCAGCCGTGCTTGCAATTCCGCCATTCGCCGCATCGTTTCTTTTTCTAGCTCCGCAAATGTCGCTTGTGGATGTTGGTTTGCCCATTCCCGCATTCCACTCATCACCTCAGCCGCCAGTTCTCCCCATTTTTCGTCTTTCATCCCTTCCTCCTTCTGTTTCACCTCCTATCTTACTCTTTTTAAAAAAATGATTCACACTCATTCCGAATCTAATCCACTCTTTACGCGGATAGCATGGATGGAACGGTTATTTTTCCCTATACCCTTGACTTAGAGTGAACTCGAAGGCGTAGAATAACATTCCGTGTTAATTGTAAAATCGAAGGAGAGCGCATCGTGAATTTTAATTACTATATCCCCACACGTATTTTATTCGGAAAGGGACAGCTCGGGAACCTGCACAAACAAAAACTGCCCGGCAGTAAGGCTCTCATTGTGACCACCGCCGGCACCTCTGTGAAAAAGTTTGGCTATCTCCGCCAGTTGGAGCAGCAGCTCGATTTAGCCAGCGTAACGTATGTTCTGTTCGATAAAATACTGCCCAACCCGATCAAAGCGCACGTTATGGAAGGCGCAAAGATGGCAAAAGACCAGGGTTGTGATTTCGTCATCGGCCTGGGCGGCGGCAGCCCGATCGACTCGGCCAAAAGCATTGCCGTGATGGCGACCAACCCCGGCGACTACTGGGATTATATCGGCGGCGGCACCGGAAAAAAGCGCCCGGTCCCCAATACACCCCTGCCTGTGGTAGCCATCACCACCACCGCCGGCACGGGCACGGAAGCCGACCCCTGGACCGTTATCACCAATGAAACGACCAACGAAAAAATTGGCTTTGGCTACGATGCCACCTACCCGGTGCTCTCGATTGTTGACCCGGACCTGATGATGACCGTCCCTGCTGATTTAACTGCCTATCAGGGTTTTGACGCGCTGTTTCACAGCACTGAGGGCTACATCAACCGCTTCACCACCCCCATCGCCGACCTGTACGCGCTGAAAAGTATCGAGTTGATCAGCCGCTACCTGCCCGCCGCCGTCCACCAGCCTGACAACGAGGAAGCCCGCACTGCGGTTGCTTTGGCGAATACGCTCTCGGGGCTCAACGAATCAACATCTGGCTGCACTTCGGAGCACTCGCTGGAACACGCATTGAGCGCCTTTCACCCCAAACTGGCTCACGGCGCCGGGCTGATTATGGTGAGCGAGGCTTACTATACGCATTTCGCGAAGAGCGGCGCATGCGACCAGCGCATGATCGATATGGCCAAAGCTATGGGCTGCCCTGACCCGCAGTCCCCCATGGATTTTGTCGCCGCGCTGGTGCAGTTGCAGAAAGACTGTGGCGTGTACGGCCTCAAGATGTCTGACTATGGGGTTAAGTACGATGAATTGGATAAATATGTGAAAAACGCTCGGGAGGCGATGGGCGGGCTGTTTGAATGCGATCCAACCCCGCTGTCTGATGCCGACGTCGTAGCAATCTATCAAAAATCTTTCCGCTAAAACTTCAGGAGAAAAGATCATCATGCAATACCGCAAATTTGGGAAACTGGATGTGCAGGTTTCAGCGCTGGGTTTTGGCTGCATGCGCCTGCCCGTGATTAATGGAAAGAGCAGTGATATCGATGAAGCGGAAGCAATCCGCATGATCCATTATGCCATAGACCAGGGCGTGAACTACGTCGACACGGCCTACGGGTACCACGACAAGATGAGCGAGATATTGGTTGGCAAGGCGCTGCAAAATGGCTACCGCCAAAAGGTGAACCTGGCAACCAAGCTGCCCGTATGGTTGGTCAATGAAACCGCCGACTTCGACAAACTCCTCAACGAGCAGCTTAGTAAACTGCAAACCGATCATATCGATTTCTACCTGATGCATGCGCTCAACCGCGGCTCCTGGAAAAAAGTGGTTGAATTAAACCTTCTTTCCCGAGCGGAAGCCGCCCTGGCTGATGGACGAATCCGTCACATCGGTTTTTCGTTCCACGATGACCTGGATACCTTTAAGCAGATCGTCGATGGCTACGATCATTGGGATTTCTGCCAGATTCAATATAACTATATGGATATTGAGAACCAGGCTGGCACCGATGGGCTGCAGTACGCCGCAGCCAAAGGCCTTGGCGTGGTCATTATGGAGCCGCTGCTGGGTGGTAGGCTGGCCCGCGATATCCCCGCCCTGAACTCAATCTGGGAAGAAGCCCCGGTCAAGCGCACGCCCGCCGAGTGGGCGCTGCAGTGGTTGTGGAACCAGCCGGAAGTTTCCGTGGTTCTCAGCGGCATGAGCACCATGCAGCAGGTGGAAGAGAATCTGGCATCCGCGAGCCGGTCGCTTGCTGGCAGGTTCACCACAGAAGAGCAGGCTGTGATCGCCAGCGTGCGGGAAAAAATCAAGCAGTTGAGCCCCATCCCCTGCACCAAGTGCGAGTACTGCCTGCCCTGCCCCAACGGCGTTGCCATCCCGCGCAACTTCGAAGTTTATAATCAGGGAGTCATGTACAACGACCCCGACGGCGCCCGCAGCACGTACAAGAACTGGATCAAAGATGAAGACAAAGCTGCGATGTGCATTCAGTGCCAGGAATGCGAAAGCAAATGCCCGCAGAACATCCCCATCAGTGAATGGATGCCGGTGTTAGAAGAGGTCCTCGGCCTGGGCCGTCCCTACGTGATGCACCCATAATTGGCCGTTTATTCTACTTTACACAGAAACACCGGCTGGCGCAGCCGGTGTTTTCGTTTGGTCCAATTCTGAATTATCCCGCTTTCGCCAGGCGATTATCCATTCCTTCGAGGCGGGCAAGCCGTCTCGCGCTCTATAATCTTTCCGGGAAGCACGGTTTTGCAGGGAGGAATTTCCTTACCGCTGATCAAATCATGCAGGATATAGATAGCCGTTCTACCCAGGTCATACTTCGGCACGCTGAATGTGGTTAGCGGCGGCGTGCTGTACGCGCTGTCACGGATGTCGTCGATGCCCACCAATGAAATATCATCGGGAACGCGCAGCCCGGCTTCCTTAACAGCATCTAATGCGCCAAGCGCCGCCCGATCACTGACCGCAAAGACAGCCGTCGGCGGATCAGGCAGCGCCAATAACTGCTGCATCTGCACATACCCCTTGCGCGGATTTCCGGATGCAGGTGGGGGTAGTAGAGATTGGTCAATGGGTATGCCGTGCTCGATCAATGTCACTTGATGCCCGCGCATGCGGTCGTTCAAGCTGCTGTACTTGGATGGCCCTCCAATTCCCCCGATGCGCCGGTGCCCTAACCCGATCAGGTACTCCGTCATAACTCGGCCTGCGAGAAAATTATCCGCGGTCAGCGAATGGATCGGAAACTTCGGATCATTCTCCACCAAAACCGTTGGCACATGCGCCTGCGTGATTTTTTGAATCACTTCAGGGGTAACATCGCCGTCATTGGCTATAATCAGGCCGTTGATTTCTCGCCCCATCATCTCGCGGAGCGAGTCGAGAGGGTCAATATCAGGGCGATAGACATGCAGCAGAACCTGGTACCCCAGCGCGTAGGCGGTCTCCTCAATCCCCGACACAATACGAGTGTAAAATCCCTCGCTCCTAGACGCTTCCGATAAAGATTCCATCAGAAGCCCCAACACCTTCGTCTCGGTGGAGGCATTCTGGCGCCCATCCGCAACATAGCCAAGCGCTTTTATAGCTTTTTGGACCCGCTCCCGCCGGTTCGGAGCCACTCCTGGTTTCTTATTTACAACCAGCGAGACGGTTGACAGGGAAACCCTGGCCGCGGCAGCAACATCCCGCATGTTAGGCCCTTTTTTAGGGGAAGCCTTGATGTGATTCATCGATGTATTCTGATCCTTCCCAGGAAACGATAATCTCTCTAATGTTTATACCTTCATTTTTCATTTTTGGCAAACCAAGTAATTCGTCGAAAACATATTTACAATAAAGCCCCTTTGCCCAGCGAATTACTGCAGCAAACAAAGTTTGCTTGTCACTTAGGGCAATGCAGTCGTTCTTGCGTTAGCTTTCGAGGGCCAGGCGCCTGCCATTGTTTCGTTCTCCACTATAATAATCATGACCCGCCTGGAGAACTGCCCAAGCGGAGAATCCAGCGTTGTAAACGAAAAAACCCGGTTCGTAAAATCCTTCCGATACAGATTTCAAATGTGAACAGGAGATGTTGAAAATGCCTGAACAGATTGAGAAGTGGGATTATTTTGAACTGTCGCTGCGAGGCCCGGAGACTGGCAATCCCTTCCTGGACGTCACGCTTGAGGCCGATTTTACACAACCTGGCAGCCAGTACCATGTAACCGGCTTTTATGATGGGGGTGGCCAATACCGCCTTCGTTTCATGCCCAACAGCGAAGGAGAATGGCGGTACGTTACCCGCAGCAACGTATCCGACCTGGATGGAAAAACAGGGTCGTTTGTTTGCGCACCAGCTTCCAGCGGCAACCATGGCCCGGTGCGCGTAGCAGGCGCTGTGCATTTTGCCTATGAAGACGGCACCCCATACATCCCGGTAGGCACAACCTGTTATGTCTGGAACCTGCAGGGCGACACACTGGAAGAACAAACGCTCAAGACGCTCGACCAGGCTCCTTTCAACAAAATGCGCATGTGCGTTTTCCCCAAACGTTATTCGTTCAACCATAACGAACCGCCGAATTACCCTTTTGCCAGGCAGGGAACGAAGCTGGAGGATCCAGGCCTGTTGAGGGACGACCAGAATGCTGTGCCGCCTAACGACTGGGGCTTTCACCGCTTCAACCCGCAATATTTCCAGCGCCTGGAAAAACGCATCCTCGACCTGCGCGCACGGAACATCGAAGCGGACCTGATCCTTTTTCACCCCTATGATGATGGAGCATGGGGCTTTGACCGCATGCCAGCCGAAGTGAACGATCGCTACCTGCGCTACCTGGTTGCGCGGCTGGCGGCCTTCCGCAACCTGTGGTGGTCCTTTGCCAATGAATATGATATTTTGGTTGGCCGCACCATGGATGACTGGGATCACTACTTTCAGCTGGTTCAAAGCCTGGACCCCTACAATCATTTGCGTTCCATCCATAACTGCGGATCGTTCTACGACCACACCAAGCCCTGGGTGACGCACTGCAGTATCCAGCATTCCGCCACCAGCCGGGTGCCCACCTGGCTAAAAAAATACAACAAGCCCGTGATCATCGACGAATGCGGATATGAGGGCAACGTCCATATGATATGGGGCGATCTTTCACCGGAAGAAATGGTGCTGCGCTTCTGGCTCGGGTTCACTCAGGGTGGGTATGTTGGGCATGGCGAGACCTATGTAAACCCGGAAGAAGTGCTTTGGTGGTCAAAAGGCGGACAGCTTCACGGAGAAAGCCTGCCGCGCATTGCTTTTCTGCGCCAGATTTTTGAACAGGCCCCCGCCCTGACCCCGGTGGAGAAAGCGGACATGGAATTTACCAACCTGATGAATCCGGAGCATGGCGACCACCTGTTAAACTCTCGCAAAGATAACGCCGACAAGATCATCGCCGAGGGAGGTTGGAATAACGAGGCCTGCGGCTACAACACAGAACAAGGATTTTACCTGTTTTACTTTGGCATGCACCAGCCTGGCTCGCGTAATTTCAATTTGCAGGACGGCTCCTACCGCATCGATGTGATCGACACGTGGAATATGACGATTGAAACGGCTGCGGAAAAGGCCACCGGGCAAACCTGCATCCCACTGCCAACCAGGAAATTCATGGCGGTGCGAATCCAGAAGAACCCTTAGCACATCCAAAACAAACCACCTCCTCTGTGGAACCCTTCGGAGGAGGTGGTTTGTTTCATCAGAAAAGGATCAGCGATGCGGCGGATTACGCTTCCCACAGGGTGTGGAAAGTGCCCTCGCGGTCAATCCGCCGGTAAGTATGCGCGCCGAAATAGTCGCGCTGGGCCTGGGTGAGGTTCGCGGGCAAGACTGCGGAACGATACGCGTCGAAATAAGCCAGCGAGGCGCAGGTTGCCAGCATGGGGATGCCCAGACCGACGGCGGTTTGCACTACTTCTCGCCAGGCCGCCTCGCGGCTCAACACAGCTTTGGAAAAGGCTTCATCCATCAGCAGGTTGGGCAAGCCGGGGTTTTTGCGGTAGGCGTTGGTGATATCGCTCAACAGGGCAGCCCGGATGATACAGCCGGCCCGCCAGACGGGAACGATCTGCGCCAGGTCGATGTCCCATTGATATTCTTGCGAGGCCATCTTCAACAGGCTGAGGCCCTGGGCATAGGAGGTGATTTTGCTGGCGTACAAAGCCTGCTCTGCGGCGGCAACCAGCGCTTTTTTATCTCCGCTGAACTTTCGGGCGCTTCCAAGCACCCTGGATGCCTTCACCCGCTCTTCTTTCAGAGCAGAAATCAGGCGGCTCTCAACCGCCGCGTTGATGGTAGGAATCGGCGCGCCGGTATCCAGGGCGGTCTGGCTGGTCCATTTGCCCGTGCCCTTCTGCGCCGCCTCATCCAGGATCAAATCCACCAGCGGCTTGCCGGTTTCTTCATCAACACGGGCAAGGATCTTGCCCGTGATTTCGATCAGGTACGAGCGCAGCTCGCGGGCATTCCATTGATTGAAAATCTCCGCCAGCTCCGCGTTCGACATGCCCGCGCCGCGGTGCAGCAGATCGTAGACCTCCGCGATCAACTGCATATCTCCGTACTCGATGCCGTTGTGCACCATCTTGACGTAGTGCCCCGCGCCGCCGCTTCCCATCCATCCCACGCACGGCTGGCCGTCATCGGCTTTGGCCGCAATCGCCTCGAACATGGGCTTAATGCGGGGCCAGGCTTCTTTGGAACCACCCGGCATCAGGCTGGGGCCCCATAACGCGCCGGTCTCGCCGCCCGACACGCCCGTGCCAATGAACTGAAAACCTTCATTCGCCAGTTCCTTAACGCGCCGTTCGGTATCCGCAAAATAAGAGTTTCCGCCGTCAATCACCAGATCGCCTTTTTGCATATACGGCTTCAGTGATTGAATGGCCGCATCCACCGGAGCGCCTGCGGGCACCATCAGGAAAAAGACGCGCGGCGGGGTGAGGGCAGCTGCCAGGTCTTCCAGCGAAGTGACGGCTTTGATTTTGAAATCCGGCGGCAGTTTTGGAGCGACATCATAGCCAATCGGCGTGAAGCCGTTGCGATCAAAGTTGAGCGCCAGGCTGCGTCCCATCACGCCCAAGCCAAGCAATCCCAGAGAGTATTTTTTGTCCATATTTGCTCCCAATTAAGCGTTCATTAGAAGAATAGCTGAAGTGCTGCATCCATATATATTGTATGCCTGTTCTCAAACAGCAAGCCAGCCGGCGCGGCATTTCAAGCGGTTTTTAACCGGTAAAGAATTTCACCGGCCCGCGGAACGTAAAGGATGCCCTCATGCTCGCGGTTCTGCCACTGGGAGATATCAACCTCCGCCGGATTCATATATCCCAGGTTTAACCGGGCGCAGTCATCGGCGGATATCTTGCTGGCCAGGGTCACCCGAATGTTCGGCTTCTCAACGCCGTTTTCCATCACTCCTGACCCGCGTACATGGGTGCTGTGGGCAAGCACGCCCAGGGGGATATGCTTGAAGCGATCCCAGTTTTCGAGGAAATACGGCAGGGGGTGATAGCCTACTTCATAGATGTAGCGGCCATGCACGTGGCTGACCACCTCCAGGTGGGGCGCATAAATGACCACTTCCCCACCCATCGCAACGGCGGGCTCCATTTTATAGGTGGCCTTGGCCGCCGTCCACAGCTCATCGTACATGGTCGGGGCGCAGGAAAGAACGCGCTGGTACGGTCGGTCCACCCATATCATGTTGCGCTGGGCAGAAAGGTCGGCTGCCAGACTCCAGGCTTCCAGCATATCGCCAACAAAGACCCCGGCCAGGTCATGCCCGGAAACGACCAGAGATGCCAGGGTAACCGGGGTTTTCAGGCGGCTTGCCGCGGCGTGAATCATGGCGCGCACAGGGGTATCTTTGATTCCGATGGTACCGAGCACGGTTGCCAGCGCCCCCAGCCAGTGGGTGGCGTTGATCACATCTGGCCCGGAGATGCCCGGAAACAGGTATTTCGCGCCGCCTGAAAAGCCCACCACCTCATGGGGGAACGTTGGGCCAAGGATCAGGATATGATCGTATTCTAGCGCCAACTTATTGATGCGAATGTCCACCCGTTCTGGCAGGGATGGATGCCAGCTATTCCCCGCAATCTGCTTGATCTCATCCTGATCCATCACGCCCAGCGAGGCAAGCATCGACGGGTCATCCCAGGTGTGGTTGAACAAGCCAACATGCTTGAAATGCGTGCCGCGTTCTTCCGCCGTGATCCCAACCAGCCGGTTGATGCGCTCTTCCGACATCACCGGGTGCGTCCCCAGCGCCACCACGAAATCGAGTTGTTTTGCATCATGGAGGATTTCTACCACCATGCGGAACAGCTCGGGCAGTGGGAGCGAGCGCGTATCATCCGGAATAATGGCCATCACGCGCTGGTTGGTGAACCGCCCGCGCAGGCCTTGATCCAATGTGTTGTAAACCGTTTGGTGATCCAGCAGGCCCGTTGGAGAAATACTTTGAGCAAATATCATCGCGGAACCTCCTTCGTACACATGATGTACAGATGCGATCTACACACCGCTGTAGGCAGAAAAACCGCCATCGATTGGAATGATGATCCCGGTTACATAAGACGCAGCGGGAGACATCAGCCACAGCACCACGCCGCTGAGGTCTTCCGCGCTGCCAAGGTGACCCATTGGGATATGGTTCACAATTTTCTTGCCGCGTTCGGTGGGTTCGCCAGTATCTTTATTGATCATTAAGAAGCGGTTCTGTTCGGTCAGGAAAAAACCCGGGGCAATGGCATTGACCCGGATGTTCGGTGAATACTCCTGGGCCATGTGCGTCGACAGCCATTGGGTGAAGTTGCTGGCCCCGGCCTTGGCCGCTGAATATGCTGGAATCAGGGTGAGCGGGCGGTAGGAGTTCATGGAGGAAATGTTCAAAATCACGCCCTGTTTCTGCTCGGCCATAATGCGCCCGACGATCTGCGAAGGAATGATGGTGCCCAGCAGGTTAAGGTCAAATACCCAGCGGATGGCGTCCAGGGAGAGATCGAAGAACGGTTTCGTTTTACTGGTAGTTGCGTCTGGCTTGTTACCGCCGGCCCCGTTGATCAGACCATAAATGCTTCCAAATTCTGCCACAGCCTGGTCGACCGCCGCTTGGACCGATTCGGGCTCCAGTACATTGGCCTGGACGGCCAGCGCCTTTCCGGGGCCGTTCTTTTCGTTGAGCGCGTCCGCCACTCGCTGGGCGGCCTGCAGGTTGTAATCCATAATTACCACGTTAGCGCCGCATTCGAACAACGCCTTAGCCATCTCACCGCATAAAACGCCGCCCCCGCCTGTGATAATGATGGTTTTTCCGGTGAAATCGAGAGCTTGCATATAAGGATTCGTCATCTAAAGGTCTCCTCTACCAAAGAGCTCCAGAAAATTTGAGGATCGAGAACAATCAGGTTGTTTTACCGCCGGGATATGCTATAATTGGTTAGCGCTAACGTCAAGTGACTTTATTATAGCATTATTCCGGTCTGTTGCAATATGTTGAATATCATTTGGGGTGGAATCCATGGATAAGCGCCCTACACTCGCTGATGTCGCCCGCGCCGCCGGGGTCTCGCTGATGACCGTCTCGCGGGCGATCAATGGCAAACCGGGCGTCAGTGATGAGGTACGGCAGTCAATCATCTCACTTGCCAATGAAATGGGGTATCACCCGAACCAGGTCGCCAGGAGCCTGGCGACCAGCAATACCACCACCATCGGGCTGGTGGTGCCGGATAATACCAACCCGTTTTTTGCGCATATTGCCCGGGGCGTCGAAGACACCGCGTACAGCTACAATTACAATATCTTCCTGGTCAACACTGCCGAAGACCCCCTGCGCGAAAAAACAGCCCTCAGGTCTTTGTCTCAAAAGGGCGCGGATGGACTGATTTTGTGCAGCTCCAGGCTGCCGGTCAGCGTTTTGGAGCAGGAGATCAATCATTTCCCTGCCGTTGTGCTGCTGAACCGCGAGCTGAAGACGCCTAAAACGAATACCACGACCATCAACGTCAACGACCAGCGCGGAGCGCACATGGTCGTCGGGTATTTTTTGGCGAAGGGACGGGACCGAATCGCGTATATCAACGGCCCGGCTACCTCAACATCCGCGAAGCACCGCCTGGGCGGGTACCGGGCCGCGCTGCTCGAAGCAAACCTTCCCTACGACCCGCAGATGGTGGAAAGCTGCTCGCCGGACACGGAAGGCGGGCGCGCCGCGGCTGCCGCGCTCCTGGCGCGCTGCCCGAACATTAATGCCATCTATGCTTATAACGACCTGGTCGCGGTAGGGGCCATCCAGGTTGTCGAAGAAGCGGGGAAAAAGGTGCCCGAGGATATCGCCATCATTGGGGTAGATGATATTCCCCTGGCGACCATCGTCCGCCCGCAAATCACAACCCTGCATGTTGATTTACGGCATATTGGCCGCATGGCCATGCGAACGCTGCTGGACACCATCGAGGGCCATTCTGCCTCGCCGTCAATCACCATCGAGCCTCAATTAATTGTGCGCGCGTCGGCCTGATTCATGCCCGTGATTCGCTGAAAGATAGCTGTTTGCCGTAAGAGACATTAGCAGTAGAGGGAGAAAATGGCTCAAAATCCAGTGTTGAAGAATTTAGGGTTTTCGGAGAATGATCGGGTGGTCGTGATTCACGCTGATGATGTTGCCATCAGCCAGTCCAGCATCGATGCCTACCTGGATTTGATGAACTTCGGCACGATTTCCTGCGGCTCAGCGATGCCCCCCACCCACTGGTTTCCAGAACTGGCCCGCATTGTTACCGAAAACCCGAAGCTGGATATGGGCCTGCACCTCCCGGTTACCAGTGAGCATCAGGCCTACCGCTGGCGCCCGGTCTCCAACGCTGGCCCCGAGTCCGGCCTGGTGGATGACTGCGGTTACTTCCACCCAGGCCCGGCTGCCGTGGGAAATCAGGCTGCGATTGATTCTGTCATCGATGAGTTCGAGGCGCAGATCCAGCTATCCTTAAAACTGGGCTTGACTCCCACCCACCTGGATAATCATCACGCTATCTCTTTTCTTTACCCGCGCTTTCTGGAACCGTTCCTCACCCTGGCATTTCGCTATAAAATCCTGCCCATCATCATGCGTTTGAGCGCCTTGGGCGTTGCGGTTCCCCCAGCAGTCCAGGCAGCGAGCGCGCAGATGGGACAAAGCGAAATACTGGCAAAGACGGACACTGAAATTGTCGATGAGATCGCCAGCGCCGCCCTGGAAGAGGGTTACCCCGTGCCCGATTATATTGCCATGCTGCCGTTGAAAGGGGTTCCCGACCGCCTGGCGCTCGCAAAGAAGATGATCAGCTTCTTGAAACCGGGGCTGACCCACTTTGTTATCCACCCCATGAAAGATACACCTGAAACCCGCGCCATCACCCCTTCCTGGCCCTCGCGGGTTGGCGATTACGAAGTTTTTATGACAAAGGAACTCAAGTACCACCTTGTGAATGAAGGTGTTCAATTGATCGGTTATCGAACTCTGGCGGAGGCGGTCTTCGGGAGGTGAACGCAACCTGTCCATGTTTATTGATCGAAACGTCATTCTATACTTACCTCGTGACATTTGACATATTGAAGATTCAGTGGGTTATCGGTAAAATGCAAATGCAACGTTAGCGCTATCTTACCCATACCCTGTGCAATGATCCCCTATCCCATAATTTGAAAGGAAAAGATTCGAATGGACACTGGTCTCAACATTCCCCAAAAAGGCTCTTTGGATCTGGTCTCGCTTGGCGCTTTGATTCACCGAGTCGATCCTGGAATTGTGCCTTTCCGCAAGGCCACGGAATGGAGCGTGCATGTAAGCGGCGGCGAGTTTAATGTAGCGGCCAACCTGGCCGACTGCTTCAAGCTGCGCACTGGCATTGCTACCGCCATGGCAGATTACCCCATTGGCGACCTGATCGCTGAACGGGTGCGCGCCATGGGCGTAAGGCCGTTTTACAAGCACTTTGCGCACAACGGCGTAAACGGCCCCAACATGGCCACTGTTTACAGCGACCGGGGTCACGGCGTTCGCGCGCCAATGGTCTTTTACAACCGCTCCAATGAAGCCGCCGCCCAGTTAAAACCAGGCGATTTCGATTGGAAAGCCATCATGGCGGAGGGCGTGCGCTGGTTCCACAGCGGCGGCATCTTTGCCGCGCTGTCCGCGACCACCGGCGAGGTCATCATTGAAGGCATGCGCGCCGCCAAGGAAGCCGGTGCAGTTACCTCTTTTGATCTCAATTACCGCGCCAAACTGTGGAATCTCTGGGGCGGGCACGAACAGGCCCAGGCGATCATCAAGCGCATTGTCGAATATGTGGATGTGATCGTCGGTAACGAAGAAGACCTTCAACTGGGTCTGGGCGTTGCCGGGCCGCAGGTCACCGCGAAATCCAAACTGGATCCCAGTGTTTTCATTGGCATGATCGACGATGTGGTGAAAAAATACCCGCATGTGAAAGTTGTAGCGACCACCCTGCGCGAGGTGCATTCGACCAACCGGCACAGTTGGGGCGCGGTCGCCTGGGTCAACGGGCAGGCTTTCGTTTCGCCAAGCGCTGAGCTGGATGTTTACGACCGGGTAGGCGGCGGTGATGGCTATGCTTCCGGCTTCTTCTACGGCCTGCTGGCGGGCGAAGACCCGCAAACCGCGGTCAACCTGGGCTGGGCGCACGGCGCGCTGCTGACCACCTTCCCAGGCGACACCACCATGGCAACGCTCGACCAGGTGCGTGCTTTTGCGAAAGGCGGCTCGGCCCGCATCCAGCGCTAATGGACCAACCTGCTGATGGCGAGGAGGAGTATTTCAAGGAGCGGTGACGAGTGCAAGGCTGAAAGCAGGAAAACCAGCACCTTAGGCTGACCTTAGCTTCTTCGGAGGGAATATATGAGTGTCCTGACGCTTATCCTGGCAGGTGGGGAAGGCAGTCGTTTGAGCATTTTGGGCGAGAAACGCGCCAAACCCGCCGTGCCCTTTGCGGGCAAATACCGCATCATCGATTTTACCCTGTCGAACGTGGTCAACTCCGAGCTGTACCGCGTGGCCGTGCTGACGCAGTTTCGCCCGCACTCGCTGGTGCAGCATCTCGGCATCGGTGAGCCGTGGGACCTGAACCGCGCCCAACCGAACGGCCTGCAAATCTGGCAGCCCTACCGCGGTCGCTCGGACCAGTCCTGGTACCGGGGCACGGCAGATGCTCTGTACCAGAACCGCAACTTTATCCGCGATGAAAAAAGCGATACCCTGTTAATCCTGGCTGGCGACCACATCTACAAGCAAGATTACCGCGACATGCTGCGTTTCCACCGGGAGAAAAACGCGGATCTCACCGTTGCGGTGATGAACGTGTCTCCGGATGAAATCAGCCGCTTTGGGATTATGAACGTAGATGCCGGGCAAAAAATCACCCGCTTTACGGAGAAACCCAAGCAGTCTGAAAGCACCCTGGCTTCGATGGGTATCTACGTCTTCAACACGAAATTCCTGCTGGACCAACTAGAAGAAGACAGCCACGATCCAGACTCTTCGCACGACTTTGGGAAAAATATCATTCCACGCATTGTTGAAATGGGCCGGGCCTTTGCCTATCCATTCCTCGGTTATTGGGTAGATGTTGGCACCATCCAGGCCTACTGGAACACCAACATGGCCCTGCTCGACCAAAAGCCCGGCCTGGACCTGTATGATCCAGGCTGGATCATACACACCCGTTCGCAGGAGCGACCACCGGTGAAGTGCATTCCACCCGGAGAAATGGTGCGCAGCATCGCGTCGAACGGATGCGTGATCCAGGGAAACGTGATCAACAGCATCCTGTCGCCTGGGGTAAGCGTGGAACCCGGCGCGGTCGTGCGCGACTCTATCATCATGAACGATACCGTCATCCGGGCTGGAGCGGTGGTGAACTGCTGCATCCTGGATAAAGAGATTGAGGTTGGCGCTGGCGCCCGCCTGGGCGAAGGGGATGACAATCCCCCCAATGAAACGGAGCCAACCAAGATTTATACAGGGATAACGATTGTTGGCAAGCGAGCACACATCCCGGCAGGCGCTATCATTGGCCGCAACTGCCGCATCGATCCTTCCACCACACCGGAAGATTACGATTCAAAGCAGGTCGCAAGCGGCGGAACGGTCAGCAAAAAAGCCTGAGGAAAGCTCAGGCTTTTATCTCAAATAATCAGAGAAACTTTTGTGGGGCGCGTGGTTCCGGATCTTAGCCCTGGCTGGACTGCTGGAGATACACCTCTTCATATGGCTGCAGCACCACCCATCCATTGCCCGTGAACTTAAGCTGCAGCGACTCGCCGCTGCCGCGCCCCAGGAAAGTCTTGAATGATATATCGGTATGGATGTCTGGCGAGAGCGAGCCAGACCATGCCACCGTCGCGTTCGGATCGGTAAAGATTGGCTGGTCAGGCGTGACCACCAGAGTCAATGGCTCGTAATGGGTGGTAATGGCGATCATGCCGCTGCCCGACAGGCGCACGTTGAACAGCCCGCCGGTCATAAAACCCGCCATGCGGCGCATCATGGTGATGTCCCACTGCACGCTTTCTTCAAACGCCAGCAGGTCGTTGCCGTTTACGAAAACTGTATCATTTTGAAGCTGGAGCACCTGTACCTTCTTGCCCTTCTCCGCCAGGTAAACCCGCCCCTGCCCTTCCATCTTCATCAAAGTGGTGCCTTCGCCGGTGACCATTTTCTTAAACATCTTTTCCAGGCCGTGTTCGAGCATGCCTTCGCGCGTGAACTTCACCTGCCCGGTGTAGGCGATCATCGAGCCGATCTTGGCCCATACGCGCCCGCGCAGGTTCACTTCCAGCAGGTGCGGGTTTTCAAGTTCAAAGGGCCGGTTCGCCGCGTTATCTTGCGCCGTGTTCTTCACAAATTCATCGATTGTATAGCCTGACATGCCATTCTCCTTATGATGAGTGTCGGGATCTATAGGTGATTATACATGAACTAAACCTTCTCCCTACCCGGGCCAGACAATCTGCGCACTGCTTTGCCCAACCGCCGGATGCCTTCCTGGATCACCTCGGGCGGTTGAACGGCAAAGTTTAAACGGACATAATTCTTGCCTGCTCCTCGCTCCGCGAAAAACGGACCGCCAGGAGAAAAGCTGACGCCCTCCGCGCCAGCCAGCGGCAGGAGCGCTTCTGATGACAGGTCCGGGGGCAGCTGCAGCCAGGTAAACAATCCCCCCTGGGGCGCATCGATGCGCACCACGGCAGGCAAATAGCGGTTGACCGCCTCAATCATGGTATCCCGCCGCTTGCGGTACAACTGGCAGGTGCGGCGCAGGTGGGCCTGGTAGCGTCCCACGGTAACATATGCCTCCAACGCGCGCTGGTGCAGGTTCGAGGTGGTCAGATCGTTGATGTGCTTGTACTCGACCAGGCTTTGATACACCGGGCCATCAGCCACCAGGAAACCCACCCGCAGGCCGGGCATCAGCATTTTTGAGAAAGTGCTGGCGTAAATCACCCGCCCGCCGGGATCCAGCGATTTCAGCGCCGGTTGGGCGCGGCCTTCGTAACGCAGGTCGCCTACGTAGTCGTCTTCGAAGATCGGCAGGTTATAGCGGTCGGCCAGGGCGATCAACTGGCGCCGGCGGTAACCGCTCAGGCACGTGCCCGTAGGGTTGTGAAAGTTAGGGATGGTATAGATCAGGCGCGGGTGGTGCTGCTGCAGGAGCGTTTCCAGCTTTTCCACCTGCATGCCGTTCTCATCCATGGGGATGCCTACGATCTTCAATCGCTGGGCGCGGAAAAGGTCCAGCGCGAGGGAATAAGTGGGAGTCTCCACCAGGATCACATCCCCAGGCTGCAAAAGGAGCTGCGTGACCAGCGCGATAGCCTGCTGTGACCCGGCGGTAATCAACACGTTCTCCGCCTGGGCCGGAATACCCTGCGAAGCCAGGATATGGGCAACGGTGCCGCGCAGGGGAGCGTAGCCGCTGACATCGCCATAATCCAGCGCATCCATGCCATCTCGCCGCAGAACCGATTGGATGACCCGCCGGTATTCTTCGACCGGGAACAGGCGCGCGTCTCCGCCGCCCCGGGCAAAGCTGATCGTTCCAGGCTGGCTGGCGGGCGCGGCGGGAGCCCAGGAAGCAAACTGGTTTCGGACTTCCTGCTGCCAGAGCGGCCAGGTATCCCCGGCGCCGTTGTGCGGTAATGGGGGGATTTCGGCTGGCGGAAGGACGAACGTTCCGCTGCTGGGGCGCAAAAGTACCAGGCCATCCGCCTCCAGCGCGGCGTAAGCATTCTCCACGGTAATACGGTTCACCCCCAGGTCGCGCGCCAGTTGGCGGGTAGAGGGGAGGCGCGTTTGGGGCGCGAGGCTTCCTGAGCAGATACTTTGCCGGAGAAACGTTTCGATCTGCTGGTACAGTGGTAGATCACTATCACGATCAATGGGAATGCGCATGTGGGGTCCTTTCAATCTGGTCTACCCAATATATCTGAATATCACCCAAGAGCATAGAGCCAGTTGTGCCAAAAATCAATCCATCCAAAAAACTGGACTATCTAATAATAGCCGGTATTGGCCCTACCCAGCATGCCAGTTTTCCGTAGAATAGTGAGGGATATTTGTGCTGACGAAAGACCAATGGAAACACCCAAACCTGGCGGCGGCTGCCGCAGGATACGAAAACAGGATGGAGGAAAGCAATGGATAAACTGACTGGTACATTTACTGTAAAGAAGGGCCTGGCGCAGATGTTGAAAGGCGGCGTAATCATGGATGTGGTCACGCCGGAACATGCTCGCATCGCCGAGGAAGCCGGTGCGGTGGCCGTGATGGCCCTGGAGCGCGTCCCGGCGGATATCCGCGCCCAGGGCGGAGTGGCGCGCATGAGCGACCCGGATCTGATCTGCCGAATCAAGGAATCTGTCACTATCCCGGTCATGGCCAAGTGCCGCATCGGGCATTTTGTTGAAGCGCAGATTCTGGAAGCAATCGGCATCGATTATGTGGACGAATCGGAAGTGCTGACCCCAGCGGACGAAGAGCACCATATCAATAAACACGCCTTTACCATCCCGTTTGTATGCGGATGCCGCAACCTGGGAGAAGCCCTGCGCCGCGTCGGCGAAGGCGCGGCAATGATCCGCACCAAGGGCGAGGCAGGCACGGGAGATGTGGTGGAAGCGGTGCGCCACGCGCGCACGGTGTTAGGCGAAATCCGCCGCCTGCAGGGCCTGCAGGAAGAAGAAGTCATGGCCTTCGCCAAAGAGATCGGCGCCCCCTACGAGCTGGTGCTGGAAACGCGCGAGTTGGGCCGCCTGCCGGTGGTCAACTTCGCCGCGGGCGGCATTGCCACCCCGGCAGACGCCGCGTTGATGATGCAGTTAGGCGTGGACGGCGTTTTTGTCGGTTCGGGCATCTTCAAATCCGGCGACCCGGCCCGCCGCGCCGCGGCCATCGTTCAGGCAACTACTCACTACAACGACGCGCACATCCTGGCCGAGGTGAGCCGCAGCCTGGGCGAGCCGATGGTCGGGCGGCAGATTTCCGCCATCCCCACCCCCGAGCGGATCGCGCAGCGCGGCTGGTAGGAGCGTAAGATGAAGATTGGTGTGCTGGCCCTGCAGGGCAGCTTTGCCGAGCATATCGCCGTCCTCAAAAGCCTGGGCGCGGAAACCATCGAGGTGCGCCTCCCGGAGCACCTCGATGGCCTGGACGGGCTGATCATCCCGGGCGGCGAGTCGACGACCATCGGGAAGCTGGCGGTCAAATACGGCCTCATCGAACCACTGCGCGAATTCGGCAAAACCAGGGCCATCTGGGGCACCTGCGCTGGAGCGATTTTCCTTTCCAAAGACGCGCACCGCGACCAGCCCCTGCTGCACCTGATGGATATCACCGTCGCGCGCAATGCCTTTGGGTCGCAGGTAGACAGCTTCGAAGTGGATTTAGAAGTGCCCGTACTGCGCAAGGTTGACCCAACCAACCGCTGCTATCACGCCGTTTTTATCCGCGCCCCGCTCATCGAAAAGGCCAATGGGAGCACGTCCATTCTGGCCGCCCTCCCAGATGGGCGCGTGGTAGCCGCCCAGCAGGGCTGCTGGCTGGCGACCGCCTTCCACCCCGAACTCACGCAGGATGATCGTTTTCACCGCTACTTTCTAACGATGGCCAGTATATAATAGGGAGAATTCACGGAGGTGAAACCGATGAGCGCAAAGATTCCGATTGGCATTATTGGAACCGGCATGTGGGGCACGGTTGAGACGGAGAAATTCAGCCAGGCAGCCCGGGCAGACGTGCGCTGGTTGTGCGATCCGGTCAAAGAGCGGCTGGCGGCAGTCAGCGAAAAATACGCAGTCAAGAAAACAACGCCTGATTATCATGAGGTGCTGGCCGATCCGCGGGTTGCCGCGGTGGTAATCTCCACCCCGCCCTACTTGCACGTGCCCATTGCCTTAGAAGCGCTCGAAGCCGGTAAACATGTTTTGATCGAAAAGCCCATGGCGGCCAACCTCGAACAGGTTGAGCAGATCGAAGCCGCGGTCAAGCGCCATCCCAACCTGGTGGTGCTGGAAGGGTCCTGCCGCCATGCTCGCCTGCAGCCCAAGTTCACCTTCGTCAAAGACCTGATCGAGAGCGGCGCGTTAGGCGAGATTTATCACATCCATTTTTCCTCCCTGGGCCAGGGCACCTTCATCGAATATAACCCGCAGGGCACCTGGGCCCTGGAAAAACGCCTGGCAGGCGGCGGCCCGTTCCTCGACTGGGGCGTATATGACCTGTCTTTCCACCTGGGAATCATGGGCGACCGGCCAGAACTGACTGGCCTCAAAGCCTTCGTCATCAGCGGCCTGCGCGATATGTCCGCCTGGGGCGCGAAAGGCGACGTGGAGCAGCACGGCGCGGCCCTGCTTACTTTTGACACCGGCCTGACGATGTACTATGAGCGCGGGGCAGGCGTGCACAACCAGAGCCCCTTCGATACGCGCATTTATGGCACGCGCGGCGGGCTGCAGTTCAAGTACCCTTCCTGGGAATCGAACGCGGTTGCGTATTTCTCCGCCGGCGACCGCCCGCGCAAGAAAACTCTGCGGGTTGATATGTCCGCGCACGCTAAACACGATCACATCCCGGTGGTCGAGCATTTCCTCGACTGCATCACCGGGTCCGCGCGGCCCATGATGTCGGTTGACTTGGCCGGGAAACACCTGCGCATTCTCTTTAAAATTCTGGAAAATACGCGCAGTTGAAGGAATGCCATTCTCGAGTTTTGGCTTTCAACCACGCCTTTTTCATCTTTAATTTTTGGTTTGCACACTTCAAAATGTCATTCGAACTGTCATATAGTCCAAAAATAGTCTGGAAACGATCTATGCAAGCACTTGAAAGGGGTAATTGTTTCACATATAATGTTATTAACAATTTGTCAGTGGACAATTGAATATGCTGTTAATTGTGGAAGCCTTGAACCAGGCATTTATTTTGGTCGCTACCTTCTAACGCAGTTCGTCATGGGCTAGATAGAAGGTTTTCCTGGGGAGCTAATTGCGAAACCGTCCACGAGATGGTTTCGCTTTTTTGTTATTGGTAGTCGCGGAATAATTAACGCTATCTAGGTAGAGTACAGGCAGAGGCTGGGGGAGACGGCTTGTGCGTTCCAATTGTCTCGTAAGTCACACAACCTAGGCAAGACTTAATTTTATACGTCCAACTCAGGAGGGATATATGGTTGGGATTCTGCGGATTTCCGAAAAGGGAAAGAAACCGGTAACTTCACGCACCAGTCTCGCGAAAATCAGGCAGTTGATTTTCATCTTTATTTTCCTGACCTCGCTGGTCGGGGCCAATACCAGCACACCCACAGTTACGGCGGCTGCATACGTATGGACCGCCTACAACGATGTTAGAAGTGGGGGGCATACCACAGCCAATACCACGACCATTGCTTATAATGGTTTGGGTACGCTGCTGAAGCAAGCGGATGGCTCTTCAACGGGCATCACCGCGGCCTTCACAAGGAATGGATCGTTATCCCCCACTTCAAACGGCGCGGATTCAGCCTCGGGCACCGACGCTTACAATACTTTCTACCCGTATGCGGATATGGCGGGTGTAGTAAACAGCAGTGATTCGGGCTGGTGGCACGACTTAACCTTAAGCGGGCTAGATCAGGCCAAAACGTACACATTCGCCGGTTCTGCCGCAAGAGGGGGCAACTACCCTACCAGGAATACGACTTTCATCCTTTCGGGCGACGATGCTGCCACCAATGCCAGCACATCCGGGGTAACCGTGGTCAATGACCACACCATCGCCTTTAACACCGGCGGAAACGCCAGTCAGGGATACGTTGTGCGCTGGACGGGCATTCACCCAGGATCGGACGGCACGATTGTCATCCGGGCCAGGGCCTCAACCACCGCGGAAATTGCCGGATCGGAAGCAAATGCGTATGGGCTCAGCGTGTTTATGCTGGCGGAGGAGACCACCGATCCCACCATCACCACCAGCGGCGCGTTAAGCGCGTTCAGCAGCACGCCGGGGGAGGTCTCGGCTGCCCAGAGCTACACAGTTTCCGGCGTAAACCTGGCGGAAGATATAGTCATCACGGCGCCAGTTGGCTTTGAGCTTTCGACCGACGGCAGCGCCTACAGCCCCAGCCTGACGCTAACCCGAACGGATGGGACCGTTCCATCCACCACCGTTTTCGTGCGCATGTTCAGCGCGGATGAGGGCACGTTCGGCGGCAGTATTACCCACGTCAGTGCGGGCGCCGTTCAGGTGGATGTACCGGTCAGCGGTGAGGTATCCTGGTGCCAGACGGTAGCGCTGATTCCATCCGGCGATGCTTACATCAGCGAATATAATGACACCAACAATTACGGGGCTTCCACCACGCTAAAAACAACCAGCGATGCCGATTATCACCGCGCATCCTTCTTCCAATGGGACATGAGCAGCGTCCCCAGTAACGCGATTGTCTCTGGGGCCAGCCTGACGCTGTACGTCAGCACCGCCGCTTCGCAGGAATATCACCTTTACAACCTGCGGCAAAGCTGGACGGAAGGCACGGGCTCTGGCAGTGACACGGACAATGGCGCTACCTGGCTAACGTACAACGGTGTCGATGCCTGGGGCGAAGCTGGCGCGTCCAGCACCACTACCGACCGCGAGGACACCAACCTGTGGGCACAAGATTCATCCTCCTTCTCCTCAACCGGCAGCCATACCGTTGACCTGAACGGCGATGGAATTGCTGTCGTACAGGGATGGATTTCCGGCACCTCCGCCAATAACGGCCTGACCATGCAGAACTATTCATCCTCGACCAGTGTTGGAGATGACCTGCAGTTTGCATCGTCAGAAAATTCCACCACGGCCAACCGGCCTAAACTGAACATTACCTACTGCGTATCGACCGACCCGTTCATTATGACCGCAGGTTCGCTGACTCCCTTCTTCAGCGAGCCGGGAATGGCCTCAACGGAACAGAGCTACACCGTCTCCGGTTCCAACCTGACGGAAAATCTTGTTATCACCGCTCCGGCTGATTTTGAGATCTCAACCACCAGCGGTAGTGGTTTTGGCAGCGCGCTGGCTCTCACGCCAAGCGGGGGATCGATCAGCGCAACGCGGATCTACGTCCGTTTCAACCCCACCGCGATCGGGACCTCCAGCGGGAACATCGTGCATACCAGCGGCGAGGCAGCTGTGATTGACAAGCCTGTCAGCGGCACCGCCTCCAATGGCTGGGTATCTTACAATGACTGTGTCTACCTCAGCGGTCAGCCATCGACCAACATCACCACCTATGAATGTTTCACCAACAATGCCTCTGGCCTGCTGATGAATTATGCCAATGGCTCCAACACACCCGTTACCGTAACAATAACCACGTCTGGAACCATCGATTCGCAAACATCCAGCAGCAACTACGGCGCGGAAAGCAGCGAAGGCACGGATGCCTACACCACCTTCCATGGAATTGCGAACATGGTAGGAGGGGCCCGCCTGGGTGCTACCACCGCAACCATCACCCTCAGCTTCACCGGCTTGAATCCTTCCCGGACCTACACCTTCGCCACCACCGCCAACCGGGCCGATTCCGATTACACGGATCGACTAACGAGATTCACGATTAGTGATGTCGATACAGCCGCGAACGCAAGCACCTCCGGCGTTACGGTGAACAGCGAAGATTCGGTAACCTTCTCAACCGGGTACAACACAGAAACCGGCTATGTGACCCGCTGGACTGCAATACAACCCGGGGCCGATGGCGATTTCACCGTCACGTTTGCGGTCGAGGATGGGAGTGAATATGCCTACGGCCCGGCGGTATTCTTGCTCCAGCAGGAAGAGAGCGTTGGACCAACGATCTCTACCCTGGGCACGCTGAGCGCCTTCAATGCCCTGCCGGGCATTGCCTCCGCTGCTCAGACATATACGGTTTCCGGCAGCAGCCTGACCGGCGATGTTACCGTCACCGCGCCAGCCGGATTTGAACTTTCGACCGGCGG
This sequence comes from uncultured Anaerolineaceae bacterium, assembly GCA_964437595.1. GTDB lineage: Bacteria > Chloroflexota > Anaerolineae > Anaerolineales > Anaerolineaceae > DSYU01. The sequence continues at coordinate 83,100 of CAYTHO010000014.1, forward strand.
CGGCGCGTACAGCCCCAGCATTACGCTAGCGCAAACGGATGGGATTGTTCCAGCTACTACCGTCTCGGTCCGCCTGTACAGCCCGACCGAGGGCAGCTTCGGCGGGAATATTACCCACACCAGCGCGGGCGCGACCCAGGTCAACCTGGCGGTCAGCGGCGCGGTGATCGACCAAAACGTGGCGCCCAATCCGCCGCTGCTGGTCCAACCGGCAGACGGCTCGGCGGGCATATCGGCATCGCCCGTTCTCGAGGTGACCGCCAGTGACCTGAACGCCGCCAATTCGCTGAACGTATCCTTCTACGGACGCGCAGCCAGCGAGACGGAGCCAGCCGAGGATTTCACAATCGTCCTCATTCCAGATATACAGAATGAAAGCGAACATGCTCCGGCAATGCTCACTTCCCAGATGAACTGGATCGTAGCACAAAGGGATGCCAGTAACATTGTATTTGTCACCACGCTTGGGGATACAGTCAACACATCTTCCTCCACGGCTCAATATGAAACCGCTGATGCAGCGTTTGATCTGTTAGATGCAGGAGGCATCTGGTACACGGTAGCTCCAGGCAACCACGACAGCGCCTATGGCACAACATACTATGCCGATTATTTTGGCGTCTCGCGCTATGCCAGCCATCTGTACGCCGATGGCTACTGGTTTGGCGGCTCGTACAACGACTTCAATACCTACTCCCTCTTCAGCGCATCGGGGAATGACTTCCTTCTCATCAATCTGCAGTATTCCCCCTCCACAGCAGTTATCGATTGGGCAGATACTATACTCAAAGCCTACCCGGACCGCCGCGCGATTGTCGAGCAGCACGATATTCTCAACGTGAATGACACCTGGAATAACCAGGCTTCTTTCAACGCCCTCAGAGATAACCCCAACCTGTTCCTGATGGTGTGCGGTCACATGCACGCGTCCAGCGACGGCGCGGCCTACCGGGCCGAGACAGGCACCGACGGTCACACCATCCATGTTGTCCTGGCCGACTACCAGGATTTCAACAATGGCAACGGCTGGCTGCGTGTCCTGCGCTTCTCACCCATCAACGATATGATCTACATGACCACCTACTCGCCCTACACCGGCGGGTCCATCACCACCGATCCCGATCAAAAGGACCTGGTCTATGACATGAACGGCGAGATGGGGCCAGACTTTACCCTCATCGGCACGGTAACCGGGGTCGCCAATGGCGCGAATGCCTCGATTACATGGGCCGGGCGCGATCTCGACGCAGAATATGAGTGGTTCGCAGTCGTTGATGACGGCACGGAAACCACATCAGGGCCTACCTGGTCGTTCACAACTGGCGCGGTTTCCAACAACGCCCCGGTTATTACGGAAGGCAATGCCATCGATGTAACCATGTCGGAAGACGGCGCGCCAGACCCGTTCAGCTTAACCCTCAACGCCAGCGATGTGGATGGCGACACTCTCACCTGGAGCATCCAGACGGCTGCATCTCACGGCGCCGCCATTGTAGAAGGGAATGGAAACGCCAAAGCCATCGCATACGCGCCGGCTGAAAACTACGCGGGCAGCGACAGCTTCGTTGTGAGAGTGTCCGATAACAAAGGCGGGATCGATACGATCACGGTAAACGTCGTTGTATCGGCTGTCAACGATGCGCCGGTTTGTTCCGCGATCAGCCAGGCGACGCTTCAGGACACACCGGTCGAATTCAATCCGGCTTGCTCGGATATCGACAATGAAACCCTGCAGTACGAGATCGTGACCCCGGCAGAACACGGCGCGGCTTCTATCAATGCGGGAATGCTGGCTTACAGCCCGAATACTTCGTACACTGGAATGGACACGTTTACCTACCAGGCCAGCGATGGCAGCCTGACCAGCAATCCCGCGCTGGTGACCATCGATGTCACCCAGGTTATCACCTGCTACCCGCTGACCCTAAACCATACGGGCAGCGGCAGCAACCCGGTCGCTGTTCCGGCGAACTCGGCGGGCTGCGCGGCGGGGCAGTACCTGGCCGGTGAAGCCATCGCGTTGAGCGGTGCGGCGCCGGATACCGGCTGGCAGATCAGCGGCTGGAGCGGCACGAGCAGCGATGCGAGCACAGCTGCCACCAACAACCTCACCATGCCCGCCAGCGCCCACGCCGTTTCCGTCACGTACACACAGATCGAGTATTCGCTGACGGTCATCTCCGCGCATGGCACGGTGACGAAGTC
>CAYTHO010000015.1:0-80800 GCA_964437595.1 uncultured Anaerolineaceae bacterium
ACTGGCATTTCGGCTCGAGCCGAAATGCCAGTTCTTTTTAAGGATTAAGAAGCAGAACGAAAGCATTTTCCGGAAGCTGATCGAGGCTGGGGATGGCGAGATCAGCAGAACCGGGAGGGACGCCCGGGCCGACACCAATCGAGCGCATACCGGCGCGGCGAGCAGCCTGAAGACCAGCAGGGGCATCTTCCACTACGATGCAGGCGGCGGGAGAAACGCCCAGTCGGTCCGCGGCGGTGAGAAAGATTTCGGGGTCAGGTTTGCCGCGCGAGACGTCTTCCGCGCCGACCGAAGCGTTGATGTAGGGCTGGATGGCAGCCAGGCGGGCCATTTTGTCGAGGTTCAGGCGGGGAGCCATGGTCGCAATGGCCTGGCGCCAGCCCTGCGCGTGCAGGCGGGGCAGCCATTCCATCACCCCAGGCAGCACCGGGATGGGCATTTCGTCCAGCAGGGCGCGGAAGCGGATTTCCTTGGCGCTGGCGATGCGATCAATCTCCTGGGCTGTCACCTGAGGCCCCAGCCACGCGCGGATACTGGTATCGTTGCGCATGCCAAAGCAGGCCAGGAAGGCTTCATGCGTGAGGTCGCAGCCCTCTTTTGCCAGGGCCTCGCGCCAGGAAATAAAGTGGATGGGGCCGGAGTCGATAAGAGTGCCGTCCAGGTCCCAGAGAACGGCTAGCGGAGAACGGGAAGAGGAGGAAATCACCAGACCCGCTCCAGTTCCGGGTTATCCAGCGGCTGGCGGCCAACCTTGGCCATATCCACCCATTGACCGTGCACCTTAATGCGCACCACATCGGCGGTGTAATCGGTGACCGAGGGACCATCGTTGCTGAAGAGGGACGAGCCGACGGCGTAAATATCGACCGGGACGCGCAGTTTTTCAAAGCGGCGGATCTTATCCGGCTTGAAGCCGCCGGATACGACGATCTTCACCGCCTGGCAGTACTGGCGGGCGCGCTCTTTCCATTCGGCGGGCATATCCCAGGTTTCCCAGGCCGTGTCCAGTGCCTGGCGAACGTAGAAAACCAGGCGAGGGTTGACGCCCAGATCGAGCGCCGGGTCGCCGAGGGGTGGGACAGACGGATCGCGGAGCGAGGCGCTGGTATCGAGGCGCACGCCAAACAGGCGGTAGCACTCGGCATCGGCTGTGCTGCCTGCCTCGCACAGGGTGCGGTAGCGCTCAAACATCGCGCGGCAGACTTTGAGTGAATCAGCGACGCAGTCGTTGTTGAAATCGACCAGGGCAATGCGGGGGATGGAAAGCGGCAGCACTTCGGAAAAGGCGAGCATAGCCTCAGCGGTGTCGCCGAGGAAGGAGGCGATGGCGGCGTGAGCCACAGTGCCGCCCCCAGCCCCGCCCCACCAGTCGCCCTGGGCATCGGTGGAGATAAAAGGCCCCAGCGTGCTGGCATAATCTTTATTGAAGCGCTGGATAGCAATGTTGTAAGCGTACCCATCGGCGGCCTGAACTTCGTGAACATCGAAGCGGGCGGGGAAGAAGAGGATAGGCTTGCCGCGCGCGGCATCGAAGGTCTCGTAGACGTTGGTGGCTACCCGGCTGGCGCGGGTGAGGATGCCGAGGGTGGGCGTTTCGAGGATAGCAAAGTCTCGGTAACGCCCGCGCACGCGGATCACCGGCTGAACGTTGAGCGGGTCGCCATCGCTGCTGACGACCGAACCATCCTGGACGGCCCAGACCTGCAGATTGGCGGAGGTATCGATGAATTTGTCGCCCTCCCAATAGCCGGTACACGTGCGCAGCATGGTAAGCGCCTTATCCACGCCAACCACGATGGTCTTGCCAGGGCGGCGGGTGAACCACTGCATCTCGACCTCAACATCCCCATTCTTGATGTTCTCAGGAGAGATAGCAGGCGGCAGGTGGTGATCATGGCCCCGGTAGGTATATCCACGGCGGGAAAGCTCGGTCAGCATGTAGGCGATGTTGGTAAAGTATTTGTCGCTGTACCAGCCCCTGCGCATGCGCTCAATATCGAGCTTGAAGGTGTCATTCGACAAACGTTGGCCGTTAAAAATGCTCATGTCAGCTCCACCGAAGATTGTTTATTCGCATGAGCCGGTGATCCTGCCCATACAAATATTAATCGCGTCCGGTTAATTAGTGTACATATTACACTATGCGACATTATAACCATTTCAATCCCCCTGTCAAGGATGAAATGATTGCACAGCGCCATGACGAGTTATTTCTTCGTCATGGCGCTAATTTAGAAGCCTATTTACTGGATAACTAAGGGCAGGACGATGGTAAAAGTACTGCCTTTGCCGATGGTTGATTCTACCCACACGCGGCCACCGTGGTTTTCCACAATGGACTTGACGATGGCCAGGCCCAGGCCCGTGCCAGACATTTCGGCGCTGGCGTTGGCGGCGCGGTAGAACTTGTCAAAGATGTAGGGCAGGTCAATGGCGGGGACGCCGATGCCCGTATCACTTAACTGCAGGATGACCTGGTTTTGTTCGATGCGCCCGGCAATGGTGATGGTGCCGCCCGGCACGGTGTACTTGACGGCGTTTTCCAGAAGGTGATCGAACATCTGACGAATCTGGACGGGATTGGCCAGGATGGCGGGGATCTCTTCTGGAATGTTAATCTGCAGGTGGTGGCCCTTCTCTGCAATCTGCTTCTTTAAGCCCTCGGCAGAATAGCGGATAATTTGTTCCAGGCGGATATTCTCTTTACGCACATCGAAGCCCGATTCGATGCGGCCCAGGTCCAGCAGATCATCCACCAGATGGGTGATGTTATGGACGCTGACCTGAATGCGGCGGATGAAATCGCGCTGTAAATCAGACACGGTGCCAGCGCGTTCGATTAGTTCCACATAGCCAAGGATGGCGGTGAGCGGCGAGCGCAAATCGTGTGAAACGGTATGGACAAAATCCGTTTTGATGGCGTCCAGTTTTTTCAAGTTGGTAATATCATGCATGGTCAGCACGCGCCCTACCCCCTGGATGGGGGTAACCATCACGGAATAAACGCGGTTTTCATCCGGGCTGATTTCGGTGCGGTTGAAGACGGTATTTTCCGGGGCGCTGGCCATCTCGAGCATCTCTTCTTGCGGGAAGAAATCCGCAAAGGCTTTGCCGGCCAGGGCTGTGGCGGGGTCAATGGAAAAAGCAGTGCGGGCAGCCTGGTTCACCATCCCCAGGCGTTGATCCTGTTCGACGACCACCACGCCGTCCTGGATGCCGGTGAGGATTGTTTCGAGCTTGTTGCGCTCGGCGGTGACATCGGCGTACAGGCGGGCATTTTCCAAAGCAATGACGGCGTAATTGGAAAGGGCATTGAGCAGGGTAACGTGGCGTTGGGTCAGCGGTAGACGGCTGTGGCGGTTATCGACGCCCAAAACGCCAAAGACGTGGCCGTGGAGCGACAGGGGTACATACAGCAGGCTCTGCACCAGGTAGGAGGTTTTGATCTTCTGCGGTTGGGTTTCATCCACCAGGATAGCCTCGCCGGTGCGGATCACCTGACCAGCCAGACTGTCAGTGATGGGGAGGCGGAAGGTGCGCACAAAGTCTTCCTGGAAGTTCTTGGAGGCGCGCATGTATAGATCGCCGGTGGCTTCATCAATCAGCAGGAGGCTGCCCTCTTCCGCGCTGGTTACCTGGACGGCAGCATCCACGATGGCAGACAGAACGCTGTCCAGGTCGAGGGTGCTGGTGACCTGGCGGCCCAGGCGCGTGAGGGTTTCCATCTCATCCACCTGGCGCTGGAGGCTGGAAGTAAAGCGGCGCGCTTCTACCAGGAGCGTATCTTTGCGGCGCTTACTCAGCTCGAGCGCGCTGCGAACAACGCGCAGGATTTCATCATTTCGAAACGGCGGGCAAAGAACATCCAGGACGCCCGCGCGCAAGGCGCGCTTATATAATTCCGGCGTTTCCTGGTTGGCGAATAAAACCACAGGCACGGCGGGCAGACGCCTGGTAAATTCCGCCGCGCAGTCCACACCTGCGCCATCGCGCAGGCGCTCGCCCAGGATGACCATGGAAGCGCCGATCAAGGTAACCTGCTTAACCGCGCTGTTGCCATCCTGCGTGAGGGTCACAGTATAATCCGCCGAACGGAGCACTCGATCGAGCGATGCCCCTACTTGGGGGTCTGCTGTTACAACCAGGACATGTTCTTGAGTATCTGCCATATCGTTTTTTCTTCTTCGTCCGATTTATTCGGCCCGCTGTACAAGGCAGCGGCGTCCGTATCCCATCAAGATAAACCCGGGTCAGCGTACCAGAGGCAGCCGGATGTGTACTGTGGTGCCTTTTCCTGGCTGGCTTTCCATCCAGATTTTGCCGTTGTGGCGCGTAATGATTTCTTTTACCAAATAAAGATGAATGCCTAACCCACCAAAGCGCTCCGCGGCGCCTGAACGCAGCCTGGGCGCCGGTCGACCGGCAGATGATTCTTCAAACATCTTCTCGATTTCTTTCGCATCCAGCAGGCGGCCCTGGTTGGTTACAAACAGATGAACTGAATTATCTGGGGCCTTTTGCAAACCCACCACCACCTGCCCCCCCGCACTGGAATACTTCACTGCATTGCTCATAACACCGTCCAAAGCCTGGATGAACAAACCTTCTTCCACCTGGACGGATAAGCCTTCATTGGGAATCTGCGTTTGGAAGGTAATACCGCTACGGCGCGCGCTGGGCTGCATGCGGTGAATAGACTGGGTAATTAGATCCGCCAGGTTAGCTAGATGCTGGGCAGAGGACTTTAGAAGATGGAGGGGCGCAATCGCCTCAGCAATTTGCTGTACGTCCAGCAGCGTATCCTGCGCCGCAACCAACTGCTGGCGCTGATCGGGGCGAAGACGCAGGGTTGGGTCCTGAGAGAGCTGCAATAGTGCGGTGAGCGCGGCGGATACGGGGCGGGTAAGCTCTTTCTTCACATCGCCAAGCATGTCGTTCTTTACTTTTTCACTCAATTGGGCGGAATCGGCCAACTGCTGAAGCGTTCGGGCGCGGTCCTCGACGGTATGAAAGAGACGGGCATTGACGAGCGAAATGGAAGCATAATCCGCCAGGGCATCCAGCAAGTGCTGCTCGCTGAGTCCAAACGGGTTGGGCTGCTTGCGCAGCATCACCAACAGGCCCGTCACCTTCTTTTGGATCTTGATCGGAACGATCAGGGAAGCTAACCCGAGGCTGGAGATTTTAAAGCGCTTAAGCGGCTCACCGTGGATGGTGAGGGGCTCGCCCGACATGGCAACCAGGGAGCTGATGCCGTCATCCCAGGGCTGGTGGAGCCGCACGCCCAGCGCGGGGGGCAGGTTATTTTCAGCAACAACCACAAAGGGGCGGTCAGTATCTTCACGGAGAAGGAACCAGCCCAGATCGGCCTGGGTAATACGAATAGCGCCTTCCAGGATCTTTTCGAGCAAATTCGCCTGATCGGTCACGGAGGTCATGGCCTTGCCCAGGGCGAACATGGTGGTCAGCTCGCGCACGCGGGCCTGCAGGTCCTGGTTGGCCTGCTGGAGCTGCTGGGAGAGGCGCTCGCGCTCGCGGCGGTCGTGAACCTGCTGCAGCACGCGGTTGACCGCATTAACCACTTCGGCTTCCCGCGCCGGGAGGAGCAGGTAATCGGCTGCGCCCAGGCGGAAGGTCTGGATCAGGTCGGCTTCATCGCCCCGGCGGGCAATGATGATCAGGGGGGTATGAATGCCCTGTGAAGCCAGGGCCACCAGGAGGTCTTTGCCGCTCAAACCCGGCAAGCTCAGGTCAACTAGCATCAGGTCCGGCGCCCACTGCAGTGATTTCGCAATGGCTGAAGTAGCATCTGTGGCTACCTGAACTTGATACCCCACGGCCCCAAGCGCCTGGCGGCCAATCAGGTCGCTGACGGCTGGTTCACTTTCGACAATTAGGATGCGGTCGCGGGAATTTGCCATGATTTCAATGATAGCATGGAAGCTGATCTATGCGGAGTAATTTTAGGGAATTTTTAGCATTACAGTTTTATTAGATCTTATTTCATAAGAGTTATGTTAGACCTTACCTGGTCGGCTTGACTCTACTCGGTTCTGTGGAATACAATGATGATATGGATTACAAGGATTATTATAAAGTCCTGGGGGTAGAGCGCAACGCGAAAGAAGCTGATATTAAAAGTGCTTTTCGCAAACTTGCCCTGCAGTACCACCCAGACCGCAACCCAGGTAATAAACAGTCGGAGGAGAAGTTTAAGGAAATCAATGAAGCGTATGAGGTCTTAAGCGATCCTGAAAAGCGCTCCCGGTATGACCAGTTGGGCGATTCCTATACCAACTGGCAGCAGCGCGGCGCACCGGGCAACTTTAACTGGAATGATTGGACCAATGCTCCAGGCGGCGGGGTGACATGGGATGTGGGGGATCTCAACGACCTGTTCGGCAGGGGCGGCTTCTCAGACTTTTTCCAGGCGATTTTTGGCGGAGTTCCGATGGGTGGGACACAGCGCTCGCAGCCGGGGCAGCGCACCCGCCCAACCACCGGGCAAGGCCAGCGGCAGGCGCGGCCAGTGTCTTACCAGCAAGATGTACAGATTTCGCTGATAGAGGCATACCGCGGCGCAGAGCGGCAGGTTAATGTAAACGGGCGCCGGCTGACGATGAAGATCCCGGCAGGCGCGCGTACCGGAACCAAGGTGCGCATGGCTGGAGCCGCGCCAAGCGGGCCGGACGGCCAGCCATCCGACCTGTACCTGGTAATTGAAGTAACGCCAGACGCGCGTTTTGAGCGCAAGGGCGACGATTTGCACACCGAGGTAGCGACAGATCTGTTCACCGCTGTGCTGGGCGGAGAGGCGCGTGTCCCCACCCCAGAGGGGAATGTTTTGCTAACCATCCCAGCCGGCACACAGCCCGGTCAGTCGTTCCGATTGAGTGGGCGGGGAATGCCAAACCTGCGAAACCCCAAGGAACGCGGTGACCTGTATGCACGGATCAAGGTACAGATCCCCAAAAACCTTACGGCTGAACAGCGCAAGCTGTTCGAACAGCTTGCAAAGGCACAGTAACACGCCACCAACCAGCACCTGACGGCACGCCCGACCGGCGAGCGCCAGCAGGCATATTGCGAACACAATTAGTGTTTTACGGAAAATAACGATGAAAAGGTATTTCTCCTGGATTTTTGTCATCTCAATGGTTGTATTTACATCGCTGGCCTGCCAGATCTCATCACTGCCCAGGCAGCGTCAGCAGACGACTGAACCGCCAGTCATCGTCATCACACCGCCCTCTCAGGTGGCCTTACCCCAAGATAACCCCGATCTGGAATACCAGGACACCCTGTTGACCATGCTTTACGAGCAGGTCAACCCGGGGATTGTATCCATCCAGGTGCTGGCGGAGGCCGGCAGCGGGCTTGGCTCCGGGTTTGTCTACGACAAAGAAGGGCATGTGATTACCAACCTGCACGTTGTGGAAGGCGCCACGGATCTGGAGGTAGATTTTATCTCTGGCCTGAAAGTGCGCGGCGAAGTGGTTGGGCAGGACTCGGACTCGGACATTGCTGTAATCAAAGTGGACGCGCCAGCAGATGCGCTTTTTCCACTGCAGATGGGCGATTCAGACCAGTTAAAGGTAGGGCAAGCGGTTGTGGCAATCGGAAATCCATTTGGATTAACCGGTACGATGACCACCGGGATTGTCTCCGCGCGCGGGCGCACGATCGAATCGCTGCGGCAAACGCCCGAAGGCCGGTATTTTTCGGCGGGCGGCCTGATCCAAACCGACGCGGCGATTAACCCGGGCAACTCAGGCGGCCCCCTGCTGGATTTGAAAGGGCGGGTGATCGGCATTAACCGGGCCATCCGCACCACCAACTCCACCCTGGAAGGCGAGCCGTCGAACAGCGGCGTTGGGTTTGCGGTGCCGGTGAACATTGTGAAGCGCGTTGTACCGGTGCTGATCGAAAAAGGAAGCTATGATTACCCTTACCTGGGCATCAGCACCCGGGAGGAAATTTCACTTATCGAGCAGGAAGCGCTGGGACTTTCGCAGTCCAGCGGCGCGTATGTTATCGAGGTTGTCTCCGGCGGTCCAGCCGACCAGGCGGGACTGCGCGGCGGAGACCGGCAGACAAATATCGCAGGCTTACCCGGCGGCGGTGACCTGATCATCGCCATCGATGACCGCCCGGTGCGCGTGTTTGGCGACCTGTTGACCTACCTGATGGAAAACAAAAGCCCGGGCGATACCGTCCAACTGACTATTCTACGTGATAACCAAAAACAGGAGGTGACTCTTAAACTCGGAAAACGGCCATAAGTTGTTTCAGCACGAAACGTTACCTTAAAAATCAAATAAGGAGGTTGCCATGTTGTCTGAGAATGACCTACGGGAACTGCTTGATTTCCAATCTGACGCTCCTGTGCTCAGCGTGTATTTGAGCACAGATCCATCAGAAGGGAATGCGGATACACACATTCGCCGCTTACGAAGCATGCTTAAGGAAATCAATTTAACCGAGGAGATCCAGGCAGTTGAGCGGTTCTTTTCCAGCCAGTACAACTGGGCTGGACGGGGCGTAGCTGTTTTTTCGTGCGTTCCGAAGAATTTTTTCCGAGCTTATCCGCTGGCAGTTCCGGTACGCAACCTTATTCATATTAGTGATCGCCCGAGCGTGAAACCCCTGGCTTCCCTGATGGACAATTATGGGGGCTACGGGGTCGTACTGATCGATAAACAAGGCGCGCGCCTGTTCAACTTCCACATGGGAGATCTTCGCGAACAGGAAGGGGTGTTGGGTGAAGCTGTAAAGCGCGCGAAGCATGGCGTGGGCGCCTCAACGGTTCCAGGCCGGCGTGGTTCCAATGTCGCCAGCCGGAGCATGGAGGAAGTGGTCGACCGGAACATGAAAGATTCAGCCGCGTTCGCGATCCACTTCTTTGAGGAAAACCACATTCGGAGGATCCTGGTTGGTGGAACAGAGGAGAACACAAAGCTGTTTTGCTCTTTGCTCCCGAAAGCCTGGCAAAGCCTGGTGATGGGCAGCTTCCCAATGAGTATGACTGCCAGCCATATCGATGTGCGCAACCGGGCCCTGGAACTGGGCACTCAGGCCGAAATCGAGCGTGAAAAACGCCTGGTTGAACGGCTGATTACCCAGGCAGCCAAGGGCGATGGCGCGGTAACCGGGCTGGAGGATACCCTGGACGCACTCAACCACGGGCGCATCCAGGCCCTGGTGATCGGTGAGGGGTTCCGCAAGAATGCCTACCGTTGTAAGAGCACCGGCTGGCTGACCACCAAACCCGAGGAGGTGTGCAGCGGCGAAGATGATGTCGAAAAAGTCTATGACGTGGTCGACTATCTCGTAAACCAGGTGATGCGCAGCGGCGGTGAGGTGGATGTGGTAATGTCGAGCGCCGAGCTAGAAAAGAAAGGCAACATCGGCGCGATCCTAAGATATTAGAAAAAAGCCCCGGCCATTGAAGCCGGGGCTTTTTTTATTTAAGGATGTTGGTTTCGGCGCGTTCCAACTCGCTTTGCAGGCGGTCTAAGTCCTGGGCGGCCAGTTTGAGGTCACGATCCAGATCGGTCTTGGTGAGGGTGAACAGCGCATCAAGGGTCTCAGCCTGCTGAGAGTCCAGTTTTGTCAGGAGCGGGAGAATGGTCTGCAAATAACCTTTAGCAGTGTCCAGGTTCTTGACCGCCCCAGCCTTATTATTGGCCTGGAGGGCCATACGCGCCTGGGTGATGGAATTCATCGAGCGGAGAATCTGGCTGCGGGCCACCTCCACCTCCAGGCGCGACTGTACGTCGCCAAGCTGGGTCTGGTTTGTCTGGGCATTCTTGCGCGCACTATCCAGATCCTGGCGGGCTTTCTGCAGTTCGGATGCCGTCTGCGTGGCCTGGCGGTTGGCATTTTCAAGCTGCTGGAGGGTTGGGCGGTAAAGGAGCAGATAAGCGACCAGCAGGCCGAGCGCAAACAGCCCCACCACAACCGCCAGCACGCGCAGCGTCCGGCGCATAAAGCGCCCGGTGCGCGTTTCCGGGCTGAAGAGGGTGTACATTACCCGCTGAGATCGCGAGGGGGTTTTAAGATCGGGAGCCTTAGGGCGCTCGCCGGAGATCGGTTCGGAAGCATCAGGGCTTTCCTGGTAAATTTCTTCGGAAGGTTCGACCGGTGGGGTCTGTTCATCCACTGGTTCGGAGGGGATATCGGTCATTGGGTTTCATCCTTTCTATGGTTATTAATGTTACGAGGGGTTGTCAGAATGGGGAGCGCGGCTGGGCGCAGCGGGCTGAACAGGGTAGGGAACGGGAATGTACTCAACCGAAGGCCGGCGAGATTGGGCCTGCGGGTAGAGGCTCATCAACTGGTAGATCTCCTGGGGCATATCCGTGCTGACCTTCAGCCCCAGTTCCTGGGCTTCCTCTACACTAATGGGGTAATCGTGGGTCCAGCGTCCGGAGGCCAGCACTTCGGCAAAATGCTGGCACACCTCTTGGGAATAATCGCTGCAGGCAATGCGCCGGACGGTATCCTGCACCTGGCGGATGGCCTTGCGGGAAATATCAGCCAGGATGAGGGTCTGGTCGTCGATTTCCGTGGGGGGTTTTTGATTAAGCACGCTGAGGATAGATACGGCGGGGAACTGACCTATCTGTGGATCCACCGGGCCGAGAACGGCGTTGTCATCCATGATGATTTGGTCGGCGGAGAGTGCGATCAATGTACCGCCGGACATGGCGTAGTGGGGGACGAACACGGTGACGGGCGCGGTGTGGCGCTTGAGAGCATTGGCAATTTGTTCGGAAGCCAGCACCAGACCGCCAGGGGTGTGCAGGATCAGGTCGATGGGCACATTGGCATCGGTCAGCTTGATCGCGCGCAGCACCTGTTCGGAATCCTGGATATCGATGTAGCGGGCCAGGGGAATACCCAGGATCGAGACGCTCTCCTGGCGGTGGATAAGAGCGATCACGCGTGATTTGCGTTTTTCTTCCAGCGCGCGAAAGATTCGGTAGCGAGAAGCATCGATCATGCGCTGGCGAATGACGGGGATGATGCCAATCACCAGGAAGATGATCCAGATAAAACCGAGAAAGTCCATGGGGCCTCCAAAAGGAAGTTTTTCGTTTTCAGTGATTCGTTTCAGATGAGAGCGCGATACGTAAAGTGCAATATAGTATCGATGATCCTTAGTATAGCCAAGCACGCCGAAAAATTCAAACCAGGATGATCAACGGGTATAATCGATTTATGCCATCCACTGAAGAAAATTTGAAGGCCAAAGACGCTGGCAGAATGACAGAAGATAATCCGACCACCGCGGCTCGCTCGGATAACACGAGCAGCACGGCCACCCGGCAAATCGCCCGGGCGGCGGGGATGATTATGGTTACGTTCGTCTTCGTCAAGCTGGTGGGGCTGCTGTCGACCATGCTGATGGCACACGCTTTTGGCACCTCGGACGAAAAAGCCGCTTTTGACGCCGCGAACCGGGTCAGCGATACGCTGTTCAACCTGGTCGCCGGTGGAGCGCTGGCCTCGGCATTTATCCCCACCTTCACCACCCTGCTCACCCAGGATAAACGTGATGACGCCTGGCGGCTGGCCTCGGCGATCTGCAACCTGGTGCTGCTGATTCTAACCGGGCTGGCAGTGTTAATCGCAGTGTTTGCGCCGTGGGTGGTGACGAATCTGCTGGCGCCTTTCGAAGACCCCGCGCTGGTACGCCTGACGGTTGATCTGCTGCGCATCCAGATCGCTTCGGCGGTCATTTTCGGGTTGAGCGGGCTGGTGATGGGCATTCTCAACGCGCACCAGCGCTTTTTGGCCCCAGCGCTGGCCCCGGCAATGTACCCGCTGGGGATCATCTTTGGGGTGCAAGTGCTGTCGAAGCAAATGGGCATTTATGGGGTGGCCTGGGGGGTGGTGATTGGAGCGCTGCTGCACCTGCTGATCCAGGCGCCGCAACTGGCGCGGCTGCCGCGGATGCGCTACCAGGTCTCCTTGGGGCTGGCGCTTCCGGCAGTGCGCGAAGTACTGCTGCTGATGGGCCCCAGGCTGTTGGGGGTGGCCGTGGTGCAGCTCAATTTTTGGATCAACACGCGGCTCGCCTCGGCTTTTCCACCTGGGTTGGCGGCAATTAACTACGGCTTCGCGCTGATGATGATGCCAGAAGCCGCCATCGCGCAGTCAATTGCGATTGCGGCGCTGCCGACCTTTTCTGCGCAGGTGGCACGGGGCAAGCGTGAAGAAATGCGCCACTCGCTGGCAACCACCCTGCGCGGGGTGCTGCTGCTTTCGATTCCGGCCTGCATCGGGTTGATCCTGCTGCGCAGGCCGCTGGTGTGGCTGATCTACGGGAACGGAGTATTCACCCAGGAGTCGATGGAACTGGTGGCCTGGGCGCTGTTATGGTACGCAGCCGGGCTGGTGGGGCACTGCGTGGTTGAGATCGTATCGCGGGCGTTCTACGCGCTGCACGATACGCGCACGCCGGTGACGGTGGGCGTGGCAGCAATGTCACTCAACGTGGCACTGAGCCTGGTGTTTTACCGCTGGTTCGAGCAGATGAACCTGCCGCCGCACGGCGGGCTGGCGCTGGCCAATTCGCTGGCGACAGCCTTGGAGACCGCCGGGCTGCTGGCGCTGATGCACCGGCGCCTGGACGGGCTGCAGGGGGATAAGATCCTGCGGGCAGCCGGGGCAGCTTTAGCGGCATCGCTGGCGATGGGCGCGGCGGTGTGGGCGTGGATGCAGTGGGGCGCCTTTCTGCCGAACTGGCTGGTAGTGGCCGGGGGCATGGGACTGGGAGGCCTGGTTTATGGCGGCCTGCTCGCCGCGCTGCGCGTGGATGAGGTGGGCATAGGATGGAAGTGGGTTATGGCAAAGTTGACCAAGAAGGGTTTGCCTCCCCGTCCTCCCCTAAATGGAGGGGAGCTGTAAGAGAGCATATGAACAATCGAGAGCGGTTTCTGGAAACGTTGGCGTTTGGTAAGCCAGACCGGGTGCCGTTTTCGCCTGGGGCGCCGAGGGAGTCGACGCTGCGGGCGTGGCAAGAACAAGGCCTGCCGGAGGGGATGGACTGGTACGCGTTTTTGATGGATGAACTGGGCATCCCGTACCAAAAGCAGGCGCAGGAACTCCCCAACCTGGACGCTGCATTTAAGATGATGCCCACCTTTGAGGAGAAGGTGCTGGAGCACCACGATGGGCATTACATTGTGCAGGATTGGATGGGGGCGATCACCGAGATATCAGATGCTTATGACTTTACCTATATCCGCTCGGCAAAGGATTTTGTGACTCGCAAGTGGCACCGCTTCCCGGCGCAAAACCGGAAAGAGTGGGAGGAGAAGATTGCATGGCGATACAATCCAGATCAGCCGGGGCGACTGCCGGATCATTTTGACGCGCTGGCCGAACAGATCAAGCAGCGCGAATCGGTGTTTCAAATCACCATTCCCGGGCCGTTCTGGCAGATGCGCGAGTGGTGCGGGATGGAAGGCCTGTGCATGTTGATGCACGATGACCCAGATTGGGTGTTGGAGATGGCAACCACCTGGCGGAATTTTATCCTGCGGGTGCTGGAGCCGGTGCTGGCGCGGGTGCAGCCAGATATCGTGATGGTCAACGAGGATATGGCGTACAAGCTGCACAGCATGATCTCGTTGAAGATGACGCGCCGGTTCCTGCTGCCGGTGTGGGAGGCGTGGATCGGGGTGCTCAGGGCCAACAAATGCCCGGTGATCGCGATCGATTCGGATGGGTACGTGGGCGAGCTGCTGCCGTTGTGGGTCGAAGCAGGGTTTAACTGCAATTTTCCGGTAGAGGTGGCGGCGGGCAATGACATCGTGGCGTACCGGAGGAAGTACGGGCGGCAGATGGCGTTCCTGGCGGGGATCGATAAACGCGCCATCGCGGCAGGCGGTGAAACCATGCGCAGCGAACTGCTGAGGGTGATTCCGCCGCTGCTAGCGGAAGGCGGGTACATCCCGGGCTGCGATCACGGGGTGCCGCCGGATATTTCCTGGCCGAACTTCGTGGATTACGCGCGGTTGCTGGCGAAGCTGACCGGGTGGTTACGAGGATGATCGCGGGGACCGATTGGATAGGGCGCGCTCGATATCTTTCTGGCGGTGGTCGCTGGAGTGACCAACGAGATCGTACGGCCATTCAGGGCGACGGTCACGCCGGCTGAACCATTCATCCGGCGCTGCCTGCAGAGCAGCCAGAACATCTGCCTGGACCTGGCGGTGCCAGGCGAGCACCTCCTGGGGCGAGCGGTCGCGCCAGAGCAGGTAAACGTACCGGTTGCCATCGTTGATCCCTAAACCACGCTCTTCGGGCGGGCGGCGCTGCCTCCTGATGGAACGGGCGATATCGGCTTTCCAATGGGTGATGTGAGCCAGGGCATCCTTCACCGTCCAGGGATCTTTGGTTTCCGGGCGAGGTAAAGGACGCTGCCAGTCTTCATCCGTCAGGCCGGCGACGCATTGATCCAGGAGGGTGAATTCCCGGATGACGCGTTCGATAACTTCTTCACGGGTGTGGCGCATACGATTTATCTCCTGTTTTCCTCTACGGTTCTAATACCCTCACGGGCACAGCCTGCTGCTCAGTCCTATTATAATCATTAGAAGGAATCCAAGATCAAGGAGCATCGCATGAAATCCACAGGCCCCGATTTTATGAGGGCGACCTACCCAGAGAATAATTCGCAGCCGCCACAAGACATGGGTGTGGCGCAGCCGCCGCTGGAGCTGCCTTTGCCCGCAGGCGCGGCGCTGATCGCACTGCCCGCCCCAGGCGAACTGGCAGTGCCGTCCATCGACCTGCGAACGGCAGTCGAGCGCCGGCGCAGCGTGCGGCGCTACCAGGAACAGCCTCTCACGATGGAGGAATTGTCTTACCTGCTGTGGCTGACGCAGGGGGTCAAAGAGGTCAGCAAGCGGCCTGTAACGCTGCGGACGGTGCCTTCGGCAGGGGCGCGGCACGCGTTTGAGACGTACCTGCTGATCAACCGCGTAACGGGGCTGGAGCCGGGACTATACCGCTTCGCAGCCAGCCAGCACGCGCTGGTGAAGCTGGCTGCGCCGGAAGATATTCGCGAGCAGGTGACGCACGGCTGCTGGGACCAGAAGCAGGTGTATAACAGCGCGGTGACGTTCGCCTGGGTGGCTGTGGCTGAGCGAATGACGTGGCGCTACACGGAGCGCGGCTACCGCTACCTGCACCTGGACGCGGGGCATGTATGCCAGAACCTGTACCTGGCAGCGGAAGCCGTAGACTGCGGGGTGTGCGCGATCGCGGCGTACAATGACGAGATGCTAAACCAAACACTGGGCCTGGACGGGGAAAACTTGTTTGTGATCTACCTGGCCAGCCTGGGTAAGAAATAGTACCACCCGCGGCTGCGTTCAACCACCAGCAAAGGCAAACCTAATCGGCATAGTGCATGCCAAGGTCCTGAGGGGTGGCTTCAATCCCCTTCAACTCATCAAAAGTGAGGTTTTGCGCGTTAAGGCCGCGGGTGAGACACAGGTGGTTGAACAAGGCCAGGTAACTGGTGATGCTTCGAGCGTCCCAATCAAGCTGGAGATCGGCAGCGGCGGATTGAATGGAGGCCGGATCGGGACCTTCAATTTCGATAAAGCTGCCGTAGGGCATTTCATCGAGGGTAACGACCAGGTCGCCCCAGGCATACATGGTGCGATATTTTTCGTAGGCAACGGCCACATGGTAGCCCAGCGCTTCCAGCAGGCGGCGGGCGGCCTGAAAGTCGCTAACGGTAAATTCGATTTCCTGGCGCATGGAAACCTGCTGATCCGGGTCCTGGGGGCCTTTGTAGGTGAGGACAGCGGCGGCATCCTGGCGCAGGCGCAGGACGCGCCGCTCGCGGGTGAGAGCGCCGGTGGGAGTATCGAAGCGCAGGTTCATTTCATGAACGCGCGGGTGGGAGATGCGCGCGCCCAGGCGCTCGAGGCGAGCAGCAATCGTGGTAAGATCGCGAACGAGGAATTTGACTTCGATTTCTTGGTCATTTTTGGACATTGGACACCTGAAGTGAGAAGAAAGCCGCAAAGAAACGGGAAGGATGCAAAGGGATTATCGTCGTTTAATCGAGCCGGGAAGCGGGCGTAGAACGAGGAATGCGTAGGCTAGAAGCAGGAGCGTGAGGAAAATGGCAAAGGGGGTGTTGCCAGCCCCTTCTGGATGGGTAGAAATGAACAGTCGGTCGATCCAGTAGGTGAGGGCGAAAAAGACAGCAGCGGAGAGCCCTACGACGCGGGACCCAGGGCGGCGCGGGATCATCCACAGCAGGGCGACAAGGGCTGTGACGCCCCATAAACCACCGGTGATGGCGAGATACAGGGGGCCAGGATTGAGTTTGGCGAAATCCAGCCAGTACCAGTTGTTGACAGCGGTCACCATGCGGACCCAACCGGCAGCGGCAATACAGGCAAACCCGAGCCACAGCACTGCGCGCTGGAGCGAGCGCCAGCGAGAAGGGCGAGATAAGGCAGGGACCTGGGGCGTTTCCGCATCGGGCGAGGATTTCGGTTCCATAACGTCCTCCATCGTCATTTAAAAATCACCTCCCAAACGTGCACATGCCCATCGGGCGGGTCGTTGGTGTTCTTGATTTCCATCTCAATGCGGGTGACATTCCACCGGACAGGAAAATCCAGCGCAACATCGCGGGGGCGAGGGTCTTCGGGGGCGTTGTGGTTGATTTCGGCGGGAGACTCCAGGCCGTCATGCCAGACTTTCAGATGGAAGGTGGTGGCTGTACCGCCAACATGCGCAATTACGGCGTTCATGGGCACCGGGTTGAGGAAGTCGAAGGTCAGGAGCATAGGGTTAATCGCGTAGGTACGCACCAGCGAGTCGCGGCTGCCATCAAACAGCTCGGTGACCTGGCCCATGTCGAGAGGGGTGTAGCTGAGGTCCACCGGCTGGCCGGAAAGGATAAGGCGCTCTGTCTTCGGCAGGCGGCGCTGAGCCTCTTCCCTGGCCATTACCTTCTCGATGTCTGGCACGTACTGCATGCGGACAAAGAAAAAGCCAGGGCGGCCATCCGGGTACAGGAGCGTTTTTTCCACCTGGATATTGGTAAAGCGCGAGGGGGGAATCTTTACCAATTCTTCGGGGATCATGACAAACAGCGTTTTATCATCCAGGGGCCTGACTTCGTCAAAATAGCCCACCACGCTGCCCATTTCAAAAGGCAGGGGATCGTCGAAGAAAAAGCGGGCAATCACATCGGTGCCGTTAGCCCAGGAGGGGGAAAGGATCAGCTTTGTATCGGGGCGCTGATCGAGATAATCTCGGATCTCGGTAAACACCTGGCGAGAGCCGTACTGAAGGCCGGTCAGACCATAGTCGCTGAACCACCTCGGGCCGTTGACCAGCGCATCACGCAGCATGTAGAGACTGCCGCCGGATAAAAGAAGGAAGACGAGCAGCGGAAGGAGCGGGCGGGTGAAGCTCCAGCGGCGCTGGGCCCAACGGATCAGACACTCGGCGCCGAGGGCAGTGAGAACAGCCATAGGAATGACCATCACCAGCGCGCGGGTAATGCCCAGCCGGACGAGGGCTGCGCCAGTAGGCGCGGCCAGGACGGCGATCAGCATCACACGGTAGGCTGGGCTGCGGAAGTTGCGGACTGCCAGGGCCAGGCCGAGCAAACCCAGCGGAAGGGTGGAGCGCAGCAGGTGCCCGTAACCGCGCAGCAGATGGCGAGATAAATCCCAATCGTTCGGCAGGTACCAGTAAAGCGGGCTGAGGCCGCGCAGGTATTCGATGGCGTAATTGCCCAGTTTTTCGATCAGTGGGAGATCGGCGATCCAGTAGGAACCCAGCAGGCGCATCTGCCAGCGAGAGGCATCAGGATGGTTGATCAGGAAGCGCACAAAGGGCAGAATTAGCAGAAAGGCCAGGCCCAGCCCCCGCAGCAGCACAGCGCGGTTCACCCAATGAAATTTGAGATCCGATAAGAGCAGCAGCAGGCAGGTCACCACCATCACCATGCGCAGGCCGCTGTAAGAATACCAGGCCAGTCCGCCAAAGATAACCGCCAGGTAGAGGCTGCGGGGGTTCTCGGTGCGGTAGAGGAGGTAGAAATATAGAAAGGCCGCGTAAAAGGTGGTGGCCAGGGCCGTTTCAAAGGCGGTGCGGGAATGCAGGAACCAGGCCGGGGTGACGGCAAGGAACAAGACGGCCAGCCAGGGGTAGGGGCTTTTGAAAACGCGCTTGAGAATCAGGCCAACCGATGCGGCGGCAAGGAGGGTCATCAGGGCGGAGATGCCGCGGGTGACCCAGACGGATTTGCCAAAAAGGATATAAGGCAAAACCTGTAGATAAACAGACGCGCTGAGGTTGTACTGCGAGCCGTTTTCAAAGTAGGCAGGCAGCAGTTCGCCGGTAGGGCCGTGAAAGTTGTCGCGCAGCAGGTCGGCGGCGGTGACGGTCTGGACGGCTTCGTCGGTAAAAAAATAGACCGGGAAAGAAGGCAGGTCATACAGGCGGGTGAAGGCGTAGACCGCCAGGGCCAGTGCGAAGAGGAGCGCGGTAATCGATGCAGCGCGCGCTCCGGTCCAGGCGCCTACCCGGCTGATGCGCATGGGAGCGTGGGGCAGAAGAGCCTCGCCAAAAACCAGGGACTGGCTTCCCAGGGGAAGGCCGTCGGGGGTGCGGGCTTCCACTTCGATTTCGACGCGGGTGTTTTCGGGAGATTCAATGAGAAGGCGAACCTGGGAAACGCCAGGGGGGAGGTAGATTTCGGTGGGGGGAACCTCAGCTGGCGCGAGCGCCGGCGGGTTTTCCGCCGCCGTGGTAGGTTCGAGGGCCCGCTGCTCGGTCATAAGAAAAGATTATAGCATTTAATCCAATGCCCTTCCCGTCACCGTAAAAGAAAAAACCTTCTGATAGGCTCTTCGCGGAGTTCACCAGGTGAATGGAATCAGGCGACGCCGTACCCGCCGCGCGTAAACCTGATATCCTTCCAGATCCCGTTGAAGCGCTTCATCTTCAAGTTTTGTGCGAATAAAAATCGCCAGAGTGGTGATAATTGCGGGGATAAACGCCCAGGCCGAGTTAAGAACCAACGGCGTTGCTAGATCGATGATGATCGCCCCGAGATACGCCGGGTGCCGCACCAGCCGGTAAGCACCATTGGCACAGACGGAATGGCCTGATTCCCTGGAAATTCGGAGAAAGCCGTAGAAAAACTTATTGGAAGCCACTGCCCATGCGGCGAGCATGCAGCCCAGGATGACCAAAACGATGCCGGTTATTTGGCCAATGAAAGGAATCTGCGGCAGCCATTGGTACCGGAAGTTGAAGCCAGAGACAATACAGATGCTGATCGGGCCAAAAAATGACATGATCCCGGCGAGGATTCTATCCAAATCCCTTTTCCCCTTTCTATCCACCCGCTCCTGGAATAATCCCGGATTTCTGAGTAAAAGGATCAATGAATTTACGAACATGCTGAGCGCGTTGATCGCCAGATAGATCCACCCCATTTTCCAGGCAAGCTGTCCTGCCGGGATAAACAGGCTGGCGGCAAAGAAGGCCAGGTAGATGCCGATTTGGACATTATATCGGATGATTGCTCGGGTTAATGGTTTCATCACATTTTCTCCTCATGGATCATCAGGTTAGCTAAGGCAGCCATCCTCTTCTAACAATATCTAGCAATTTTTCGGTGTCCTGCTTCAGAATTTCATGGTCCACCGCATATAAGGGGGAAGTCTGGGGGATTCTGTACTTGATACCGATATATTCTGACAGGGCAAAATTAAAAAAGGTCATCAGTAGAGAGAAGAAATCCAGGTCGATATCCTTGCGGATCAGGCCGTTGTCCTGATATTTGCGGATAACGTCTCTCATGAATTTCATTCTTTCCTGGGGTCTCTCTATGTTTTGCTGCCCAGAAACCTCGCTGCTCTGCTCGAAAGCTGCTTTAAATCTAAAGCGGATGGCCAGCGGATATTCTTTTTCGATTTCGCTCAATGACAGGAAAAACCCCATCCAATCTTGAAAGAAATCCTTTCCAGACCCATTTAGATACCGGACGAAGTTGGCCGCTACCAGGTTGTTGGCAAACTGGCAGAGGAAATTATATAAATCCAGCTTGCTCTCGAAATATCGATAAAAACTTCCTTTGGCCAGGCCAAGCTTAGAAATGATGCTGGATAAGGATGCGCTTTCGTAATCATTTATGGCAAATTCCTCAAAGCATGCATTAAGAATCCCTTTTCTTCTGTTTTCAGGAAGATTTAAAAAAGTCTTTTGGGGCATGGCGATTATTCCTTGATAAGCGACCGATTGGACGCGACCGATCGGTCGCATAAATAATAATACACAAGTTGCAGCTTCATGTCAAGGCCGAATATAAAACAGAGCAGAGACCACCCAGGCGCGATTCTGCTCTATTTACCTTGATCTGGAAACTGGATAAGAGGCAAAACTTTTTGTTGGGTACTTACGAAGCGCCAGTACTTTCTTCGGGAAGCCATTTATACAGCCTGGCAAACAGATCGCATGAAATGCCGTCCTCGCCAACCAGACCATTGGGAACCAGGAGAGAGGGGCCGGTGGTCATTACCATCAGTCCTTCGTACCTTTGCTGGATCTCGGTTACCTTATTACGCAGGATGCGCCGGGTAACGCGGCCGTACTGCTGTCGTGAAAGAACATCATCAGTCAGGTAGAAGCAGGTGAAATGAAGATCCAGCCACTCAAGGCCAAGGAACAGAACGATCGCAATCGTTGGTGGTACAAAAATCAACAAGCCATTCCATAAGTCTAGGCTTCCACTAAGAATGAACATTATAAGAAACCACAAAATTACGAAGAGAACAATTGGCAAATATAATCTTCTCAATGATTTTTTGAGCGTATCGCGGATGGTTATGGGATGATATTTATATTTACACATAATCTTTCTGTTGAGATAGCACTATTCTACTCGATTCTTGACAGTTGCAAAATCTGGTTTATACTGACAGTGCGACCGCCCCGAAAAAAGGTGGATTTGGGGCACACTCAGCTCAGGTAGTGACTATATGACCGATACGATTACGCAAGAGATGTTTGCGCACCTGGTGAACCTGGCGGCGCTGCAGCTGGACGCGGAAGAGGCGGAGTACCTGCGCCAGCAGTTGAACAACCAGCTCAACGCGATCCACGAGCTGGAGGCCATCCCGCTGGAGGAAAACGTGCCGATCACTTCGCATGGGGTGCCGTACACCCCAGCGACCAGCCCGGCGCCGCGCAAGGACGCCTGGATGCCCTACCCCAACCCGGAAGATATCCTGGCACAGGCGCCTCAGGCGGAAGACGGGTACATTATTGTCCCAGATATTCCCCATACCGATCTTGAATAACCAACCCGGAAGGTATTATGGAACTTTGTGATCTTTCCGCACATGAAATGGCCGGGCTGATCCGCCAGCGCAAGGCATCGGCGGTAGAAATCCTGGAATCGACGCTGGCGCGCATCGAAGCAGTGGATGGGCGGCCTGGGACAGTTGAGCCGGGGCCGCTGACAGAACAAGACAGGCAGCGGGTCCACTCCTTTATCAGCTTTACCGAGGAGCAGGCGCGCGCGCAGGCAGAGGTGGTGGATACGAAGGTCCGCGCGGGGGAAGACCCCGGCCCATTGGGCGGCGTCCCGTTTACGGTGAAGGACATTTTCTGCGTGCAAAACACGTACTCAACCGCCGGGTCACGCATCCTGGCAAACTTCCGCTCGCCCTACACCGCCACACCTGTGGAACGGATGCTGGCGGCAGGCGGGGTGATGCTGGGCAAGGTGAACCTGGACGAGTTTGCCTTTGGCTCGTCGAGCGAAGGCTCGGCCTTCCAGCCCAGCCCGCGCAACCCGTGGAACCCAGAGCGCGTACCAGGCGGATCTTCGGGGGGCAGCGCAGCATCCGTGGCGGCGGGCGAAGGAGCGCTCTCCCTGGGCACGGACACTTCAGGGTCGATCCGCCAGCCGGCGGCATTCTGCGGCGTGGTAGGATTGAAGCCCACCTACGGGCGTGTGTCGCGCTACGGGCTGATCGCTTTTGCCTCCTCGCTGGACTGCCCCGGCCCGCTGGCGCGAGATGTGACCGATGCGGCTCTGATGCTGCAAACCATCGCCGGGCCGGATGCGCGCGATAACACAGCGGCGGTGGTGGAAGTGGGCAATTACCTGGCGGAGCTGGAAAAAGGCGTGCGCGGGCTCCGCATCGGGCTGTCGCCAGACTACTTCCGCATCACTGCGCCGAACCCGGATGGAACCTTCCGCGAGGAGCCCATCCCGGCGGGGATAGCAGATGCGGTTTACGATGCGGCGCGGCGACTGAAGGAAATGGGCGCGGAGATCATCGAGGATGTGCCGATGCCTAACACGCGCTACGGCATCCCATCCTATTTTGTGATCAGCCGGGTAGAAGCGGCCTCCAACCTGCACCGCTACGATGGAGTGAAATACGGCTACCGGACATCAGACCCGGTGGATGATCTGCGCGAGATGTACAAACACACCCGGGCGCAGGCCTTTGGCAAGCAGCCCAAGCTGCGCATTTTGATGGGTATGTACGTCTCGGCGGCGCAGTACAGCGCGCAGTATTACCAGCGCGCGCTCAAGGTGCGCACGATGATCCGCCAGGATTTTGTGCAGGCCTTCGACCCAAACGGGCCGTACCAGCTGGACGCGCTGCTGACCCCCACAACGCCGACCACGGCCTTCCCGCTGGGGGCGGTGTACGGCGATACGGTGCTGATGCAGTACGCCGACCAGTTCAACGTGGCGGCCAACCACGCGGGCATCCCCGGGCTGACCATCCCCGGCGGACTGGACGGTGAGGGCCTGCCGATTGGCATCCAACTGCTGGGGCCGGACTTCTCGGAAGGCAGCCTGCTGCGCATTGGGCGGGCGTATGAGATCGCCGCGCAGGATGCGGCATGGCGCAAGGTGAAGCCGAGGGTTGTCAGAGACCTGAAGTGAGGCTGTGAAACCGTAAAAGAAGAAACTTCGCCACAGATGAACGCAGATGGACACGGATAAAAAAAATAGCAAGCAAGTCGTTCTGCGCAGGCCTGGGGTTGAAGGGTAAAAACAGGCATATACAGGATCGTTCCATGACCGAATACGAAACCATCATCGGGTTGGAAACGCACATTCAACTGAATACGACCACCAAGATTTTCTGCGGCTGCAAGGCCGATTCGTGGAATGACTCACCCAACACCAACATCTGCCCGGTGTGCACCGGGCTGCCGGGCGTGCTGCCGGTGTTGAACGAGGTGGTGGTGGAAAAAGCGGTGCTGCTGGCGGCAGCGATGCACAGCCAGATCAGGGAACTGTCGTTCTTTGACCGCAAAAACTATTTTTACCCGGATCTGCCCAAGGGCTACCAGATCTCGCAGTACGACCAGTCGCTGGCGCATGGTGGATATATGGACCTGCCTATGCCGCAGGGTTATACCCGGCGGGTCAACATCAGCAAGCTGCACATCGAAGAGGATGCCGGAAAAACAAAGAACGACTATGCGCAGCGCCTGATCGACTTCAACCGCTGCGGCGTGCCGCTGGTGGAAATGGTCACCGGGCCGGACCTGCGCTCCGCGGACGAGGCAGCCCAGTACCTGACCCGCCTGCGCCAGCTGCTGCGCTGGCTGGGGGTATCCGAGGCGGATATGGAAAAGGGCCACCTGCGCTGCGACGCGAACGTGTCCATCCGCCCTAAAGGCGCGGATTACCTCAACCCGAAGACGGAGATCAAGAACGTCAATTCGATTGATGCGGTGCGGAGCGCGATCCTGGCCGAGGTAGAACGGCAGATCCGCGAGACGGAGGCCGGGCGAAGGATTGAGGCGTGGACGCTGGATTGGGACGAGGAGACCGGCAAGCTGCACAAGATGCGCTCGAAGGAAACCGAGGCGGATTACCGCTACTTCCGCGAGCCAGACCTGCTGCCTATCCGCCTGACGAGCGAATGGCGCGATGCCATCCTGGCCAACCTGCCCGAACTGCCGCTGGAACGCAAGGCGCGTTTCACCAGCCAATATGAATTACCGGAATATGACGCGGACATCCTCACCAGTGAGCGCGGGCTTTCGGATTACTTCGAAGGCGCGGTACAGGCCTATGGCGGCGACGCCAAGCGGGTCTCTAACTGGCTGATGAATGATGTACTGCGCATGATCAACGACATGGGGATCAGCGCGGGCGAGCTCAAGCTGAAGCCCGTCTACCTGGCGGAGATCATTAAGCTGGTTGACGCTAATACAATCAATAATTCCACCGGCAAAGCGCTGCTGGCAAAGGTGCAGGAGAGCGGGCGCGCGCCGGGAGAGATCGTGCAGGCCGAAGGGCTGGCGCAGGTAAGCGACGACACAGCCATCCGCGCGGCGGTGCAGGCGATTATGGATGCAAACCCCAAAGAGGTAGAAGCGTACCGCGGCGGCAAGGTGACGCTGATGGGCTGGTTTGTGGGCCAGGTGATGCGCCAGATGCGGGGGAAGGCTGACCCGGGGCTGACGCGCAAGGTTCTAGAGGAGATGCTGGGCGGATAGAAACTGGTCATTCTGGGAAGCGTCGATCGAGATGCGTGAATATTCGCACGCTTATCCAGAAGCGTAATTGAAACGAATGAACAGCCCATTTTCTCAAACAGACGTGATGTCAGAAAAAATGGCGATCCTACGCAAGGCGACCAAAGCGGATGCGCGGGCAATCCGGGCGTTGATCTGGCGGGTGGGGATCAACCCGATGAGCCTGGACTGGCGGCGGTTTTGGGTGGCGGTGGACGCAGACAACCGGGTAATCGGCACGGGACAGGTGAAGCCGCACGGTGATGGCACGCGCGAAATGGCTTCAATCGCGGCAGCGCCGGAATGGCAAGGGCAGGGAATCGGCAAGGCGATCATCACCCGGCTTCTGGCGGAAAACGCCCCGCCGCTGTACCTGACCTGCCGGGCGCAAATGGAGCCATATTACCTGCA
Source organism: uncultured Anaerolineaceae bacterium (assembly GCA_964437595.1). Lineage (GTDB taxonomy): Bacteria > Chloroflexota > Anaerolineae > Anaerolineales > Anaerolineaceae > DSYU01. Next base: position 24,976 of record CAYTHO010000015.1, read on the forward strand.
GTTCGGTTTTCGCGCGCTGGCGCCAGATGAAATGCCGCCCTACTTCCGGCGGCTGTACCGGATGGCACGCTTGCTGAAGCGGATCTTTCCCGGCGCGGGAGAAATGCGGGTGATGCGCAAAAGCGCCTAACGTTCAGCGCCATTCCGCAAAAGATACAGCCGCCGCGACGCGCGTGCCGTGCAATGGAACAGCGGATGCTGGGTCAGCATGTTAGGTGATAGCTGTAAATATAAAATGAGCTCTTTGCATTATCATATTTGGTATTGAGCAGATACCTATGATATGATTTTATTGCGCTCCATCTTTCCGGCAAACATACGGCACAGTTTAATATTTGGGATCAGACAGGGTGGCAGGCATGAGCGAAACAGGACAGATCGCAAAAAAACACCCCACGAAACACCAAAAGGAACTATCTAATCCAATCCCGGTTAGCAGGACCATTGGCTTCTTTAATGGGGACCTCGGCCTCGAATGGACCCTGCGACCATGGTGGGGAGCCATGGATGCCGCCCAAAAGCATCATGCCCGCCTGCTGGCCTGTTTTGGCCGGAATGTTTCCGGAAGTGTCAACTTTGAGCAGCAGAGCAATGTTCTCTATGATCTGGTTAAAGGGGTAAAGCTGGATGGGCTGGTCATCTGGAGAGCCGGGCTGCTGCGCAAGGTGGATGAAGCCAACGTCGAAACGTTCTGCGCGCAGTACGGCATCCCGGTGGTTACGCTGGAAGGCGCGGTAAAAGGCTATCCGCATATCACCTACGAAAATTACCAGAACATGAAAGACCTGGTGAATCACCTGATCGAGGTGCATGGCTACCAGAGGATTGGCTTTATTGGAATGCACAAGGACCATGCCAGCTTTCAACAGCGCTACAAGGCTTACGAGGATTCCTTAACTGAGCACGGCATTCCCCTCAACCCGGCGCTGATCAAACCCTGGTTTTCGATTGATGAGTTAGATTCACTGCAAAACTCCGGCTCAACAATGGAAACTTTCCTAAGGGGCGCGGTAGCCAATAAGGTGCAGGCACTGGTAAGCGTTGCAGACGTTCAAGCAATTCAGGCAATGAAGCTGCTAAAAGCAATGGGGTGCAGAATACCAGAAGATGTTGCTATCATTGGCTATGACGGATTCAACGAAAGCCATTCAGTCACTCCACCGCTGACCACCGTTCAGCCATCCTGGTATGACATGGGCTACCTGGCAGTTGAAACGCTTATCTCGGTGATCGAGGGCAAGCCTGCACCAGAAACGATCACCGTACCGTACCAGCTTAAGATCCGCCAATCTTGCGGCTGCAAAGATCCAAATGTCACATTCGCGGAAACCGAGGCACTCGCGGGGTTGAAAACGAGCGAGGGAACGCTCGATTTCGATGCAGTGGTTGAGGAGATGCTGCTCGCGTCGAAAGCAGGCGCGATTACGGGGATGCGCCAGCAGGTAGCAGAACTGGTGCAGAGCTTTCTGGCAAACGCCAGCGGCGGAACCGGGGATGGCTTTATGACGAAACTGGAGGCAATCCTGCGCCAGGTAGTCGAGAACAAGCACGAAGTCGCTGCCTGGCAGGATACCCTCACCATTTTGCGCCGGCAGACCGCGGCGCGGGAGAACAGCGCGGCGCGGAAAAACAGCGCGGCGCGCGATTTAAGCATAGGATCGCTCGTCCAGGCGGAGGATCTGTTACAGCAAGCGCGGATATTAATTGGCAAGACCGCGGAACGCGTTGAGGTGGGCGAGCGGTTCCAGGCCGAGGCAAGGATGGACCGCTTACGCAGCGTGGGCCAGGCGCTGATCAGCACATTTGATGTGGACAAGCTGATGAATGTGCTGGCAGAACAGCTTCCGAAACTGGGCATCCCCAGCTGCTACCTTTCGATCTTTGAAAACCCGCGGCGGTACTGGTACCCTGAACCTGCCCCAGAATGGGCCAGACTGATTTTTGCCTACACCGAAAGCGGGTGGGTCGAGCTGCCAGGCGGTGGACTGCGCTTCCCATCCCACCAATTGGTCCCGGCGGAATTCTGGCAAAATGATATGCCGCGCAGCTATGTGGTTATGTCGTTATATTTCCGGGAGGATCTGATTGGTTTTGTGGTGTTTGAGGCGGGTTCGCGCGAGGGGAGCATATACGATGCGCTGCGAGGGGAGATCAGCAGCGCAATGGAAGGGGCGCAGTTGGTCCGGCGGGTGGAAAACCGCGCGATACAACTGCAAACAGCCGCGGAGGTATCGCGAGCTGCCAGCAGTATCCTGGACACACAAAAGTTGTGTAACCAGGTGGTAAATGTGGTACGAGACCGTTTTCACATGTATTACACCGGGCTGTTCCTGGTGGATGAGAGCGAGAAGTGGGCCGAACTGCGGGCCGGCACCGGCGAAGCAGGGCAAACTATGCTGGAGCAAGGCCACAAGCTGGAGATTGGCAAAGCATCGATGATCGGGCAGTGCATCGCGATCAAACAGGCGCTGATCTGGCCAAACGTGGGAGAGGATATCCCACGTTACGAAAATCCTTCGCTGCCCGAAACACACTCGGAACTGGCGCTGCCATTGATCACTCGGGGGAAAGCCGTAGGCGCGCTTACCGTGCAAAGCGCAGAGAAAAACGCCTTCAGCCCGGAGGACGTGACCATTTTACAGGCCATGGCAGATCAGCTGGCAAACGCTATCGAAAATGCGCGGCTGTTTGAACAAACCCAGCAGCGAGCGGTTGAGTTAAGCAATGCCAGAGAAACTGCCGAAGCCGCCCGCCAGGAAGCTGAAAAAGCCCAAAGCGAAGCTGAGCGCGAGAAAGAGGCGGCTGAGCGAGCCAAAGAGGAAGCGGACAGGGCACGCCAGGATACAGAGGCGGCCAACCGCAGCCTGGCTGCTCAAATGTGGCAAACGGAGGGCCAGTCCCTTCTCAATGAAAGGATGCGGGGCGAACAGGAAATCCCTATCCTGGCCAGCAACGTCATCCAGCAGTTATGCAGGTACCTGGACGCGCAGGTTGGGGCCCTATATCTCCTGGAAGGTGAGGTACTCAACCTGACGGGCACGTATGCTCACCGGGGCAAATCCCAGGCCGGGCAGGTGCAGCCCGGCGAGGGAACAGTAGGGCAGGCTGCCCTTGAAAACCGGACCATTGTCACAAGCATCCCCAGCGATACCATCGCAGCAGTCTATGCGGCATCTGGCGAGCTGCTGCCCAGGAACATCATAACGGCGCCGCTGGTGTATGATGATCAATTGATTGGGGTGATCGAGATAGAAGCGGCAAATGAGCTCACCCTGCGGCAGATGGCTTTTCTGGACCGGTCACTGGAGGGAATTGCCGTGGCCTTTATGACGGCCCAGGCGCGCAAACGGGTCAACGAGCTGCTTGCGCAGACCCGCCAGCAAGCGGAAGAACTGCAGTCCCAAGAAGAAGAGCTGCGCGCCGCCAACGAGGAATTAGAATTACAGACCGAAAGCCTGCGAGCTTCCGAAACCCAACTAAAGGCAAACCAGGCGCAGCTTGAAGCGGTCAACGCCGCACTGGAAGAAAAAGCTGCCGCCCTCCAACAAAGCAGCATGGCGCTGAAAGAACAGCAGGATATCCTCGACCGGCAAAACCAGGAGCTGCGCGCCGCCCAACAAGATCTGCAGCAAAAGGCAGCCGACCTGGCCCTGGCAAACCGGTATAAATCGGAATTTCTCGCCAATATGTCGCACGAGCTGCGCACGCCGCTGAACAGCCTGCTTCTTCTGGCCAACATGCTGTCGAAAAATGAACAGAGGAACCTCACGCCGGAACAGGTGGAGTCGGCTCAGATCATTTACAGCAGCGGTACAGATCTGCTCGATTTGATTAACGATGTCCTGGATCTCGCAAAGGTGGAGTCAGGGCGGATGGACTTGCACTTTGCCCCAATGGACCCCCGGCGGCTGGCAGATAACCTGCGCGCCGTCTTTGGATACATTGCCGAGGAGCGGGGGGTGGAATTCACGATCACCGCGGCGGACAATCTGCCTGCCAGCATTATCACTGACCAGCAGCGAGTGGAACAGATTCTCAAGAATTTACTTTCCAATGCCTTTAAGTTCACCACGGAAGGCAGCGTGCGGCTGGATATTGCCATGACCGGCGGCGGACAACCTGATGACAATGGAGGAAAGGCAGATGGAGACCTGGCGCCATCCGCGGGAGGCATCGACCCGGGCCAGGCTGTGGCAATTTCGGTCGCCGATACCGGCATTGGCATGACGCCTGAACAGCAGAAGATCGTTTTTGAAGCATTCCAGCAAGCAGACGGCAGCACAAGCCGCCAGTACGGCGGCACCGGGTTGGGCCTGACGATTTCGCGAGAGCTGGCAGCCCAGTTGGGCGGGCGCATCGATTTAGAAAGCACATTTGGCAAAGGCAGTACGTTTACCCTGGTTCTGCCCATTGGCAAACCAAAAACGCCGACCCCATCCAATTGGAAGAACCTGGAGCCAGCGTGGCCTCACCCGCAGAGTAAGGTAGAACCGCCACCGGTTGCTCCGTTTATCACCCCGCCGGAGAGAGCGGAAAATCGTTCTGCAGGGCCATCAAAGGTCAGCGAGGCGCCAGCAGAATCTCGCGAACGCGACAACCGCACGCTGCCCGCCGCCTGGACAGCGCGAAAGGATGACCGGGATGATCTGCAAGAAGGGGACAAGATCCTGCTGGTTATTGAGGACGATGCCAAATTCGCGCGCATTGTTCATGATTATGCCCGCAACCGGAAATTCAAGTGCCTGATCGCGGAAGATGGTGAGACCGGCATCAAAATCATCCAGAATTACCAGGTAGATGCCGTAATGCTTGACTTAAAACTGCCCAACATGAGCGGGTGGGAAGTATTGGATATGATTAAGGGAGATCCTAAAACACGGCACATCCCGGTTCATGTTATGTCGGTCTCCGATGTAGACCATAATGCGCAGGCGCACGGCGCGATTGGCTTTCTTTCCAAGCCTGTCAAACAGGAAGATTTCGAGGCATCTTTCCGCAACATCGAAGGGTTCATCAACCGCAATATCCGTTCGCTACTGCTGGTTGAGGATGACCTTACACAGCGCAATCATATCCACAAGCTGCTGGATGGGAACGATGTGCTGATCCGCGAAGTCTCCACCGGAAAGGCCGCGCTGGAAATCCTGGCTGTGCAGCCTTTTGACTGCATCATCCTGGACCTCAACTTACCGGACATGACGGGTTTTGAACTGCTCAGCCGGATGGAATCCGACCGCACCCTGCCCAAGTGCCCGGTGATCGTATACGCCGGGAGAGAATTGACAGACGCCGAGAACCAGGAACTGATGCAGTTCGCGGAAAACGTGGTCGTCAAAGGAGTACGCTCACCCGAACGGTTAATGGATGAGACGGCTCTCTTTCTGCACCGGATTTTTGCCAACATGTCAGAAGATCAGCAGCAGACGATAAAACGTCTGCATGACCATGAAGTGATCCTCAATGGTAAAAAAATCCTGGTCGTGGATGACGACATGCGCAGCGCCATTGCACTGTCGCGCCTGCTCAATGGGGAAGGCCTCAAAACGCACATTGCAACGAGCGGGCAGAAGGCATTGGATTTGTTAGGGCAGCAGCAGATTGATCTGGTACTGCTGGATATCATGCTGCCGGGGATGGATGGTTACGAGGTCACCAGGCGCATTCGGGCAAACCCGCATTTTCACGACCTGCCCGTTCTGGCGCTCACCGCCAAGGCAATGGTAGGGGATCGAGATAAATGCATTGAAGCCGGGGCAAATGATTATTTGACCAAACCAGTTTCGCCCGAGCGGCTGTTTTCAATGCTGCGCCTGTGGTTGAACAAAAAAACCTATAGTTGACAGCTTTGTTTATTGACAGCCCCCGGTAAGCGCGGTATGTTAATGAAACCATGACACAATTTCCCCTATTTCAGACACTCTGGCTGTCTGTCACCGAGCTGACCCGCTACCTGCGCGACCTGATCGATGGAGATACCGTGCTCCAGGATATCTGGGTGCGCGGAGAAGTGTCCAATTTATCGCGGCCCGGCTCTGGGCATCTCTACTTCACCCTGAAGGACAGCGGGGCGGCGTTGAAATGCGTGATCTGGCGATCGACGGCGCTGCGGCTGCGGTTTGGGCTGCAGAACGGCCTGGCGGTGGAGGCTCATGGGGCCATCAGCATCTACGAGCGCGACGGAGCCTACCAGTTGTACGTGGACGCGCTGCGCCCGGCGGGCGAGGGCCTGCTGTACCAGGAATTCCTGCGGTTAAAGAGCCGCCTGGAGGCCGAAGGGTTATTTGATGAAGAGCGCAAGCGGCCCATTCCGGAGCGACCAGCACGGATTGGCATTGTCACCTCGCCAACGGGAGCGGCTTTGCAGGATATGCTCAACACGCTGCGCCTGCGCTACCCGCTGGCAGAGGTTCTTCTGGCGCCCTGTTCCGTGCAGGGTGACAGCGCGCCGGGGGAGATTGTGGCAGGGCTCAAAGCACTGTGCCGGGACGGCACGCCAGATGTAGTGATCGTAGCGCGCGGGGGCGGATCATTAGAAGACTTATGGGCCTTCAACGATGAGCGTGTGGTGCGCGCAATTGCTGGGTCACCGGCGCCAGTGATCACCGGGATAGGGCACGAGACGGATTTTACGCTGGCAGATTTCGCCGCGGACCTGCGCGCGCCCACTCCCACAGGGGCCGCTGTTGCCGCCACGCCCGACCGGGCCGATTTGAAGTCGGAGTTGTTCGGGGTGCAAACGCGGCTGGGGACGGCTATCCTGTATGTAATCAGCCAGCACAGTCAGGCGCTGAATGGACTTCGCCAGCGGCTGGCGCGGGCAACGCCCGAGCGCTGGATACAGGGGGAACGGCAGGGGGTCGATGATCTGCTGCAGCGCGGTCAGCGCGCGCTGTACCATGCGCTGCAACTGCGCCGTGCGCACCTGGGCGGGCTGCACAACCGGCTGGAAGCGCTGAACCCGCGTGCTGTTCTGCAGCGAGGGTACGCGCTGGTACTGCACGCAGATGGGCGCCCGGTGGGAAGCGCGGGCGAAACGCAGGTGGGTGAGGTGGTGACAGTTCAAATGCGAGATGGGCAATTAGACGCGCGCATCGAAGCGGTTCAAACCCGCGCGCCAGCAGGCGCCGGCGCGGATGCGGAGCAGGCCGGGACCTGAGGCAACGCGTGTCCACGTGCGTGCTGGCGCGCGGGGGTGCTGGTAAAGAAAATGACAGCAATTGATAGGAGCAGGCAGGATGGGAAAATCTTCCGATAAAATTCAATCCCTCAGCTACGAACAGGCGTTCGCGGAGCTGGAGGAAATTGTTTATGGGCTTGAGACGAACCAGAAAACGCTGGATGAGGCCATTGCGTTGTTTGAACGCGGACAGGCACTGGCAAAGCACTGCGCTGGCTTGCTGGATAAGGCAGAGCTGCGAGTACGGCAGTTGAACACGCTGGATGCCGGTGCAGCAGGTGAATTGGAGACAGATCTGTAATAACGGTAATCACACGGGGGCGTTCCTGAGACAGTTCAGGCAGGCACCGAATCATACTTTCGCAGGAATGAACGTACATGTATAAGGAAATTGACGTATTTCGAGAGATTATTGGAAACCATGTGCTGTTTATTGGTTTGTTCGCCTGGGGGCTGGCGCAGTTTTTGAAGGTTCCCATTGCTTACATTCTGCACCGCCGATTAAACTGGAGATTGATGTTCAGCAGCGGGGGAATGCCCAGCTCGCACTCGGCGCTGATTACTTCAATTACGCTGGCAACAGGTTTTTATGCCGGATTCAACTCACCGATATTTGCGCTGGCCTTTGCCATGGCAATGATCGTAGTGTACGACGCGGCAGGGGTGCGGCGAGAAGCCGGGCGGCATGCTGAAAAGATCAATGTGCTGGTCAATGAGTTCTTCAGCGGCCAGCCCATTTCCGATAAACAGCTAAAAGAGGTGATTGGGCATACACCAGCCCAGGTAGTAGTGGGAGTCGCGTTGGGGCTGGGTACAGCGGCCCTTTTTTACATTTTGTGGTAAGCAATTTGCGAAATTCGGGGAAGGGTTGTCAAGATTATGATTCCCCTTTATAATGGACCATATCTTTATTCACCGGAGTCAAGATCGTATGGACCAGAACGATGCTCAGCTCGAGCAGGGAGTGACGCCCGAGAACACTGAAAACAATGCTGATGGCAACAACATGGCTTCCTTGCTGGAAAACGAAGGGTTGACCCTCGATTTTCCTCAGCAGGGCGAAACGCGGACGGGTGTTATTGCCAGTCTCAGCCCTTCTCAGATTTTGGTAAGCATTGGCACGAAATCTGAGGGTATCATCAGTGGGAAAGAACTCGAAGCGATCCCACCTGAGGAGTTGGCGAAGTTAGAAGTCAACCAGGAAATCCCGGTTTACATCATAAACCCGGAAGACCAGAATGGCAACGTCGTCCTCTCATATATGCGGGCTCGCGAAGAAGTGAGCTGGCAGAAAGCTGAGGAGTTGCTGAAGTCGAAACAGGCATATCACAGCAGCATCATTGGCTACAACAAAGGTGGCCTGATTGTTCCGCTGGATGGCCTGCGCGGCTTTGTGCCAGCTTCGCAGATCAGCTTATCGCGGCGCGCCGGTATGAGCGGAGAAACCCCAGAACAGCGCTGGAGCAAGATGGTGGGCGATGAAATCGATGTCGCGGTGATCGAAGTGGACCGCGAACGCCGCCGCCTGATCCTTTCGGAACGGGCTGCCAGCACCGAGACGCGCGAATCGTTGAAGGAGCGTGTGATCGATGAGCTGCAAGAGGGCGAAGTACGTGCCGGACGGGTCACCAGCCTGGCGGACTTTGGCGCTTTCGTCAATATCAACGGAGCGGATGGCCTGGTTCATCTCTCTGAGATTTCCTGGGACCGCATTCAGCACCCCAGCGAAGTATTGAAGGTTGGGCAGGATGTAAAGGTCAAGGTCATCAGCATTGACCGCGACAAGAAGCGCATCGGCCTTTCCATTCGCCAGCTGCAGGAAGACCCCTGGACACAACGCGTGACCAAATATCAGGTGGGCCAGCTGATTGAAGCAGGCATCACCCGCCTGACCAAGTTTGGCGCATTCGCTCGCTTGGAAGAGGATCTGGAAGGCCTGATCCACATTTCCGAGATCAGCGAGAAACGCATCGACCATCCCAAAGAGGTGCTGCACGAGGGCGATAATGTCACCCTGCGCATCATCAAGATCGACCCGGATAACCACCGGATCGGGCTAAGCCTGCGGCGGGTCGACTCGCAAGCCTACGCTGACCTGGACTGGCAGTCGCTCGAAGAGGTGATGGAAGACCTGAGCGAGAGCAGCGAAGTCGGCGAAGTCAGCGAGAGCAACGAAGTCAGCGAGAGCAACGAAGTCAGCGAGAGCAACGAAGGCGGCGAAGAGGCCGAAAAGTAATTCAAACCGTTCAAACATTGGGGCTGTCCGAAAGTAAGTTACTCGGACAGCCTCTTTCTCTATATTGCCCTGTGTGGTGTTTTGCCGGACCATGGCCCTTATAATCATCGACGCTCATGAAGATATCGCTTATAACGCGCTGACCTTTGGCCGGAATTACCTGCGCCCGGCGAGCGAAACCCGCCAGATCGAGATGGATACGCCAACACCCCAACGGACGGGGCATACGCTGCTGGGCTGGCCGGATTACCAGCGCGCGCAAGTGGCAGTGGTTTTTGCCACGCTGTTCCTGGCGCCGCGCCGCTACCAGGCAGGCGCATGGGAAAGCCAGGTGTTTGCCGATTCGGACGAAGCACGGCGCAAGATGGAAGGCCAGTTAAATTTTTACCGGCGCCTGTGCGATGAAGCCCCCGATTCTTTCCAGTTGATCTATAATAAAAAAGACCTGCGACGGATTCTGTCGGCCTGGGAAAGCGAGCCTGCTTTTCTCCCTAACCCGGATGAAGCGGAGCCAGCGGCAAAAAAAACAGTCACCCATCCAGTGGGGCTGGTGCTGTTGATGGAAGGAGCGGAAGGCATCCGCTCGCCGGAAGAGATGGAAGAATGGTGGGAGATGGGCGTGCGCATGACTGGCCCGGTGTGGGCCGGAACCCGGTTTTGCGGCGGAAGCTACGAACCGGGCGGGTTTACCAGCGAGGGGTACGCGCTGCTGGAAGTGATGGCAGACCTGGGTTATACTCTGGATATCAGCCATATGACGGAGACCGCGGCGCTGCAGGCGCTGGACCGCTACGAAGGACCGGTGATGGCCTCACACGCTAACGCCCGGGCGCTGATTAAAGGCCCGACCAATGAGCGCCAGCTAACCGACCGGACCATTCAACGGCTGATCGAACGCGATGGAGTAATGGGCGCGCTGCCGTTCAACCGCTTCCTGCGCCCTGACTGGAGCAACAATGACGACCGCCAACTGGTGACCCTGCGCATGCTGGCGGCCCACATGGACCATACTTGCCAGATCGCAGGTGACGCGCTGCACGCCGGCCTGGGAACTGATTTTGATGGCGGCTTTGGATGGCCGGCGGTACCTTACGAGATCGATACCATCGCGGATCTTCCGAAACTGGCGCCGGTGCTGGCTGAGTTCGGGTATACGAATGACAACATTGGCGATATTCTAGGCAACAACTGGCGCCGTCACCTGGAAAGGACTTTACCTGAATCATGAGCGCTCCAAATGAGGCCCCCGCGCCCGCGGCAGCTACGCCTGTTCCAACCAGCGAACCAACCACCCGCCCCGTAACCTACTGGCGGCGGCGCGCGCGCACTGGGTTAGTCCTGACGCTGGTGGGTTTCCTCATCTTCCTGGTTGGCGCACGCCCGGGAATGTTTGTGATGGACCGCAGCCCAATCATTGGTTTTATCCAGATTGCCGTGTTTCTGGTAGGGCTGGCGATGATCTGCATGGGCGGCTATGTGAGCCTGACCTCGCTGTGGGGTGACCAGTCCACCAGTATCGCTGCCGATATCGGGCTGCGGCTGGTAGCGACCGGCTACGTGATTGCCGTGTTCGCTGGAATGGCGGACATTTTCGGCTTTGGCAGCCACGCGCTCCCCAAACTGCCCTTCTTTGGTCCCTGGCAGGCGCGGGGGGTCGAGATGGGGCAGGTGCTGATTGCCATGGGCTTTCTATTGATGCTGCCTTTCCGCCGGGGCGAGAAACACGAACCACCGCCGGAGGCAACGCCAAAAGCGGAAGGATAGGCTGCCTGAGAATACGCCCGGCGTCAAAAGCAGCCGGGCTGAAGAAACCTATGCCGTGAATGCTGGCTCAGGATTTACGGGCGAGTAGTTGAGTAGTTAATCTCGTTCCGTGGACAGCAGGCCGAGGACTTCGAGCATCTCGCGGTTGGAAATGTATTTGAAGGCAGGCAGGCCCGATTCTCCGCCGCGCTCGCGCTCCAGGGCTTCGAGGCGCAGCAGGGTGTTTTTATCCACTACCGGGTGATCCAGCCGGGCCAGCCGCTCGCGCACCAGATCGGGTACCGCAGCCGTGGTCGGGGACTGGGTTTGTAGATATTGGATCACTGCTTGAGCAGCGTTGGTGGCGTCTTTGCGGGCAATGCCTACCAGCCCGGTCGATGCCCGGCGCGCCCAGCCTGCCAGAAATACATCAGGCAGTTCGCGCCCTTCACGCGGGTCAAAGGCCTCATAACTGATTGCTTCCACCGGGTAGCGCGGCTGGGGGCTTTTGACGTATTCACCGTGCTGCACAGGCAGTCCCACGGCATCGTCCACCACATCGCCGATGGCGAAAATGACCGTATCCACATCCAGGGTATGGAAGCGCCGGGTACCCTTCGCGCGGCTTTCGCCGTCGTCGGTCAGCACCAGGGTGTTTTCTTCCAGTTCCAGACCGGTGACCTGCCCCCTGGCATTGCCCAGGATACGCGCTGGGGAAGAGAGAAAGTGGAGGCGAAAACATGCGTCCGTTTTTCCTAAAACCTCGCTGCCCGCCGGCTGGTTTTTTGCCGCCACGGACTGGATCGTCGCGCGAAACGCAGCGGGGTCCTGGCAGATTTCTTGCATGGTAAGGTTTACCCGCTCCAGCTCGGCCTCCAGAGCGGACATGTCCAGATAACCAACCAGGCCTTCCAGTTCTTTGCGGTCGAATTTCACTTCCATGGGGCCGCGGCGGGCAACGGAAATGACCTCATCAACACCTTTATTTTCGACCAGCCAGTGGGTGATATCCATCATCACGTTGCCAGCGCCAATCACCGCAACACGCTTACCGATTTGATAGGTCCATTCAGAGTAGGGGGGCAATCCGTTATAATGGTAGACGATATCCTTCGCATGATACACGCCAGTAAGCTCTTCTCCTGGGATGCCCAACCGCTTGGTGCTTTGCGCGCCCACCGTCACCAGCAGCGCGTGAAAGCCCAGCGCGCGCAGACGATCCAGCGAAAGGTCAGCCTGCTGGCCCACCAGCACGTTCCCGTAATAGTGGATTTCATCCAGCGCCAGGATTTGACGGAACTGGCTGCGCAGCCCTTCTTTCATCTTGAGTTTACTGGGATAAATGCCGTACTCCGCCAGCCCGCCCGGCTTAATGTCCCGGTTAAAGAGAACGACTTGAATATTACGGTCCGCCAGCTGGCGCGCGGCAAACAGACCCGCGGGGCCTGCGCCAATGACCGCTACGTAATACCGGGAGTCAAAATCCATCCGTACCAATACCTCCAAAATAAATCCACTAAATCGCCTTTATTATACTGTTGAAGTATCAAAAGATTTAAAACCGGTACACGGTTGGGCCAATAAAAACCGATACGATTTCATTTTTCAAAATCCTGACATTATGCTATAGTCATCACCAGATAGAGAGGAACCCGCTATGCCCGAACTGACATCCACATCCGAAGAGTCCGAAGAATCCTTCACCTACCAAAACAAGAAAGAAGAAAGCGCGCCAGCGCCCCGAGAACCGCGCCGCTTTCTCTGGCAGGGAAAAATTGCCCCGGCTTTCTGGACGATTGCCAGCGTCCTTTCCATGGTAGTGAACATCATTCTGATCATCCTGTTGATATCGATTGGCCAGCAGCTTTTCACCCTGAAAGACCTGGTCAAGAACCAGGTGCTGGGCGGTCTTTACCAGAATTTTGTGATGATGGACCAGGCGCATATCCGCACGCAGATCCCGGTAAAGGCACAGGTGCCAGCCAAGTTCGACCTGCCGTTGAGCACCAACACCACCGTGACCCTGACGGAAGACACCACCATCACCAATGCCACAATTTATGAGCTAAACGCCGGCGGAGCCCTTTATATTCCGCGGGCAGGGCTGAACATTATCCTGCCTGCCGGAACCGAGCTGCCAGTGGCGCTGAACCTCACCGTGCCGGTAGACCAGAAGATCCCGGTGGAATTAACGGTGGATGTAGATATTCCCCTCAGCCAGACAGAGCTGCATAAGCCCTTTGTGGGCCTGCGCAAGGTGGTTGAGCCTTATTATGGGTTGTTAGACGAGACGCCCGACAGCTGGCAGCAGGCAATTTGCGGTTCCCAGCCATCGGGATTATGCGCCTGGTTCATCCATTAACCCTTCGATCGAGGTGAATCCTTGGACGCTGTGACCAAGACGCAATTGGCCAATGGTTTGACAGTTCAGCTCAAGGAAATTCATACCGCACCCATCATCAGCCACTGGGTGTGGTATCGGGTTGGTTCGCGCAATGAGGGCGTGGGGGAAACCGGGCTGTCGCATTGGGTGGAACACATGCAGTTCAAAGGGACCCCAACCTTCCCCACCTCCATGCTGGATAAAGCCATCTCTCGCGAAGGCGGTGTGTGGAACGCATTTACCCACCTGGATTGGACCACGTACTACGAAACCCTGCCAGCGGACCGGATCGACCTGGCGCTGCGCCTGGAAGCCGACCGGATGTTTCACAGCACATTCGACCCGGATGAAGTAGAGGCTGAACGGAGCGTGATCCTATCGGAGCGGGAAGGCAGCGAAAATGAGCCGCTGTTCCGGCTGGGTGAAGCCATTCAGACCGCCGCGTTCAAGGTGCATCCCTACGGGCATGAGATCATTGGATACCGCGAAGACCTGCTGCGCATTCAGCGCGATGCACTGTACGAACATTACCAGACGTATTATCAGCCGCAGAACGCGCTGATTGCCATTGCCGGGGATTTTCAAAGCGACGCGATGCTGGCACGCCTGGAGGAACTGTACGATGCTGGCGCGCCCGCGCGCAGCGCGGGGCAGCCCAACAGCACCCGGGCAGTGCTTTCAGCGGACCCTCCCGAAGAGCCGCCAGTCGTAGAAGAACAGCATGTCGAAATCAGCGGGCCGGGGGAAACAACATATATACAGATTGCCTACCGGGCGCCGAAAGCCAACCACCCGGATTTTTTTGCTTTTACCGTGCTGGACAGCCTGCTAAGCGGGCCTACCAGCCTGAACCTGTTTGGCGGCGGAGGTATCTCAAATAAGACCAGCCGGCTGTACCGGGCGCTGGTCGAACGTGACCTGGCAGTTGGGATTCATGGCGGGTTGCAAGCGACGATTGACCCGTTTTTATATGATGTGCACCTGACTGTGCATCCCCAGCACAAACCGCAGGCGGTGCTGGCAGCGTATGAAGATGAGATCAAGCGGTTGCAAGATCAGTGTGTTCCTGAAGAGGAGATCGAGCGGGCGATTAAGCAGGCGCGGGCATTGTTCGCTTACGGCAGTGAGAGCATCACCAACCAGGCTTCATGGATGGGGTATGCAGAGATGTTTGCCACTTATGACTGGTTTGTCCGCTATGTAGATCACCTGGCGGCGATTTCCCCACAGGATGTGCAGCGGATTGCACAGACATACATGGCGCCAGCCAACCGGGTGACCGGTATTTACCTGCCCACTGGAGAGCCCTTAAGCGAAGGGGATGAGGATGATGAAACCGGTTAACTGGAAAACCCTGCCCGGCCCGGAGAACATCACCCGCGTGGTGTTGCCCAATGGGATCACCCTGCTGACTCGCAGCAATTTTAACAGCCCATCCGTCTACGTGAGCGGGTACCTGGCAGCAGGCAGTGTGTTCGACCCCCTGGACAAGCTCGGGCTGGCTGACTTCACCGCGCTGTGCCTGACGCGGGGAACACAGCAGCATACCTTCCAGGAAATTTACGATCAACTGGAATCGGCAGGGGCCAGCCTGGGGTTTGGCGCAAGCGTGCATAATGCCAGTTTTGGCGGGCGGGCGCTGGCGGAAGACCTTCCGCTGCTGCTGCGGCTGCTGGCAGAGGCGCTGTGCCAGCCCGTGTTTCCTACCGATCAGGTAGAGCGGCTGCGCGGTCAACTGCTCACCTCGCTGGCGATCCGCGACCAGGATACCGGCGACCTGGCCGATCTGGCTTTTGATGAGATCCTCTTTCCCAACCATCCCTATGGGCGGCCTGAGGAAGGGCATCCAGAAACAATCCAGGCCATTACCCCCGCGGACATGGTCGATTTTTACCGGCGCCATTACGGGCCCGGCACCCTGGTGATAGTGATCGCCGGGGCAGTGGAAGCGCAAGAGGCCTTCGACCAGGTACATAAAGCGCTGGGTGGGTGGGCCAATCCGAACCAGGAACCCCGGCCCGTGCTGCCGTCCGCGCATCCACTGGCCAAAAGCGAGCGGCGGCACATCGGCCTGCCTGGCAAATACCAGACCGACCTTGTGCTGGGGACGATCGGACCCCGGCGCGCCTCGCCCGAATTTATGGCGGCATCGCTGGGGAACAGCATCCTGGGGCAGTTCGGGATGATGGGCCGGATCGGGGACGTGGTGCGGGAAAAAGCCGGATTGGCGTACAGCGCCAGTACCAGCCTGAGCGCGTATATCGATACAGGCTCCTGGCAGGTCACCGCCGGGGTGAACCCGGCCAACCTGCAGCGCGCAATCGAATTAATTTTGCACGAGCTGCGCCGGTTCACCCAGGAGCCAGTGACGCAGGAAGAGCTGCAGGACAGCCAATCGAGCTATATCGGGCAGATGCCGTTGTCGCTAGAATCCAACGCGGGCGTGGTGAACGCGCTGCTGAAAATTGAGCGGTTTCAGTTGGGTCTGGATTATTACCAGCGCTACCCCGACCTAGTCGAACAGGTCACGACCGAAATGGTGCTGGAAACCGCGCGGCGCTACTGGAACCTGGATTGCCTGGCGATTGTCAGCGCCGGGCCTGACCTGCTTGATGCGTCATGAACATTCTGGCGATCAGCGATGTTGAAGTTGATATGATCTACAGCCCGCTGATCACGCAGCGGTTCAAAGACGTGGACCTGGTGATCGGCTGCGGCGACCTGCCGTATTATTACCTGGAATATGTAATCAGCATGCTGGACAAGCCGCTCTATTACGTGCGCGGTAACCATGCCCCGCGGTTTATGGAAGAGGGCGAGACCAGCGGGCGTACGTATCCCTGGGGCGGAATTGACCTGCACCAGGCCGTGAAGCGGGATGCCTCGGGCCTGCTGATGGCAGGAATCGAAGGCAGCCTCAAATATAACAAAGGCCTCTACCAATACTCACAACCGCAGATGTGGCAGATGATTTTCGCCATGGTGCCCCGCCTGATGCTGAATCGACTGCGGTACGGCAGGTACCTGGACATCTTCGTGAGCCACGCGCCGCCCTGGGGCATCCATGATAAAGACGATTTACCACACCGGGGAATTAAAGCCTTCCGCTGGCTGATCGAAGTGTTCAAGCCAGCCTTTGCGCTGCACGGGCATATTCATATCTACCAGCAGTACGATGTTACAGAAACAACTTACCGCAGCACGCGGGTAATTAATGCATACGGATATAAATTGATCCGGTTTGATCTTCCTGAGAAGAACCGCGGGTAAGGTGAAACTTTCCTTTACTGCCCGGGCAGGCGGAAGCGCAGCCAGGTATCACCGGCTTTCACCTGGAACGTCCCCCGGCGGCCAAAGGTTTGCGCCTCCGTGGAGTCCAGGCCGGCCAGGGGAACATAATCGGCGGCCTGGTCGGCGTAGCCCAGCACGCGGGTGTGGAAGGCGCGCAGCATGCGCCGGCCGGTGAGCGCTTTGGCCAGGTCGGTGGAGATTACCGCCAGTGGCCAGATCTGGGCCGGCGGGCCTTCTGTCGCCATCCACTCAAAGTTCAGGCGAATATCGTAAGGCAGGGAGGGCAGGAAGCTGAGCGTATCCATTACCAGCAGCACGGACGGGCCGCTGGTCTGACCCAGGCGGCGCTGCTCGGTCCAATCGGCAAGCTGGATGATCCAATCACTGGCCACGCCAGCATCAGCGCTTTCCACCGCCAGGCAGTACCGGGAATATCCCTTCTCTTCCACCCAGACCTGCCATTTCTGCGGCTCGCAGGAGAGAATAATGAACTGAATCGTGCGCGGTGAACCGCGCCCGGCAAGGCTGGCAAGCGCATTGCGCAGCATATCCAACTGGGCTTCCCGCTCATCGCCAATCACTATCAACCCGCCGGGAGCCGGATCATGAAGATCCAGAAGTACGGGCAGGCCGTCATCACACACGCCAAGAACTGCTGCCTGAGCGGGGAGATCATGGTTCTGTTTGATGATCTGCTCAAGGGTCGGCGCGCCGGGGAGCGGCTGGGGCAATGCCGGAGAGGTAGTAGAGGCCGGGGTCGGTGGGGGGGCATCCGCTTCAGGCTGTGCAGCCGGTTTATCCTCTGGCCGGTTGTAGATCTCCATGGGTATCTGGATTGATTGGCGAAGGGATGAACTGCTGGCCCTGGGTGGAACACGCACGACAGGCAGGTTGGTAAAAGGACCTGGGCGCAACAGCCCGCCCCGCGCACCTGAACCGCTGGCGCCATTCACGCCGTTCGCACTGCCAGATCCGTTTACGCCGGGCGATTCGGGCGCGGCATCTACATTCCTGGCCGGTGGATGGTGTGGTGCTTTTCCATTTGATGGGGCTTCGCGTGAGCCAGCAGCATTTTCCCTCGGCGCAAGCGGTCGAATCGGTGGCGGGGTTGTTTTCCCATTGGTCTGCGGTGAAGGCACGGATGAATGCTTTTCATCAGCAGAGGCATTGGCGGGTTGGGGTGTATTTCCCATAGGCCGGCGCGGAGGAACGATTGGCGCCTTGCTAGCGGCGCGATTTTCGCTGCGCGAAGGGGGCTTAAACGGGTACTTTTTACCCTGAGGGGGCTGACCCGCGGGTGTGTTTTGGACCGGAGGCTGCTCAGGAGCCTTCGGGGCGCGGGAGGTGACTGGCGCATGGGGCTTTGCTGGAGGCGTTTTCCGCACCAGCCGCTTGGGCATATCCCGCTGGGGTGAATCATTCACGGATGGCCTGGTCGCCTCTCGCTGTACGGTAGGCGTGGAACGAGGCACCGGTGGTTGAACAGGTGGAGGCGGAACAGTCCGCACCAGCCGCGCAGCGGGCGGCGGCGGTGGGGCAGCCTGTACGGCAGCAGGGGGGTGCTGCGCGGCAGCAGGGCGCTTTGTCCGGTGCAACGTCTTCCCTTGCACCGGCAGTCTGGGAGCCGGTTTTGCTTTTTTAAACCCCAATGCAGCCAGCATATCCGCGTCCACCGGGTTGATCCATAATGGTGGGCGCTGCGCGGCGCGGGTCATATTTGAACGTATCGCAAACGGTTTCATGCCTGCAATCCAACACCCATTTCTTCTGTCCTGATAAAAGCCGTGACACCTGCTATAAATAGTACAATTGTTCTATAATGGATTATAGCGTACAAAAGGACCGGAGTCAATAGCCCTATGACACGGAAAATTACTTGTTCTCTTTCGAAGGGACGATGATGCGCAGCGCGCCGGGTATCAGGCGAATTTTGACCGGAGTGCGCCCTATCGCTTCGCCATCGGCCTGCACAGGCATAGATGGCCTGGACTGAATCTCAATCCAATCATGAACGCCAACGTAATGAAGCATGGGGTGTTCATCTAGTTTGCGGCGAAGGAAAAAATGGCTGAGGACAGCCAGGTACTCCCGGATTGATTTGGCGCGGATAATAAAGGTATCCAGGCAGCCATCGGAAGGTTCGATTGTTACCCCTTCATACTGCGGCTGGAGGCCCATCAATTTGCAGTTAGCGACCATCACTTCAGTAGCAAAGGTGCGAATATTATTACGATCCGCCTTGACTCGGCAGAGATGCAGGTCGGAATGCAGGATAGGGTCAATGGCATGATACAAATAAGCCAGAAAGCCATAACGCCGTTTATCGTCCCGGGCCGTCTTGTGCATGGTCATGGCGGTAATGCCAACACTAACGTTCATTACATAAAAATCGCTCTTGCCGCCGCAGGAGACCTCCATTACATCCACATCTTGAATGGTAAACGGGCCCACCATCACGTTGAGCGCGCCCTCCAGGGTCAGGGGGATCAAGAGATCGCGGGCCAGGATGTTCCCGGTGCCAGCAGGTAGAATGCCCATCGGTACCCCCGTATTGACCATGCCCGATACCACAGCAGATATGGTGCCGTCTCCACCGGCGGCGATGACGACATCCACGCCTTTTTTTAGGCGAGTGCGCACCAGTTTACGCAGGTCTTCATCCTTTTGGGTTTCATAAATATCGCACTGCCAGCCGTGCTCTTCACTGAAACGATTGATGGTCTCCCTGGCTGCAGCGGCATCGGTAAAGCCAGCCACCGGGTTCAGCACCACAAAAACGCGCGGCGGTGTGGATTGGGAATTGGAGAACTGGTCTTCTTCTTGTGCCGTAGGGATGGTCAATGCGAACCTCATTTTGGATAGGGGCCTAAGGGGCGGTTGGCCTGGATCGGCAGCGAACGCCCAACGTTCGCCGCCCCGCTTTCATCCAGCAACTGTTTCAGATCAATCATAGCACGTTCAACAGCCTGTTTCGCCAGCTCCCAACGCTGATCGGGCGCGGTGCGCAGTTCTGCCAGGCGGGTTTGCGTTTTCTTATAATAATCATCCAGACGTGCAATCATCTGCTGATGATCAGCATTCCTATCTGAGGCGCTCAACTGGGGATCGTTTTTATAACGATCAACCCACCTCTTCCACTCATTCAGTTGGGCATCTACCTTTTCCTGGTAACGCTCTCGCATACTCATAAAAGAGTCCTTTAAGAGAATCATATCCAGCCAGAAATCAAACCGATAGACAGATTTACGGCAGTAGCATCAAAGATACATCAATCATTCCCGGCTATAAATTGGAGCGCAAGCGGTAGCCGACCCCGGGCTCGGTAGTGACAAAATGCGGGCGGCTCGGTTCAGGTTCAATTTTCCGGCGCAGGTTGCTGATATTGACGCGCAGCAAGTGCATTTCATCCTCATAGCCCATTCCCCATACCTGGCGAAGGAGCTGCCGGTGGGTGAGCACTTTGCCCGCGTTCAGCACCATTACGCGGAGAAGATCATACTCGGTAGGCGTCAACTGGACTTCATTACCCTGCGAGGTAACCCGCCGGTGGGCCAGGTCTACCTCGAGGCCATCCAGCGAAAAGACCGGTTCCTGTTCAGGCTGGGTGGTGCGGCGCACCGCGACACGCAGGCGAGCCATCAATTCACCAATACCAAAGGGCTTAGTAAGGTAATCGTCCGCGCCCGCATCCAGGGCACTCACCTTATCGGCTTCACGTTCTCGAACGGACAGGACAACGATCGGAAGATGGGTCCATTCGCGAAGCTGGCGAATCACCTCAATCCCATCCATATCAGGCAACCCCAGGTCCAGGATCAACAGATCCGGGCGATTGGCAATGACGGCGGTCAGCGCTTCCTGCCCCGTCGAAGCTTCGTAAACCGCATAATCATAGGCGCTCAACGAAGTACGTAAAAACCTGCGAATGGCGCGCTCATCGTCCACGACTAAAACCCGCAATCCCTTATCATTCATGTTCGTATTTCCTCCCTAACAGGTCCATTTTCATGCCCGGCAGAAGGCGCCGGGTCAAGCGGCATGGTGTAGGAGATCTTTGCCCCACCCTCAGGCCGGTTTTCAGCCCAGATCTTCCCCCCATGTGCCTCCACAATGCCCTTACAAATTGACAGGCCCAAACCGGTTCCCACCACATTCTCAAAGCGCTTGACCCGATAAAACTTATCAAAAATGCGCCGCAGATCTTCCTCCGGGATGCCAGGGCCATGGTCCTCCACGTCTACCTGCACGCTGTCGCCATTTTGCCAGGCGCGGATATAAATAGGCGCGTTTTCTGGAGAGTACTTGGCGGCATTTTCCAGCAGATTAATCAAAACCTGGTTGATCAGTACATAATCGGCGGACACCAGCGGCAGATCAGGAGGGATCTCCACATCAACAACGTGGTCCTCCAGCCGGGAAGCCAGCGAATTGAGAGTCGATCCTATTACATCCTGTACATCGCACGGCTGTGGGGCAAGCCGCAGTGCTCCCGATTCCAGGCGCGACATATCCAGCAGGTTTCCCACCAGGCGATTGAGGCGTTCGGCCTCGCCAAGCGCGGTTTCCACCAGCTCGCGGCGGGTTTCAGTATTTAAAACATCATCTTCCATGCGCAAGCTGCTCAGCACGCCGGTGATGGAGGCCAGTGGAGTGCGCAGATCATGAGAGATGGAATTAAGCAGCGCCGATTGAAGTTTTTCGGTAGCGCGCAGTACTTCGGCCTGGCTGGCCTCTTCAGCAAACAGAGCGCGCTCGATAGAGGAGGCTACTTTTGTAACATACACGCTCAATTGGTGCATCTGTTCGATGTGCAGGCCGGGCTTATCGCCCGCCAGGTAAACTCCCAGCACGCCCAGAATACCGCGGTTGGTTTCCAAAGGAAAGTAGCGGTAGCTGGCATACGAAAAGGTGCCGGTGTTGTACCCGGCTGGCCGGCCCTGCTGGAAAGCCCATTCAGCGGCAGTAAGCTCGCTCCTGTCTAACGGTTTGCCAGCGCTGGATGCCCTGAGAACCAGTTGATCTTTCCCAGATGCGCTGCTGGATGGTAAGAGAATTACCGCCTGGCGGTCAAACGTACTTTCGATATGGGCAATCGTTGTGGCTAGAATCGCGGGCGTATCAACAGCCGTGGCCAGGTCACGGCTGAGTTCATACAGTTGGGTTACCTGATCCGCGCGGCGCTGGGAGGCGCGCGCCTGCGACCGCTCCCGCGAAACTAACATGCTAATCGTAATGTTAATGATGATCAGCGTGATAAAGGCAATGGTATATTCCGGAGCAAACCCAAACAAATGATAATAAGGGGGAACAAAAAAGAAATCGAAGGCCAGCACATTCAATATGGTAGTAAGCAGGGCGGGTGCCAGGCTCAGGGAAAAAGAAGCGATCACCGACGCAAGCAGAAACAACATGATCAGGTTGGCCGAACGGGAGATGACGTTGGGGGTCAACGCCAGGCCCAGGAGGGTAGGCGCCAGCACCAGCAACAGGCTGGCCAACACCTGGGTGCGCGAAATCGATTTCCAGAAGCGCGGCGCCTGAAACGGGCGCGGGGTAAAATCAGATCCCACGACATAGACATTCATAGTGGGGTCTTCGCGGAGGATTTGTTCTGCCAGGGTCGGCCTTAGCAAGCCGTGGAAGCGTCCGTGGGCGGATCGACCAACCATGATGCGGTGGATATGGTGCTTGTGAGCATAATCGCGTACCGCCTCGATCACTGTACGTCCAAAACGTATTTCGGTTTTGGCGCCTAACGTCTCAGCCAGGCGCAGGTGCTGGTTTACCGGGGCTTTTTGATCGATGGTGGCATCTGGCTTATTCGGGGTCTGCACGTGGATGGCGATCCATTCCGCGCCGATTTCATCCGCCATACGCCGCCCGGCTCGCACCAGCCGCCCGCTGTTGGGGCTATCGCTGACGCATACGAGCAGGCGTTCAGAACTGGTTTCGGTGTGCGCCAGACCGTGATGCTGGAGATAGGAGCGCATGAACCTATTCGAACGGCGCGCCACGTAGCGTAAGGTCAGCTCGCGCAGTGCAAACAGGCTGCTTGGCTGGAAAAGTTTCTCCATCTCCATCTGGAGGCGGGGCGGGGTAATAATCTGCCCAGCCTGGTAGCGAGCGAGAAGCTCCTGAGGCGGTAGATCGACCATTTCAATACGATCGGCTTCATCCAGGTAACGATCCGTGATGATATCTTGAACCACCACACCGGTGAGATAGGCTACCGCGTCTACCTGGCTTTCGAGCTGGTAGATATTGAGCGTGGTATACACATCGATACCGGCATTGAGCAGCTCGACAATTTCCAGAAAGCGGGTTTCGTGGCGCAGGCCGGGCGGGTTAGAGCGAGCCATGTGATCGACCAGCACGAGCCGCAGGCAGCGGGCCAGCACAGCATCCAGGTTCATACCCTGGTACGATATGCCCGATCCGTTCACGGCATAGTGGGGAAGCACCTCGAATTTTTCCAACAACTGCAGAACCGCAGCATCGCCATGCGAATCCACATAGCCAACCACTGCATCGATCCCCTCTTGCAGCCGGCGGAAGGCATCCTCCAGCATCGCGAGGGTTTTGCCTGTGCCAGGAGCATAGCTAAAGAAAACTTTTAGTTTTCCCCGCTCCCGCGCATTTTCCCCCCCGGCTGGATGATGCACTGCCTTGGAATGAGCTATGTTGGTTTCCATCTTTTTATTATATATCCTGTTCTTATTCTCCATAATTTCAGCATATCTGAGGTCAATAGTTTGTCAAGAAGCCGGGATAAACCGTTCTGGTTTTGTTCAGAACAACGTTTGCGTGGTCAACGAGAAACAGGGGTGCCATTCATTTATATTCCTCATGGTTCGCTTGCGGCATGCGGATTTCTCAGCCTTTTGGCAGAAACTCGGTTGCTTTTATTTAACGTAACATAGCGTTTTTCCACAATTTAAGGTATGCTTAAAGCTGTGCATTGAACACAAGAACGCTGGACAGGAGGCCACTGTGATTAAAGAAACCCTCAAAGAAGCCGAGACCCGCATGAAGGGGGCGATCCAATCCCTGGAAGATGACCTTAGCGGTATTCGCACCGGACGGGCTTCGCCGGCATTGGTTGAACGCCTGCAGGTTGAATATTACGGCGCTCCCGTTCCGCTGGTACAGCTCGCTAGTATCAGCGTCCCAGAACCGCGCGCGCTGCTCATCCGGCCATTCGATGCCACCTCGCTTAAAGCGATTGAGCGGGGGATTATGTCATCGGACCTGGGCCTGACGCCGAACAACGATGGAAAAGTTATCCGGCTGAACCTGCCTCCCCTCAATGAGGAGCGGCGCCGCGACCTGGTCAAGGTTGTGCATGGGCGGCTGGAAGAATCGCGGGTGGCCATTCGCAATATTCGGCGCGATTTGATCAAGGATTTGCGCGAGTTCGAGAAGGAAAAGATCATCTCCGAAGACGATCTGAAGAAAGCAGAAGAAGAACTGCAGAAGCTGACCGACCGGTACATTGAGCAGATCGAGGAAGTTGGCTATCACAAAGAACGAGAGATCATGGAGGTCTAGGCCTTGCCTACCGCGAAAACGCTGTCGAAAGAGACAGAACCCCTTACCAACCTGCCCCAACACATAGCGATTATTATGGATGGAAATGGCCGGTGGGCTGCCAAGCGCGGGCTGCCCCGCCTGGCCGGCCACCGCGCCGGTACTGAAAACCTGCGCCGCGTCATCCGCGCATTTGTTGAGTTTGGGGTCAAGTATATGACCATTTATGCCTTTTCCACCGAAAACTGGGGAAGGCCGAAAGAAGAAGTTGAAGGCCTGCTGCACATCCTGGAAGATGTGATTGACCGGGAACTGGCAGAACTGCACCAGGAAGGGGTGCAGCTGCGCCACATTGGGCACCTAGATGCGCTTCCAGGAAACCTGCGGGAAAAGGTGATCCGCGCGGTGGACATGACCCGCAATAACGACCGGCTGGTGCTCTGCCTGGCTTTTAACTACGGCGGGCGAGATGAAATTGTATGCGCCATCCGCGACATCATCAGCAAGGGCATCCCTGCCGAGCAGATCAGCCCGGAGGTGGTCAGCCAGCACATGTTTACGGTGGGCATCCCAGACCCGGATATGATCATCCGTACTTCGGGTGAAATGCGCATCAGCAATTTCTTGATCTGGCAGGGGGCGTACTCGGAGTGGTATGCCAGCAATGTTTTCTGGCCCGATTTTGACCGGGAGGAGCTGTATAAGGCCCTGGTAGAATACAGCCGTCGCGACCGCAGGTATGGGCGGATCGGCAAAATAAACACCAACGCCTCCGCATCCTGATCCCTGCTATGCTGGCCCAACGCCTCATCGTCACCATCCTACTCGTTCCGGTTGGGATTATCGTTGTAGCCGCAGGCGGATGGGTTTTAGCTGCCGTGGTCACGGCTGCCCTCGGTTATGGCGCCTGGGAGTATTGGCGAATCTATGCGCATGGCGGTTATCGCCCATCGGCAGCGATCCTCATCGCCGGGGTAATGGGATTGGTGCTGGCCCGGCAGATGTACCAGTTTACCGGCAGCGGCCTGATTCTAAGCGCGCTGGTTCTGTTCGCCATGGGCCGGCAGGTGGTGCAGTTCGAACGCGGCAGCGAAACTTCGGCGATTGATTTTAACATCACCCTGGGAGGCATCCTGTACCTGGGCTGGCTGGGCGCTTACCTGATCTCGCTGCGCAACCTGCCTAATGGGTTGTGGTGGTTTTTACTGGTTCTGCCCGCCAACTGGTTCGCGGATGCCACGGCCTATTTTGTGGGCAGCCATTTCGGCAGGCACAAAATGAGCCCGCGAGTCAGCCCGAATAAATCGTGGGAGGGTTATGCCGGAGGAGTAGTTGGTGGGGCGTTGGGCTGCGCGCTGCTGGCTGCCCTATGGCACCTGCGGGCGCCAGCGATTACCCCGCTCATGGGGTTCATTTTGGGTTTGGTCATCGCCAGCATTTCACCGCTGGGAGACCTGGGGGAAAGCATGTTGAAACGCGGCTTTGGGGTGAAAGACTCCAGTCACCTGCTGCCCGGCCATGGGGGCGTGATGGACCGCATTGATTCGTGGCTATGGGGAACGGCGATTGGGTATTACCTGATCCTATTTGCGTGGGTATAACATAGAAGCCGCATTCCAAAAAACGGAGTGCGGCTTTATTTTCCTTGCAGCTATCCTCTGTTAGCGGATGAAATAGACTGCATTGACCTCAACACGTATGACCAACTGCCCGGCGGAGATGGGTACCTGCGCGGCGTCCATCGCCATGCCGCCTTTCCCTTCGTAGTAGGGAATGGGGGGATTGCTGGAGTAGACGTTCATGGTTTGCAGGTCACCTAACGCAACCCCGGCGGCCTGAGCGATTTCGTCGGCCTGGCTGCGCGCGCTTTCAATGGCCAGGCGGCGGGCCTCGGAGATGGCCTGGGATTTATCCAGCACATCGAAGTTGATGCCGGTAATGTTATTGGCACCTGAGCGAACGACAACGTCGAGCAGCTGGCCTAAGACCTGGAGGTCGCGTACAGTGACATACACGGTGTTATCAACGTTATAAACGGTCTCAGTGGGCATGCCCTGCATGTCAAACTGCTGCTGAGGGTTGATGCTGAACCCGGAGGTCTGAATGTCTTTAGCATCGACGCCCAGGCCGTTGAGCGCGCTGGCGATGGCCTGGGATTTATCGTTGTTCTGGCTGAGCGCCTCAGAAACATTGGCCGCCTGGCTGTGCACGCCGATGTACACGTAAGCTACATCGGGTGACAGGGTAACCTGCCCAACGCCGTTGACGGAGATGGTGCGCACCTGAGGCTGCACATTCTGCTGCTGAGTTTGAGACGCATTCTGCGCAGGCGCAGTCACAGATGGGGTGACAGGAGCAGCGCACGCGCTCAATACGAACACGGCGATGATGCTAAAAAACAATAAAATTTTCTTCATGGTCTTCTCCTTGCAGGCCGACACATATTTCGCCCGCTGTAGTTATAACGAATCACGAGGTAGAAAGTTCCCCACAGCCCGGCGGCTCACACAGCAAAAGCGCCATCGGACAGTGAAACCAGGTGAACGCCTTCCTGCTCCGCCACGGCTTTAAGATCCGCGGTAAAGCCGGAGCGGGCAAATAGATAATAAATGACTTTCTGCTCATCCGCAACCTGCGAAAGCTGCCCAACCTTATGCTTAAGATCGTGCAAGATATTGGTACCCACCAGGTTTTGCGACCATTTGCACTCCCCCACCAGGGCCACCCGGTCCCGCTCGCCAATTGCCATCACGTCGATTTCGGCATCGCGGTCCCACCAGCCGCCCACCCGTTCCGGCAGGAACGGCAGCCGCCCATCCCGTGCCAGGCGCACGATGTAATCGCGGGAGGCTTCCTCAAAGGCAACCGCCATCAGGTGATCCAGGTTGGGCCGGATGCGCTGCTCCAAAACAGCCTGGGCCAGCCCCAGGTCGAGTGAATTGAGATTGGGATGCACATAGCGGAACCAGAAGCGCAGGAAATGATCCTCAATTTTATAGATGCCTTTGCGGCTCTTTTCCGGCTGGCGCTCGGTGACCGGCACCTGGCGGGTAACCAGGCGCATCTGCTGCAAGATATCCAGGTAGCGGCTGGCTACGGTAACCGGGCCCACTCCTGAGGCCTGGGCAATCGCATTCAGGCGGGTGTGGCCCTGGGCGATAGCGCGCAGGATAGAGAAATAATTGCGCGGCTCACGCAGCTCTTCCATTAACAAGAGGCGCGGCTCATTGAACAGCGTGCCCTGCGTGTCGAGAATGTGCTGGCGGATATTGGTCTCCAGGTCCACCTGATCGGAGAAAATAGACAGGTAGTAAGGCATGCCGCCAAGAATGCCCCAAACCTGAAAACGGTCTTCGGGGGCGTAGCCCGGGAAGAAATGGGGAAGCGCGGGCAGGCCCAGCGGCGGTAGCAGCAGGCTGGCCGTGCGCCGCCCGTACAGCGGGGCATGGTAGCTGAGGACTTCATCTTCGATCATGCCAATGTAAGAGCCGCACAGAATGAGAAGCACCTGCCCGCTTTTCAACACGCCATCCCAGACCTTTTGGAGGATGGAAGGAATGGCTTTGTTGCCGCTGATGAGGTAGGTGAATTCATCCAGGATAATGATGGGGCGACCGGGCAAATCTACCAGCGCGTTGAAGGCGGCTTCCCAGGAAGGGAAGGTGAAATTCTCGGGCACAGTGGGGTGGTCAAAGCCCCAGACCTGCTGGGAAAAGGCGGCTAACTGGTCACTGTCGGAGCTGAGGGTGGCGATGAAAAAGATATGCGGCTTGCCCGCGCAAAATGCGCGCAGCAGTTCGGTTTTGCCCACCCGCCGCCGCCCATACAGCACGAACAGCTCGGCCCGCGATGAGGCATACAGGTGCTCGAGCTGCGCCAGTTCCAGTTCACGGTTGATAAAGAGGTGATCCGTCATAGTATAATTATAATTATTATAATCACGTTTCTATTAAATTGCAAGTACCCTTTTTAATCCTGTGAGTTTGGATTTTAGGCTTGTCTCTGCCACCTGCTTTTCTGTATAATCAACATGTGTTATATTGACGTTTGTTCTATTTGTTTCCACTGACCATTTATTATCAAGAGGTAGGCATGCCGGTTAATTTTCAGCAGGCGCTGCAGCAAATCCGGGAGATGGGCAGGCAGGCCACGCAGGACCAGCAGCGGCTGGAAGAAAAGCGCGCAGAGGCAGAGAAGCTGTTCATGGATCTTGCCGAGGAGCTGGATACGCTGGAGCAGTTGGTGGAGCGAGCCGCGGCAGAGAACCCCTCGCTGCGCTGCGCCGCCCCGCTGCGCGAATACCTGAACGAAACCTTCGCTGCCCCGGCGCTGGAGCATCCCTACACCCTGCTGGCGGCGGATGGGTCGCAGATCAACCCGGACCGGCACGCGATGGTCGAGTTTGGGGCAATCAACGTTGGAGCGATCCGCATGTGCCCGGGCCAGGGCCAGACACCCGAAGAGATCGTGCAAAGCCAGATGATGTTCCTAAAAGACCTGTTCACTGCCAGCGGCAACCTGCTCACCGATGACCTGGTGGCGTTGAAGCGCGACCTGGCCGAGCGCCAGGTGCTGGCGGAGCTGGCGCGCAGCCAGCCGGGGCCTACCGTAGCGCTGACGGACGGCCCGCTGGAGCTGTTCCGCGAGCCAAAGGGCATGCCGGAATTTAAGGATGGGCTGCGGGAGTACCAGAGGGTGCTGGATACCCTGGCTGAGATGCAGGTTGCCACCGCCGGGTACGTGGATAAGCCGCGCGGGGACCTGCTGGTGCGGTTGCTGGAACTGGTGATCCTGGAGCGGCGCGGGCAGATCAATAAGGCCGGGCAAGAGCGCCCGCTGCAGGGGGTGTATGATTATAACCTGATGCGCACGCTGTTAAAACCTGGCGAGCGCTCGGCAGTGCTGCGCATCCATTCCGTCTCGGCGCAGAGCTTTACCGGGCGGCAGGCGCTGCACTTCTTTTACCTGAACCTGGGCCGCCCTGGTCACCCATACCTGTCGCGGGTCGAAATTCCGCGCTGGGTCGCCGACAGCGAGCGCCTGCTAAACCTGCTGCACGCCTGCCTGCTGGCCCAGGCTCAGCACCTGGGGGCGCGGCCCTACCCGTATGTGCTGCACCGCGCGCATGAGATCGCGGTGATTTCTTACGATGAAAAGAACCAGTTAGAGAACATGATCGTCGCTGAGCTGCGCCGCCAGGGCGTGCCGGTGGGTGAGCGCTCGAATAAGCAGATTGCGAAGGATACACGGTATTCGTGAGAGCCAGGGATATGAGATTAGGGATTGGGGATTAGGGATTGGAGATTAGGGGAAAGGTAAAGGTAGAGAAACATGGGCGAAATTGAAATTGGACGGCTCCTGCGGGCCAGCACCACCTCCTGCGTGGTGGGCTGCCGCGTTTCGCAGGCCAACGTACCGGGGTTTGGCGGGCTGGTGCGCATCCCGCTGGACCCAGACTACGCGATCTACGGCCTGATCTACGACATCCATATTGAAGATGATGGGCTGGTGCGGCAGTTAGTCACCGCCGAGCAGGTGGACGAAGATGTGATCCAGGATAACCGCGCCAACCGCAACGTGCCGGTGGAGGTGAGCGTGCTGCACGTGGGCTACCGGCAGTCCGGGCGCATTTTCCACCTGCTGCCGCCGCGCCCGCCGTTGAGCCTGGACGCTATTTATGTATGCGGGCCCAAGGAAGCCTGCGCCTTTACCGAGGCGGGCCGCTTTGGTTACTTCCGCCACGTGCTGCGGGCCGCCGACCTGCCGGTGGGCGAGCTGCTGGCGGCGCACATCCAGTTTGTGAACCGCCACCACCTGGAACACGACAACTGCAACTGGGCCTCCAGTGCCGTACAGGAGCTGATCACCCTGCTGCGCGATGATTACCCCACGCTGATGACGGTGCTGGGCGTGCTTTCGGATATTACCGGGTAAGGGAGGATGCCGTGACCAATATGCTCTTTCCCCCACTGCTGCACAAGAACGGCGGCGACGACCCCACCATCGGATATGTGGTGGGCGGCGGCCTCAAAGAAAACCTGCGCGTGCGCCTGACGGTGCCCGCCCAGGAGGTTCAGGAAGGCTCGTTTGTGATCATCAACAGCGGCGACTGGCGCTTTTACGGGCTGGTCACCGACCTGATGCTGGGCGCAACCGACCCGCGCTTCGCCGATGAGCAGAGCGAGGCGCGCCTGCCCGGCGGGCTGGCGGGGCTGCTGCACGGGCAGACGCTGTACACCAACCTGGAAGTGATGCCCGCGCTGATGCTGGAGATTGGCCCGGAACCGGGCAGCCCGCAATACATGGCATGGCGGCAGGCGCACCCCAATGATCCCTCCCCCATCCCCATTAAAACCATCCCGGCCCACCACGCTGAGGTGCGGCGGGCCGAGGCGGGCGACGTGGCCGAGATTTTTGGCGACCCGAACGAAAAGGGCAACTTCATCATCGGGCACACCCGCGAGCAGGGCCACCCGGTATGCCTGAACCTGGAGCATTTTGTACAGCGGTCTTCCGGCATCTTTGGCGCCACCGGCACGGGCAAATCGTTCCTGACGCGCATCCTGCTGGCGGGGCTGATCCACCACGACCGGGCAGCGGTGTTGATTTTCGACATGCACAACGAGTACGGCCCAGACGATACCGCCTCAGACACCAACCAGAAGGTGCCGGGCCTGCGCAGCAAGTTCCCCGGCAAGGTACGCATGGTAGGCCTGGGCCGCGACAGCACCGTGCGCGGGATGGTGCCCGATTTCCACCTGGAAATCGCCGAGAAGGATATCACCCCGGCGGATATCGAGATGCTAACCCGCGAGCTGAATCTGCGCGAGACGACGCCCACTACGCTGAGCGCGCTGGTGCACGAGTTTCATGAAAATTGGTTCCACGACTTTTGTGAGATGTGTCAGGGTGTAACCATCGAGACAGAAGAGGGTAAAAAGGTGCCCGCGCCAGACAGCGTGGAAGCCTGGGCCATACGGGCGGGGGTCAATATAATGGCAGCGGTGGCGCTTCACCAGAAGCTAAAAACGCGGCTTTTCAACCTGCCCTACATCGTTAACCAGCCAGCCGCCGATACCATTGGCGAGATCATCAAATCGCTGGAAGCCGGGAAGCACGTGGTGCTTTCGTTTGGCAAGTACGAGAGCGACCTGGATTACCTGCTGGTGACCAACCTGCTCACCCGCCAGATCCGCGAGCGCTGGGAGCACAGCACCAACGAGTTCCGCTCGGGGAAGAGCAGCAAAGAGCCGCGCCAGTTGATCATCGCGGTGGAAGAGGCCCACAAACTGCTCAACCGCGAGATGGCGGCGCAGACCACCTTCAGCACCATCGCGCGCGAAATGCGCAAGTACTACGTTACCCTGCTGATCATCGACCAGCGCCCCTCGCAGATCTACGATGAGGTGATGTCGCAGTTGGGCACGCGCATCTGCGGCTGGCTGGGCGACGACCTGGATATTCAGGCAGTGCTGTCGGGGCTGGCGGGGAAGGATACCCTGCGCGGGATGCTGGCCCGCCTGCAGCCGAAAGAAGAGGTGCTGCTGCTGGGCTGGGGCGTGCCCATGCCCATCCCGGTGCGGTCGAGAAGGTATAACGACCAGTTCTGGCGGGATCTAAAGGGCGATGCCTTTGAGGGCGCGAAGAAAGAGTCGGACATTATGAAAGAATTAGGTTTCTAAAAAATCAGGGCTGCTGGCGCAGCCCTGATTTTTTAGAAACCGTTTCCTTATTTAATGGCGTTTGCGTTTTTTCTTGCCGCCGCCAATCGCGCCGCCGCCAGACGACATCTGAGGCGGAGCAGCAATCGTCTTGGTAGGCGCGGACGCCTGCCCGTTGGTCTTCACGGGCGCGCCGCCATCCCCGGCGGGGGCGCTTTCGGCAGGGGCGCCATCGGCGCGGGCTTCGGCCAGGTTAGGAGCCTGCGGACGGGGGCGGAACGAGAATAACCGGCTGATCACGCCAATGCGGATATCGGCCAGGAGCTGCTGGAACATCTCGGAGGCGCGGCCTTTGTACTGCACCAGCGGATCGCGCTGGGCGTAGGCTTCCAGGCCGATGGAAACGCGCAGGGCCTCCACGCGGGTCAGGTAATCGACCCACGTCTCGGAGATGACGCCCAGCAGCAGCTGGCGCATGGCCTCGTTGAGGTCAAACCAGCCCAGCAGGTCTTTCACCGTCTGGCGATCTTCCTCGTTGAGTGTATCGAGCGGCTGGACGGCAATGCTGTCAAAATACTCCTGCCCCATCTCCTCGGCCAGGCGAGTCTGCAGGCGGGCATCGAGCTGGTTGAGCAGAATGGCGTTGTGCGCCAGGCGGCTCAGCTCAAAGCGGCCCCAGGCCTCACGCAGTACATCCTGGGCGCCCTCCAGTTGATCGAGCACCTGAGCAGTGATTTCCGCCACAGGACGGTCCTGGAGCATCTGCCCGGCCAGGAAGGCGTAATTCAGGCGGCGGGTTACCTGAAAGCCCTGGCGGTGCGTCTTGCGGTCAAAGACCATGCGCTGGCCCTGCATCATCACGCCCAGCAGGTCCAGTAATTTGCTTTCATCGGTAGTATATTCGCTCAGGGCATCCAGCATGGGGTCCAGGTCGTGAGAGATGCCTTTGCCATCGCCCAGCAGGCGCTCGAACTGGCGTTCGAGCACATCTTCGGCGGCTTTGAGCAGCTCGGTAGAGATGTCTGCCCAATCCAAATCCGCCAGCTGGCCGGCGCGAATGTTGAGGGTTTCTCCCACACGGCGTTCGATGGCGCCTACCACCCGGTTGATGGTCAGGGTGGTGAGGTAGTTATCAATCTGCCCGCGGAGCTGGTCGCGCAGCGCTTCGGAATCCTGGGTCACCATGCGGAACTGCTCATTGGTCAGGCGGAACTGCGGCAGGCGGACAATCGCCGCCACCTCATCGGAAAGCTCCTGCAAGCGCGGCGCGCCTTCTTCCGCCCGGTCGGAAAGGGACTCGATGAATGTGTCCAACGACTCATAGCGTTCCTGCCGTTGGGTTTCCAGCGTGCCTTCGGAACGATCCAGAAGATCGCGGAAGGAGCGTAGAATGTGGTCACTTTCAACCTGCAGCGCGCGCCCGGCCAGGTTGAGCAGTTCTTCGCGTAGATGGGAAACGGCAGCGGTCGAATCGCCAGCCGCGGCACCCTGCGCGGGCCTGCGTTCGATGAGTTGATCGATGAGCAGGCTCATGCTGTAGGACGGGTAGCGCAAATCTTCGTAAACAATGGGCGGCTGGATCTCATCCAGGTAGGCAACCAGTTTCCAGGGGCCTTCTTCGTCTTTCAGCGCCTGGGGTACGCGCTGCTGGAGCTCGGTGCGCAGCATCTCGGCCAGGTCTTCGCTCAAATCTTCCTTGCTAAAAACGCGGTCGCGCTGCTCGTAAATGCGCTTGCGCTGCGAGTTGAGCACATCATCGTATTCCAATAGATGCTTGCGGACATCAAAGTTGGCGCCCTCAACGCGCTCCTGCGACTGCTCTACCAGCCGCCCAACAATGCCGCTTTCGATGGGCAGGCTTTCGTCGATGTTGAGGCGGGACATCAGGCCTTCCACCTGCTGGCCGCCAAACAGGCGCATCAATTCATCATCCAGAGACAGGTAGAAACGCGAGGAACCGGGGTCGCCCTGGCGGGCGGCGCGCCCGCGCAGCTGGTTATCGATGCGGCGCGCCTCATGGCGCTCGGAACCGATCACATGCAGCCCGCCTAATTCGCGCACCTGTTCCATCTCGTGCATATACTGGTAGAAAGCCTGAACGGCCTCTTCATAAATGCCAATATCCTCAGCCCCCAACTTCTGTAAAGCCTGGAAGCGCTCCTCATTTGTCATGTTATAGGCATCATGACCGGCGCGCTCCAGAACGCGGTTGACGTCCCCCAGGATTTCCTCGTCCAGCTCGCCGCCCAGCTTAATGTCGACGCCGCGGCCTGCCATATTGGTGGCGATGGTCACCGCGCCGAATGCGCCAGCTTTGGCGATGATCTTCGATTCCTCATCATGCTTGCGCGCGTTGAGCACCTGGTGCGGGACCCCCGCCTGCAGTGCTTTGACCAGCCGCTCGCGGTGCGCATCGGTAAGATCGAGGAGACGCAGCAGGCGGTCGACGTTGGCGGGTTCTTCCGGGTTGAACGACATGTTGATCCCCAGGCTGCGCGAAAGCTGGCGCAGGTCGCCGGTCTCAATCTTATTCAGCGGCGTATACAGCGGCTGCAGCTCGGGGATAGCCCGTTCTACCACCTGCACATTTTTCATCTCCAGATACAGGTCGCGCAGCAGGAAAATCTGCACCAGGCGTCGGATGGCATCGGCAGAGAGCCGGTCGGAAAGCCGCTCGGAGTGCTCCACGGAGGTGGTGCCGACCAACTGCGGGCGGCCCACGATGTGGTAGTGGAGGATCTCCTGGGTGATGGCGCGCAGCTTGGCTTCCTCAGTGCGGTAGACGACATCGGGGAAGTCCTTGCGGCGGAAGAAGAGCGGCGCTTTACGCGCATCATTTTTCTTGGCGTAATAGGTGAACTTATAGCCCTGCTCATCCTTCGCATCTACGGTGACGAAGGGGGATGACGCCCGGCTGGCCTGGTATTCCAGGTTCATGGGGATAGGCAGCACATCCAGCTTGTAAATCTTCCAGAACTCCTCGCCCTCGGTGACGGCTGTACCGCTCATGCCAGCCAGCTTCTGGTACATGCGGAAGTAGTTCTGGATGGTAATGGTGGCGTAGGTGACGTTTTCGGCTTCCACCTTGACGCCTTCCTTGGCCTCAACAGCCTGGTGCAGGCCATCGGACCAGCGCCGGCCCGGCATCAGGCGGCCCGTGAACTCGTCTACAATGACGACTTTGCCAGCCTGGACGAGGTAGTCTTTGTTGCGGCGGTAGAGGTACTGCGCGCGCAGGGCCTGTTCCAGGTAACCCATCAGGCGGGCCTGTTCGGGGGTGATATCTTCGGGACGGTCAGGATCGCGCAGGGGCATCTGCAGCAGCTGCTCTACGTGGGCATCGCCTAATTCGGTCAGCGATACGGAGCGGTCCTTCTCGTTTACCTCGTAATCTTCCGGATTCAACTGGCGAACCACCTGGGCCATGCGCAGGTACCATTCCGTCTCCTCGCTGGCGGGGCCGGAGATGATCAGCGGCGTGCGGGCTTCATCGATTAAGATGTTGTCCACTTCGTCGACGATAGCATAATAGTGCCCGCGCTGGACGCGGTCATCCAGGCGGTTGGTGAGGTTATCGCGCAGGTAATCGAAACCGAACTCGCTGTTGGTGCCGTAAGTGATGTCGGCCTGGTAGGCCGCGCCGCGCAGCACCATGCGCAGTTGGTGCTGGTCTTCGTGGGGCGACTCTTTTTCCAGGTCCACGATAAAGGCGTTGCGCCCATTCTCGGTGCGCGCCGCCATCTGTAAGACGCCCACGCTCAGCCCCAGGGCATGGTAGATAGGGGCCATCCAGCGCGCATCGCGGCGGGCCAGGTAGTCGTTCACCGTGACCAGGTGCGCGCCGCGGCCAAGCAGGGCATTCAGGTAGAGCGGCAGGGTAGCGACCAGAGTCTTGCCTTCGCCGGTGCGCATCTCGGAAATCTTGCCATCGTGCAGCACCATGGCGCCCAGCAGCTGCACATCATACGGGCGCAGTCCCAGGTTGCGCTTGGCGGCCTCACGAACGGCGGCGAATGCCTCCGGCAGCAGTTCGCTGAGCGCTTCTTGTTCCAACCGGCGGCGTTCTTTCTCATCTTCTACGCCTTCAACTTTGCGAGCGATGCGGGCGCGAAAGTCCACCGTCTTTGCTTTCAGAGCCTCATCACTGAGTTTTTCGAAGTCTGCCTCCAGGGCGTTGATGCGCTCGACTACCTGTGCGAGGCGCTCGACTTCGCGTTTATCGGGGTCCATCCCCAGTACTTTGGCGATCTTATTAAACATATTCCCTCGTTTCGACTTCCGGACGGGCTTGCATATTGCTATTTCTTTCACCACGCCGGTAACGGGTCTATTATAAGGAATGATGGGGCGAATGGCAAGCAAGGATTTTCCACCACAGAAAAGGGTGATGATGTTTGATCCAGAAAGGATACATTAAGAAATGTCATCCTCATCGCTTCTTAAGGATTGGGAGGGAGGGGAAGTGCTATAATATCTTTAAGCGGGCGTGCGCCATTCTCCGGTGTCCCCGCCGTTGTTAAGAATCAAAACAGAACAAAATTCCACCAAATGATAGGCGCGCGACCGACCAAACGTTATGTCCTTCGTACACCTCCACGTTCATTCTCAATATTCGCTGCTAGACGGCTTTAGCAATATTAAAAAGCTGGTCAACCGGACTAAAGAACTGGGCATGCCCGCAGTGGCCTTAACCGACCACGGCAGCATGTACGGCGTCATCGATTTTTTCAATGCGGCCAAGGCCGCAGATGTGAAGCCGATTATTGGGCTGGAAGCGTATATGGCCGCGCGCCGGATGCAGGACCGCGACGCCAAGCTGGATAAACAGTCGCACCACCTGCTGCTGCTGGCTGAAAACCAGACCGGCTACCGCAACCTGCTGAAAATCGCCAGCGCCGCCCAGATCGACGGGTTTTATTACTTCCCGCGCATCGATCACGAGTTCCTGGAAAACCACTCCGAGGGCATTATTGCCACATCGGGCTGCATGTCAGCGGAGATTCCGCGGGCGCTGCGCGAGCGCGGCCCGGAAGAAGCACGGCGGCTGATGGACTGGTATTATGAAGTGTTCGGCCCGGATCACTTTTATCTGGAGCTGCAGCGCCATGATATTCCCGAGCTGGAACAGGTGAACCGCGACCTGCTCCAGATGGGCAAGCGCTACCAGGCCAAGTTCATCGCCACCAACGATGTGCACTACGTAAACCCATCCGATGCGCGCTTGCAGGATATTCTGTTAGCCATCCAAACCGGCGCGCTGATTACCGACCCCAACCGCTTCCGCATGAGCGTGGAGAGCTTTTACCTGCGCTCGCCGCAAGAAATGGCCGGGCTGTTTGCCGAAGCGCCCGATGCACTGACCAATACGCTGGAAATCGCCGAACGCTGTAACGTGGACCTCTCCAGCAAAGGCTATCACCTGCCGCGCTTCCCTTACCCGCCGGGATATACGGATGAAACCTACCTGCGCGAGCTGTGCGAAGAAGGGCTGCGCCGGCGCTACGGGGAAGCCCGCGCCCACGATCCGGTCATCCGCGAGCGGCTGGAATACGAGTTAGGCGTGATTCACCAGATGGGGTTCGATGCGTATTTCTTGATCGTGTGGGATTTGTGCCGTTTTGCCCGCGAAAAGGGCATCTGGTACAACGCGCGCGGGTCGGCGGCTGGCTCGATGGTGGCCTACACACTGGACATCACCCTGGTGGAACCGGTGGGATACGGGCTGATCTTCGAGCGCTTCCTCAACCCTGGCCGTATCTCA
This sequence comes from uncultured Anaerolineaceae bacterium, assembly GCA_964437595.1. GTDB lineage: Bacteria > Chloroflexota > Anaerolineae > Anaerolineales > Anaerolineaceae > DSYU01. The sequence goes on from CAYTHO010000015.1 coordinate 62,755, forward strand.
ATGCCTGATATTGACCTGGACTTCCAGGATGATATGCGCTCAAAGGTGCTGGAGTACTGCGCGCACAAATACGGCGACGACCGCGTGGCGCAGATTATCACCTTTGGCACGCTGGGAGCCAAGGCTGCTATCCGCGATGTGGGCCGGGTGATGGACATTCCCCTGGCCGAGGTGGACAAAGTAGCCAAGCTGATCCCCGGCATCCCGGGCAAGTCGGTCAGCATCCCCGAGGCGCTGGAACAGGTGCCCGACCTGAAGAAGCTGTATGACACCACCGACTACCTGAAAGACCTGATCGACACCGCCGCGCAGATGGAAGGCGCGCTGCGTAATGCCGGTACGCACGCGGCGGGCGTGGTGATTACCGACGAGCCAATCGTGGATTATGTGCCGCTCAACCGCCCTACCTCGGGTTCGGAAGACAGCCCGATCAAGACCGTTACCCAGTTCGAGATGTCGATTATCGAATCGCTGGGCCTGCTCAAAGTGGATTTTCTGGGCCTGCGCACCCTGACCATTATGGCGCGCGCCTGTGAATTGATCGAGAAACGGCACGGGAAAAAATTTAGTCTGGATAACATCCCCATCACTGATGAGCCTACCTTCGATTTCATCAGCAAGGGCCATACTGCGGGCGTCTTCCAGTTAGAAGGCACGGGGATGACGCGCTACGTGGTGCAGATGCAGCCGCACAACGTGGATAATGTGATCGCGATGGTGGCGCTGTACCGGCCCGGCCCGCTGGAGTTTATCCCCACCTATATCAAACGCATGCACGGCGATGAGAAGGTGGATTATCGCCACCCTTCCCTGGAGCCAATCTTCCAGGAAACGTACGGCATTCCGGTGTACCAGGAGCAGATCATGCGCGCGGCGGTGGACCTGGCCGGGTACACCATGTCCGAATCGGACGAACTGCGCAAGGCAATTGCCAAGAAGCTCAAAGATAAACTGATGAAGCACCGCGAAAAGTTTATCGCGGGAGCAGTAAAGCGCGGGATGGCCAAAGAAACCGCTGAAGCGATCTTCACCGATTGGGAAGAGTTCGCGCGTTACGGGTTCAATAAGTGCCTGCCGGGAAATGTTGAGGTGATCGATGCCAGCACCGGGCGAATGGTGCGCATCGAGGATCTGTACCGCCAGACCGCCAAACTCAGCGAGACGATGACGCTGGATACGGGCACGCTCAACCTTAAAAGGGGGCAGGTAGCGCAGGTCATGGCAAACGGGGTAAAGCCCGTCTTCCGGCTGGTAACCGCTTCCGGACGCAGCATCGAGGCAACCGCGAACCATCCATTTTTGACCGTCAATGGCTGGATGCGCCTCGACCAGATTAAACCCGGCGAGCACATTGCTACACCACGGTTTATCCCAGTGGAAGGGCAACGCGCCTGGCACGAACACGAAGTGATCGCATTGGGCCACCTGCTGGCTGAAGGCAACCTGTGCCATCCCCACTCGGTGTATTACTATAATCAGGATCAGGCGGAAGTCGATGACTTTGTGAACGCCGCAGAGCAATTTGCTAATGTGCGCTGCAGCGTGAAGATGCATAAAAACACCTGGTCGGTGTATGCCAGGCGCGCGGAGCGAGAATCTCCACCCGGAATCTTTATCTGGGCCCAGCAGTTAGGACTGCTGGGAAAAACCGCCCGTGACAAAGAGATTCCTGCTGAGGCTTTTGAACTGAACAACCAGCAGCTTGGCCTGCTGATCAGTCGCATGTGGCAGGGCGACGGGCATATTGACCAAACCAGCCGCTGCCTGTTCTACGCAACGGCCTCGGAACGTCTGGCGCATCAGATTCAGCACCTGCTGTTACGGCTGGGCATTCTCAGCAGCATCCGCACGGTACAGTTCCCGTATAAAGAGGGACGCACCGGGTATCAGGTGTTTATCACCGGTAACGAGAACCTGGCCCGGTTCTCCGAAGCGGTTGGCAGCCAGATGATCCCATCGGCAAAGCAAAAAACGCTGCAAGGCATGATCCTTGAAGCCATCCCAGCAGCCGCTGGAACAAAAGATGTGGTCCCCACCGCATTAATCAAGCCCCTGGTGCGCAGCGCTAAAGAGATGACCGGGATCACCTGGCTCCAGTTAAATGCAGAAACGGGCATCGCACAACGAGAATTCTCCCCCACCAATTCAAATGGGAAGGTGGGCTTCAGGCGCGCAACCGTATCGCGGCTGGCCGCATACTTTGACGACCCCATGCTGGCGCAACATGCGAAAAGTGATATTTACTGGGACCAGGTCCGCTCGATCGAATGGATAGGCGAAAAGCCAACCTACGATCTGGAAGTGCCTGAAACGCATAACTTTATCGCAAATGATATCGTAGTGCACAACAGCCATGCCGCGGATTACGGCATCATCTCTGTGCAGACGGCCTATCTAAAGACACATTACACCCCCGAATATATGACTGCCCTGCTCTCGGCGGAAAAGAACGATACCGCCAAGGTGGCTTTTTATGTGGCCGACTGCCGCGCGCTGGGCATCGATGTGCTGGCGCCGGATATCAACAGTTCGGGGTGGGACTTTACCATTGAGGACCGCTCGGGCCAGGCGCCGGCTATCCGCTTTGGGCTGGGCGCGGTGAAGAACGTGGGGCAGGCGCCAGTGGATTTGATCCTGGAAGTGCGCCGGGATGGACCCTTCAAAACACTCAATGACTTTATCCAACGGGTAGACCTGCGCGCAGTGGGTAAACGCTCGCTGGAATGCCTGATCAAGGTCGGCGCGCTGGAATCGCTGGGGCCGCGCGCCGCGCTGCTGGACGCGCTGGATCAGATGCTTTCGGTCAGCACCAGCCACTTTAAGGCGCTGCAGTCCGGACAGCTCAGCTTCTTCGGTGGTTTTGCCGAAACGGTGGATGAAATCAGCCTGCCCATCGCGGCTTCGATGGATACCCGCGAACAGTTGGAGTGGGAGCGCGAGCTGCTGGGGCTGTATGTATCAGATCACCCACTTTCGCCCTACCTGGCGGCGCTGCGGCGGAAAGTGACCCACTTCTCCGGCCAGTTGGGCGAGGCGCACGATAAGGAAAAAGTCACCGTAGCGGGGATGGTGACCCGCTTCCGCCAGCACCAGACCAAAACGGGCAAGGCGATGGGCTTTGCCACCCTGGAAGATATCCAGGGGCCGATCGAGCTGGTGCTGTTCCCACGAACCTGGGATCGCTACAGCAAGCTGGTCACTCCCGACCGTGTGCTGATCGCGGAAGGCAGCATTGATGCCGCTGGCGGCGATCCAAAAGTGCTGGTAGACCGGCTGGATGAAATGGACCTGGAACAGGCGCTCAAAGTGATGGACATCGATGCCAGCGCGTACCTGCCTCCTGCTGTGCTGGCCGTCTACGGCGAAAAGGGTATGCCGCAGCGGGCAGCACCAGAAGACTTCGATGAAGAAGCGCCCGTGGGTGAGGATCTGAAGGACGGCGAGGCGGATGCGGGGCCTTCTGGTGAGCTGTTTGGCGCAGCGGAAATCGATGTTCTGCTTGCACAGGACAGCATGGTAAAAGGCTCTTCAGCCAGCCGCGCGCAAGAAGCGGTTTTGGAGCAATCGCCGCAAGAGGCCGGAACCGGCGATGCGGCAAGGTCTGTCGAAGCAAAGGCTGCTGAGATCAAATCGGACCCGTATGAAGATGAGGGGCCGCCGCTGTGGCCAGATGATTGGGACCAGTTCGCGCCGCCGGTGCAGGAAGCGTATGGACCCAAAGCACAGCCAGCCGTATTGAACAAGATCGCCGAGCGCCGGAACGTGGAAGCGCCTCCTCCAGCGCCCGCCGAACCCGCCAGTGAGGATGCGGAGCATGTTGAGCCGGTGCTGAGCATGCGGGCGAAGCCCTCGGCGGGCGGCGGCAGCACTGCCGGCGCCAAGACTGCTGACAGCCTGCCAGGCGGTGAAGGCCAGGCTCCCCCCTTCTTGTCCATGCCGTTCTTTGTTCCATCACCCGCAATGACGATTCCTCCCACCAGCGAAACGGGCGAGCAAGCCAGCGCGTCAGCGGATGCCGAACCGCGCCAACTGACAGTGATTCTGCGCTCGGGAAGCGATAAGGCCCACGATGTGCGCCGCCTCAAACGCATCCATGGAACGCTGCACTCCTTCCCGGGGAAAGACAAGTTCGCTTTCCTGGTTTTCGAAGGGGGGCGGCGCTTCCTGATGGAATTTCCCAACGAAACCACGGGGATCTGCTCGGAGCTGATCCGCAAGCTGATCGAGCTGGTAGGCGAAGGGAACGTGCGAGTAGAGCCGATTAAGATCCAATAAAAAAAGGGCGCTGCGCGGAGAACCACGCAGCGCCCTTTTTATCAGGTTATTTTCTCAACATGGGGAGATATACCTTACTCTTCCCGACTGAAACCAGGGCGTGCGCCCAGGGGCCTGGGCGTCCATCGGCATCAATCATGCGCACCCGCCAGTAATAGGTTTTATCCTCGGCATATTTCTTCGTTGGCGTAAAAGTGGTCTGCGCAGTGGTGACATAGTCGATCCGCTGGGAGAATTCTGGATTCCCATGAACTTCAATCAGGTACGTTGCCGCGCCATGTACGTAGGGGGTTGTCCCATCGATTGCCGTCCAGGTGAAAGTAGGCGTGGCGGGCGAGGATGACCCGCTGACCGGCGACTTGGCTTTGACCAGCGGATACTGCTTGGTGAATTCGGCCACCGCGCTCCAGCCGCTCACATTGCTGCCGCCATCAATCATAGCCACCCGCCAGTAGTATTTCGAATCCTCGTAGCCCTTTACCGGCGTCCAGCAGTTTTGCAAGGTGTCGACTTTATCATAGATTAGATTGAATTCCGGGTCGCCCTTACTTACTTCAACCCGGTATCTCCAGGGGAAAAGCACGGTCTGCCCGCCGCCAGCGGTAACGGAGAGCACATTCCAGCAGAAGGTGGGCGCCCGGCTTACCGGGCTGGTAGCTGCCGGATCATTGGGGGTCAGGCCGCTCGGAACGGGTAGCGCCAGGGTGAACTGCTGGTTTGGCGTCCACTGGCTGTACACCTCGCCACCGCCGCTGCGCACCACCCGCACCTTCCAATAATAGGTGGCATTGGGGAGGGCGGTCAAGGGCGTGTAGCTGGTTTCCGAAGTGCTTTTGTTTACCGCGGGGGAACCAAAAGTTGGATCATTATCGACCAATATATCATACTGCGCGGCGCCTTCCACCCGGTCCCAACTAAAGGTTGGGGTAGCCTGGCTCACCGATACTTTCAGGTTCTTGGCGACAAAGCCCTCTCGCTCAAAGCGCATCCCCTGGCTCCAGGAGCTTAACGGGCCGGAAGCGCCGAGATAACGAGATTGGCCTTTCCAGTAATAGGTGTTGTCACCCTGAAAATCATCCGGCCAGGCGTGGAAGGGAGGGAGGTACCAGGGGTCGGTCGATTTCATCGTCAGCGTTGCTGCTTCTGATTTAAATTCAACATCCCGGTGGACAATGCCCTCAAAGCCGGACCAAGGGGAGCCTGCCGGTGAGTTCCAGAAGAAGGGGGGCACAAAGGGATAGGTGGTCGGGTCTCCGGCCAGATCGCTCTGCGGGATGGTCAGCGACAGGTGCTCCGAGACGGTGGTGACGCGCTTGAGGGTGGCTGCTCCGCTGGTAATCGGGTTTTCCGGGACAGTGTCCATCGCCGTCGAACCCGTCCCATTCAGGCTGACCAGCGCCAGGCTGTACGTGCCGGTCTGCACTTCATAACCAATGGGTTGGTATGGGATCTTTAATTCAACGACATGCGCAGCAGGGTCGTAAAACACACTGCCGCCCATCGCAAACAGCGTGAACCCATCATCCCAAGTGCTGTTCTGCCATTTATAGATTGTGGTATGGTCCGCGTCCATAACCCCGGCGGTCTTGTCAATATAAATGGCATACTCCGGCAGGTGGGCAGTATCGGCGGTCAGCGGGTAGCCTTTGTAATCATAGGTGGCGCCAGAACCGGCGCGGTTGTCAATATCCAGATAGAGAACGTACTTGCTGGTGCCCGTGCCGAAATAGTCAAAGCCGAAGTACCAGTAATTTGCATCCTGAGCGGCATATAATTTTTCGAGCTTGTAATCATCCGCTACCGTATCCACTGCATCCCTGGCAATTTCCAGGCGGTTAGCCACATCGCCGGGGTTGCGCGCCGCGGCCCACTGGCTCCCGGCGGCAATCTGGTATCGCCACGTTGCGCTCCATGATGGACCCCATACGCCGTTTTTGTACGCCTGAACGCGCCAGTAGTACGAGCCAAATTCGAGGTGGCCCTCTCCCAGGCTGCGCTGGCCATAACTGGTGGTGGGCACATACACCGGGTTGATCACCTCGGCCTGTTCGACCAGGGAGGAGAAATCGGCATAGCGGCTGATCTGAACGCGGTACCTGGTGGCGCCGCTGAGAGGGAACCATTCGAGGGCGGGGGTGATTTCGACAAATTCCGCGGAGTCGTACCCGGGGAATATGGAAGGATCGTAGGTGCTGGTAAACACCGGGCGCAGGGGCTGGGGCGCGGCGCCAGTGGTGGCCGCAAGCGCTTTGGCGGAATTGAAGCGCACCTGCCACGGCTGGCTGGGGTGCGCGCCCGCCACCTCGCCGCCGTCAATGGCGGTCAGTGGGGTGACCTGCCAGTAATAGGTGGTGTTGGGTTCGGGATTAAAAGGATTGGGATTGCTTGGCGTCACCGTCGGCGCGGCGGACAGGTTTTCGGTTTTCACCTGCCACACCACATTACCCACCCTCCTATCCGGAGTGAGCGAAGTGCCAACCACCACATGATACGCGCCAGGAATAACAGCGCCCGTACCGCCCATTTCTTCCAGCGTGGCATCAAACAGGCGCTGCCAGGTAAAAAATGGGTAGGCCGCGCTGCGGTCGATGTAGGGATTCATGGAAACGGCCTGGTCCGGGGCCGGGAAGGTATTGGGCAGGTAATAGTGCAGGGGAGATACCAGATCGGGAGCATTATTCAGCGCGTAGCTGGTGAACTGCCCTACCTGGCTAGTCTTACCGTATTTCGTGGCGGTGTTAATCGGCGTGACCCGCCAGTAGCGAATGCCTTCATCCCCTTCATACTTTTCCGGGGTATAGTAGGTATTGGATACCGTCTCATCGATCAGCAGGGGTTTGGTAAAACCGGAGGTCCGGCTGACCTCAATACGGTACTGCGCGGCCCCGGGAACGGGCGTCCAGCTAAAGAAGGGGAAGCGCACGTATTGATAGGTGGCCGTAGGGGTGAGCAGCACCGGCTGGATATACCAGCGCATAACAAAGTGCCAGGGGGTATTGCCGTTGCTCCAGGCCGAGCAGGATATCCCGTTGCAGGCCCGCACCCGCCAGTAATAGTTCGTATCGTTTTCCAGCGGGCTGGTTAAGGTAAAGGTGGTATTTTTGGTGCTGGTGTTGGCTACGAAACCACCATCCAGCGTGGATAACGTGCTGATTTGGATATCATAATCCCTGGCCCCGCGCACTGCCGTCCAGCGGAAGGTGGGTGTAAAGGTGGGCGTGGCTTCATTCAATGGTTCCAGCAGCACCGGCACGTAGTTGTTTTCCGGGTGACTGAGGTCCACCCGGCTGTAGTCCATTTTGAAACCACGAACGAGGCTGGGGGTGCCTTCGTGCGGCGTCGCAGCCGCATCTAGCGGGATGACGCGCCAGAAATAGTCGCCGTTTGCGATGGTGCCATCCGGCTGATATGTGGTGGCCAGAGTCACAATATTGAGCACCGTGGTAGTAAAGTTATTGTTCGTGGATATTTGCAGACGGTACGAGCCCGCGCCAATCACCGGGGTCCAGCTAAAGACCGGGGACTGGAAGAGCGGGAGGGTAGCGCCGTCCGCGGGGGCGGTCAGGTTGGGGCGGTTGCCGTCACTTGACCAATCTTTGGTAAACATCCAGACATCGCTGAAACTGCCGGCAGGTGAAGGCGTTGCCACCTGTACTCTCCAAAACCAATCACCATCGTTCAGCCTGGTGATTGTAGGTGGTATGTACTGGGTATTCGGCGTTGTGATGTTAACAAAAATTTTGGTGGCGTCAGCGAAATTAATATCCTGCGACATCTGGATGCGGTAGGTCTTTGCGCCTTCGACCGGCTCCCAAGAAAATACCGGGAGCGCCTGTGGTGGGGCTTTAATCGTTCCGGATTCGCCGGTAGCGGTAACGGTGCTGCCATCCTCCGGGAAGGTGAGCATTGGCGCTGCAAGCTGGGCATGCACGGAATCCTGAGCGCCAGGAACGAGCAGGGCCAGAATGAGGATGATCGAAAACAGGGTATTTACCAGGGTTTTCTTAGAATGAAGGGAAAATGCATTCATGATGAATTGACCTCTCCAATAACTGGAAGGAGTTGGAAGAACCTTGAGCAGCAAGCAGCGCCCCCGGTAATCCCCCAACCCCCAACAAGATGGATGCTGTAGCCGTACCAGGTATGGTTTTATTATAAGAAATTCGATGGCTGGTACAAGCATCCGAGGAAAAAAATAAGTTCACAAAACTGCAAATCGAACAACAGCCACGGTACAGGCGTGGTTAAAAAGCACAACGGCGCCTGGGCGCCGTTGTTACTGTCATTTCTGAAAGGATAGTCCGAATTTCTATTCCACTTTCAAAATCGTGACCGCAAAGGAACCCGCGGGAGCATCCACCTGCACCCGCTCGCCGGCTTTGCGGTTCAGCAGCGCCCGTCCCAGCGGGGATTCGTTGGATATTTTCCCATGTACCGGGTTGGCTTCAGCAGCGCCCACAATGGTATATACCTCAGGTTCCATATTTTCCTCCTGGATGGTTACCGTTGAGCCAACCTGAGCCATATCGGAGGTCTGGTGAGGTACTTCATCGATGACGCGAGCGGTGGCAAGCAAAATTTCGAGCTCTTTGATGCGCCCCTCTACGAACGCCTGCTCATTTTTCGCGGCTTCGTACTCCGCGTTTTCGATCAATTCGCCGCCCTCCATGGCTTCATGAAGGCGGTTGGCAATTTCTTCGCGTTTTTCCTTGCGAAGGAACTCTAACTCCTCTTGCAGTTTTGTAAAGCCTTCACGAGTGAGGAAAGAAGTAGGCATGATTTGTCTTATTCCTTGTCCAGTGATGTTTCCCAGAGGAGCTTTCTCCAAATGGGTCTTAAACGACAAAAAAACACTCCCTAAGGAGCGATTCCGCATGGAATGAGATATAACACTGACCTCACCGATCACTTACGAGAGGTCAGCGTTATAATAGCATAATTTTTTAAAACTTGCAAGCTGTTCAAAATTCCGTGGATGTTTTTTACTAATCCTTTATTACCTGGGCAACATATTCCGCGCCGCGGTGCAGCGCCTGGATATTGAGAGGCAACAGGCGCTGGTGCCGGGCTGGAAGATGATCCTGCAGCGCGCGTTCAATGGCCTCCAGCGGAAGCACGGGCAGGTTGGCCAGCAGCGCGCCCAGCAGAACCATATTGGTCATGCGCTGGTCGCCGAGCGATTCGGCAATTTCATTGCCCGGAACCAGGGCCGCGCGAATATCGGTGCGCGTGACATTGCGATTGATAATGGAGGCGTTGACGATAACAATACCCTCTGTCTTTACCAGGGCTTCATACTTATCCAGCGAGGGCAGATTCATGGCGACCACGGCCTGTGGATTGCGCACCAGGGGAGAGCCAATTTCCTCATCAGAGATCACTACGGTACAGTTGGCGGTGCCGCCGCGCATTTCCGGGCCATACGAAGGGATCCAGGTGACGTCTCGGCCCTCATCCATGGCGGCGTACGCCAGCAGTTGACCGGCAAACAGCACGCCCTGACCGCCAAAACCGGCAATGATAATATCGGTTTGCATGGTTCCTCCGCCTTAGATCTTGATCTGGGCCACGGACGGGGAGATTTTGAAATCTCCCAGCGGGTAATACGGCACCATGTGTTCTTCAAGCCATTTGAGCGACTGGGCCGGGGTGAGTCCCCAGTTGGTGGGGCATACAGATAGCAGTTCGACCATGGAAAAACCCATGCCGCGCACCTGGGTTTCAAAGGCCATACGGATGGCTTTCTTGGCCATGCGGATGTTTTTCGGATCGTGCAGGCTGCGGCGGGCGATATATCCCGCGCCATCCAGAGTTGCCAGCATTTCCGCGGCGCGGATGGGAAAGCCCATGGTTTCCACATCGCGGCCAGCGGGCGAGGAAGTGGTTTTTTGGCCCGGCAGCGTGGTGGGCGCCATCTGCCCGCCGGTCATGCCGTAGTTGGAGTTATTAATGAAGATCACGGTGATATTCTCACCCCGCGCGGCGGCGTGGACGATCTCGGCGGTACCAATCGAGATCATATCGCCGTCGCCCTGGTAGGTCAGCACCACCCGGTCAGGCAGCACGCGCTTGACGCCGGTGGCCATGGCCGGCGCCCGACCATGCGGCGCCTGGACGAAGTCGATGTTTAAATAGTTGTAGGAAAACACAGAGCAGCCCACCGAGGCTACCCCAACCGTCCGCTCGCGCAGGTGCATTTCATCGATCACCTCGGCCACCAGGCGGTGGGCTACGCCGTGGGTGCAGCCCGGGCAGTAATGGGTAACCGTATCGACCAGCGCCTCGGGCCGGGTATAAACAAGCTGTTCCTGCAAAGGTTCGATCACAGCCATCGTCGGCTCCTAATTGACATTCGCCATAACTTTCAGCCAGCGGTCACGCGGGTGACCTTCGCGGGAGTAATTGCCCCGCGCCAGGCTGCGGATCTGCTCAAGCACTTCATCCGGGAAGGGTACAACCCCGCCCAGGCGGCCGTAAAATTCGACCGGGGCAGCGCCGGACACCGCCAGGCGGACATCCTCGAGCATCTGGCCTGCGCTCATTTCCACTACCAGCATAGCCTCCACCTGCTTGCTCAAGCGGGCGATCGCATCTCTTGGGAAGGGGTTGAGCGAAATGGGGCGCAGCAGCCCCACAGGGATGCCTTCAGCGCGCGCGGCGCGCACAGCGGAAAGCGCCACCCGGCCAGCAGAGCCAAAACCAACCACCAGGTAGCGCGCATCTTCGAGGAAGTATTCCTTGTAGCGCACCTCATTGGCCTCAACTTCCTGCCAGCGGCGCAGCAGGCGCAGGTTCGTAACCTCTTCATCCGGCGGGTTAAGGTAAATGGAGGTCAAGATGTTACGTGCGCGGCCCTTAGCGCCAAAGGCGGCCCATTCAGGGAAAGTGGTCTTGAGCGGGCGCATCTCAGGAAGCTCGGCAGGCTCCATCATCTGGCCAATGCTGCCATCCAGCAGGATGGTAACAATGGAACGATATTTTTCGGCAAGGTCGAAAGCCAGAACGGTGAGATCGATGGATTCCTGAACGCTGGCAGGGGCCAGGGTCAGCATATTAAAATCGCCATGACCGCCGCCGTGAACAATCTGGTTATAGTCGGATTGAGCAGGGGCGATGTTCCCCAGTCCGGGGCCGCCGCGCATCACATCTACCAGCACCACGGGCAGTTCAGTGCCGGCAATATAAGAAATACCCTCCATCATCAGGCTGATGCCCGGGCTGGAGGAAGAGGTCATCACCCGAGCGCCGGTGCAGGCCGCGCCGTACACCATATTGATGGCAGCCAGCTCGCTTTCTGCCTGTACAAAGGCCCGCCCCAGTTCGGGCATGCGGCGCGACATCCATTCGAGCAGCTCGGTTTGGGGTGTTATGGGATATCCAAAATAGGCCTGCAGGCCGGCGCGGATCGCCGCCTCTGCAATAGCTTCGTTTCCTTTAATAAGCTCGCGAACCATGCAATCCATCCTTCCTAGCCAACCGGCGTCTGCGCCGGTTCGCGGCGCGCGACTTCGCGGTAAACGATGATGGCGGCTTCAGGGCAAACGATAGAGCAAATGGCGCATCCCGTGCAGCCATCGCCAATTAACTCCGCCGGGTGGTATCCCTTGGCGGTCAGGCGTTCAGCTGACAGGCCCAAGACATTCTGGGGGCAAGCGCCAACGCACAATTCGCAGCCCTTGCAGTACGTTTCGCTTACAACGATTCGACCCTTGAGGGGCATCCCATCCTCCTGTTCAAATGTTAGAGAACAATTTTTTCAACAGGCTACCCGACAAAAACGATGCCTGTTCTCGATATATATTCATTATCATGCCGTTGTCAGACAAAGAGGTAGTGTCAACCATCATTCTGCTTGCATACAAAAATCCTCACTCTCTAATTTTATAATCTATACTAATTTTGTCGCAATATGACAGGTCACAGGTAGAATTGGTGACCTATATTACTTACGGATTCCGGCATTTCACAATAAACTCTTTAGATTGGAGTATCCAGAGTCTATCGAATGTATAGACCTTTTTTCTCAATCCTTCAGGAAGAGTCTCCGGGCTTTTTTTCTGAACCAATTTATTTTATGGAGTGAGCCTCATGAAATCGCGTCAAATGGTAACAATTGATGCAAACGAAGCAGTAGCGTACGTGGCATACCGGCTGAACGAAGTAATCGCGATTTACCCGATTACCCCCTCTTCCGGTATGGGCGAGTTTGCCGATGCCTGGGCTGCTGCAAAAATCCCCAACCTGTGGGGTACGGTACCCCTGGTAGCGGAAATGCAGTCGGAAGGCGGCGCAGCGGGCGCAGTTCATGGCGCGCTGCAAGCGGGTTCGCTGACCACCAGCTTCACCGCCTCGCAGGGCCTGCTGCTGATGATCCCCAATATGTACAAAATCGCCGGCGAGCTGACCCCCGCGGTGCTGCACGTCTCCGCGCGCAGCCTGGCCACTCATGCGCTCTCCATCTTTGGCGATCACTCAGACGTGATGAGCGTGCGCGGTACCGGCTGGGCGCTGCTGGCGTCGCGCTCGGTTCAGGAAGCGCATGACATGGCGCTGATTTCCCAGGCCGCATCCCTGGAAACGCGCATCCCCTTCCTGCACTTCTTCGATGGCTTCCGCACCTCGCACGAGATCAACAAGATCGAGCAGCTGACCAACGATGACATGAAGGCCATGATCAGTGAAGAACTGATCAGCCAGCACCGCGCCCGCGCGCTCACCCCTGAACGACCGATGCTGCGCGGCACGGCCCAGAACCCGGATGTCTTCTTCCAGGAACGCGAGACGGTTAACCCGTTCTATGCCAAGACCCCGGCTGCCGTTCAGGCGGCGATGGACAAGTTTGCCGGGCTGACTGGCCGCTCGTATCACCTGTTTGATTACACTGGTGCTCCGGATGCTGAGCGCGTGGTGATCGTGATGGGCTCGGGCGCGGAGACGATGGAAGAAACAGCCGCGTACCTGAACAAGCACGGCGAGAAGGTGGGCGTAGTCACCGTACACCTGTACCGCCCGTTCTCGGTAGAGCACCTGCTCAAGGCGCTGCCGGCCACCACCCAGGTAATTGCCGTTCTCGACCGCACCAAAGAACCCGGCGCGGCGGGCGAACCGCTCTACCAGGATGTGGTCACCGCGGTCAGCGAAGGCCTGGCCAACGGCAAGGCGCCGTTTAGAGCCGCTCCGAAGATGATCGGCGGGCGCTATGGTCTGTCTTCCAAGGAATTCACCCCGGCCATGGCCAAGGGCATCTTTGATGAGATGCGCAAGGCGGAACCCAAGAAGCATTTCACCATCGGCATTAACGATGATGTTTCCTTCACCAGCCTGGATTACGATCCGAGCTTCGAGATCCTGGATCCTTCAACGGTCCAGTGCATCTTCTTCGGCCTGGGTTCAGATGGCACCGTGGGCGCCAATAAGAACTCGATCAAGATCATCGGCGAAGAAACCGAAAATTACGGGCAGGGTTACTTCTACTACGATTCAAAGAAATCGGGCACCATTACCCTTTCGCACCTGCGCTTCGGCCCCAAGCCCATCCGCGCCCCGTACCTGATCACCACCGCCGAATTTGTGGCCTGCCACCAGTTCTCCTTCCTCGAGCGCATTGATATGCTGCGCTACGCCAAGCCCGGCGGGGTGTTCCTGCTGAACAGCATTTACGGCCCCGACAAGGTGTGGGATGAACTACCGGTGGAAGTGCAGAAGGATATCATCGCCAAAAAGCTGCGCTTCTACGTGATCGATGCCTATGAAGTGGCCGAAAAGACCGGCATGGGCAGCCGGGTCAACACCATCATGCAGACGTGCTTCTTCGCCATCAGCGGCGTGCTGCCACGCGAACAGGCGATCGAAGAGATCAAGAAGAGCATCAAGAAGACCTACGGCAAGCGCGGTGAGGCCGTGGTGCAGAAGAACTTCGCGGCTGTAGACCAGACCCTGGAGCACCTGCACGAGGTCATCGTTCCGGCGCAGGCCACCAGCATGCTTACCCGCCGCCCTGCGATCGACAGCTCAGCGCCGGAGTTTGTGCGCAACACGCTTGGCCCCATGACGATCTTCGAAGGCGATAATGTTCCGGTAAGCGCAATGCCAATCGACGGCACCTTCCCGACCGGCACCGCCCAGTACGAGAAGCGCAACATTGCCCTGGAAATCCCGGTCTGGGACCCCAGCCTGTGCATCCAGTGCGGTAAATGCGCCATCGTCTGCCCGCACGCCGTGATCCGCACCAAGGTGTACGAACCCGCCCTGCTGGCGAATGCCCCGGCAACTTTCAAATCGATGGAAGCCAAGTTCAAGGAACTGCCCGGGATGAAATACACCATCCAGGTGGCCCCGGAAGACTGCACGGGCTGCGCGCTGTGCATCGAAGCCTGCCCGGCCAAGGACAAGACCCAGGTTGGCCGCAAGGCGATCAACATGGCCCCGCAGCCGCCCCTGCGCGAGGCGGAACGCGAAAACTGGGAGTTCTTCCTGACCCTGCCGGATGGCGATCCCTGCGTCACCCCGCCGACCACCGTCAAGAACTCGCAGCTGCTCATGCCGCTGTTTGAGTTCTCTGGCGCCTGTGCCGGCTGCGGTGAGACCCCGTATGTGAAGCTGGTTTCGCAGTTGTTTGGCGACCGCACCATCATCGCCAACGCCACTGGCTGCACCTCGATCTACGGCGGCAACCTGCCGACCACACCGTGGACGAAGAATAAAGAAGGCCGCGGCCCGGCCTGGTCGAACTCGCTGTTCGAAGATAACGCGGAATTTGGCCTGGGCATGCGCCTGACCATCGACAAGCAGATGGAATTTGCCGGCGAGATGCTGAAGGCTCTGGAAAGCCAGATCGGTGAGAGCCTGGCGGCGGAAATCCTGAATGCCGACCAGACGACCCCGGAAGGCATCAGCGCGCAGCGCCAGCGCATCGCAACGCTCAAGCAGCGCCTGGCCGGAATTGCCGATCCGAAGGCCAAGAAACTGGCCGAGGTAGCCGACTTCCTGGTCAAGAAGAGCGTTTGGATCATGGGCGGCGATGGCTGGGCGTACGATATTGGCTACGGCGGCCTGGATCACGTGCTGGCCTCGGGACGCAATGTGAACGTTCTGGTGCTGGACACTGAAGTGTACTCAAACACGGGCGGTCAATCCTCCAAGGCTACCCCGCGCGCGGCAGTGGCCAAGTTCGCGATGGGCGGTAAGGGCATGCCGAAGAAAGATCTGGGCATGATCGCCATGGCCTACGGGTACGTTTACGTCGCCCACATCGCAATGGGCGCCAATGACCAGCAAACGCTGCGCGCGCTGCTAGAGGCGGACGCCTACGATGGCCCATCTCTGATTATCGCCTACAGCCACTGCATCGCCCACGGCATCGACATGCGCAAGGGCCTGGATCAGCAGCGCCTGGCTGTACAGTCGGGCATCTGGCCGCTGTACCGCTACAACCCGGCCCTGGTCGACGAAGGCAAGAACCCGCTGGTAATCGACTCGAAAGATCCGTCGGTATCCGTTCAGGATTATGCCTACAACGAGACCCGCTACCGCATGCTGGTTCAGTCGGACGAAGCCCGCGCTGAAAAGCTGATGGAACAGGCTAAGGATGATGTGGCCAAACGCTGGAACCTCTACAAGCAGATGGCAGCCATCCAATATAAGACCAACGGGGACGAGAAGACCGAGTAACACCCACCGGGGTCAATAAATAATGGGTTTACTGGGGTGTGATGAAGCGGGGAAGAAATGCCCTCACGACATCACACCCCTTTTTCACCCCCGTTTTGCTCCTAAATATGGTTGTACCATGGGTGGAAATCTGGGGAAAAGAACCTTACAATAGAATTGATCTTTGTTGAGACCTATTGAACACGCGGAGGGAGTGATATGGTTGACCTAAGCACTACGTACCTTGGCTTGCAGCTGAAAAACCCCCTGGTTGCCTCAGCTTCGCCCATTTCAAAGAAACTGGACGGCATCCGCAGCCTGGAAGACGCTGGCGCCAGCGCGGTGGTGATGTATTCCTTGTTCGAAGAACAAATTGTCCAGGAAAGCCTGGCCCTGGATTATTACTTGAGCCAGGGAACAGATACCTATGCGGAAGCAATCACGTATTTCCCCGATCTGCAGCACTACAACATCGGGCCGGAAGCTTACCTGAACCTGATTCAGCAGGCTAAGCAGGCTGTGAATATCCCCATTATCGGCAGCCTGAATGGGGTCTCAACCGGTGGATGGGTCGATTATGCCAAGAAAATTGAACAGGCTGGGGCAGACGCCCTGGAGTTGAACGTTTACTATATCCCCACCGACCTGAGCCTCTCCAGCCAGGAATTAGAGCAAACCTACGTTGACCTGGTAAAGGATGTTCGCGCCCAAATCCACATTCCGCTGGCAGTAAAACTCAGCCCGTTCTTTACCGCGCTGCCTAACCTGTGCAGCCGGCTGGTGCAGGCTGGAGCCGGCGGGCTGGTGATGTTCAACCGCTTCATGCAGCCCGACCTGGATATTGAGACATTGGAAGTTACCCCCAACCTGGTACTGAGCAGTTCCAGCGAGCTGCGCCTGCCGCTGCGCTGGATTGCCATTCTGTACGGGCGAATCCAGGCCGACATGGCGCTGACCTCCGGCGTGCACACCGCACAGGATGTTCTCAAGGCGGCGATGGCAGGGGCCAGCGTTTCGATGATGACCTCAGCGCTGCTGCAAAGCGGGGTCAAGCACATTGGCGAGGTGCTGGGAGATATCCATACATGGATGGAAAAATTCGAATACCAATCGATCCAGCAGATGAAAGGCAGCATGAGCCAGCGCGCGGTAGCCGAGCCGGCCGCCTTTGAGCGCGCCAACTATATGAAGGCGCTCACCAGCTTTGATAACCGCGTGCGCTACTAAATCATCGACGCGATCGCAAATCTGCCTTAATCAAAATAGATCGGACCATAATAAATACGGTCCGATCTGTTTTTGTCATAGACAAGATAAAGCCGGCGTGCCTATTCTTCCACTTCGAGGGGAGCTTCGTGAGCTTTCTTCTGGCGGTAAACAATGCGCCCGCGGGTTAGATCGTAAGGGGACATTTCGACCCGCACGTGATCTCCAAGCAAGATGCGAATATAGTATTTGCGCATCCGGCCAGAGAGATAGGCAAGAACCTCGTGGCCGTTTTCCAGCCGGACCCGGAACTGGGTTCCCGGCAGGGCTTCCACAATGGTCCCTTCTACCTGAATTTTATCCTCTTCTTTCGCCATTTAACCTCCTTAGATCGCCCAAACGAATCGGGAAAAGGCTCGCGCACCCGGCGGTTTACTCAACGGTTTTGCTGTACTGCCGTCGCTTCATCCGGCGGATCGCCTTTTTCTTCTCTACCCGGCGAAGCTCGCTCTTGCTGATGAACCAGCGTTTGCGACGAACCGTACTGAGCACACCACTCTTGACCACCTTCTTGCGGAAGCGCTTGAGCAGTTGATCCTGCGATTCATTCGGTCGTATAACTACCAGCGTCACGTATCTCACCTCCCCTCTGTGTAGGAGATTGGATTTTGCACAAAAAAATCGGCTGATGCTTCTGGCTGCAGCCGAGTAACTTCATAAACAGGGGGTGTCTGACCTATACATGGCAAAACCGCCAAACTATCGATAGAATCCTCCTGGAAGACTTCGGCCTGGTGCAAAGTACCAGCGACAAAATTATACCTTAAGAAGGGGTTTTCGTCAACTTACGGGGGGATAAAATTGGTAATTAAAACGAAGAAGTCTTTTGGCGACGACCTACTCTCCCAGGAGTCTG
>CAYTHO010000016.1:0-71125 GCA_964437595.1 uncultured Anaerolineaceae bacterium
TTCGCCCTTTTCGGGATACTTGATTATTCTTTTCTTAAGGTGCAAAAGTCGAGTACTGATTCGCGCTTCAACCGGCACCTGTACCTGAGCGGTTCAGGTTCTACGACCCGCAGCCTGCCTGCCGGTGCGCCAGGCAGGCTGCTTATCTTTCTCAAGGAGGACAACTGTGTTTGTTTATTTTTTGTGTCATTGATCAGACCAAGCATCTGAACGCGGTGCTGCAAGCCTGGAAAGGGCTGGGCATTACGGGGGTCACCATTATCGAGAGCACCGGCCTGCATCGCCATACTGAGCAACCACATATCCCCATGCGTTACGCATTAAGCAGTACCAGCTCCGAGCGGGGCAACATCACCCTGTTCAGCGTGGTGGAAAGCGAAGGGCTTATTCAGCGCTGTCTGGTAGCAACGGAAGCTGTGGTGGGGGACTTCGGTGGCCCGAATAGTAGGATCAATGTTCCCTTTTTTACTATCCCTGACGAGAGCTTCACGCACCTCCCCGGCTGGCAGCAAACCCTCTATAAAATCAAGCGCCGCCAATCCGTCACGCCTGAGTGCCAGGCTGAAACACATTTGTATGTTCCCACAAATCCGGCGGTCGCGGAAGCCTCGGGCCGCTTCTGGGATGAGAAAAACCAGCAGGTGCGGTCTAACCGCAGTTCCTATAATAGGGTTCCTACTATTCTGGCTGCTCAACGACAGATATTCTTAGAACCGTCCCGCGTCCAATTTCCGATTCCACGGAGAGCATCCCGCCCACGGCCCATACCCGCTCCTGAATGCCCATCAGCCCCAGGTTCCCTGCGCTCACCAGCTCAGTAAACGAAGCAGGAACAGAAAAACCGACCCCGTCATCTTCGATTTCCAGCGATACGCGATCCGGTTGATAGGTGATCGTCACCTCGAGGCTGGTAGCACTGGCGTGCTTGCGGATGTTATTGAGCGCTTCCTGCACAATGCGGTAGAGGGCCAGCTCATGGGCAGGCGGCAGCAGGCAGGCCTCGCCATTGACTTCCAGATTGACGTGCGGCACACCGCCCTGCCCTTCGTGCGCGGCCCGCACCAGCATCTGCACCGCCGGCACAAAACCCAGGTCATCCAGCACCATCGGGCGTAGATCCTGGCTGATCCGCCGCACGCCTTGCAGCGTCTGGTGAACCATGTCATACAGCATGGACAACTGCTGCTTTTTTTGCGGGTCGATTTCCTCCGTACCGTACAGTTCCATCTTCCGGTACACCGCCAACAGGTTCTGCGCTGTTTCATCGTGCAGCTCGCGGGCGATACGCAAACGCTCCTCTTCTTGTGAGCGGGTCATTGCATCGACATAGTGGCGAAGACCGTCGCGGTACGAGGCAATTTGGTTGGCCATGCTGAGAAAGGAAGTTCGCAACTGGTCCAGCTCGAAAATCTTGCTTTCTCGCATGGGTGGGATGGCTTCCCCGGAAGCAAGCGCCGTTGTACTCCTGGATAGGTTCTGGATGGGCGTAGTCACCTGGCGGGTGCCGAACCAGGACAGGAAGAAGAAACCTGCAAACGCTAGCAGGATAAAAGCTATAATCAACGTCGAGTAGCGGCGTACTGGGGCGATAATGGCTTCCCACGGCTCGCGCACCACCAATCGCCAGCCGGTGGGGCTGACAACCGCCTCCGCGCCGGCAAACTGCTCGCCCTGCGGGTCTTTCCACAGCGTGCCGCCGTGACTGCCGCGCACACCCTGCCCGATGTAGGCAAGATCCGTCGATACCTGCCCTATCTCCTTCTGCTCCGGGTGGCTAATCACTTTCCCCTGCCCATCCACCAGGTACGCCACTCCAGGCGTGCTTCCGGTCAACTTCTGTATTGCGGTACTGATAAAGTTTTCCGGGTTATTGAGGGCGATCCCGCCAATGATAGCGCCAGCCGGGCGTCCATCCACACCGGTGATTGGAACGACCGTCAGGATCAAATCCGTGCCGTTCTTCGTCGTCACCACATTACTGAATGTGGGCGCCACAGAACCTTGCACGAGCTGGAGGAAGGCCGGCGAAGGGATTGTTTGCCATTGCGAAAGGTCCGTATTCGGAGAGGCAGCGATGATCTTCCCCTGCGCATCCACCTGAACCACCCCGGCGCTGAAGTCCTCAAGTGCCTCCGTGGACTGGCGAAAAACGCCCTCACGCGCCTCAATGGATGGCTCACGCATGGCAGGGCGGGCGCTGAGCGCTTCTAGAACATGGGCGTTGCCCTCAATACCCTGCGACACCGTCACCGCGGCGAGGTTGGCCAGCTGCTGGTGGCGCTCCAGCACCAGTTGGATCATGCTGTTTTGATAAATCAGTACAATCGCGCCCAGCACAATGGTTAGAATCAATACGAACGGGATGATCAGCCATAGCAACACAAAGAAACGGAGCGACTGAATCCGGTTAAGCGATTGTACCCGTTCCACCCACCGCTTCACAGGCATCCCTTTCTGCCGCCCATCACATGTGCAGGGCCAGCCAGCCCTGGCGAATGCCTTTCAGCACCGCTTCCAGGCGTGATGCAACCTGCATCTTGGCGAAGATGTTGGTCAGGTGGGTCTGCACAGTGCGCTCGCTAATGTAGAGCGCTTCGGCGATATCGCGGTTGCTCATCCCGCGCGCCAGGAACTGGAGAATTTCCACCTCGCGCGGCGTGAGCGTATCAGGATCACTGCTTCCACCGGCGCTTCCAGCCGCCTGCGCGGGATTGTTCAGCCGGGCAACCACTTTACGGGCGATGGCCGGCGAAAGCGGCGATTCACCGGAGCGCACCTGGCGGATCGAGCGGACGAGTTCGCTGGCAGGCGCCACCTTGAGCAGATACCCACTGGCCCCCGCTTGAAGCAAAGAAAAAACGTACTGGTCGTCATCATATGCTGTCAGCACCAGTACCTGTACGTGTGGCATCTCTTTGCGGATCTGGCGGGTGGCTTCGATGCCTGACATCCCCGGCATGCGCACGTCCATCACCACAATGTCGGGCTGCAGCGACTGTGCCAATTGGACCGCCTCCTGTCCATTTTCCGCCTGCCCAATGACTTCAATATCGCCTTCGTGCTGGAGCAGCTCGGCAGTGCCCTGACGCAGCAGGGCATGATCGTCGGCTAATAGGATACGGATTTTTTCAGCCATAAACCCATTATATCGAAAAGGCGTGGGGCGGATATAAGCGAAACCGCGTAGAATGTTTCCGCAAAACCGCGGTTGTTATCAGCAGGCAATATTCTGTATTCTATTTGCGTACGTGATTATCCCCATTCCAGACCACCATAATAGCTAAAGTATGGCTGTAGAGGGGGAAGTCGACAGGAGAAACTTGGAAAAACGATGATCCACCATATTCTGTTTGCTACCGACGGATCCTACTCGGCAGAACGAGCGGCTGATTACGCCGCCTCGCTGGCCGTTCGGTTTCACGCCAAGGTGACCGTTCTGCATGCCTACAACGCTGTTCCCTCTGGTTCACCGGCCTATACTTTTCCTAACGTGGGTGCGTTCGCCCAGAAAGCGGACGCGGAATCGCTGGTACAGCGGGTGGCAGAGCAACTGCGTAATCACGGGGTCCAGGAAGTGGAAACCGAGGTGCTGCAGGGCCAGCCCGCGCATGTTATCCTGGGTGTGGCAGAAACGCTCAAGCCCGAAGTGATCATCCTGGGCGCGCGTGGTGTGAGCACCTGGCAGGGCCCGCTGTTGGGTAGCATCAGCATGGCAGTTGTACAGCGATCCGAAGTTCCTGTACTGGTGGTGAAATAATATGATCGTTGCGATCGTAATTAGCTTCCTCGGCGCTTTTGCCGCGCCAATCCTCCACCGGATCGGGAAACGTTGGGCTGGGCCGCTGATCGCGCTGCTGCCGCTCGGGTTGTTCGCGTTCTTTGCATCTTATATCCCAGCCGTCGCCTCGGGTAGCGTGCTAGAAAGTAACTTCGCTTGGGTACGTGACCTGGGCATCTCGTTGGCTTTCCGGCTGGATGGGCTGGGCCTGTTGTTTGCTCTGCTCATCACCGGCATTGGGGCGCTGGTGGTGATCTACGCCTCCGGGTATATGGCCGGGCACGAGCATGAAGGGCGCTTCTACCTGCTGCTGCTGGCCTTCCTTTCTTCGATGCTTGGTCTGGTGCTGGCAAACAATCTGCTGACTCTCTTCCTCTTCTGGGAGCTGACCAGCATTACCTCATACCTGCTGATCGGTTTTGAGAACCAGAAGGCTGAAGCCCGTTCGGCTGCGCTTCAGGCATTTCTGGTCACCGGCGGCGGCGGTCTGGCGCTGCTGGGCGGCCTCATCCTGCTGGGGATGGCGGGGGGCAGCTACCAGATATCGGACCTAGTAAACGCGGGGGATTCGCTTTCTGAGCATGCACTATTTGTCCCCGCCCTGCTGCTGATCCTCGTCGGGGCATTCACCAAGTCAGCACAGTTCCCCTTCCACTTCTGGCTGCCTAATGCGATGGCCGCGCCGACGCCGGTCAGCGCATATCTGCACTCTGCCACCATGGTCAAAGCAGGGGTCTATCTGCTGGCCCGGCTGTATCCGGTCTTCCACGAGTCCGTCTACTGGCAGGGAGCGGTGACAGGCGTTGGCCTAGTGACCATACTGGTGGGGGCTTTCCTCGTCCTGAACAGCAGCGACCTGAAGCGAATCCTGGCCTATTCAACAATCAGCTCGCTGGGAACAATGACCATGCTGTTCGGGATCGGTTCGGAAGAAGCGGCGAAGGCAGGCATTGTCTTCCTGCTGGCCCACGCGCTGTACAAAGGCGCGCTGTTCATGATCGCTGGGGCGATCGATCACGAGACCGGCACGCGCGACGTGGACCGCCTGGGTGGGCTGCGCGCGAAGATGCCGCTGCTGACGTTATTTGCCGGTCTGGCGGCGCTCTCGCTGGCGGGACTTGGACCGCTGCTCAGCTTTATCGGCAAGGAGCTGCTTTTCGAGGCCGCGTTGGCCATGCAGGGGGTATGGCTGGTCTTGGTCCCCGCCGCTGTTTTCAGCAGCGCGGTGTCGGTTGCGCTGGCGCTGATTTTGGTGCTGCGCCCGTTCTTTGGCCAGCTCAAACCCACGCCCGTTCACCCGCACGACCCGCCGGCCGCGCTTTGGCTCGGCCCGGCGGTATTGAGCGTGCTCGGGTTGGCAATGGGTTTGTTCCCGCAAGCTGCCTCCACGTACCTTGCACAGCCCGCCGTGCAGGCAGTGCTGAACGAGCCGGTGGTGGTGAAGTTGTACCTGTGGCATGGGCTCAATACAGCTCTGGGGTTGAGTGCGCTGGCAATCGCGCTGGGCGCGCTGCTGTACTTCGGCTGGGATGCCTGGCGCAAGCAGGCCGAACGCCTGCAGCCCATCCTGCGCTGGGGGCCAGAAGCCGGCTACAGTTGGTCGCTCCTCTTGCTCAACTGGGCCGCAAAGCTGCAAACTCGCGTACTGCAAAACGGGTATCTGCGCTATTACCTGCTAGCGATCATTCTGGCCACGATATCGCTGGCCGGTTCACTCTTACTGCAGCAGGGCGGCTTGCACTGGCCCAAGGATCTGACGGAAATCTATTTTTATGAAGCCGCCCTGGCCGTGCTGATCGTGATTGCCGCCCTGGCCGCCGTGCGCTCGCGCTCACGATTGGGAGCCATTGCCGCGATGGGCGTGGTGGGCTATAGTATCGCGCTGATCTTCCTGCAGTTTGGCGCCCCAGACCTGGCCATGACCCAGTTCCTGATCGAATCGATCACCGTGGTGCTGTTTGTATTCGCCTTTTACCACCTGCCCCGCTTTGATCCGCTTGGCCCGCCCGGCCCTCGTTTAATCCATGCAATTGTGGCTGTCTTGGTCGGCGCGCTGATGACAGGTCTGGTGCTGTCCGCAGTCCGGGTGGATCTATTCCCAAGCATTTCTGAATACTTCATTGAAAATTCGGTCTCACTGGCGCACGGGCGTAACATCGTCAACGTTATCCTGGTCGATTTCCGTGGTATAGACACGCTCGGCGAGATCACCGTGCTGGCGGTGGCAGCCGCCGGGGTATACGCCATCCTTAAATACCGGCGAAAGGAGCAGTCATGAATTCTTTAATCCTTCGCACCGCGGTACGCTTCTTGATGCCGCTGCTGCTGCTCTTTTCGGTGTTCCTGCTGGTGCGGGGACATAACCAGTCGGGCGGCGGGTTTGCCGGGGGGCTGGTTGCAGCCGCGGCCTTCGCCCTGTTCTCCCTCGCTTATAACGCGGTTGAAGCCAGGCGCGTGCTGCGTGTGCCGCCCGCGCTGCTCATCGCCAGCGGGCTGCTCGTCGCAGTCACCAGCGGGCTGATCGGCCTGCTGGCCGGGCGGCCTTTCCTGACCGGGTTGTGGACCTATGTATTCATCCCCGGAATCGGCAAGCTCGAAGTCGGTACGCCGGTGCTTTTCGATATTGGCGTTTACCTGCTTGTCTTTGGCATAACGCTCACCATGGTCTTCTCCCTGGAGGAGGGCGCATAAATGGAAATCATTCTCGCAGTTGTTATTGGGGTACTGTATGCCTCAGCGATTTATCTACTGCTTCGGCGCAGCTTAGTCAAACTACTGATCGGCCTGGCGCTGTTAACCCATGCGACAAACCTGCTGATCTTCACTGCCGCTGGCCTGTCGCACGGGGGACCGCCAGTGATTAGCCCGGATGCCAACACGATCATCGGGAACTCGGCTGACCCGCTGCCCCAGGCATTGATCCTGACCGCTATCGTGATCAGCCTGGGTGTGATTGCTTTTGCGCTGGCATTGTCCGCGCGCGTCTATCGTGTCACCGGAAGCGATGATCTCGATCGTCTCAGTCAGGGGCAGGAATGAATTCTACTGGCCTGCTGCTCATCACGCCAATCATCCTCCCGCTGCTGATTGCCATCGCGGGGCTATTTGGCCTGGCGCTGCGTCCAGGGTCGCGGCGACTACAACGTCAGATCAGCACCATTGGTGGGGTGCTGCTGCTCCTTTCTTCGCTGCTGCTGTTCGCCGAAATCTACCGTACAGGAATCCAGGCAGTGCAGGTTGGTTCATGGCCGATGCCGTTCGGAATCACATTAGTAGCGGATCTTTTCAGTGCGGTGATGGTGGTTGTCTCGGGCCTGATCGGGTTTGCTGTACAGTTGTACTCTCTCGCCAGCATGAACGAGGAGCGAGAAATCTTCGGTTATTACCCGCTCTATTATGTCCTGCTGATGGGCGTCAACGGCGCATTCCTTACCGGTGACATGTTTAACCTATATGTCTGGTTTGAGGTGATGCTGATGTCTTCCTTCGTCCTGATGGCGCTGGGCCGGAACAAAGGCCAGACCATCGGAGCCATTAAGTACGTCACCCTCAACCTGATCTCTTCGGCCATTTTCCTCTCAGCCCTCGGCCTGCTGTATGGGCTGGTTGGTACGCTGAACATGGCTGACCTGGCGGTGAAGTTCGCCGAGGTGCGCGGTAACCCGAATGTCTCCGGATTGATCAATGCCGTGGCTGCAATGTTCCTGATCGCCTTTGGCATCAAGGCAGCCGTGTTCCCGCTGTTCTTCTGGCTGCCTGACTCCTACTTCGCCCCACCACCCGCGGTTTCGGCTGTATTTGCCGGGCTGCTCACCAAAGTGGGCGTGTACGCACTGATCCGCGTTTTTACCCTCATCTTCCCGCTCGACAGCGGGCCCTTCCAGAGCCTGATCTTGTGGATTTCCGGGCTGACCATGCTCACCGGCGTGCTGGGGGCGGTGGCGCAGAACGAAGTACGCCGCATCCTTTCCTTCCACATCATCAGCCAGATCGGCTATATGATCATGGGCCTGGCGCTCTTCACGCCGCTGGCGCTTTCTGGGGCGGTCTTCTACATCTTCCATCATGTGGTGGTGAAAACCAATCTGTTCCTGGTGGCCGGGGCAATGGAGCGTGCCGGAGGAACCGGCGATCTGACAAAGCTGGGCAGCCTGTACCGCCGGATGCCAGTGCTGGCGGTCCTCTTCCTGATCCCGGCGCTGTCGCTGGCCGGTCTGCCGCCGCTCTCCGGTTTCTTTGCCAAACTCAGCCTGCTGCAAGCCGGCGCGGTAGTGGAGCAGTACTGGCTCGTTGGAGTTGCGCTGTTTGTCAGCCTGCTGACCCTTTATTCGATGACCAAGATCTGGACGCTTGGTTTCTGGAAGCCAGACCCCGTGGAAGTAGAAGGGATTTCCGAAGGACAACTTGCTGCTGTACCGGTGACCGGCGAAAACCGTTGGGCATCCTGGTTCCTGCCGATGGTTCTGCTCGCCCTGGTCACCCTCACCATAGGGTTTGGCGCGGGAGTGTTCTTCCCAATCGCGCTTCAAGCCGGACAGGAATTGATTGATCCATCCCTATATATCGAAGCGGTATTTCGGAGCGCAGAATAATGGGCCTACTGTTTATCAATATCCTACTTGCCTTTGTGTGGTCTGCGCTGACCGGGCGTTTTACGTTAGAGAGCCTAACCACAGGGTTTCTCCTGGGTTATATTGTGCTATATCTCCTGCGTGGCGTTTTTGGCGGCGCAGAATATTTTGCCAGAGGCGCGCAACTGCTGCGATTCGGCGCTTTCTTCCTGTGGGAATTACTGATCGCGAACCTGCGTATGGCACGGGACGTGTTGCGCCCAGGCCCGTTACGCATGAAGCCGCGCGTGATCGCCGTTCCGCTCGATCTTCGCGGAGACGTGCCGGTAACGCTGCTGGCGAATATTATCTCACTCACACCCGGCTCGCTTTCTCTTGATGTGTCCAATGATCACGAAACGTTGTTTGTCCATGTCATTCATGCGCCAGGCGAAGAAGCCGCAAAGCAGGAGATCAAGAGCGGCTTTGAGCAAAGGATCGCGCAGTTGTTTTCACAGCAGAAGAACCAGCCGGCGCAGCCACAGGAGGAAAGCCAGAAATGATCAACATTTTGTTCGGATTACTTATTATTTCCATGTTCCTGGCGCTCATCCGCCTGATCCGCGGGCCCAGTCTACCCGACCGGGTGGTGGCGCTCGACTTGATCGCAATCACGGCAGTCGGCCTGATCGGGGTCTATGCCGTGTGGGTGGATCAGCCCATTTACATTGATGAAGCGATGGTCCTGGCACTGATTGCCTTCCTGGGCACCTCGGCCTTCGCGCATTTTATTGAGAAAGGAAGTGTGCCGTGGCGGAAATCTTAGCCTATGGACTGATGCTTGTTGGAGCGATTTTCACCTTCATCGCAGCGTTGGGTGTCCTGCGCCTGCCGGATTTGTTCATGCGCATGCATGCCAACACGAAATCAGCGACACTGGGCGTGGGCTTTATCATGCTGGGCGCGGCGATCTACTTCAGCGACATCACCATCACCACGCGCGCGCTGGCGGTGGTGCTCTTTCTGCTGGTCACCGCGCCGATCAGCTCACACCTACTCGCTCGCGCTGCTTACTTCTCCGGCGTGCCCCTCTGGGAGAAGACCCTCAGTGACGATCTGCGTGGGCATTATGACCCGCAAACGCACCAGCTTTCCGGCGAGGAGGACGGACCCGATAATGGCCCGTCGCTACTGGACGAAAAAGTCTAGAATCGCCCGGATAAATCGATTGGGATCATCGCGCTGAGGCCTGTGACCGCTGCCCTCCATCCAGACCAGCTTCGATTTGGCAATTGCGGCCTGCGCCCTTCGCGCGCTTTCCGGGGGCACCAGTCCATCACGCGTGCCGTGGATGATCAGTACAGGCATGGTCAGTTCTCCCAGCCGATCTATGTAACAGGTGCGCAGCCCATCCCAGGTCAGCTCGCTGTCTTGAAAATCGGCAAACGCCTCCGTTCCACCTGGGCGGATCATCTCATGATATACCGCATCTACCAGCGCTTCTGTTACAGAACCAGAACGCTTGAGCAGACCCTTCAGCGCGTAGCGCACCATCGACCGGTTGCGCATGACTGCCCAGGTTGTGCGGCGCACTCCGGGAAAGCGTACGAAGAGATAGCTCAGGCGGTGCGCGGGGCCGCGCGCTGCAGGCCGTAGCTATCCACCAGAACGAGCCGTTCTACTTGATCAGGTTGGTCTAGGGTAAAGCCCAGCGCTGCGCCTCCACCCATGGAAATACCGGCCAGGCTGGCGCGATCAATCCCCAGATGGGAGAGGAGAGCGGTCAGAAACGCTTTTAGGCTGGCGATCGAAACACCTTATAAGTGGTGTGGTAATCTATTT
The DNA here is from genome assembly GCA_964437595.1 of uncultured Anaerolineaceae bacterium. GTDB lineage: Bacteria > Chloroflexota > Anaerolineae > Anaerolineales > Anaerolineaceae > DSYU01. The sequence goes on from CAYTHO010000016.1 coordinate 10,171, forward strand.
CCATTGTAGAAGCTGCTTCCCTATGGCTCAGGATGGATCGCTTTCAGCCAGCGTAAAGAACCGGCGAATGAGACCTGCGCGGGTCAACATACCGATCACGCGGGGATGCTCGCTACCCCCTTCTTCGGTAACGGGGACTTGTTGGTAGCCATATTTCACGAACAGAGCAATGGCTTCATCAACCGGCTGGCCACAGTCAATCGTCACTACCGGCCGGGTCATGATCTCCGCCGCCCGGTACATGCCACGCATTCGCCGGTACGCATGAACTATATCCCTTGCCTCGATAGGCTGCTGGAACAGCGCCAAATAGGTCACATCTGTGCGCGGAAGTCTTTCCTCCTTAATAAACAGGTCTGCTTCCGTGATGATGCCAGCGGCATGGCCACGTTCATCCAAGACCAGGACATAGTCTGTCCCGTTTTCCGCGAAGATTACCGCTATCTGTTCAATTGGGGTGTCAGGCGAAACGGAAGGTAACCCATCTTGCATCAGATCTTTGACAAGTAAGCCAGGCGCCGCCCCTGCATAGGCGCTTTTGGAGCGCGCATCGGCGAACTGGGAAAACAGGTTGAGAATGGGAACCAGAAGCACAGCGGTCGCGGCTGCCGTTAGGCTGGCGAAACCCAGCGCGATGGCAATGGGCAGCGGATCGAGCAGCAGGTTTTTTGGCCAGAGCAGAAGCGCAGCAGCCAGCAAAAAGCCTACCCGGAAAAGCGCTTCGAAGGGCCGAGACTCGTTCGCCTGTGTCAGGCTGTTCCCCCGCTGGCCGGTCCAGATGATCGCCGCGGTTAAAACCAGAGCAAGCGCAACTTCCAGGAGGATTGCAGCCGAAAATGGGATGTGCGTTTGCCATCCAAAGAAGGCCAGGGCAGCCACGCCAACCCAAAAGAGGATCGAGTTATCAAGTGGTTTTGGTTGGATCTGCCCTTCTGACCACAGCCCGCGTTTTGTTCCATATGCCACATGCATAGCCACACTCACGACAGCCGCTGCAACAGTGGATAGGCCAAGAATCAGGCCAATCCCGTACGCCAGATACACCTGGACGACGCTGAAGACACTTCGCATTCTGCCTGCGGGCAATCGCTCTGCGATTCTTGTGGAAAGATAACCAACCAAAGCGCCAACCGCTCCACCGGCAATCAGCGCGTAAAGGAAACGGCCCGGCGCGTCTACCGCTGTTTCAACGCCTGTGAGCAGGAAAACGAGCGTGAGAATTCCAATTTGGCCCAGGATAGTTTCCGATGGTTCAGACGTAAACGTATTCCAGACCAGACTGGCGGCAAGTAAGCCAAACACCAGCGCACTGGCGATAGACAGACCACCCGTCAAGAAGATAACGCCGGCGATTCCAATCACCAGAAGCAGCCAAAGCAGTAGATTTAGCCCGCCCCCGAACCAGCTTGCCGAACCTAACCGCTGCGCGGATTGCCACAAAAGCAGCGGGATGATCACAGCAGTAAACACCTCCCAGGGGAGCGCGATCGGTACAGCGGGAGCCAAAAACACCAGGAGGATGACAGCAACAATGAGCCAGCGGAAGGCAGATTTCATTCCACTGCTGACGCGGATAAGAGTGGCCAGCAGTAACAGCATTATCAGGATGTGTTCCAGTTCCTTCACAGCGCACCTCACAGAATCACTTGATGTTCTTTGCCTGCTTAATTTATAAGGTACGGGGCTGCATCCACCTATCGTGAAAACACGTAAATGGTATACGCGAAACCGCGTATGTTTTGCCGTGAAGTGTCTTCCTGGGACTCAGTTTTACCCCAATCACGATAGATATAACCCAATATCCTGGCATGAAAAGGAAATGAAAGTCCAAAACATTATCTCTCCTCCAAGCATAGAAGAGAAGCCAGTATTTTGCGCCGCAATAGCGCAAGGATTTTTCTAAAAATATCATCCCCCAAAGTTTTTTAGAATGGCTAATCACCAATAAATATTATTTGTAGTATTGATTATGCCCTTCTAAAAGTTGGTGGCGCCCAGCAAATACATTACGCCGGGTATCCTGCTGCTGGTAAAAGGCAAAATCATCCGAGTTGAAAGGAAAGGCATTTTTGAGCCTTGCGACATTCTCCCTGCCAACTACACTATCGAGGACAGGCCGCATTTCCTCTTCCAGCCCAATGCGATTAAGCGCGGCCGGGAAAGACATGCTTTCCCGCCATTCAAGTTCATAATCGACCGAAGCCTTGCCCAGGACATCATCCAGTTTTGTGCGGACGCACCAGTATGTCAACGCAAGCGCCCATTCATTTGCTGTCTTTCCGGAATGAAACGCTCTATAATAAAAAGTGTCCACGATCGTTACAAACCTATCGCGCTCGATTGGATAAAAACGAGGTTCCAAATGGCCAATATTCATTGGCATCATCGACCAACCATCGGCGTACTTGCCGGGTGGCAGTTATATCGAACCGCTACAACTTTTAGCTACCTCAATCCGGTCTTCAGCGGCATCAATCGGGCCGCCTTAGAAATGGGCTGCAATTTGCTGCTGGGCTGTGGGATGGGCACTTCTGCCAGTGCGGTAGACCCCATTCGGCCAGCCTGGCCTGTACCTGCGGCGGATGTGGATTTTGTCCCGATTGGTCCTTTTAATACGGATGGTCTGATTGTCTTCTGCCCGCTTCATTCAGCAGCTCGTTCGAAATATCTCCAGGAGCAGATTTCCTCCGGGTATCCCGTACTGTTCATTGGCTCGGGTGAACCTGGCCCGACAATCGTGGCGGATAATGAGGGCGGCATTACCGAAGCATTCGGACACCTGGTTGAACATGGCCACCGGCGGATCGCCTTCATCGCCGGCAGTCCAGATGACATGCAGGGCGATACTGGTGAGCGTCTGAGGGCTTACCGGTCTGCTGAAGCCGGCTATGGGTTCGAACCAGATTCGGCGTTGGTGGCCTTTGGCCGGCATGTTTTCGACGGTGGATATTCCGCGACTCGCCAGTTCTTACAGAGCGGGGTGGCATTCACGGCGATCCTGGCCAGTAATGATGAAAGCGCGCTTGGCGCGATACAGGCCCTGAAAGAGGCAGGCCGGAGCGTTCCCCAAGATGTTGCCGTTATCGGCTTTGACAACCGCCTGGAAGGGGCCACCCAGGATCCGCCCTTGAGCAGCGTTCATGTTCCTCTATTCCATATGGGATATCGCGCTGTGGAGTTAATGCTGGCTCACCTGGATGGGAAAATCGGGCTGCAAGGAACGTACAGAGTGAACACCCGGCTGGTGCGGCGCGATTCATGCGGCTGCGCCACCGGAAAGGTATTTACTGGTTGGAGCAGGTCAGCCAATGAAATGACACGTTTGGATGACAAGGCTCAGCGCGCGCAATGGGTGCAGGCCATTACCAAAATCATTTATAACCAGACTCAAAACCTGACTGAGGCTGAGTGCCTGGAACGATCCCAGCATTTCGTGAATGCTTTGGCTGCCAGCCTTGAGCGAAACAACGCTTCAGAATTCTTAAAGACTTTAGAAGAAATTCTCCAAAAAACTGTCGCCGCCGAAGATGAAATATATAACTGGCAAGAAGTCATATTCCTGCTCAGGCTGGGCACCAGCGATCAAGGCGCTGCTTTTTCAGAGCATTCTCAGATCGTTAATGAACTGCTTGATCAGGGGATGATGACCATCAGTGCATATATGCGGCGCCAGCACAGCCTTAACGTGTTCGATCAGCGCGGGTCCAGCAGGCGGTTAGGCCTGCTGACCGCCGAATTGCAGACGGCTCTGGAAGAGGCGAGCATCTATGAAATCCTGGCGAAACACTTGCCAGACATGAACATCCACCTGGCGCAAGTTGTGCTGCTGAAAGCAGAAGCAGAAGATCCCGTTGCATGGAGCCTCTTGAGAGATGGAATTGCGCCACAACAAGATTGCATCCAATTTTCCAGTCGTAATTTTCCGCCCGCCGGGCTGTTCAGCGAAAAGGAGACTTTTCAACTGGCCCTGGTTCCTCTCGTCGACCGGACCGGCCAGCTTGGCTATGTCGTCTTCGGGACGGAAAATCTCGATTTATATGGCAGTATTGTCCAGCAGTTAGCTGGGGCTTTTAACAGCGCCCGCCTGTACCGCGAGGCCACCGAAGGCCGCCGGTTGGCCGAAGAAGCCAACCGGATGAAAAGCCGCTTCTTAGCGACCATCAGTCACGAACTGCGCACACCATTAAACTTGATCGTTGGACTCAGCAGCATGGTACTGCGGGGAAATGATGAAGGTGATTCGCCGCTGCCGGAAGCCGCCCGCAAGGATGTTGACCGGATCCATGCGTATTCCCAGCACCTAGGCGGGTTGATCGGTGATGTGATCGACCTGGCGACCAGCGACGCCGGGCAGCTGCGTCTGAACAATGAAAACGTAAACCTCAGCCAGGCGCTGCGTATGGTTGTCGAAAGCGGCAGCCAATTAGCTGCCGATAAAGGATTGATCTTCGAAGCCAACTTGCCTGAAACAGGTCCCTGGGTGTGGGGCGACCAGACACGCCTGCGCCAGGTGGCGCTCAACTTAATCAACAACGCCATCAAATTTACCACCAAGGGCGGCGTCCGCTTGCGGCTGGAGGATCACGGCGATTCGGTTACCGTGTTGGTCAGTGATACCGGCCTGGGGATTTCACCGGACGAACAGCAGGTCATCTTCGATGAATTCCGCCAGTCGGATCGCAGCGTGGCGTTAGGATACGGCGGATTGGGGCTGGGATTGGCTATCTGTAAACGGCTGGTGGAAATGCACGGTGGAACAATTGCTGTGCATTCTTCTGGTCTGGAAGGCGTCGGGTCAACTTTCTCCTTTACCCTGCCCACGATACGGCTGCCTATTGAGAAACCACATCAACTTCCAGAAACACAGATCCTTCAGCAGGGGGTGATCATATTGACCAGCCAGCCCAGCTCAATCGAGCGGTTGAGTGAAGAGCTGCACCAGCGTGGATTCAGGGTGCATATTACCTTGATGAAACGTGGATTGGATTGGCGCGCGGATGTCAATGGCCACGACCCGGATGCCATCATTTTGGATGTGAGTACCAATTCAGCCCTCGGATGGGAGACTCTCAAAGAGATCAAGAGTAAAAACCTTATGGCCGGCATCCCGGTGCTGCTGTTCTCATCTTCCCAACTGGATGGCTCGCTGCTCGAACTGGATTACCTGACCAAGCCCATCGAAATCTCCGAACTGACCCGGGCCCTGGACCAGCAATGGCTAATGGCTGAAACAGATCGATCAACGCGTACTATCCTGGTCGTAGATGATGAACCAACTACCCTGGAAATGCACGCCCGCATCGTTCAGGCGCATTCGTCTACCAATCGAGTTATAAAGGCACATAACGGGAAGGAAGCCCTGGACCTGCTGCTTCACGAGATCGTCGACCTGGTTCTGCTGGATTTGCAGATGCCAGAAATGGACGGATTTGAAGTGTTAGAAGCGATGCGTGGAATGGAAAGTCTGCGGAAAATTCCGGTGATCGTGATGACAGGCAAGAATCTGATGGAAGCAGATATGGCCCGTTTGAACCAGGGCGTAGCGACGGTATTGAGCAAAGGATTGTTCAGCATCGATGAAACAATCGCCCACATCAGCGCGGCGCTGGAGAATAAACGCCGGTTGAGTGGAGAAGCCCAGCGCCTGGTACGCATTGCAATGGCGTATGTGCATGAAAATTATGCCGCGGATCTATCCCGGCGGGTGATTGCGCAGCACATCGGGATTACCGAAGACCACCTGACCTTCTGTTTCCGCCAGGAATTAGGAACAACGCCGATTGAATATCTCCAGCGCTACCGGATCAATCAATCGAAACGATTGTTGAAGGAAACGCGGCAAACCATTACCGAGATTGCGTTGGAGGTCGGATTTTCAGACAGTGGCTATTTTGGCCGCATCTTCCGCCGCGAGACAGGAATGACCCCGGAGGCATTCCGGCGTTCTTAAGGCTTTACCCAATGAACTGATCAAGGCCGACCTATAAGAAGGCCGGCTTTTTTGATTCCAACAACACTATGAATCGTCCGTTTTTAACACGCTTTTCTCCGTGACCTTCTCGGAAGCGCTTCCTAAAATGAAAGTGAAACATGGAAGCGGTACCAAAAAGGAATAGAGAGATGCAGAAGGCTTATACGCTGGACCAAATCGCAAAATTAGCTGGTGTTTCCCGTACCACCGCTTCGCGCGTCATCAATGGGCTTCCTGGAGTGCGGGCTTCCACCCGTGAGCGTGTGCTGAAGGTGATCAAAGAGTACGGCTACCAGCCCGACCAGACTGCCCGGTCATTAGCCGCGCACCGTTCGCGAAAAGGATCCTGACTTTTCAACCGATCTTTCTACATCAGGTTATCTCAAGAGAGGAGGTAATACGAAGAGTTCTTTTCGATAAGCCCTTTACGAATTTTGAACGCATCCCTTTCATTTGATAAGAGATTCGACAAGGAGAAATGACGATGAGAAAGACCTTTGCGTATTCAATGGCCGTTCTGGTCATCTTGAGCATGATATTAACCGCCTGTGCCTCCCCCGCTGCTCCCCAGACGGGCGATGTGAATTCTGGCGGTAACCAGGCTGCCTCTGATGCAAAAGTGACCTTGCGGGTGCTGGTTCACCAGAATCCCCCAATGGTTACGTTTATGGAGGAATTTAACAAGAAGTTTCAGGAGAAGTATCCCAACATTACCGTGGATATGTCGGTGGTTGGCAGCGGCGACCTGGCAACGGTTACCCAAACCCGCCTGACCGCTAACGATGTCGATGTGGTTGATCTGTTCGGCTTTTCCAATGCCGCCCAACCTTATATGAAGAAAGCAGACGCACCGAACTGGCAGCAGTTGATCGATGCCGGGATGATGATGGACCTGACCAATGAGCCCTTTGTGAAGAACTATGATACCGCCGCGATTCAAGACGCGGGTACATATAATGGGAAAGTTTACGCGATCAACCTGGGGCGCATCACTTACAGCGGTATCTTCTACAACAAGGATCTGTTCGAGAAGAACAATGTCAAGGTACCCACCACCTGGAGCGAGCTGGTCGCGGCCTGTGACGCGTTCAAGAAAGCGAATATCCCCTGCATGACTGCCGGCGGGAAAGATGGCTGGCCCATCTTCGTAGGCGCTTATGGCCTGATTGGCGCATCCTATCCGGACCAGGCCGGCCTGGTAGAGGGCCTGTGGACCGGCAGCATCAAATGGAACGATGCTAAGTCGCTGGAGATGTGGAAGAAGATGCAGATCTACGCCCGCGACTGGATGGAACCAGGCGCGGTTGGCATCGCCAACGATGGCGCCCCGGGGCGCTTTGCCTCTGGTGAAGTGGCAATGCTGCCTGGCGGCAGTTGGATGGGTTCCGCGATCGACACCGCAGCGCCGTCCTTCAAATGGGGCTATATCCCCTTCCCCGGCTCGGATAATGCTGACGACAACAAATACCTGTTTGGTAAATACGACCAGGGCTGGGCCGTGGCTGCCAAGACCCCCAACAAAGACGCCGCTATGAAATACCTGACCGAGTTCTCCGCCCCAGACAACTACAACGCCTTCGCCAACGCGGTCGGCTTCATCCCCACCCAACCCACCGCCAAGCTGACCACCACCATCGGCCAGGAGGTGGCGCCCTACCTGGCGAACTTCCGGGTCGGCTACGAGCAGTATTGGATTGCCCCCAAGGGCGCTGGTGAATTCGCCAACCCCTGGGCCACCTACTTCAAACCTTTCGGCACATACGATGATCCCCAGGCGTTAGCCGATAAAGTCCAGGCAGATCTCCAGTCCGGTCTTGACGCAGTGAAATAAGACGGTTTGGATGGTTCCAGGCTTCCCGTCAGGTGGCGGGAAGCCTGGAATATTATGCCAAAGGCATTCACGCTGATCGTTATGGTTCATTTGAACCCAATAGGAGGGCAGACAAGATGACATATCATTTCGGCCGTGGTTGGGCGAGAGCGACCCCTTATCTACTGCTCTTACCAGGGATCCTGTTCTACTTCATCATCGCGTTAGGCCCATCTCTGGCAACTGCAGTGTACTCCTTTACAGATGCGACCTTACCCGGTGCGCCTGTGCACTGGATTGGACTTGAAAATTACCGAGAATTCCTGCTGATGGGTCAGGCCTCCACCGATAATCTGGCCGTTCTCGGGCGCACCCTGATCTTCAGCTTCTTTGTGTCCACCATCCAATTCGTGATCGGCCTATTTGTGGCCATGATCATCAATCAAAAGTTAATGGGCCGGAATTTTTTCCGCACGCTCTACTTCATGCCAGTCATCCTGGGCGCGGTGATCCAGGGCCTGATCTGGTCGCTGTTTCTCTACCCCATGGGCGGGCCGCTGGCAAAACTTCTGGCGCTGTTCGGGGCTCAACCTTTGTTCCTGGGTGGGCAGGCAACTGAAGCCTTTGCCTGGGTGATCGTGGTGCAGATCTGGGCCAACATGGGCACCACCATGATCATCTTCCTGTCTGGCTTGCAAACCATTCCAACGGAGATGTACGAGGCCGCCACCATCGACGGCGCCAACGCCTGGCAGGTATTCCAGAACGTCACCTGGCCGCTGCTGACCCCCAGCGTCAACACCAACCTGACCCTCAACATCATCGGCAGCCTCCAGGCCTGGCAGTTGTTCCTGGTGCTGCTTGGCTACAAACAAGGCACGCAGGTGTTAGGTTACCTGATCTACGCCACCGGGTTTGCCTCCGCCGGCGGAACCTCTGCCAGTTTCCGGCAGGGTTATGCCGCTGCCGCCTCGATCGTCCTGTTCCTGATTGTGCTGGTGATTGGCATGTTCGTCAATAACATTCTGCGTCGCAGGGAAGCGAGGATTATGGGATGAGCGCCACAACCGGTCAAGCACTCACGTCAAAATATCCATCCGCCACACAACAACAAGGCCGCCGTATTCCGTGGGGTAAGGTTGCCTCGTACACCGTCCTGGTGATATTTGCGATTATCTACCTGGGCCCCTTGCTCATGCTAATCAACACGGCGCTGAAAACCAACCCGTCCTTCATGCGCGATCCCATTGGGCTGGCAACTGAATTTAGGCTGCAAAATTTCGTAGATGCCTGGAACAAAGCCAACTTTGCCAGGTACTTGGTGAACTCAGTTCTGTACACCGTTGGGGGAACAACCATCTTCATCCTCTCAGCGATTTTCGTGGCATTCCCCATCGCCCGAGGGTACGTTAAAAAGGCCAACTGGCTGCTCACCATGTTCGTGATTGCCCTGTTCCTGCCGCCGGCCTTGATCCCCCAGTTTCAGCTCATGCGCGCTTTGGGCTTATACAACACCCAGTTCGGCTACATCATGTTGTTCATCGTCAACCCCATTGGGATTGTGATCCTGGTCAACTATATCAAAACCGTGCCGAAGGAGCTGGACGAAGCAGCGGCGATCGACGGCTGCGGATACTTCCGCTTCGTGCTCAGCATCGTCATGCCGCTGATCCAACCCGCCGTTGCTACCGTGATTGTGCTGCACGCCATCGGTATCTGGAACGAGATCATCGCGCCCACCATCTACCTGACAAACAAGGATTTCTACCCCATCACTCGTGGGCTGATTGTGTTTACAGGCGTGTATGGCAGCGAGTGGCCTCTGTTGGCGGCAGCGGTACTGATTCTCACCGCCCCCATGCTGGTATTGTTCCTGTTCTTGCAGCGCTACATCGTTTCTGGCCTGACTGCTGGTTCAGTCAAAGGATAAAGGAGGACTGCGATGGCCAGTGTGACTTATGATCACGTTTCAAAGAAATTTGGCGACTTTACTGCCTTAAACGATCTCAATATCGAGATTGAAGACAAAGAGTTTCTTGTTCTGGTGGGGCCATCTGGCTGCGGCAAGACTACCGCGCTGCGCTGCCTGGCCGGGCTGGAAGAAATATCACTGGGACGTATTCTAATTGGAGACCATGTAGTAAATGACGTTCCTCCCAAGGATCGTGACATCGCCATGGTGTTCCAGTCTTACGCGCTCTATCCGCATATGACCGTCTTCGATAACATGGCCTTCGGCCTGAAGCTGCGCAAAGTGCCGAAAGATGAAATCAAACGCCGGGTCGAAGAGGCCGCTCAGATCCTGGGCATCGAGGGCCTGATCAAGCGCAAGCCACGCGAGCTATCGGGCGGTCAGCGCCAACGCGTGGCAGTTGGCCGCGCCATCGTGCGCGAGCCCAAGGTATTCCTCTTCGATGAACCCCTGTCGAACCTGGATGCCAAGCTGCGCGTCCAGACCCGCGCTGAGATCAGCAAGCTGCACCAGCGCCTTCAGACAACATTTATCTACGTGACCCATGATCAGGTTGAAGCCATGACCATGGCCTCGCGCATCGCCGTGATGAACAAGGGCATCTTGCAACAGCTCGACACCCCGCAGACCCTCTATGATAAGCCCGCCAACCTGTTCGTGGCAGGCTTCATCGGTTCCCCAGCGATGAACTTCTTCCCAGCCAGGTTGCAGAAAATCACTGGCGGCCTATGCATCGATACCGGCGATTTCTCAGTAAAGATTCCAGATGCCCACCTCAATTCATATCTGCCCTATGCAGGGAAAGAGGTCATCTTCGGCATCCGCCCCGAGGATATCCACAACCCAATGTTTACCCCTCCGGGTATCCACGCCGAAGCGATAGAGTGCAAGGTGGATGTGACCGAGCTGATGGGTAACGAGATCTTCTTGTACATGGTTAGCGGAAAGAACAGCTTCGTCGCTCGCGTCGATCCTCGCACCCGCTTCCAGGTCGGCGACCAGGTGCAATTGGTTCTCAATATGGATAACTTCCATCTATTCGATCCCTCAGCCGACAAGGAGAACCCACCCGCCATCCGCTGATCCCATGATGCTGGAAAAAGGAAATAATCGGCAGAGAGCGGATCTGATTTCCTCCCCGGTAGCGTGCTACATGCCGGGGAGGAAACGGAAACCGGATGGGCAAAGCATGAGGGAAAAGTTCAATGATGATCGACTGGCTCCATGAGATTGGGCGGGCCACGCCGGCCCAATAAAGATGAGCTGCCTAGCAACTTCAGAAAAGGATGAAAACAGGAAAGATGAAACCTCCAAAGTATTTTGTTCTGATTATCTGTTTATGCCTGGCAGGAGTTGTTTTAACCGGTTGCACAGCCGTATCAGGAACACAGGCCACCCCTATCCCGACACTACCGGGCTGGGAGCTGGATTGGCATGACGAATTTGATAAAAAAGTAATTGATCCCGCCAATTGGACATATGACCTGGGTGGCGGCGGATGGGGAAATGGCGAGGCGGAATATTACACATCCCGCACTGAAAACGCGCGGATTGAAAACGGTAACCTGGTCATTGAAGCCCGCCAGGAGAAATACGAAGGCTCCTATTACACCTCGGCCCGCTTAAAAACACAGGGATTGCAGTCGTTTCAATATGGGAGAGTCGAAGCCCGGCTAAAAGTGCCCGCCGGAGCGGGTTTATGGCCCGCGTTCTGGATGCTCGGGGCGAACTTCAACGGAAACAACTGGCCCGATTGCGGCGAGTTAGACATCATGGAATATATCGGCAAAGAGCCCGATTTGATTATGGGAACGATGCATGGCCCCGGCTATTCCGGAGCGCTGGGTAGAACGAAGTGGAACCGGCAGAAATACAATATTGCCGATGATTTCCACACGTATGCCATTGAATGGGACGCTAACCAGGTAAGCTGGTTTTACGATGGCACGAAATACAACACCATTACGCGCGCTGACCTTGGTGATCGGAAATGGGTCTTTGACCAGCCCTTTTTCATCATCCTCAACCTGGCGGTCGGCGGGCAGTTGCCCGGACCGGTGGGTATAAACACGACCTTTCCGGCCCAACTTTTGGTTGATTACGTTCGCGTTTACCAGCATGAGTAATTTGCCGGGCCTAGTAGCTTCTGTGAAAAGTTACTTTCGGCGAATTACTTAGCAAGCAATTCAAGCTAAGGAAGAACGAGAATGATGACTCCCCAACCGATTTTTATTGGCGATACGCCACAAAAGCAAGCTGAGAAAGCCGTCGAGGGAGGCTACGTTACGCTTCTCGGTGAGCCCTTCTACCAAATCCGCAACTACGATGCGATGGAGCCGTTTTTCATGAGCCTCGTCAGCAGCTCGGACCACTGGCTCTTTATCGCCTCGACAGGTGGAATTTCGGCTGGGCGGGTCAGCGCGGAGCAGGCACTTTTTCCCTATTACACGGTGGACAAGCTTACCGAGAACAGCGAGACCAGCGGCCATAAAGCCATTCTGATCGTCCGTCACGCGCATCGGAGGAGTCTCTGGGAGCCGTTTTCAGACCGGCAGCAGGGCAGCTATGCGATTGAGCGGAGTCTCTATAAAAATTCAACCGGGACAGCGGTGGTTTTTGAGGAAAACAATCTTGACCTCGGTCTAGTCTACCGTTACGCCTGGCGCACCAGTGAGAAGTTCGGCTTCGTCAAAACTTCTTGGCTGGTCAATTCTGGAGATACCTCCTGTCAGGTTGAAATTCTGGATGGGATTCAAAATATCCTGCCAGCCAACGTAGTAATGGTCACCCAGAACACCTTCAGTTCGCTGTTAGATGCTTATAAACACAGCGAACTGGACCCTGAAATCGGATTAGCTATCTTTACCTTAAACTCTACGCTGACCGACTTAGCAGAACCCAGCGAGTCACTGCTGGCGACCACCGTTGCACAAGTGGGTTTGCAACAGCCCGACTACCTGCTGTCCTCCGTCCAGCTTGACCGTTTCCGCGCTGGCAAAGGGATTACCACCGAAACCGAAGTTCGCGGGCGGCGTGGCGCGTATTTTACCTACGCAAAGATCATCCTAGCCGATCACGAAGAGCGTTCCTGGCATTTCATTATCGATACCGGACAGGATGCTGCCGCGGTAGTTCAAACAACCCGCTGGCTGCACGGCGAACCACCTGCCCTGCTGCGGGAGCTGGAAGAAGATATCGCCGCCGGCCAATCTCGATTATGGAAAATTGTCGCCAGCGCGGATGGCGTCCAGCTTTCCAGCAATTCGCTGATCGCAGCCCACCATTTCGCCAATGTAATGTTCAACGTAATGCGCGGCGGGATTTTTACCGACCAGTACTGGATTCAGTCTAAAGATCTGGTTGAGTTTGTTTCAGCCCGCAACCGCCCGGCTCTTCAAGCCCATCCAGATTTCTTTACCGGCCTGCCGGACACAATCCACCTATCGGAACTGCTCACCCGCGCAGAAGCATCTGGCTCACAAGATTTGCTGCGCCTGTGCTACGCCTATTTACCGCTGACCTTCAGCCGCCGGCACGGCGACCCCAGCCGGCCCTGGAACCGCTTCGCCATCAACATCAGGCAGTCGGATGGCTCACAGAAACTGGACTATGAAGGCAACTGGCGGGATATCTTCCAGAACTGGGAGGCGCTGGCATACGCTTATCCTGAATTTGTCGAGAGCATGATCAGCACCTTCTTGAATGCCACCACGGTGGATGGCTACAACCCCTACCGCATCACCCATTACGGCGTCGATTGGGAGGTTCCAGAACCCGGCAACCCCTGGGCAAATATCGGCTACTGGAGCGACCACCAGATCATTTACCTGCAAAAGCTTATGGAAATCAGCGCGATGTTCCATCCCGGAAAGCTGCAAGCATTTCTTGACCGGCCAATGTTCAGTTCTGCCAACGTACCTTACCGGATCAAGCCCTACGCGGATTTGCTCAAAGATCCTTACAACACGATCGACTTCGATTGGGATCTGGAAAGGCAGGTAGAAGCCAGGGTCAAGGAATGGGGCACAGACGGGAAACTGGTCCTTACGAAAGATGGGCAGGTGCTGAAGGCTCCGCTGGCCGAAAAACTGCTCACCCTGCTGCTTGCTAAACTGTCCAACCTGGTGCCGGAAGGCGGCGTCTGGATGAACACCCAGCGCCCGGAGTGGAATGATGCTAATAATGCCCTGGTTGGCAAAGGTCTCTCCGTGGTAACGCTGTGCTACCTGCGGCGCTTTATTGCCTTTTACCTGGACTTGTTTAAGAAAAACGGGCCAGAAGATATCCATATTAGTGTGGAAGTGCAGCGGTTTTACCAGAATGTAGCAGAAATTCTCAATCGCTATGGCTCGAATCTGCAAGGCGCTTTTACCGATGAACAGCGCTGGAACATGATGGATGATTTAGGCCAGGCCAGCAGCGACTACCGCTGGAATTTCTACAATACAGGGATTTCAGGGAATACAACTGTGCTTCAGGCTGCGGATATTGTCCATTTCCTCGGCCTGGCGCAGCGGTATATCGAGCATTCGCTGCGCGCCAATCGTCGAGCCGACCATCTTTACCATGCTTACAACGTTCTGCACCTGGATCGAAACTGCGCTGAAGTCAGCCATCTCTACGAGATGCTCGAAGGTCAGGTTGCCATCCTTTCTTCTGGCCTGCTCGGCGCGGAGGAATCCCTGGATCTACTGCAGAGCTTGCGCAGCAGCGCGCTGTATCAGGCCAGCCAGAACAGCTACATCCTGTACCCCGATCGGGAAATGCCCGGCTTTCTGAAGAAGAACAGCATCCGCCAGGATCAGGTGAGTGATCTTATCCTGCCACGCACGCTTATTGAGGATCGCGATGGCTCACTTTTCACCCAGGATGCCAATGGCGTCTATCACTTTAACGGTCGTGTCCGCAACATCAAAGATATCAACCGGGCACTCGAAACCCTGAAACGCAACCCGCGCTATACCCAACTGGTGGGGACCGAGGAGGAGCGCATCCGGGCCCTGTTTGAAGAGACGTTCCACCACAATGCGTTTACCGGGCGCTCAAGCACATTCTTTGCCTATGAGGGCCTGGGCAGCGTTTACTGGCACATGGTGGCCAAGCTACTACTGGCCGCGCAAGAGACTGCGCTGCGCTTCCGGCATTCACCCTGCGCCCCGGCCTTGATGGAACGGTATCAAGATATCCGCCAGGGCCTTGGATTCAACAAATCGCCCGCTGAATTCGGCGCCTTCCCGACCGATCCCTATTCGCATACACCTAAAGGTCAGGGCGCGAAGCAGCCCGGCATGACTGGGCAGGTCAAAGAGGAAATCCTGACCCGCCAGATTGAGCTGGGGTACACGGTTGAAAACGGGCAACTGAAATTCAATCTGCTGATGTTCGACCCAACCGAGCTTCTTGCAGCGCCGTTCACGTTTTCCTACCTCGATGTAACCGGACAGGAACAGGAAATTGATTTAGAGGCAGGCTCGTTAGCTTACACCATCTGTCAGACTCCCGTTATCCTCCAGGCCGGAGAGCGAGCGGGCATTACTATCCATTTTACTGACGGAAGCCTGCAAAATAGCGCAGGGTATAGGCTGGACAGCATCAACAGCCGTCATCTATTCCTGCGAGACGGGAGAGTGCGTTATTTAACTTTATTCCTTTAGTTGATAAACAACAGAGAGATCTGCTGGAATTCAAGCCGGAGGAGCTTTCCAAAATTTATCCGTCTTATCAATAATTACTCCACCAAAGCAGGTAAGACCTTACTAAAATGCAAAGTCATTATTTTCCTTGTCTAGTTACCGGAAAGCATGTAAAATCGAACGTAAGCAAGGTTTGATCCTTAAAAATAGCTCAAAACAGCCAGCAAACCGAGTTGGTTGCTGAGAATTTCGATCCCGCGATCATTCCCGCGATATCAGGAATGCGTTTCTTCAAGATGGAGCAATGCCCGTCGCTCCCGCTCGACACAAGAATCTGTTCAAAAACGAACAGATTTTTTGTTTTTAACTTCTGTTACAACAATTTGTTGTTTGCAAAATGCAATAAAATCACATTTTTTTATACAAGCTTTCATTCAACCCAGATCGCGGGAACGATTACTTTGGTAGATATAGATCCCGCGATCCAGAACTAGACACACTCCCTATCTATTGTTTGTAGACAGTCGAGCAACTTCTTGCCCGGCGCTTACTTATTACTGTCATCTTTGCCCTTAACCTACGATTCATCAAACTACGTGGAAGTGTAAAAACACCCTTTTGTTGTACAATGGTTTCATCATCGGTGGATATAGCCGCTTCCCAAGAAATTCAAATTGGGTGAATGGGCCTTAATCCCAAAATGTTTGGCTAGTTACTGTGTTGGGCATGCGGCTTCAACAGAATGAGGTGGAAAAATGCAAATCCTCACCCTATGTGGAAGTCCGAGAAGAAGAGGAAATACATCCACAGTATTATCGGCTTTTGAGGGGTTGGCAAGTCAAAATCACGCTGTTGAGCGCGTCGATATTGTTGCCCACAACATTAAAGGATGTATTGGTTGCGACAATTGCCAGAAAGATATTTCCAACCCGGCATGTATTCAAAAAGATGATATGAAAAATCTACTTCAAAAGATTATCGCGTCCGATCTAGTGATTTATGCGGCGCCCGTTTATGTATGGGATTTTCCCGCTCAAATGAAAGCAGTAATTGATCGGCACTATTGCCTCTTGAAATGGAAGAGCGGAAAAAACATATCTCTTGTCGAGAATAAAAAAACGATGTTGTTGGCTACCTGCGGGGGAGACGCAGAAAATAATGCTGATTTAATCCGGCAGATATTTGAAAGGGAAATGAAGTATTTGCATTGCCAGATTGTTGGGGAATTTGTCGTTCCCGATTGTACCTTACCATCGAATTTAGGTGCAATAAAGGATGAAATGGCGGCTAAGATGAACGGCTCTGTCTTAAGTACATAATATAGGCCTCACCTCCTCGATACCTTCTAAACCACGTTAAAATCCACGAGTTGAGTTCGACATATGCAAACAACCCACTCACTCATCCTTACCAAACTGCGCCTGCCTTTTACCCGTTCAGAGCTGGTTACGCGACCATGGCTCCAGGAAAAGATAGCGCAAGGGCTGAGCGGCCCGCTGACACTGATCACTGCGCCGGCTGGGTTTGGCAAGACCACCTTGCTGGCATCGTATATTGCCGGTTCTGGGATGCCGGTAGCCTGGCTGTCGCTCGATAAAAACGACAATCAGGAAGGACGCTTTCTGAACTACCTGGCGGCGGCTTTGAATGAGGCTGACCATGCAATTGGAAGCAAAGCTGTCCAACTGTTAGCTTCAGCCCAGCCGGCGCAAGCGGAAGTGGTCCTGACCAGCCTGATTAACGACTTGGATCGCACGGACACGGAGATCGTGCTGGTGTTGGACGACTATCATTGCATCAGCAGCCAGGCTGTGCATGATATAGTGAGTTTTTTCCTCGAGCACTGTCCGCGCACATTCCATTTGGTGATAGTAACCCGTTCGGATCCCCCGTTACCTCTGGCCCGTTTGCGCGCCCAGGGTCTGATGACGGAGCTTCGCACCGCCGACCTGCGTTTTTCCAAAACCGAGGCGGCGCAATTTCTGAACGATATCATGGGGTTCCAGCTGGATACAGGATCAATCGCTGTGCTTGAAAATCGCACGGAAGGCTGGATCGCCGGTTTGCAAATGGCAGCGCTTTCGTTGCACAATCGTGAAAATGTATCTGAATTCATCGAAGGCTTTTCAGGGACCAATCGTTACATCCTGGATTACCTGTTGGAGGAAGTTCTCACCCGCCAACCGCAAGAAATTCAACGCTTTCTTTTGTACACATCGGTTCTAGAACGTTTGACTGCTCGACTGTGTGATTATCTTCTGGAAGTAAATGAAACGGCCAAACCCGGCGGCGATGACACACCTCACTCGGACGTGCCTTCCAACCACCTATCTACGTCTGTTTTGGCGTACCTGGAACGGGCCAATCTCTTCCTGACGCCCCTGGATGATGAGCGGACCTGGTACCGCTATCATCACCTCTTTACTGACCTGCTGCGCGCCCGGCTGCACCAGGTCCAACCCAACCTGATCCCTTTGCTACATATCCGTGCTGCCACCTGGCTGAAGCGAGAAGGACATATCGCTGAAGCGATTCACCATCTTTTCGCTACCGATGAGATGGATCAGGCAGCGGCGCTGATCGAGCATTACGGTCCTGAACGCTGGTCAGAAAGCGATCCTTCGATTTTGCAGATGGCAGACAATCTCCCTTATGAGATGGTCCTTGAGCGGCCAAAACTGGCCCTGCACCAGATCTGGCTTCTGATCATCCAGGGGCGAATCGAAAGAGCCTTGCGGTTATTGAACGACCTGAAGCAAAAACTTACTGCTACAGACCGCGAACCTGAACAGGGCTGGATGCAGACCATCATCACGGTGGCACTGGATTTTCTCTCTCCACCAGGAAGCACTGCTAGCCCTTTCCCCGATTACCAGCGAGTAGAAGAGATTCCTACCGAAGAACGAATCCTCCGTAGCGCTGCTGATTTTCTCTATGTGATGACCCTGGGGAGACAGGGAGAACTGGATCAGGCAGTGGAAATTGCTGTCGAGTGCATCCAGAGGGAAAAGATCCACCCCGGAACGCTGGCGATCCACTCACTGGCCCCCTTCCTGACCCGGGGTTACCTGATGCAAGGTCGTCTGCATGCAGCTGCCTCCCTGTGTCGCGAAATTCTGGAGCCCTTGGTGAGGGATCCCCGATTGATTGATACGACTGGCAGCGTAAAGATCGATCTGGGCGAGGTTTTATGCGAATGGAATTGTCTGGAAGAAGCCGAGCAGTATATTCGAGATGGCCTTCAGGATAATGAATCCTGGCGCAATATTATGACAGATGGTTTCGGGTTGGTAGCCCTGACTCGCGTTCTTCAGGCGCAAGGAGATTATGCTGAGGCCATGCAGACAGCAGAGAAGTTCGAAACCCGTCTGGCAGCGCATTCCTGGCCACGTGAATTCGACGAGGATTTCCACACCCTGAAAGTTCGCGTACAGGTAGCCAGCGGCGATCGGCAAGCTCCTTCCCAATGGGCCGATCAGCTCGAACTTAGCCAGGATTTTGACCTCCATAAGGAACGTTATCAGATGACCCTGGCGCGCATCCGCCTGGCGCAAGGCAGATACCATGAAGTGGAAAATTTGCTTACCGGGGAGGCACCCCCGGCCGGGGCTGGCAGCCAGATCACCAGAGAACTGGAATTTCGTTTGCTTTTAGCTGTCGCAATCGCCAGGCAAGGACGCCTGCCAGAAGCATTTGAACTGATCAAATCTTGTCTCGTGATGGCCGAGCCAGAGGGGTATATCCGCATCTTTTTAGATATCGGGGAACCGGTTCGGGAATTGCTGGCCGCTTACCTGCAATCAGCTACGCCTGAGCATGCGCTTTACGCTCAGAAAGTGATGGGTGCGTTTCCACCTACCCATCCAGGAACTTCCCCCCTCTCTCGGTCATTCGGACTGGTCGAACCGCTCACAGAGCGCGAATTGGAAGTGATCCAGCTCCTGGCGCTGGGCAAAACCAATACGCAGATCGCCCATCAGTTGATCATCGCTTCGGGTACTGTCAAAGCCCACGCGGCCAGCATTTACCGAAAGCTCGACGCCGCCAACCGGACCGAGGCAGTTGCCCGCGCCCGCGAATTGGGCATCCTCCCTTAATCCCCACACATACATAACCCTATAAATAACCCCCGGATATCCCATTTGGCGGATGTGGGCTGCCTGGCCATGCGTTAAGCTATAGGCAGATAGCATCAAGGAGGTTGTCGTGCCAGAATACTACGCGATTAAAGTCAAGGGACATCTGGATCAACGCTGGTCGGATTGGTTCGCAGGCCTGGAACTGAAACACCTGGAAGGCAATGAGACTCTGCTTTCTGGCTTGCTCCCCGACCAGGCCGCTCTTCATGGCCTGCTAGAGCGCATCCGTGATCTCAATTTGACCTTGGTTTCAGTAACCAGTGATCGCCCCTCCACGAAAAAATCAGAATGAGAGGATATAGAACACAATGACAAGAAGAATCTTAATCCTTGGCGGAACCGGTTTGTTTGGAAAACCAACCGCCATCCAAGTGAAAGCCGATGGTTTTCAGGTGCGCATCCTGGCCCGGGATGTCGAGAAGGCCCAAAACATATTTGCAGATGGGTATGAAATTATGCAGGGGGATGTAAGCGATCGCGTCAGCCTCGAGAAAGCTATGACCGGATGCGATGGCGTGCATATCAGCATTGGCGGGGCAGTAGATCAGCTCAGCGCAGAGAACGTAGCTGCTGTGGCATCCAAACTTGGTTTGGAACGCATCAGCTACATTTCCGGTGCTACTGTTGCCGAAAAGAACCGCTGGTTCCCTATGGTGGCCCAAAAACTGGAAGCCGAAAAAGCAATTCGCAATTGCGGAGTAGCCTATACTATTTTCTGCCCGACCTGGCCAATGGAACAGCTTGTTCGCTTTACGCAGAATGGAAAACCATCCCTGATCGGCAAACAGCCCCTGCCAGTGCATTTCTTCGCCGCCCAAGACCTGGGTCGTATGGTCTCCAAATCCTACCAATTGGCAGAAGCCCAAAATAAGCGCTTTTACGTTTACGGCCCAGAAGCGATAACGCTGAGAACGGCCCTCGAACGCTACTGTGCAGTCTTTCACCCCGAAGTCAAGAAAATAGGAGTCATGCCGATTTGGCTGGTGAAGATGCTGGGGACACTCTCTGGCAACGAGATGCTCAGCTTTGCTTCAGACCTGATGGGCTATTTTGACAAAACCCCCGAAGTGGGTGATCCTACAGAGGCCAATCGGATCCTCGGGGCGCCGGCCACCACCCTGGATATCTGGATGGAATCTCTCAAATCGAAAAGAATGTGAGAAAAAGCATGAAGCCTGTCAGCGTTGTTTTTTCGGCGGTGAGCTGGATTACGGCAAGCTAAAACTCTTGCCCAAGTTATTTGGCAAACGTATCAACCAGGGCCTAGAAGACGACTACCGCAATTGGGACGCAATCCGTGAATGGGTAGAGATCATTCGTCCCCAACTTGCAAAGGCGCAATAAACGAATTATTCAGAAGAGAGGAAATAACATGAAAATAAAAAAATACCTTTTTCCAGCGATACTTGGCTGCACAATACTGGCGTTACTCCCGCAGATGTTCAACAAACCTGCTCTGGCTAAATCATCTTCGAGCAGTACTTCCTATGATGCCATCGACACCTATATTGAAGGACAAATGCATCGCCTGAACATTCCGGGCGTATCGCTTGCTATCGTCGAAGGCGACCAGATCGTACACCTGCGCGGATTTGGCCAGGCCCGCCCGGGTGGTAAAGCACCGACCCCTCACACAAACTTCATTATTGGCTCTACTACAAAATCATTTACCGCCCTGGCGGTGATGCAGCTCGTCGAAGAAGGAAAGGTTGATCTGGATTCTCCAGTACAACAATATCTACCCTGGTTCCGCGTAGCTGACCCTCGGGCAAGTCGTTTGATCACTGTACGCCACCTGCTAAACCAGACCAGCAGTCTACCCCTCATCCCCGCGTGGCAGCAGCTGGCCGATTTCGATAACCGCCCGGATGCTACCGAACGCCAGGCGCGCTCCTTATCGACACTCCAGCTCACCCGACCGGTCGGCTCGGCATTTGAGTATAGCAACGTGAATTACAACATCCTGGGATTGATCATTGAGGCCGTCAGTGGTGAAACCTACGCCGCATATATTCAACACCACATCTTTGACCCTTTGGAAATGAAGCACAGCTATATTTCCAAAGACGCAGCCGACCAAGATGGAATGGCAGTGGGCCACCAATGCTGGTTCGGCATCCCCGTTGCCGTTCCGGATCTCCCGATCCCGGCAGGGTCATTGCCTTCTGGCCAGCTTGTATCCAACGCGGAAGATATGAGCCGCTACCTGATTGCACAGCTTAACAAGGGAAGGTACGCTGGTGTAAAAGTCATCTCCCCTGAGGGTTTAGCCGAGATACATCGCCCAGCGGTGCCGGCCATTAGCGCGGGTGTTGATATGGGATATTACGGCATGGGCTGGTATATTAAGGAGCAAGATCAGGCCCAAATCATTCACCACACTGGTATGGTTCCCGATTATTACACCTATATGGCCCTGCTGCCAGAGCTAAAGAGAGCCGTTGTCATGCTGGTGAATGTCAATTATCTTACCCATGAGATGAGCCTTACCGAGATTGGAGAAGGTGTGTTAATGATGGTGGCAGGCAAACAGCCGGCGCCTATCCAGTTAGGCGCTATCCCCTGGGTAATACGCAGCCTGCTGCTGATCCCACTAATCCAAATAATCAGTGTCATTGCAACCCTGCGGCGTGTACATCACTGGCATCGTGACCCGCAGAGTATTCCAAGCCGGCGGCGGTTGTGGGGATTGCATCTCCTGCTGCCCACTTTCCTCAACCTGATCCTGACGGCCAGTGGAGTCGCCGTTCTGACCAGCAATGTGCGTGGGTTTTTGCTACTCTTCATGCCTGATCTCGCATGGCTGGCAATGATCAGCGGCGGCTTCGCCCTGGTGTGGACATTCCTGCGCACCCGCCTGATCATCCGTGCGTATCCTCACATATCCTCATCAACTCTTATGCCTGGGCACCGTGGCACGACCCCGGATTAGTGACGTTGGGTTGATGACGAAACGCTGGTAACCTGGAGGAACGTCTGGCAGAAAGAAGAGAAGTCTTTGTCTTTGTACGAAACCAACAGTTCTAAGCGTTAGTATCGGTATCAACTACCGATCACCGGCGCGCCGAAACGCTACCATCGCCAGCACCTGCCCTAAAGCACGGATCCCCGCTGGGCTG
The DNA here is from genome assembly GCA_964437595.1 of uncultured Anaerolineaceae bacterium. Classification (GTDB taxonomy): domain Bacteria; phylum Chloroflexota; class Anaerolineae; order Anaerolineales; family Anaerolineaceae; genus DSYU01. The sequence goes on from CAYTHO010000016.1 coordinate 32,815, forward strand.
CCATCCAGGCGATAGCCCATAAAGCGAGCCAACTCGCGCAGGGCCATCGGATGGCGGCGGGCATAATCGAGCAATTCTTCTCCTGCTTGCTCCGGGGGCAGAAAGTCGGCAACCATTTCCCACCGGCACCGCCCGCACTGGACGATTACCCGCGGGTTGGCGCGGATGTTGCGGTACCAGTCGGACCCGCTCCCAAAACCCGCCGCGACGAAGAATGTGGTTGTATCCCGGTCATAACGCACCACCTCCAGCACCGTCTGGCGCACCCTTCCGGTCTTGCGTCCGGTGTGGGACAACAGCAGGAAGCGGGTTCCAAGCAAGCCGCCGAGACCCAGGCGGTAGAGCCAGATCGGCAGGCGAAAGCCCAGGCGGGCCAGCCCGCGTGGGGGTGTTACATCTTTGATCTTTTCAACCATGCGCGTCTCCTGATCTTGATCATGCCGCAAGCCGGGTGATGACCATCTTCATGAACATTTTCTCAAGATTGGCCCATTCTGGATCGTCCTGAGGGTGTTGGTTTGCCCCCTGACATTCTTTCAATCAGGCTTGTTTCCTGGGCCAGAAAGCTCCGGTGCGTTTGCAATATTCAGCGTAGGCATCGCCATAGCGTAACAGCAGATCCTGCTCCTCGGCGTAACAGAGGAGGATGAAAATCGGAAAGTAAATGAGTGAGAACAGGGTCAAAAATGGCGAATGCAGCAGAATAGCAATGACCGGGAACAAGAACACCTCACCCACTGCCTGGGGGTGGCGCAGGCTGGTGTAGATGCCCCCATACATGGTGTGTTCTTTCTTTGGGACAAGAGCTTCCTCCCCTGCGTCACGCAGGCCAATCAGCATCAAAAGTGTGGCCGGAATGCCAATGAGGACGGCAATGACCAGCGAAATTCCCCAGGGCCAGGGGAAACGAACCGGCAGCGGTGCTGGCAGCGGAAAGAAATAATAGAGAACAAAATTGGCGGTGATGACTAACTCGCACACGCCGGAGGCCAGCCGGTCGTAGTAACACAGCCGGAAGGCATGCGGCCCGATGATTTTCGCTCGCCCGGCGGGGCTGACGCTGCGCACGTAGAAAAACAGGAACAGCAGCGAAGCAAAGAGCATAACGGCAACGTTGATCCAGGCGATCATACAAATCTCTCCTTTTGCGAAATCTCACTTTTCCTTCAATCCTGATCCGAAGCCAGCCATGCCTGGCCGACTACGGGATTGCGGGCAAAAAATGCCCGTCGCGTGGCGCGGTCCACCTGGTTGAGGGGGCAGGCAAAATTCATACACCGGGCACACATCATGCGTCCCATCAGAACGGCCATTCCCGTCGTCGTGACGGCAAACAGTGCCAGCAGCAACCATTGACTCCCGGCGAGGAGAAATGCCAGTGGATAGCCGGCGATCGGCAATAACCCGGCAAAGAAGACAATTCGCTCTCCCAACGACATCGGGCCCGGGCGATATTTCCACAACTTGGGCGCGCCATAATTGGCCCAGCACCGCAGCGATTTGGCTGCCGGTTCCGCGTAATGCGGACAGTGAGAGCACATCACACGGATTTCGATAAAAAGGAAATAACTGAGCGCCAGCCCGATCCAGGGCAGCAGCAGCCAGGCATTGATCCGGGCAATCCCGATCCCGCCCACGATAAAAGGCGGAAGAGCGATCCCTAAGAAGCGCAGCAGCTCCCGGCTACTGAAGTGACACTGCACGCGGTCATGCAGCGGGCAGCCTGCACAATCGATTGATGAACAGCCTGGCAGCGGCTTGTGGGGATCTAGAAACAGCGGGCTCATTGATTTATCTCCAATCCTTTAATGATCAGCGCCATGCTGGTGCGCAGTTGTTCTTCTGGTTCGACCATTTGCGGGGCATAGGCCCACAGCAACAAAGTGCCTTCCAAGGCCGCTCCAATAGCGATCGTTACTCGCCTGGCATCGCCAGCCACAAACTCCCCATTGTCCATGCCATGCTGAATTATCGGCTCTAAAATCGACACAAATCTCTGTAGGTATGCTTGCATTACCCGCTGCACCGTCGTATTGTGAAACGCCAGGGCATAAAACTCATAGATCAATGGAGCAACCGGCTGAAAACCCCGCAATTCCTCAATAAAAACATCCAGGAAATGCTCCAGGCAGGCATGCGCCGATCCGCCTTCAACGGACAGGCTTTGCATTTTTCGAAATTCAGCGCTGAACAGCAAATCGGCGATCGCAGTAATGATCTCTTCTTTGCTTTTGAAATACCAGTACAGCAGGCCTTTGCTGAGACCCGCCTCAGTGGCCACATCATCCATACGGGCCTTGGCAAAACCCTGGCGAGCAAAGACCTGGATGGCCGATTCGATGATATGCGCGCGCCTTTCTTCGCTGACATCCGGACGAGGTGACATAGAATCTCCAGAAATTAATTGACTGACCAGTCAGTTTATAACATGGTACCGGAGACTTGTCAAGTAGCTTTTTTGAAGCTTAGAAATTAGTACAGACATGGGACTGGAACACAGCCAGGAAATTGGTGAAAGATGAATAGGTCACCGACTGCCGCACCAAAAATTTCTACCATTCCATCTTGGTCAGCAATTCCATCAAACCTTCACGATCCAGGTCTGTGCCGTTAGCCAGGATGGCAATTCCCAGGTTCTCTTCAGGATAGAGGCGCATGATCGTGGCAAAGCCGGGCCCCCCGCCTGCATGCTCGAGAAAAACAACATTCCCTGTTCGTCCCACCAACCAACCCAATCCACGACTATCAATTGGGCCAGTATTTGTCATTGACGAAATGGATTCAGGCTGCAGGAGCCGGTTTCCGTCCAGCGAACCACGGTTCAGGTATGCCATCATCAGGCGAGCCACATCGGTTGAGGGTCCGATCAAACCAGTTGAAGGGCTGGGGTCGATGTAAACTCTGTTCAACCAAAGCAGCTTTCCTTCTCGTTTACGAATCAGTGCGCTTGTGTCTAACAAAGTTGGCAAAAGTGGAGTGAAAATATGGATGACGGGTAATGTACCGAAGGCTTCATGGTCAGCCATAGAAAGCGTGTAAACGAAACCAGTCTGAGACATTCCCATGGGCTCCAGAACATTCCGGGTTATGTATGTCTCATAAGACTGACCCGAAACACCTTCGATGATTGCGCCCAGCACCATATAGTTCATATTACTGTAGACGGCCTTTTCTCCAGGCTCGAACTTCAATTTGTTAAAGGCAGGCAGATATTTCTTAACGATCTCAGTTTGATCTCGGGTGGCATCGTCATAATGTACCCAACCGATGATAGCAGGGACCGTATCGGGTAAACCGGATGTATGCTGTAGCAGATTTCGTATGGTAATGCCCGAACTGGTGGGTGTAGGATAGGTCACTTCAAACCAGGGTAAATAGTCCGTGACAGAATCATCCAGGTCTAATTTGCCCTGCTCCTGCAGTTGCATAACCGCGATGGCAGTGGGGATCTTGGTCATCGACCACCAATGGTAAACAGTGTTCGTTTCAGCTTTTACGCCGCCAGGCCCATCCGCAAATCCAAAGGCGTTGTTATAGACAATGCGCCCATTCTTCACCACGACCAGCGATAACCCGGGTGGATTGCCCGAGGCGACCAGCCGATTTAAATAGGATTCTAATTCGGCTACATCATCGACCTGCTCTGGCGTCGCCGGTGCATGTGGTGCAAAGGCATATAAAGCGATGCCAATCACCAGGAGGAGAAACACCATTCCTGGAAGCATATTTCGGAGCACCTTTTCATAATATTTTAGAGTAGCCATTCCACACCGAGCGCGATTCCTGTGACGATCAGGCTGAGGATGAGGGTAAATACAATCCCATTTAGAAATTTTCGGAAATGGAAAGCATAATCGGTGTAGCCAGCCATGCCCTCGGTACCTGGCAGGATCATGAAGCGCGGCTTCAAGGTCATCAGAAGAAACCAGTCAAGCAATACAAGATCGAGCAGGTTCCACATCTGGAAAATGACCACTGAGACAATGAAGGTGTTGAGGAAGGTTAGTTCGCCATAAAGGCTTCGGAGTTGACCGAGCCCCAGTGCGACAACCAGCCCAAGGATCGCCAAAAGCGGGAGGCTGGCCAGGTTCGCCTGCTTGTGCGTCTGTTTGCTCATTGGCCCATACTTGGCGCGGATGTCGGGTGGATAATCATTGAGGATCATCTCTACATTAACATGTCCCATGATGAGTATGGCGAAGCTAAAAACCACCCCAAAGATCGTCCCCCAAAGCACACCAAGTTGAATCAGTTGAAGAATGTCCATTTCATTTCTCCTTTTCGGTAGAGAGCCTAAAGGTCATTAGAGAACTTTTGGCTCTAACCCAGCCTTTTTACGATTGATAAGCTTAATCCCGAAATACACCGCGGCATCGCAGACCAGCATCCCGATCACTGCGGGGACAAGTACTGCCCATCCTGACTCACCGCCTTCGATGACACTCCATACAATCTTGCCCAGCGCTGCGAAGTTGATAACTGCCACACCCCACCACCATGAGCGCTTCCAAAATGCCAGCGCAAGAAAGTAGAAGAAAGCGGGAACGGTGAGCGAAGCGAAAACCTTAATAATCGTCCATTCGCCAAGGATGTAATCCTTTTCGGCTTGCAGGAACTGCTCTACAGCAGGGTCAACGGTTGCTGGTGCGGGGAACCAGAACATGCTGGTGAACAGTGCTATAACCGTGAAAACAAGTCCTTTCAAGCTACGCCTGTAGGCAAAATAGATAAAGGGCAGGATAAACATTGGGCGGATGTACCAGCTCAACACATTGTGATGGCGCACCCAGGCCCAAGCGAGAAAGTCGGATAAGAATTCCATATCAGTGTCTCCTTATGTGTTTCAATCACCTTCAGAATACTGCTTTTCACCAACCGGATTACCCAGCCTGCCTCTTGTGATAAGGATCAATGCAATGGCCACGACCCATAGCAGTGCAACCGTGATATGAAACGGACGTGCAGAATTATCGGTGAGAAGGTTCCCCCAGGCATTCTGTGAGGCGTGGAATAGCGCAACCAGCAGCACGCTTCCTTTTGTACTGAGGAATGTCCACGCATAAATAATGGACAACGCCATCGAAAACAACACGAACGGAACGACGCCAACCGATGCGATGAAAGGATCGTCTTTCAGGAAAAAGCCGGGCGCGTGGAGAATTGTTTCGGGAACTGCAACCAGGAAGGCTGCCACCACAGCATTGTTATATTGGGCGTGAAGCCTGGGCAGGGCAAACCCGCGCCAGGCCACCTCTTCACCATTCAGAAGCATTAGCATGAGAAGTTGCAAAAGAAAGCTCAGGAGAATCTCCCACCACTGCATGCTCAATACCCCGATCTGGGGTAGGCTGCCTCCCAATGAAATATGCAAACCAATGGCGCCCAGAATGATAGGAACGAAAAAGGTAAGCACAAGCAAATACCACCAGCCGCTTACACGCCAGATAAGATAACGACCGAATAGCTGCTTCACGCCTTTCCTTCCCCTGGTGATGCCTGTCACAACTGCGGCGGCGATGGCGGGAGTCCAGCCGGCCAGAAGCCCAAGTGCATCAGGCACCGCGAAGGGAAATAACCCCCAGGAATACATTGCCTTAGGCACAAAATATGCCCATGCCAGGATGAATGTGCCGATATACATCGCAGCCAGTGGATGCCGCGTCACGAAGGATTTAAAGTGATTCTTTTGTATGGAAGATACCGTAACCATGTCCTGTTTCCTTTTGTTTGATATCCACAGGATACGGCATCTCCTTCCCGGTATCATCTGAACGCGCTCACCAATCGGACAGAAAAATTTCCCGGACGAAAGGGGAAATCATTCCCGTCTCTTTGGGAATACAATATAGTATGCTTCGCACCATGATCAAAGACCTATCCGCCCCGCAGCTCCCCACCCGCTGGCAGCGTGCCGCGCAGGTCTTATGGGTATTGGTTACTGTGCTTGCGCTGGCATTCTTTGTATATGAGGTCTACCTTTCGTACAATGAAGCGCTAAATCCCCCCCTCCCCTTACAAGAAAATCTTACCGGGCTGGGCATCAGCCTGCGCGCCTACGCCAATTTCCTGGTGGGCCTTCGTTCGGTCTATATGCTCGTCCACCTGGTTATTGCGGGTATCGTTGTCTTCAAGCGACCCAACGAGCGCATTGCCATCTTTACCGCCTTTGTTCTCGTCCTGTTGGGGACAACCTTTTGGCCGCTCGCGGAACAGATCGCAGATCAGTCCGATTTCTGGCGACTGCCGCGTGCGATCGCCAACCTGTTGTCGTCGGTCAGTATGTGGATCTTTTTCCTGACCTTTCCCGATGGGCGTTTCACCCTGCGCTGGACAAAACCAGTCACAGTTTTCATGTTGCTCTTATTGGTGATCGAAAACTTCTTCCCTGAAAGCATCCTCAATCCACAAAACCATAGGGCGGTTGGACTGGTTCTTTCACTGATCACGATGGTGATTATGGTGTACGTACCCTTATATCGCTATCGCACCACTTCCAACCCTGTCCTTCGCCAGCAAACCAAATGGGTGGTGTATGGCATCTCTGCCGCGATTATCGGTTTCTTCGTCGTCGCCCTTCCCGCCTCACTCGGCATCTCGATGGAGCAAGGTACAACCTATGGCCTGATCTCCATCACCGGTATGATGCTCGTAATCCTGTTCATTCCCATTTCCATCGGCATCGCCATCACCCGCTCCCGCCTGTGGGATATTGACCCGATCATCAACCGCACGCTCGTCTACGGCGCGCTGAGTTTTCTGACCATTGCCTTTTACGCTCTCGTGGTTGGTGGGTTCGCGATTTACTTTCGAAGCAACGAAAGCAACCTCATCATCTCCTTCATCGCCACGGGTGTGGTCGCCATTCTCTTCGAACCGTTGCGCCAGCGATTACAGCGCGGCGTGAACCGCCTCATGTACGGCGAGCGTGACGACCCCGCCACGGTTCTCACGCGCCTCAGCCAGCGCCTCGACTCTGCCCTCGCGCCTGATTCGGTTTTGCAGACAATCGTTGAAACGCTTGCGCAAACATTGCGGCTTCCCTACGCTGCAATCTCCCTTTTGGACGATGCGCAGACACCTCGCTTCGTTTCCACCTCCAGTCTGCCCGCTTCTGAATTGCTTCGTCTTCCGCTGACAAATCAAACTGAACGCGTTGGGGAGCTGATCCTTGCCCCCAGAGCGCCTGGCGAATCCTTCTCCCCAGCAGACATGAAACTGATCAACATCATTGCCCAGCAGGCGGGAGTTGCCGCCTACACGATGCGGCTGAACAACGATTTACAGAAATCGCGGGAACGACTTGTCACCGCACAGGAAGAAGAACGTCGCCGCTTGCGCCGCGACCTGCATGATGGAGTCGGTCCTACCTTAGCCAGTCTATCTCAGCGCATCGATACCGCCTCGGAACTTGTCGAAAGCGATCCAGAAAAAAGTGTGCGATTATTGAAAGATCTCAAAGGACAGGTGAAGGAAACTATTGCCGAAATTCGCAGGTTAGTCTACGCGCTTCGTCCACCCGTACTGGACGAGTTTGGATTAGTCTCTGCCATTCGCGAGCATGTCGCGCCATACAGTGGGCCCAACGGCATGACGATCACGATCGACGCTCCCGAGCCATTCCCGTCCCTGCCCGCCGCGGTAGAAGTTGCTGCCTATCGCATCGCGCTGGAAGGTTTTACGAACATCGTCAAACACACGGGAGCCAGTGCCTGTCAGATTAATATCCGAATTATGGACAACGCATTGTTCTTGGATGTATCCGATAATGGACAAGGTCTGCCGGTTGAGAAGCGTGCAGGAGTTGGATTTGCCTCCATGCGGGAACGTGCTGCTGAACTCGGTGGTGAATGTGTCATTGAGAATATTCCAACAGGCGGTATGCGCGTCAGCGCGCGACTGCCAATTGGAAAGGAATAGACCATGTCAATCAAAGTATTAATCGCAGACGACCATGTCTTTTACCGCGAAGGTGTTCGCGCGTTGTTAGGTTCTGTCGGTGCAATTGAGGTCGTCGGGGAAGCTAATGATGGTGAGGAAGCGATTCTTCAGGCAAACAAACTTCAGCCAAATGTCATCCTCATGGATTTAAAAATGCCAGGCATGAATGGTATTGATGCCACGCGCAAAATCCACGAATTGCATCCGGGCATCGGGGTGCTGGTCATCACTATGTTTGATGATGACGACTCGGTTTTTGCCGCCATGCGCGCAGGCGCACGCGGGTACCTGCTCAAAGATGCGGACAAGGAGGAAGTGGTGCGGGCAATCGTCGCTGTGGAAAGAGGCGAAGCCATCTTCAGTCCTGCCATTGCACAGAGAATGATGCAGTATTTTTCCACACCATTGGGCCCATCCAAAAAGAACCGGCCCGATGAATTCGCCGAGCTGACCGAACGTGAACTGGAAATATTGGACTTGATCGCACAGGGACATAACAACCTGGCCATTTCGAACCGGCTCTCTCTGAGTATCAAGACTGTGCAAAATTATGTCTCGAGCATCCTTACGAAATTGCAGGTCGCAGACCGCTCTCAAGCTATCGTTCGCGCACGCGAAGCAGGAATGGGAAAACATAGATAGCCTCTAACTGCGGAACCAAATATAATTCTCAAAAAAGCCACCCAACAGTTTGAGCAGTCTTCGTTCTTGACAGTTTCCCTGAAGGATCAAAATTCGTTAGTTGATGCTATTGTTAGTGATGGTGTTGGTGTTGGCGTCAGATACTGAAGATAGTACAGCGGCACCCAACCGATGCGTCCCTCAACATCGAGAATTTCCACCCAGACCAGACCTTGCGCCGTTTTCTCTCGATAAAGAACCTGAATTTGCTGCCCAAACCGCAGTGGTCCGATAGCGGGGCCGCCTGGAGATTGGTAGATTTGCATTTTCGGTAAGCCGTTGAGGACGACTTTCGCTTGCTGCGGTAGAGGGGTAGAGGTGGGTGTACTGGTAGGGAGCGGTGTATTGGTAGGGAGCGGGGTGCTGGTCGGTGAAAGTGTTGCTGTAGATGTTGGAGTAAAGGTTGCCGTAGGCGTTGGGGTAAGCGTTACGGTTGGGCTGGGTCCAAGCGTAGGGGTTGCTGTTACCGTTGGCGTGGGCGTACGCGTAGGTGGGATCAGTGGGTCTAGCTGCTCAGCAAAGATTTGGTTCACCCGAATCGATACCGGTCGTTCTAAAGCCGCTACGATCGCCTCCTGCATGCCAACAACCTGCTCATAGCGCAGTTGCTTGCTGGTGCGAATGGTGATGTTCATATCCAGGGCGGTTCCCTGGCGCGTTACCGTCAGGTCAACCAGTTCTGCGTCGTTAAAAAATGTTACCTGATCGCGTACCACTGTATTGATCTGGCGGTTTTCGGTGGCTTCCTGAATGAATTTCACACTAAAAATATTGAGTGGTACAAAGAGAGCTAATGTAAGGCTGGCAGAAAGTAACAGGCTGCGTGGCAGCCGCGGCTTATCCTTTACATTGCTAGCTCCAAAGCCGCACAAGAAAAATACCAAAACTGCCGCAAAAGCGATTGTCACCATATTCGTAAGAAACAAAAGGAGCGCACCCCCGGCAACATCCATGCGGCCAAGCGCTAATCCAATCCCAACCGTACACAGCGGCGGCATGAGAGCGGTGGCGATCGCCACGCCGGGCAGCGCCGCGGAGAGATGCGGCTGCGTCAGGGCATAAGCTGCTGCCAGGCCACCCGCCAGGGCGATCCCCAAATCGAGTGGGGAAGGATGCGTACGCGCCAGAATTTCATTGGGCAGCGCTTGCAGCGAGAGGAAAGGAACGTACAGATTGAACCGGGTGACGATAGCAGATAACAACACCGCCAGGGCTGCGCCGCGCAGGAGGGCGCCAATTGCATTTTCGAGCAAGTGGGTATCACCCGTAATGGAAGCCAGGCCAATGCCAATGATGGGCGACATCAGGGGTGCTACCAGCATGGCTCCAATGATCACCGCCGGCGAATCAGTGATCAACCCCAATGTAGCAATACTGCAAGATAAAATCACCAGGAAAAAAAAGTCAAACCCTGGCGAGGCCATTGGCCTGATTTCAGCAATAACCTTTTCACGGCGTTCGAAAGACAGGGGCTTGATCAACTGGCGAAATGTAGGTTGTTCTTTCAAGGCGTCCTCGCGATTTGTTTAGTAGATGGATACTGACCTTCATGTTTTTCGACCTGAATGGCTGTTTAAAACAAAGAAATTTAAGCACAGATTCTGTATCTCGCCCAGGATAAAAGCACTATCCAGTTTTTATCCAGAATGGATCCCATCATCGACAAGCGTTACAGATCTTTTGTGCTTAATCGGGCTAAACTTCGAATGGCCTCTAGGAAACGGGCTGGCCCTGCATCTTTGGGAAGATAAGCGCTGACCCCTTCTATCAAATTAGATGCCGTCTGGAATAAATCCGTGTAGGTGCTAAACACCAGGATGGATGTTTTACAACCATTGGAGTGCAACAATTGCGCAACTTCCACTCCATTCATTCCTGGCAGATCAAAATCAAGCACTAGAACGTCCGGGTTGAGCTTTATAGCCAGTCCATAAGCTTCTTCACCATTATCTGTCTCTCCAACTAATTCCATATCCTTTTGTCTTGTGATGATTCTGCTCATCCCCTCGCGGAGAAGGGGGTGCGTTTCCGCAATTAGGACATGGATCCGTTTCCTCTCCTCGGCCATGGTCATTAACTACCTTTCCCGAATTCTAAAAACATCCCAGTAGTGTGTTCCCAGTAATCCTTAGCGCCGGTTTCTGGAGTCAATCCTACTGATCGTTATAAATCCAACAAGACACCTGCTGCTTTCCAATTTGGAAGGCAGGCGGCATTTCTTGTTCACAGATTGCCCCCACCTTCGCAGAACAGCGAGTATGGAAAGGACATCCTGAGGGCGGGTTCAGAGGCGAAGGAACATCGCCGGTCAATAGAATCCGTTCTTTCCGGTTTTCTTTCTTCACCCGCGGGATAGCTGCCAGTAAAGCCTGGGTATACGGGTGCAAAGGATGGTAAAACAGTTCCTGTGTGGGGCCAGTTTCGACGATCTTGCCCAGGTACATAACTGCCACACGAGTGCTGATATAGTAAATCACACTCAAATCATGGGCAATGAACAAATAGGTCAGGCCGAAATCGTTCTGAAGTTTCTCCAGGAGATTGATTACCTGCGCCTGCACGGAGACATCCAGCGAGGAAACCGGCTCATCAGCAATGATGATCCGCGGGTACATCGCCAGCGCGCGGGCGATAGAAATGCGCTGGCGCTGACCACCCGAAAACTGGTGCGGGTAAGCGCCAGCATGGCGCGCATTTAAGCCAACGCTGTCCAGCAGATGCGCAACCTCTTCTTCCTGCGCAGTCATCGATTTGATACCCCGGTGCATCAGCGGGATCGAGAGGATTTCTCGTACCGTTTTGCGCGGGTTCAATGATGAATAGGGATTCTGAAAGATTACCTGGATCAGGCGATAGTAAGGAACCTGAACAGGACTCTGCGAGTTGCCTTCCCGATCCGTACCTACCGAGACGCGGCCATTGCGCAGTGGCTTTCCCTCAAAAAGCACCTCACCAGCCGTTGGCTCATAGAGGCGCGCCAGCACCCGTCCCAACGTTGTTTTACCACTGCCGCTCTCACCCACCAGCCCAACCGTCTCTCCGCGCCAGATGGCGAGATCGACTCCATTGACCGCATGTACCACCGGGTCCGGTTCTCTCGACACCATGCGCACCAGCGGGCTTCGCGGTATGGGGAAGTGCTTCTTCAGCTGGCGAACCTCCACGATGGGTGTGCTCAATTGCACAACTTCATTTTCCTGCATCTTCTGCCCCCTGATCCGTTATGTGTAGCTCCAGTTCGATCCGGTCTGCCCAGGTCCAATCGACCTCGCGCTGGAAATCGTAATGCGCCAGGCAGCGGCTTAGATGGCCCGGCTCCAGCTCGATTTGCGGAATAGGACCCTCACTGCACACTTCCCTGGCCATGGGACAGCGCGAGGCAAAAGAACAGCCATCCGGAAGGTTGGCCAGATCAGGCACGTTACCAGGGATCGGCGACACAGCTTCTTTAGGGACTGTGATCCTGGGCCGGCAGGCCAATAGGCCGCGTGTGTATGGATGCTGCGGATTTTCTACCACCTGTTCTACGCTACCCCGCTCCACAATCCGGCCAGCGTACATTACTGCGATGGAATCACAGAATTCTGCCGCGACCCCCAGGTCGTGCGTGACGAGAATAACCGCCGTGCCGTGCTCGCGGTTGATCCGCCGCATCAGGTCGAGAATCTGGGCCTGGATCGTTACATCCAACGCAGTGGTCGGCTCATCTGCCAGCAGCAGCGCCGGATTACATGACAAAGCGATGGCAATCAAGGCGCGCTGCTGCATGCCCCCCGAAAACTGGTGCGGGTATGCGGCATAGCGCTGGTCCGGAGAGGGAATGCCGACCTCGGACATCACCTGCAGTACGCGCTCGCGCTCTTTTCGTGCTGTATTCCGGTTCAATGGCCAGGGCAGGCGGCTGTCACCGAGCATATTGTGCAGTCGCAGTGTTTCCCGGATTTGCTCGCCTACCGGAAAGACCGGATTGAGGGTCGACAGTGGGTCCTGAAAAATCATGGCGATTTCTTTTCCCCGGATGGCGCGCAGCTCGCCCATGCTCATCTCGCGCATATCCCGGCCTTTATAGAGGATCTCCCCCTCGGCCACCTGGCCCGGCGGGCGGATCAGGCCCAGGATCGATAGCAGCACCGTGCTTTTCCCACAGCCCGATTCACCTACCAGTCCCAGCACCTTTCCCTCTTCCAGTATAAGGTTGATCGCATTGACTGCCCGGACGTGCCCGCGCCCGGTAGGGTACACTGTGGTCATATTACGAATTTGTAACAAGGGCGTTTTCATCAATCCACCTTCAGTCGCGGGTCAAGGATATCGCGCAAGCCTTCGCCAAACAAATTGATCGCCAGCACCAGGATTAGAATGGCTACTCCGGGTAGCGTGGAGACCCACCAGGCCACCAATAGCTGATCGCGTCCAGCAGCGACCATCGACCCCCAGGCCGGGATCTTCGCCGGCAGCCCCAGGCCCAGGAAGCTTAGGCTGGCTTCCATGATGATCAGAAAACCCATGCGCAGCGTAGCCAGCACAAAAACCGAATGGAAGATGTTTGGAAAGATTTCCGATACCATAATCGCCACCGAGCCCTGCCCGCTGACTTTTGCCGCTTCCACGTATTCCTGAGTTTTTTCCGCTAGAACCGCTCCCCGTACCAACCGGAAGAATTCCACCCAACTCTTGAAGGTCAAAGCCAGGATCAGGTTGATGAATCCAGGCCCCAGGAAGGCCATCATGCCAATCGCAAATATCAAATAGGGAAAGGCCAGCAGCAGGTCGGCGAAGCGTGAAACCACATGATCCAGCCAGCCGCGGAAGTACCCGCTTAGCGCACCCAGTATTGTTCCCACCAGCGCAGAAATCCCCACCGAAAGAAAACCAATTGCCAGCGAAACGCGGCTGCCATAGAGGATTCGGGTTAGTAAATCGCGCCCTTGCGCATCGGTCCCCAGCGGGTACTGCCAGGAACCGCCTTCCTCCCAGACCGGCGGGGTCAGGCGCGCGCGCAGGTTGCCCCGGCTGGGGTCCATCGTGGTGATATACGGCGCAAGCAAGGCCAGCACAATGTACAGCACCAGCACCAGCCCACCCAGCAGCGCCAGGGGGTGTTTGCGCAGGCTGGCAAACAGATCAACCAGGTCTCTGCGCCAGCGCCCCAGGCGGATTCGCCAGCCAAACCAGCGGTCGGAGGTTGTGATTGTCGTCATTGGCGCCGTCTCCAACAAATATCTCCTTTCATAGATTGATCCTTGGGTTCAGGTAGGTGTACAGCACATCGACGATAAGGTTCGTCACCACATAAATAAAGGCGTACACCATCACCGCCCCTTGAACCAGCGGGAAATCACGATCAAAAATGGCAGTGACCACCGTGCGCCCCAACCCGGGCCAGCCAAAGACAGTCTCGACGATCATATTTCCCCCCAAGAGCACGCCTACCTGCAGTCCTACCACCGTCACTGTGGGGATCAGGGCATTGCGCAGCGCATGGCGCAGCACCACTCCGCTTTCCGGGGCGCCCTTAGCGCGAGCCAGAGTCACATAATCCGCCCGCAGCGTCTCGAGCATGCTCGAGCGCAGCACTCTGGCAACCACCGCCGCCATTGGCGCGCCCAGTGTGATCGACGGTAAGATCAAATGGCGCAGGCTGCTGGCCAGGGCTTCGCGGTTGCCGGTGATCAGGCCGTCAAGGATGTAAAAACCGGTAACTTCCTGCAGCGCAGCTGCATGATGGATGCGTCCCTGTACCGGCAGCCACTGGAGCTGTACCGCAAACAACAGCAGGAGCACGATCCCCAACCAGAAGCTTGGCATGGAGATGCCCAGGAACGCGCCAGTCATACTCAAGCGGTCCAGCCAGGAGTTCTGCCGCACGGCAGAGATGATGCCGATCGGGATGGCGATCAGCAGGCTGACGATAAAGCCACCCAAGGCCAGTTCAATGGTTGCCGGCAGCCTCCCGGCGATGATATCAATCACCGGCCGCTTTTGCACGTAAGAGTTTCCCAGATCGCCGCGTAGTAAATCGCCCAGAAAAATACCCAACTGCACATGCAGCGGCTGGTCCAGGTGGAATTCCGACCGCAGCTTCTCCATCTCTCCTGCTGATACCGCCCCGCCCTGGCCCATCATGATGTCTACCGGGTCGCCGGGCATCAGGCGCATGAACAGGAACACAATTACCGCTACGCCGATGATAATCGGGATCATGATCAGGATCCGTTCGATAACCTTTACCAGTCGCATAAGGCTACTCGCGCTTCCTTTTTGGGTGTTACCGTCTCACGTGGTCGGCGAAACGGTAACACCAATATAGATTTCGATGGCTTATTGGCTCAAGCACACATCGTGCAGGTTGATGCGGCTGTCCGAAGCAGGCTCCCAGTTCATCACATTCATTAGAGAAGCTTCTACTTCCTCAGGCAGAATCAAGAATACCGCCGGAGCCTCATCATAGACCAGCTGCTGCGCTTCATCATAAATCTTCTGGCGTTCAGCCGAATCCACCGTCGTTTCACCCAGCTTAACCAGCTCGTTGACGCGTTCGTTGTCGTAACCGGAGAAATTGCCGCGCCCATAAGATTGGCCTTTGACATATCCGTGCCATTTAGCCTCGAAGTGACCCACTGGATCAAAAGCTGAGTCGCCCCAATCGTCCAGGTACGCCTGGCGCTCGCGGGCCAGCAGCATTGGCTGGACAACGCTGTATTCCCAAAAACGCACACTGGCACCGATGCCCGCTTCCTGAAACAGGTTGGCTGCCGCTTCAGCCAGCGCGCGGTGTTCTTCCAGGGTATCAATCGTGAACGAAAGTGGTTGGCCATCCTTGTCCACAATGCCGTCATTATTTGTATCTTTCCAACCCGCTTCCTCGAGCAGCTTATGCGCCATTTCCAGGTCATAAGGATAAGGCTTCAGACCTTTATTCACAAAGTTGTTGTATGGTGAAAGTGGTCCGGGCAACTCGACGGCCCGCCCGCCATAGATCTCTTGAATAATCAGGTTCTTATCCAGCGCATAGTTCAACGCCTGGCGAACTTTGACATCATCGAACGGTGGCTTGGTAACATTGAGCTCGATCCACTTGGGCTGCGTTCCTGGGGCAGTCTTCACTGCCACCTGATCGTTCTCTTTCAGGCGACCGATCAGGTCACTCGGCACGCTCTGGATAATCTGCACCTCTCCCGCCAGCAGTGCCGCCGCGCGTGTTGAGGCTTCAGGGATCACCCGGAAGATCACCCGGTCCACACAGGCTGTTCCAACCGGCGCGAGATCCGGCGAGCCGCCATAATAATCTTCAAAACGCTCCAACACAACTTCCTCCAGCCCTTCACTGGCAGAAACAAACTTAAAAGGGCCGGTGCCAATCGGATGTTCTACAAACCCCTTGGTGCCCACTTTCTCGATGTACGCCTTTGGCACAATCTGCTGGTGAACCAGTAGCTGCATGGCTGGCGCCCAGGGGGCGCTAAAATGCATCACAACGGTGTAATCGCCAGTCTTTTCAATTGATTCAAGCGGGGCGATCAACCCCTTGCGGGGAGAAGAATGCACCTCAGGATAGTCAATCTTATTCTCTTGGATGATGCGTTCAAAAGTAAAAACCACATCATCCGCGGTCATCAGGCTGCCATCGTGGAACTTCACATCCTTGCGTAGTTGAATGGCCAGTGTTTTATTGTCTGTCCAGTCCATTGATTCAGCCAGTTGCATGTGAACGCCGCTGCGCGTATCGCGCGTGACCAGGCCATCAAATATATTGCGGATCACGGTCTCTGAAGGACGGCTGCGGTGATCCGCTGGGTCAAGGGTTACCGGCGCTTCCGCTAGCACAGCCACGATCGTCCCGCCAGCTTGCTTCAGCTCGACCGCTGACGTATCCTGCGCGGCTTGTTGGGCTGTTGTTGCGGTGGGTGCTGCCGGCGGAGCAGTTTCCTGCACCTGGCCAGGCTGGCAGGCAGCGATTAGTGTGGCGACCATCAACCCTACTAACAAAATCCTGGAATAGAGAACCAAACGCCTCATCATATCCTCCTCAATGAAATGAATATCAAATAGTCGAGGGCCATCTGCCTGGCCCGGTTTCCAAAACGTTTTTGGTTGTAATTAAAAAAGAAGCCGATTTATAACCATCTTGGTTCAAAACAAGCCTAATACCAAGAATGAGCACACCCGTAACGGTAAAATGCGCTAAAATTATTATAATCCGAAACGTTTTGGATGTCAAATTAAGAAAAACTGAGGAAATAATTGGCAGGATTGGCAAAATGTCTTATAATAAAAGCCAGGTTGTTAAAACGTTTTGGAGACTCTATGCCAGTTACGATTCGCAATCTTGCCGAAAAACTCGCCCTTTCGATTACCACCGTCTCACGGGCATTGGATGGCTATGATGATGTTGCCGAAGAAACGCGCAAGCGAGTGGTGAAAGCTGCCGAAGAGATGGGCTACGAGCCCAGCTACGCCGCCCGCCAGCTGCGCAGGAAGCGCACAGATGCCATTGGTTATATCCTTCCTACCAGTTCCCCTCATTTTTCTGACCCGTTCTACATTAACTTCCTGACCGGCCTGTGCGATGAAGTGGCCTCGCAGCACCTGGATTTGATGGTTAACTCGTGCCCGCCTGATAGTGAAAAAGAGAAACACCAGTACCGCCAGTGGGTACAGAGCCGGCGGGTGGATGGGATCGTGATCAACCGCACCCGCCTGAGCGATTGGCGTATCGAGTTCCTGGCACAAAATTCCATCCCGTTTGTCTCTTTGGGCAAGGGGGATACGGAGGCAAATTACCCGTACATAGATATCAGCGACACACTTGGGATGATGCAGTTGGTCACCCATCTGGTGAAAAAGGGCCACCGCGGCATCGCCTTCATTGGCGCAGCGCCGGAGTTGGTCATCCATGCTGACCGTTTTAAAGGGTACCAGCAAGGATTAGCAAGTGCCCAGATTCCATTTGATCCTGCACTAGTCCTGCAAGGCGATTTGACAGAAGAAGGCGGATACCAGGCCGCGATAGAGCTAATGACTCGGCCTCAAAAACCCACAGCCATTATTGGATGCAATGACCTGACTGCCCTGGGCGTGCTGCGCGCAGCCAAGGATAAAGGCATATACATCGGCACTGAATTGGCTATCGCCGGGTATGATGGCATCAAAGAAACGGAATACACCAATCCCCCTATCACCACCCTTTACCAGCCCACTTATGATATCGCGAGGATGCTGGCTGGAATGCTGGTAAAGTGCGTTGAAGGCGAAACCCTGGAGGAACGCTGCATTACGATTGCGCCAAAACTGATTGTTCGCGCTTCTACCGGATAAGAGGTTTTTCCAGTGGTGGAGACGATAATCAGATGAGTGATGCAGAATTTTATGCCTGGGTGATCTTGCCAATACTTATATTTCTGGCCCGGGTTGCTGATGTAACACTTGGCACATTGCGAATCATCTTTGTTTCGCGCGGGAAACGCCGCCTGGCGCCTGTTCTGGGATTCTTTGAAGTGCTGATCTGGATCGTGGCAATCGGTCAATTGGTTCAGAATCTGGGCAGCGCCACATCTTACCTCGGGTATGCCGCCGGTTTTGCGGCGGGGAACTATGTTGGCATGTTAATTGAAGATCGGTTGGCGATCGGCACCCTGATCATACGCTCCATAATACCTGCCGGTGGTGAGGAAGTGATGCTCCGCCTGCACGATGCCGGTTTTGGCGTTACAGAAGTCGATGGGCACGGTGCCACTGGTCCAGTGAAAATCATTTATGCGGTAGTAAAACGCAAGCATCTAAAAGAAGTAACGCGCATAATTCACAGCGTGTGCCCTAAGGCGTTTCTTACCGTTGAAGATATCCGTTCCGCGGAAGAGGGCGTGTTCCCAGGCGGTAAACTGGATCATAGCAGGCGCGCATTTGAGCGGAAAGGTAAATAACCGTTATCGATAGAGAGAAAGGAGAAGTAGAATGGCAGCAATTGCTGGAGTTGCGTTACCCAACGCCGAGAAAACCGTTTACCAAATGCTGGAAAAGATGTCGCACCGCGGGAATTATCGCGCAACAGTGAGAACATTTGACGGCGCTACCCTGGGGATTAGCTGGCCCGCCAGTCAGCCTGACGCCGGCCTTGCAATCAATAAAGGTGTCGCAGAAGATCGGGTTAGTGATAGCCACTATGCCAGCGCGCAGATAAAACAAGGCTCGCTGGTGCTCACTCGCGACCCGCTGGGCGTTTCCCCACTGTATTATGGGTATACCAAAGAGAATGCTCTATGTGTAACCTCTGAAGTAAAGGGGCTCATCGGCCATGTGGAAGAAGTGCAAGAGCTTCCACCTGGCAGCCGGCTAGAAGATGGCAGTATAAAAACAGACTTCACATTAAACCATCAAAAGCCATTGGAAGATCAACGGCTGAATATTGCCGCGAATCTACGACAGCGCCTGGAAAAATCGGTTGCCAAACGTGCGAAGCGCGGGGTACCTTTTGGTGCATGGTTGTCGGGCGGCCTTGATTCCAGCGTTCTGGCGGCCCTGGCCAGGCCACACACCGATACGATGCATACCTTTGCTGCTGGTTTCCATGGCGCCGAAGATCTGGAATATGCTCGCCTGGTCGCCAGACATATCCAGACAAAACATCACGAAATGATTCCAACATTCAAAGAAATTGTTGGTGTGATTCCAGAGGTAATCTTTCATCTAGAATCGTTTGACGCGCTCCTGGTGCGCTCCAGCCTGATGAACTACCTGGTAGCGAAACTGGCCTCGGATTACGTACCTGCTGTCTTCTCCGGCGAAGGCGGCGATGAGTTGTTTGCTGGATATTCTTATCTGAAGAAACTCTCACTAGATGAACTCCCAGGCGAGTTGATCGATATTACCAGGAGACTGCACAACACCGCATTACAACGCGTTGATCGCTGCGCAGCAGCGCATGGAACGGTAACCTATGTGGGTTTCCTGGATAGTGACGTTGTCGATTATGCGCTGCGGATTCCAGCCGAGTACAAGATCTCCAATGGCCTAGAGAAATGGATTCTGCGCCTGGCTGCTTTCGATCTTTTGCCAGAGCGTGTGGCGCTGCGGAAAAAAGCCAAGTTCTGGGAAGGCGCCGGCGTTGAGGAAACCATAGCTCGCTATGCTGCCGAGCACGTGACCGACGATGATTTTCGGCAAGAACGCCATCTGCCGGGCGGCTACACCCTGAACACCAAAGAGGAACTGTACTACTACCGTATTTTTCGTGAGTATTTTGGCAGCCTGCGGAATATCGACTGGATGGGCCGAACAAAGGGCAGCCCAACCGTCAACAGCGAGGAAGAAACCGGGTAAATGTTTCATCTTCAACAGCCTGGGACGATCCACTGTCCGAAGTTGGATGATGGCATCGGGCTACTGAGGCCCGTTCCGGTGGAAGATCGTGATCTTTGATCGAAATTCTGGCGCTTATGGCTCTAGTGGCGCAGTGACCCAAAAATTGCGGCAGCCTCTATCAACGTGAAGCTTGACACTGGCCGAAAGCGAAGATTATTTGCGTATCCTTACGGGTAGCGGGGGATTCAAGTACTCCATCTCATGGCGGAGAGCAGGACCAACCTAGAGATCGCCCGCCAACTGGTCGTTGCGCCGGGCACGGTCAATGCCCACGCCGCCAGCATCTATCGTTCGCTAGATGTCGCCAACCAGACCGAGGCGGTCACCCAAGCCAGGCAGCAAGGCTTGCTGCCCTGAACCTCCTCGCTCCACCCAATAACCCCTAAAAATAACCCCTTGAATATCCCGATTGGCAGATGCGGGCGTTCTTTGCGCGCGCTAAATTATGCGTAGATCTCTGATCCAGCTTTACAGGATCGAAAAGGAGCTATTAATGAAGAAGATTACGGCCTTTGTGGGCAGCTTCCGCAAGAAGAATACCTATCAGGTAGTTGAGCAATACCTGCGCAACCTGCAAGCGCTGGGTGAAATCGAGTACGATATCGTCCGGCTGTCCGAATACCATCTCGAGATCTGCCGGGGATGCCAGGCCTGCACCAATAAGGGTGAGGCTTTCTGCCCGTTAAAGGATGACCGGGATGTGCTGCTGGCGAAGATAGATGCTTCGGATGGAGTTATCTTCGCCGCCCCGAACTACACCTGGGGTGTTTCAGGGCTGATGAAGGTGTTCATGGACCGGTTTGGGTTCATCGTCCATCGCCCGCGCTTCTTCGGGAAAGCCTTTACCAGCATCGTCACCCAGGCGATGGGGCAAGGGGATAAGATCGTCGATTATTTCGACTATGCCGCCCATTCCTTTGGATTTAACACGATAAAAGGCATCGTCACCACCGGTTTTGACCCAAAGACCGAGAAGCAGTTGATGAAGATCGATCATGACCTGGTGGCACACAGCCAGCGCTTCTATGCCTTACTCAACCGGCCACCGTTCCCTGAGCCAACATTATTCCAGCTCATGTATTTCCGAATTGGGCGATCCGTGATCAAGCATATCGATACCAAGTATGCGGATCACGGCTATTACGCAGAGAAAGGCTGGTTTGAATCGGACTACTTTTATCCCACCACCTTAAATGCGATCAAGAAGACTGCCGGCAGCCTGTTCGACCGAATGGCGCCTACGATTCAAAAAATGATAGCCTAGTGCAGAATCAGAGGACATTTGTGGAAATAATCGCGGCTTCTTGTAGGGCGGGCATCCCTGCCCACCGTCTTAGCTCTCGCTTGCGCGAGCGGCAGGCGCGGTTGCGAGCAACCGTGGATACCTGCCCTACAAAGCGAACGGCATTTCCAACAATGTCCTCGGAGTATGCACTAGGGAGAGCCCGGATGCCAGAATACGTCGAAATTAAGCTCAAAGGATACCTGGACCCTCATTGGGCGGACTGGTTTTCTGGCCTGACGATGGCGCATCTGGAAGGCTACGGGACACTGCTTTCTGGGACGCTCTCCGACCAGGCAGCGCTTCATGGACTGCTCGAGCGCATCCGCGATTTGAATATCCCATTAATTTCGGTCACTTGCAGTGATCCAAACAACCAGGATACCCATCCGGAACAAGGGAGATAAATATGTTGTTAGAAAAGATGCAGGTTGCCCAACGGGTTGCGCAAACCACCCAGTTCGCGATGGGTACCGTGATGGCGCATAATGCCTTTAGCTCTCACGCGGAAGAAAGCCTGGCCGCGGTTACCCGGGAGGTAGATTGGATTGAAAGCCTGCTCAGCCGTTTTGTCCCCGGAAGCGACATCTGGCGGATCAACCAATCGGCGGGCATTCAGCCTGAAAAGCTCAGCCATGCGACCTTCGAAGTGCTGTCGAAAGCGGCTGCGTTCTCAAGAACCTGCCCGGGCTGTTTCGAGGTGACGATCGAGCCGCTGGTCAGTCTGTGGTCAACAAGTAAGGAGACCGGTGAACCACCGGACGATGCTGGTATCCACCAGGCGCTCTCCCTGGTCAATTCAGATGACCTGGTCCTGGATCCTTGGGGGATTACAGCGCAGATGAGATATCCAGGGCAATCTGTTGACCTGGGCGGCATCGGGAAAGGCTTTGCCGGGGACCGCGTTGTAGAGGTTTACCGGCGGTTCGGCGTCACATCTGCATACTCTAACCTGGGCGGCAACGTGGTTGCCCTGGGAGCGAAACCGGATGGCTCGCCCTGGCAGGTGGGTATACAGCATCCTCGCCATCCGGACAGGCTCATCGGAGTCGTCGGGGTGATAGGCGAGTCAGTAGTGACTTCGGGAGACTACCAGCGTTTCTTTACCGACAGGCATGGTATCCGGCGCCACCATATCCTAAACCCAGCGACCGGATATCCTGCCGAATCAGGATTGGTCAGCGTTTCTGTTGTTGCGGAGAAATCGATCGATGCGGATGCGCTCTCTACCATATTGTTTGTTTCTGGACTGGAGCGAGGACTGGAATGTCTGAAGAGATTCCCGCAGACCGAAGCCATTTTTGTAGACGCAAACCTGAGCGTATTTATCACGCCGGGCCTGAGCAACCGGTTCCAGGTAGATGACGGCATCAGCGTAACGATTCTGAACTGATGGAAAGGAGAAAGGCGAATGATCGGATGGATTATCGCACTTGTTATTTTAGGGGCATTAGGGATCGGCTGGGGAATCGGCTGGTCGAAGCTAATGAAAGAGCACCGCGAGGCCAGAGCTGTGCCGCTGGCAGATATTGACTTCAGTAAGCTGAACGACGGCAAGTATCACGGCGTTTACGCGGGCGGGATGTACAAATGGCGCGCTAACGAATGCGATGTAACCGTGATGGCGGGCAAAGTGGCGGATATTCAGCTTTCCGGTTCTAAAGATCCGGGCGGCAAAAACACTCAGCACAAAGAGCTGTACGACCGGGTCATCCAGGCACAGTCGCTAAAAGTCGATACGATCAGCAGCGCCACGCTCACTTCGAAAGCTTACCTGAAAGCTGTTGAAAACGCGCTGGTACTGGCTCAACGCGATTAGTTGGTGGATATATATGGTCATGGAGGGAACGAATATGGCTGTAAAACCTAAGAAACGAAGTTGGCTCAAAGGCTGCCTGATCGGGCTAATGGTTGTTATGGTTCTGATCGTTGTAGGCGGCGGTATTGGCTGGATGTTCTTATCCAAAGAGCATGAGGAGGCAAGAAACTTGCCACTGAACGCCGTCAATTTTGACCAGCTGAGCGATGGAAGGTATCACGGCATTTACGCGGGCGGCATGTATGGCTGGCGCTATAACGAATGTAATGTTACCGTAACAGGCAGTAAAGTAGCCGCGATCCAGTTGGCAAAAACTGATGACCCGGGTGCAGAGAACACGGATGTCAAGATGCTCTACGAGCGGGTCATCACTACCCAGTCGCTGCACGTGGACACCATCAGTGGATCGACTCTCACTTCCAAAGGGTATCCCCAGTGCGTGGAAAACGCCCTGATCGGCGCCCAGCATGAATAGAGGTAGCGAGGCACAAGTTGATAAAGAGCATGTCATTCCAATGAACTACAGTTGTGCCCGCTAGTTCTTCAATATGAAGGGCAAGAAGATATGGAATTCGCTTGCTTAGTTTTATTTTCTGCAGTGCCCGTCAAGGGAACTTTGGTAATTGTCTAGTTGGCACCAATGAAGGTGATATTGTTATTGGGGTTGTTGGCGTTTGTTAGTGTGTGACCAGTTCCCATTGATTGCCAAGCTTTTGAGAATAAATAACCCGATCGCGCCGACCTGCCAGTTGCCAAATCAGGCAACTTGATAACTATGGCGTGGGTGAGCGATAAGGCAACGAACTAATTGGTCAAGTGATATTGTCTATTGTATTCTTTTGGCCATTACTCAATAATGAATTTAACCTCTTTGAGTCTACGGAAAACTCGATGGTTTTTCGTCCACAACAGGCTGATATTGTGGCCTGTGTAGCATGCCAGGACGGATTAATCTTAAGAATTTATCCATTGGGTAAGACTCACCAATATACATCCCTTATCTATTACGCAACATGGTAAATCGGGAAATCGAAGATTAGTTATAATTTACTCGTCTTATCTATACAAAACGAGGTACACACCCTACCGCCAGTCGCCCTTTCAACTCATGCACCACCGAATACGCCATTTCCTGGTTTCTCGCTCCCACCTGCATGACTGGAATGAGCTTCGTCTTCGCATCGCTGGCAATCCACAGCCACATATCCTGGCCTCGATCTTTCACATTGGCCCATTATTCATCCAACTGCATGTGTACCAGTTCCAACTCTGCCATAAAGCGTTCGTGCAGCTTCTTTCCCTGCATTCCACTGCGACATAACCAGGTGCGGATGGTGATTTCTCGCACCCCAAACACTTCTTCCAGTGCCGCCGGATCATCTATTCCTAATGCCAGTAACCTCATGATTTTCTCTACCTGGTCTGAGTGGCTTTTCAAACAATGCAGGATCGTATTCCGTCGCGCCGTGAATTTCTTCCAGCACGCCTGGCATTTCAAATCTTGGATCACTTCCTGCTTTCCATGCATCCCGTACCCCACTAACGCATGGACCCCTTCCTCTATAATCCTGTAATATTCGCAGCTTTCGTTCGGGCAGGGGTGCCCTTCGGTTTGGATTTTCTTCCTTCGCCCTCCCCGTCCCTTCCGCAACTGCCATGGTTCTGGCTTTTCTCGCTTCTCGATGTCCCGTTTGTCCTTCCCCTCTCGGCAAAAACGGCAATCTCGTTCGCTCTTCGGTCGCAGTACGGCTGGTACTTTTCCAATCGCGCTTCTTTTTCCGTTCTTTGATTTGAAAGCGCGCAATTCTATCATCTTTCAGCGATGACCGAGTTATCAACTACCGATTGTGGTTCCACCCAAAAATTAATGCTTGTCTTCGGTTGCCTGGCGTGCTAAACTCAGATTGGCTGGTGGTTTTACCAGTTTCCGCTTTTCCCACAGCCCATCATCATCAAATGGAACCCATTCAGGTTCAAAGCTTGAAAGCCGCCTGCATCCAGCGTCTGGAAGGATTGATCCTTTCCGGCGAATGGCAGATTGGCACGCGCTTGCCTTCCGAGCGTGATCTGGCTGCTCAGCTCAATATCAGCCGGCCGGTGCTGCATGAAGCCCTGGTGGACCTGGCCGCCAAGGGGCTGATCACCATCGAGCCGAGGCGCGGTGTATTCATCAATGACTACCGCACCAGCGGATCGTGCGCACTGCTGTCTTCCCTGCTCTCTTTCAGCGGTGGCCGCTTGGACCCGGCTTTTACCCAATCCATGATCGAAATGCGCCTGCTAGTGGAATGCGAAACCGCCTTACTGGCCGCGCAAAATCGCACGGATGACCAGCTCGCCGGCCTGCGGGCACTCCTCACTGCAGAAGACCGGGGTGTTTCAGACACTGCCTCCCTCACCAACCTGGACTATGCCTTTCATTTACAGATCGCCATCGCTTCCGGCAACCTGGTCTATCCCCTAATCATGAACTCATTCGAGATTATCTATACGCAGCTCACCGGCCGGTTCTTTGACCATTACGTGCAAACTCCGGTGGTTGAGGCTGTATTTGTTTATCATCACCGGCTGGTCGAAGCCATCGCCAACCGCGCTGCAGAAACCGCCCGCTCGATCATGCAAGACATGCTCCAGCATGGAGCAGACCACCTTCGCCAGATCCCGTAATTCCGAAAGGAGACCTTATGTGCGCACCCTCCAACCTGGACCAACCCCGCTATGCGATCAAGACACCTGGCAACCTCTCGCCGCGCATCGCCTGGCTGCGCGACTACTACTTCCAGGGCACCCAACGCGCCTGGAACAACGAGTTCACCGCCTGGACCACCGGCACGCCCTGGGACTTCCAGTTCAACGAAATCTCCTTCTATATCGTTCCTGAGACCTATACCTTCCTGCAAACCTTCCGCTCCTCCTTCCGTCAGGTAGCGCGTCCGGTCAAGCTCGCAGCGGATTTCTGGAAATGGAGCCTGCCGGAGCGTCGAGCCTGGTTTGTCAAAGAGGTGATGGTCCGCTGCTTACCGAAGGAGATCCTGCCCGGCGACCTGATCGCCGGGGGACGGTTCAATATTCTCTCCTCCAGCTGCCTCAATCAGCGCGAAGCGAAGGAACGGGATGCGCTGGTGTACGGTCCCAACGGCTGCCGGGCAGCCATGCTCTGGCTGCACAACCACGGTTATGGCAACGCCGGGGCCACCAGCGGCCACCTGGTGCCGGGCTACGGCGAGATCATCCGCCGTGGGTGGAAAGGAATTCATGCGGATCTGGAAAAACTCTACGCCGCGCTGAGCGAAACAGACAAGCGCGGAAAGAAAGGCGCCCAGCTGCGGGCGATGATCATCTCCGCAACCCTGCCGCGCGACCTGGCGGCGGAATACAGCCAGGTCTGCCAGAAGCTGGCCAACCAGGAACCAGACGAGCAGCGCCAGGCTGAGCTGGCCGAGCTAGCCCAGATCCTCCAGCGCGTGCCGTGGGAACCGGCGGAGACCTTTTGGGAGGCCGTCCAGGCGCTGTGGATCACCCATATGCTGGTGATGAGCGACGAAGGTTACCCCGGCCCCGGTGATTCCTTCGGTCGCATTGACCAGTATCTGTACCCGGCCTGGGAGTACTCGCTCGCAAACGGCATGGAGCGCGAATTCGGTAAGGAGATCCTCAAGTGCTTCTGGATGCACTGCAACACTGCCTACGACGCCATGATCCGCACCGGCGGCAACCAGGGCATCACCGCAGGGTATGGGCAGCTCATCACTCTTTCGGGCATGGGGCCAGATGGAACCGACCTGACCAATGATTTGACCTACGCCATCCTGGAAGTGATCGATGAAATGTCGCCCATCCTGGAGCCCAAGCCCAACGTGCGCCTGCACCGTGGCAGTCCAGAAAAGCTGCTGGATCAAGTCGTCGAGATGATCGCCTCCAGCCAGGGCGCGCCATTTTTACTCAACTTCGATGAGCGCTCGATGGCCGGCCTGCTGCTGCAAGCCCGGAAAGCGCACGTCGAGCACCTGATTCACCTCGGCAATATCCACGATTATGCCCCGGTCGGCTGCCTGGAAAACACTATGGTGGGCAACGACCGCTCTGGGACGGTGGATAACAACCTCAACCTGGTCAAAGCCGTTGAGCTGACCCTGACCGGCGGCCTCGACCTGCTGCCCTATACCGATCCGATGACCGGTAAAACGGATCCGCCCCGGCGCGACGGCCCGGATACCGGAGATGGTTCCGCCTTGGCCACCTGGGAGCAGTTCTGGCAGGCCTACGCCGAACAGACCCGCTACATCATCCGCAAAATGGTCGCGACCTATGAAACCAGCGAACGGGTACGGGCACGCTTCCACCCCACGCCGTA
Source organism: uncultured Anaerolineaceae bacterium (assembly GCA_964437595.1). Taxonomy (GTDB): domain Bacteria; phylum Chloroflexota; class Anaerolineae; order Anaerolineales; family Anaerolineaceae; genus DSYU01. The sequence goes on from CAYTHO010000016.1 coordinate 60,250, forward strand.
CCTCTCCTGTCTGGTCAAAGGCTGTGCGGAGAAGGGCCTGGATATCACCGAAGGCGGCGCGGAGCTGAACTTCACCACGCTCGAGGCGGTCACCTTTGCCAACACAGTCGACTCGCTGCTGGCCATCAAGTACCTGATTTACGATAAGAAGCTGTGCACCCCGGGCGAGCTGCTCCAGGCGCTGCGCGATAACTGGGTCGGGCACGAAGTCCTGCAGGCCAGGGCACAAAATAAAGCCCCCAAGTACGGGCGCGACGATGATGAAGCGGATGCGATGGGGCTGAAGGTGATGGAATTGTGGACCGAAGAAACCTGGAAGCACAAAACCCAGTCCACGCAGCGCCAGTTCCGCCCCGGCATGCTCTCCTGGAATTACTGGATTGCCTATTCGGATATCCTGCCGGCGACTGCCGACGGCCGGCCCAAAGGCAAGTTCCTCTCCAATGCACTCTGTCCGGCAAACGGGGCAGACATCAACGGCCCGACCTCGAATGTCAACTCGGTCGGCAAGGTGTTGGGAGGGAAGGCGGAAGGCGGCACGGGGCTGTATCAAGATTATTACAACCTGCTGCCCAACGGCGGCAGTCATACCATGACCTTCAACCCATCGCTGTTACGCGATCCCGAGCACAAAGAGAAATTCAAAGCCTTCCTCAAAGGTTACATTGAAAACGGCGGCACGGCTTTGCAGATCAACATGGTGGACGCCGAGATGCTGCGTGACGCCCAACGCCACCCGGAGAACTACCGTCACCTGCTGGTGCGCGTGACCGGCTACAACGCCTACTTCACCAGCATTGGCAAAGAGCTGCAGGACGAAATCATCGCCCGCGAGAGCCACCAGATCTAGGAGAACCTCGTGAGCGAAGGAACGATCCTCCATCTGCAACGCCTTTCCACCGAAGACGGACCAGGGATCCGCACGACGGTCTTTTTCAAAGGCTGCCCGCTCCACTGCGCCTGGTGCCATAACCCCGAGAGCATCGCCCTGCACCCCCAGGTGCAGTGGTTGGAAAATCGCTGTATTGCCTGCCAGGCCTGCGTTCAGGCCTGTCCCAATCACGCGCTGACGTGGAACGGGCAAGGCCCAGAACGCGATCGGACGCGCTGCCAGTCTTGCGGCCGCTGCGCCGATACCTGCCCGTCCAATGCGCACGAGCTGCTGGGGCGGAAGATCCGCGCCGAAACGCTGGTCAAGGAGCTGGTGAAAGACCGCGCCTATTTCGAAAAATCCGCCGGTGGGGTCACTCTCTCTGGCGGCGAGCCAACCTTGCAGCCAGATTTTGCCCTGGAACTGCTACAATCCTTGCGCGCGCAGGGCATCGCAACGGCCCTGGATACCTGCGGCTTGGCCCAATACGAAACGCTGGAGAGGCTGGCAAGCGAGGGTGACCTGATCCTGTATGACCTGAAAACCATGGATGGGCTGGCTCACAGCCAGTTCACCGGGGTGGATAATACCCGCATCCTGAGCAATCTGCTCCGGCTGGCAGGCCATCTCGCCACCCAACCCGGCAAGCGACTATGGATCCGCACCCCGCTGATCCCCGGCGCAACCGACGGTCCAGAGAACGTGACTGCGATCGGGGCTTACCTGGCTGAGAACCTGGCGGAGCAAGTCGAACGCTGGGAGCTGTGCGCGTTTAACAACCTGTGTCGCGATAAATACCGCCGCCTGGGCCTGGAGTGGATCTATGCGGATACTCCGTTGTTGACTCGAGCCGACCTGGATCGAGCCGGCGAGGTTGCCCGGCAGTCCGGTTTTGATCCCAAGCGCATTTTTGTTACTGGCGCCGCACGTGCCGAGAATTGAGGAGGAAGCGATGATGTCTCACCTGAAATCCACCACCTTTTCGCAAGACGATATTCGGGCGTTTGAACCAGCCATGAAAATCGGCCTGCTGGCGACTGTCACGCCATCTGGCCTGCCCCACCTGACCATGATCTCCAGTCTGAAAGCAGGATCGCCATCCACTGTCATTTGGGGGCAATTCACCGAGGGCTTGAGCAAGCAGCATGTGCTGCAAAATCCCAATACGGCTTTCCTGATCATGACCCTGGATAAGCGCCTGTGGCGCGGCAATGCGCGATGGACGCATGCCGAAAAAGGCGGAGCGGACTTTGAGTGGTACAACAACATTCCCATGTTTCGTTATAACGCCTATTTTGGCATTCACACGGTTCACTACATGGATTTGTTGAGCCATACCGGGCAGCATGTGCTGCCGATGAATGCCATTATCCTTGCCGCACTGAAGTCTGTTCTGGCAAGCAGGTTATCGCTTGGCCGGGCGGAACCCGAGGTAATGAATCCCTGGACACGTAAGCTGTTTAACAAACTGGATAATCTTAAGTTCCTGGCCTGGGTTAATGATGAAGGCTACCCATGGATTATCCCGGTTATTCAAGCACAGGCAAGAGACAGCCAATCCCTGCTCATTTCCACTGGAGCTTTTGGCGATGAACTGGCCGAAATCCCGGCTGGCACCCCAGTCGCGGTGTTTGGGCTGGCCCTAACGATGGAAGATGTGTTGGTGTGCGGTCAATACCTGGGGACCAAACGCCAGGCGGGTATTCGCTCGGCTATCGTGAACGTAGACTGGGTCTACAATCCCATGCCACCCGTGCCCGGGCAGATCTATCCGCCAATGCAACTAAAGGCTATAACCCAGTTCGATTAGCGACTCGCCACATTCATTTGGCCAGTTCATCAAAAGCGGGATGATACTGTTGAATCAACTCATCCACCTGGCGGGCAAATTCCTCATATACGCTCGCCCTTATAGGCGAGCGCAGCTTCCACAGGCAACGGACCTAGACACATATTGCGGTTTGCATATACGCTCTAGTCGATCACTTTTTCAACCACAATCGTTCCATGCGTCACCAGAGCAGCGATTGCTCCAATGGCAGCTAACTGCGGCGCAAGCAGGATGCCTACCACACCCACGGTGAGCGGCATGTCGATGAGCGTGCGGCCATCCTCGTTTTTGATGATGATCCGGCGGATATTACCCTCGTGCAGCAGCTCTTTGATCTTGCTCAACAGCGCATCGCCGTTGACTTGAAATTCTTCGGTGCGTACTTTTTGTTCAGTCATAAGAAAACCTCCCGAAACAGATATCGTTTTTTATGCACCTATTAAGCAAAAGAAGATCGATATCTCGTGCATAATCACTGCAATAAATACGCAGCAGGTGGCATAAGGTTGCACCCTTCTTAGGCCAATCAAAAGAACCTACCTCAGCAGACTGATCGTTTCCTTAGGCAATCGATTAACCGGTTGCAACCCGATTTTTTGCTGAGTGAATTTCTCAAAAGGGGAGGAAATTCTGTATATGGTTCCCGAACGAACAGCCGAGGTTGCCAGAGCCGTTTTTCCCAAGGGGAACCTCTACCTGACATTGTTCAATACCTTTGATAGCTTGTTTGCTGATCTAGATTTTGCTGCGTTGTTTCCCGACAATGGTCAACCAGCCCTTTCCCCTGTCCGCTTAGAGTACGATGTTACCTGGTCGGACCGACCCGCATTGATACTGGCTGGCAAGCCTGTCTGACAGAAGGAGATATTCCTATACAACCCAATGCCACTGCCTTCACGCGTTTGTTCCTGGCTGTTTCGGCGTAGTTTATGGATTCGCCAACAAGATCACCAACTGTGGTTCCACCCATTTACTGAAAACGATACGCTCTTGACATTTCTGTCTCTTTATCGTAGAATAACGATATAAGGAACTAGAATGGCTAAAGATTTACCATTGATTCAAGAACTGAGCCGCGATGAAATTCGTCTGGCAGCGATGCTGAAAGCACTGGGCAACCCAGTCCGCTTTCGCATCATGCAGTACCTGGCGGACCACCCCGTCTGCATCACCGGCGATATCGTGGAATTTACAACCTTAGCGCAATCAACGGTGAGCCAGCATCTCAAGGTGCTGCGGGAGGCGGGCCTTATTGCAGGGGAAGTTGAAGGCCCAGCGACCTGCTATTGCATCAGCACCGAAGGAATTCAGTTCCTGAAGGCGCAAGTCGAGAGATGGCTACCGAACTGCTGTCCGGTTGAACCAGGCCCTTCGCAATTTGAAGGTCCATCGCAGTCAAGCTGTTATGGATAGCAGCCAAAGTTGCTGCTACGGTCATTTCCCTGACCCGGCGGCATTTATTTTATCCTTTTATATCGTAAATTTACGATTAGTCTGATCAAGGAGGTATCCAATGTCCATAACCGAAGAATCGGCGAAGCAAGCTTCGAAAGAGTATTTCCAGCGAGTCGCCGGCAGCTGGGATCAAATCAGCGCCGGATATTTTGGCAAACCGGTTCGCGATGCAGCAATCGCCAAAGCATATTTACGCCCCGAAATGGCGGTAGCGGATATCGGCTCTGGAACGGGTTTTGTGGCTGCTGGCCTTGCGCCGCTGGTCAAGAGAGTATATGTAGTGGATGGTTCAGCGGCGATGCTAGAGGTGGCAAAGAAGAATCTGGCCCAGTTCAACAATGTAGAATACCACGAGGCGGATGGGTCCAGCCTACCGTTCCCGGAAGACAGCCTGGACGCGATCTTCGCTAACATGTACCTGCACCATGCCACCAACCCGCAAGCGGCGATCCGCGAGATGGTGCGCGTGCTGCGCCCGGGCGGCCGGCTGGTGATCACGGATATGGATACCCACACCTATGCCTGGCTGAAAGAAGAAATGGCCGACGTCTGGCAGGGTTTTGACCGGGATCAAATTCGGGCCTGGTTCCAGGAAGCGGGATTGGTGAATGTGATCGTGGACTGCACCGGGCAGTCGTGCTGCGCCGAATCCGCGAGCCCGGGATTATCCGATGAACAAGGGCGAGCAGCAAGGATCAGCGTGTTCGTTGCTACTGGCACGCGCCGTATGGCAATGCGCGAAGCGGTGCAGGAAAACTACGCGGCAGTTGCCCAGTCAGGGTCGTGTGGGTGCAGTGGCTCGGCTGCTGAAGCATCGTCCGCTGAGGCGTTGGACAACTGCTGCAGTTCGAGCGCCAGCAGCAGTAGCTCTGGCTGTTGTGGGTCGAGCGAGAGTGACAGATGCTGCTCTGGAACAAAGTATGAGGATGTGACTTTCACCACCGGTTATTCCCCAGTTGAGCTATCTACCGCGCCCAAAGAAGCAGCCGAAATTTCTCTCGGCTGCGGCAACCCGCTGGCAATGGCCGGGCTGAAGCCAGGTGAAGTGGTAATGGATATCGGCAGCGGCGGCGGGCTGGACGCCTTTTTGGCCGCCGGCAAAGTTGGACCGACCGGGCGCGTAATCGGGGTGGATATGACCCCGGCGATGCTAGCGCGGGCGCGTGCTTCCGCAGCGAAAAACAATATTACCAACGTAGAGTTCCGCCAGGGATACGCCGAGGAAATGCCGGTGGCAGATGGCGAAGTGGATGTGATCATCTCCAACTGCGTAATCAACCTGACCGAAGATAAGGGGCATGTCTTCCGCGAAGCGTACCGGGTGCTCAAACCTGGCGGACGGCTGGAAGTCAGCGATATGGTCACTTCCGGACCCGTACCGCTGGATCTACGGGAGAGTGCGGAAGGCTGGTCCGAGTGTGTCACCGGTGCGCTGCCAGAGCAGGAATACCTGGACCTGATCGCGCAGGCCGGTTTCCAGAATGTTGCCACGCGGCGCAGCAGCAGCATGGGTGAAATTGCTGGCGTTTCCGTGTACAGTGTGATTGCTTCTGCGGCAAAGCCGGGTGCCGAACAACCGGCGGCGAGCGGTTGTGGCTGCGGCTAAACATCTTCATGCGATTGTTGTTAATCTTCTGAATGCTATCGAATAAACCGCCTGGCCCCATTGCTTTTTGGTTAAAGTACTTATGGCGGTTTACTTACCCTTCTTTCTCCGTTCTTTGATTTGAAAGCGCGCCATTCTATCATCGTTCCCCCCGGTTAGCGTTATATACCATTTGCTATGGACGCACCCATAAGCGTGCGGAAATTTAGCCAACCATAAGGCGAGCAAACGCGCAGAAGCGATGGGTGTATCTACTTCCATACCGAAGGCATGAACACATTGTACTTCCGTTCAGGGTACGGCAGTACGGCCTGGTCGGGCGGCACGTTATTCAGCGCGATCACTGGCGCGGCAGGCAGCGCTTTTCCAGCGGTCAAAACGAGCGGAGCAGCGCCGGCAAACGCAGGCAGCGCCAGTAACACAGGCGCGGAACGGGTGATTTCCAGTTCGTAATCGGTGCTGCTGTATCCAAAAACTTCAATCTGGTACATCCCGCCCTTTACTGCCTGATATGTAATGCTTTCCAACGTGCTGGTGAGCAAGCTGGAGGCTACCAGGGTGTTATCCGGACCCCACAAGTAAATGTCGGCATCCCCGGTCGTCGAAGTCAGGTCCAGCCTTAGGGTTTCACCGGCAGTTAGTTCCTGGCGGTAGAGATGCAGCAAGCCCTGCGCAAGCTTGCCCTTCCCTGGCTGATAATTCAGCAGCAGGCTTCCCGGAAGCGCCGAAATATTCCCGGCCCGGTCGCTGGCCCAGACCTTGAGGTAGTGCAGCCCAGGGGTAGGGATCAAATCCCATCGGAAGGCCCCCGATTTCGGCAGATCGGTCCAACCGGATGCCTGCACCTGCACCCACTCAGCGGCGGGCTGGTTGTACTCGTACTCGTACAGGTAGATGGATTGGACCCCGCTGACGGGATCGGGCCCGGTATCCCGAGCATCCACCTGCAAGCTGACGCTGGTCTGGCTGACATACCGCCCATCTTTCGAGGTAAAGGAAACGACTTCCGGCGGCGTGGTATCCTGGGGACTTGTCTCAACCACCACCTGGCGGCGGATGATGTTATTGTTTTTATCCAGTTCGTCAGCAAAGTGGTTATCGGGGTCGATATAGGCATAGAGCGTATACGCTCCGGTTTCAGCGGGCACCGCCCAGGTAACCGTTGGGCTGGCCTTGGCATTGTTCTTTTCGATCAGATCTACCTGGGTTTCCCCAATCAGCTGCCCGCCAGCGTCTTTTTCGCCTAAGTAGAAGCGGATGATGACGTCCGAGGCCGGTCCGCCGCCGTTGAAGCGGTGCAGCACCAGGCCCAGGTCGGCCTTGCTGTTGGCGCGCAGCACCGCGGGGCTGGACCAGAAATCGCCCGCATCCGCATAAAAATCGTGTTTGTCGTCAGGCCAAATGCTGTACGCATTCGCCAGGCAGGCGAGTGCGCCATCCGGGTTGGCTGCCAGGATGGCGTAACTGCCAACTGGCTTTGCCCCCGGCACCGTGGCGCGGATATGCTTATCGTTCATAAACTGGCCAACCATCTTTACTGCCGAAGGAGGCACCTGATCCAGCGGGACGGGACAGGCATTCAGCAGGTAGACGTTTGTACCGGCCTGTAGGCCCTCCCCATGGATATTAATATCGTTTTGCGGTCCAAATTTCGCGTGATCAGGAGAAACCTTGCTCAGGCTGAAGGGATCGGGTTCTGGTGCCGCGCAGCGCGGCGAGGCACTGGACGCGGTGACCAGCAGCCCATCCAGGTGCCAGGTGAGGCTCAGGACATCGAAATCCACGGAGAAGCCAGCTGCGGGTGGATCCACCTGGAAAGTAACCGGCTGGCCGCGGAAAGTCGGGGCAGGGCTGAAGTAGTTATTTTCCCCAGGCGGAATGGATACCACGCGTTTGGCCAGGTTGGTGTAATTGAAGGTTGCGGTGTAGGTGTTCGCGCTGTTTTCGGTTACACACAACAGCATTGGCTGCACCTCAGGCGTTTTGGGTAGGTAGACCGTGAAGCTGACGGTGTTGGAAACACCACCCCCTGGGCCAGGCGAATAAATCACCAGGCTGGCCGTCTGGTCCTGGTGAATCGCAGAGGTATCGATGGTGGCGCGCAGCAGGCTGCTGCTGAAGTATTGGGTGGGTACACTGGTCCCATTCCAGCGCAGGACGGAACCCGGTACAAAGCCGATGCCGTTGATGGTGAGTTCCAGGGGTGTTCCATCTACCTGGTGGCTGCCAGGCTCGACTGAGCCGAGCACCGGGACGGGGTTCAGCGCCTGCCCGGTAAAGTTCAATATGACAGAGCTGCCGCCCCCAACCGTTACGGTGATGGAAGGTGGTGTAAAGAGATATCCCGTCTTCGATGCGGTAAACGTGTAATTCCCGGCCAAGAGCCCAGTGAGGGTTAATTGGCCGTCCGCGCCCGTGGTGGCAGTGTGCCCCTGGCCGTCGCTGATGGTTACCCCCGCCAGCGGTGTGTTGGTCGCCAGATCAGTCACCGACCCGCTGACGGTGTAGACCCGCGTATCGGGGCATATCGTGCCCGTGGTTCCCCAGGATTCAACCTGCGCCTTCCAAGCGGAAAAAGCAGGTTCATCCGGCTCGCACATGCTGGTACCCTCGAACCAGAAACCGGAAAGGCCATCCATGATAAACGCCGGCCCGCTAAGCTGGGTATATGCCACATCCAGGCTGGTGAGGTTTGGCAGTGCGTTAAGCTGCGAAGGCAGCTGCCCGTTAATCAGGGTGCCACGCAGATAGATCTCCGACAGGTTGGTCATATTGCCAATTTCCGGAGGGATGGAACCGCTGATCGGGTTGTAACCCAATCTGAGGTACCTGAGGCGGACCAGGTTTCCGATCTCCGGCGGAATGCTCCCGGTGATCTGGTTGTACGCAAGACTAAGCATATCCAATTGGCTCAGGTTGCCCAGTTCAGGTGGGATATTACCAGTAACAAAGTTTTCGGACAAATTTAACCATTCCAGATGGCTTAGGCTGCCCAATTGCGCTGGAATACCTCCGTAGATCTGATTATCATGCAGATCCAGGTAAACCAGGCTCGAAAGCTGGCCCAACTCGGGCGGGATGCTACCACCAATTTGATTGCTGGTAAGCGTAAGATGTGTTAGGGCAGATAGATTCCCAAGTTCGGCGGGGATTGTCCCGCCGAGGTTATTGTTCCCTAACTCAATGCTGGAAACATGGTTGTTCAGGCAGGTAACTCCATACCAGGAGCAGGTGGAGTTATTTACCAGCCAATTGCCTTGTTGAATCCAATTACTGCCATAGGTGCTGTTGTACAGCGCCTCCAGAGCCCGGCATTCGATTTCCGGGATCTCGGTCACTGATTGGCAGTCATAACTTCTCTGGATTGTGATGCTAAACGGGGTTTCATAGATGAGGCCGCCGCTATCCGTGGCCCGCACCCGCACATGCAAAATAGGGGGCGATTCATAATCGAAAATAACCGCGGATAACAACTGGTTTCCCGAAATGACAAAGTCGCTGTTGTTCTCTCCTCCATCCCCATTGACCAGTTGATAACTGACGCTATCACCCGAATCTGGATCGGTAGTGGTGAACAGGCCCACCAGCGTTCCAGAAGGTTGATTTACTTGGATTGACTGGTTGGAAAGGGAAATTGCCGCAGGCGCTTCATTAACATCCGTCACATTGACGGTGAGATCTTCGCTGAAAATCTGCCCGCTGTTATCGGTAACCTGCACCCGGACGTTGTAAACCGCTTTGGCTTCATAATCCAATTCCTGCGCAGTTTTGAGGGTATCACCGGTAATCGAAAAGCTGCTGTTATCTTCAGCACCTACCCCGCTGGACAGAATGTATGAGAACGTGGCATTTATGTCCCCATGCGTTGTGGCCAGGTGACCTACGGTAGCGCCAGCCACCTGGTTCTCAGCGATTATCGCCGGTGAAAGCTGGATATCGGAGGGCACGCACATCAAATCACGACGGTGTAAATCCCCAATCCGTGACAGCCAGGTAGTGAATACAGGGTCGGTAGGTTCGCAAAGGTAGGTGTCGTTATACCAGAATGAAGACAGGTACGTGATATTGGTAAGCTGAATTGGAATTATCCCCACGAGCGGGTTGTTATTGAGGTATAACATGCTCATCCGCATGGTCCCCAACTCAGGCGGAATGTTTCCGCTGAGCTGGTTATTCGCCAGCGAAAGATGATGAACGTAAGTCATGCCGCTGAGCTGAGGTGGAATATTTCCACTAAGCTGATTATTGGCCAATGAAAAATCGTTGACCATTTTCAGGTTTCCCAATTCAGGCGGAATGCTTCCAGAGAGTTGATTATTGGCCAGTGAAAAGCCGCTGACCATTGTCAGGTTTCCCAATTCAGGCGGAATGCTTCCAGAGAGTTGATTATTAGCCAGTGAAAAGTCATGTACCTGCGTAAAATTCCCAAGTGATGAAGGGATGGCTCCGCTAAGCTGGTTGCTGCTCAGGTTGAAACTCGTGACGCTGGTGAGATTTCCGAGCTCAACCGGGATCGTGCCGGTTAGCTGGTTGCTACTGATATTGAAAATATTGGCCTGCGTCATTTGACCGAGTTCTGGCGGGATTTGCCCGCTTAACTGGTTTACGCTCTGGTTAAAGTAAGTCATCTGGGTCAAATTACCCAACGAGCTAGGTATACTGCCGGTCAGTTGGTTGTAACACAAGAGTAGATACTTTAACTGCGTTAGATTCCCCAGTTCCGTTGGTATCGATCCGCTGAGCTGATTGCTATCCAGCATCAGGTATTGCAGTTTTACCAATTGGCCAAACTCGGTTGGAATGGGACCGCTCAGTTGGTTCACAGACGTCACCATGGACGTTAGCTCTGAAAGGTTCCCCAGGCTGATAGGAATGCTGCCCGTCAGACTGTTGTGATTGAGGTAGAGAGTCTGGAGGTTGGATAAGTTGCCCAGTTCAACCGGAATACTTCCGCTGAGATTATTAACGCGCAGGTCGAGAATTTTCAGTGCTGCCAGGTTCCCCAGGCTGGTAGGAATGCTGCCTGTCAGACTGTTGTGGCTGAGGGAGAGAGTCTGCAGGTTGGATAAGTTGCCCAGTTCAATCGGAATGCTGCCGGTGAGGGCATTACTGT
>CAYTHO010000016.1:71225-76762 GCA_964437595.1 uncultured Anaerolineaceae bacterium
AGGTTGGATAAGTTGCCCAGTTCAATCGGAATGCTGCCGGTGAGGGCATTACTGTTCAAGTCAAGGGTCTGAAGAGCGGATAAACTACCGAACTCGGCTGGGATGGCTCCAGTAAGCTCATTCATATGTAAAGCGAGCACTTTTAACTGATCCAGTTGGCCCAATTCAATGGGTAAACTGCCGTTCAACCGGTTAGCGGACAAATCCAAAGATTGGACATAGCCCAGGTCGCCCAGTTCTGGTGGAAGAGGCCCGGCTAACCGGTAGTTTGCCAACTGCAAGGAGGTTACATGTCCATCTGAGCAGGTAACCCCGTACCACGAGCAGGGAAGGTCATTGAGCAGCCAGTAAGTGCGATCACCGGGGTAAGGGGGTGGGTTCCAGTTCTCCCCGCCCGTGCTTTGATACAGCGCTACTAGGGCCTGGCATTCAACCTCTGGGATCTCGGCCACTGACTGGCAGTCATAACTGCTCTGGATGGTGATGGTAATCGGGGTTTCATAGACGAGTCCGGTACCATCCGTCACGCGCACCCGGATGGAGAGCGTTGCGGGCTGCGTGATGGGATCGAACACCTGCGCGGTAAGCAGCTGATCACCGGAAATTGTGAAAGCGCCGTTGTTTTCGGCGCCCTCGCCGCTCACCAGCGTGTAGGTGTATGGACCGCTGGCATCCGGGTCGGATGCGGTAAACTGCCCCACCACCGTATTGACCGGCACTTTGTAAAATACAGATGTTTTCGAAAGCCCGATCCCTGTCGGAGCGACTGTGTCCAGGCTCAGTTTTGCCACCCAGGCGTTCACGGCATCTTCACCTGTAAAGGCGTTGATTGGCGCGCCCCAGGTGGCTTTGCTATAGCCACCGATCAGCAGATCGCCCGAGGGATCAACGTCAATGCTTTCGACCCGGTCTTCATTAAGGCCACCCAGGAAGGTATAAAACAGGATATCGCCTGTCTCCATATCCAGCGTGCTGATCTGGGCATCGTTAATCCCGCCCGCATACGCAATTGCCGGCTCACCCCAGGTTCCTTCGGATAGTCCAGCCAGGTGGATGCGGTTGCGCGCTTTATCGAGCGCCGCATCGTAGTTAAAAGTTACCCCGCCACCCAGGTGGGTGCACCACTGCATTTCGCCGGCCAGGCTGTATTTCGCCACCCCTGAGTAGGATGAAATGCCAGGGGTATGGTGGTTTGGAGCGCAGCCATTCCCATAAATATAAAATGCATCGCTGTCAACTTCTAACCGCAGGAAATTACCGCCACCCAATGGCCTGCTCGAGAGCAGGTTGCCCTGGTTATCCAGCATATACAAGAAACTGCCGTTCGGAGTACCAAAGGAATAACCAATCGTGTACAGGTTGCCGCTCTCATCGAGGCGCAGGCTTTTACTGTCATCTTGCCCATCACCGCCTACAAAGGTGTTCCACAGCAGGCTGCCGGTTGGGCTGAGTTTGACCACGGCAATATCAGTATTGGTCCCGTTATGCGGGTTGATCGGAGCGCCCCAGTCATACTGGCTGTACGCGGTAAAGTAAATGTTTCCGGCGCCGTCCACCTGGAGATCTTCGGAACGCATGCCCATATTGCCGCCGATGTAGGTATGCCAGAGCAGGTTGCCGCTGGCGTCCAATTCAAACACAACGGTGTCGTTGGTTCCACCGGTCGGGTTTGGAACGGGGCTGCCCCAATGATTTGAGCTGTACCCTAAGATGATGAGGTTGCCGTTTGGTTTCAAGAAAATCCCGGTCGCACGGTCGTACCCGGGGTAACCGTGACCGAAAAATGTGTTCCAGGCAAGCGTGCCATCTGGAAGGTATTTGCCTACGTAAATTTCTTCTCCGCCCGTATACGGGCTGACCGGTACGCCCCAGCCCCTGGTTGTACTGCCGGTTACATAAATATTGCCCTGCGCATCGGTGACCATATTGCGCACATTCCCGCCCCTGTTGAACGTGTTCCAGAGGAGATGGGGTTCTTTTTCGGGCAGGTCATAGATGCTGATGGTAAAGGATTGCTGGATGCTCCGGTATGTAGAATCGATGGAACGGATGCAGATGTTAAAGCTGTTATCCAGCTCATAATCAAAAATCTGGTTGGCGCGCAGCTCCATAACATCCGCGTTGGCCCATTCGAGCAGGAACCGGCTGTTATCGCTTCCATCGCAGGCAGGGTCAGAATCGACAAACTGATATGTAAATGTATCGCCTTCGTTTGGATCGCTGGTGGTCAATCGTCCAATCGGCGTGCCCACCAGCTGGTGCTCGGCCAGGGTATTCTTCGAAAGCTGCAGCGCGGTTGGCGCGGAGCGAAGGCCGGTAAAGTTCTGCCCGGCTGCCGAGGCGGTGTTCAGGGTCACGCTCAGAAATGCCGGGGAGAAGCCATACCCGGTTTTTGTGGGAGTAATGGTATAGGCGCCGGGCGGCAGACCTTCAAAAGAATACCTGCCATCTTCACCCGTCAGCGTGGTACGGCCCGCCCCGTCGGTGACGGTTACCCCTTCGACCGGGAAGCCGCCATCGCTGTTAATGATGCCCGACAGGCTGAAGTTTCCCGCAGAGCCAATAAAATTCTGGCCCTCCAGGTCCAGATCGTCAAGCGTCACGATCAGGCTGGTCGGGATAAATGTCATGTCAGGGTAGGTAGGCGTCAGGGTATGCTGGCCGGGCTCCAGCCCGGTGAGCGTGTAACTGCCATCCGCGCCGGTGGTCACGCTGGGACCGGTTCCATCCGTGATCGTCACCCCGGAGAGCGGCTGGTCGCTTGCGTTGCGCACAAGGCCGGAGATCTGGTAGGGCGTGGTGAGCGTGGCGCTAAAGTTTACGCTGCTGGTATCGAACAGGGAAGGGTCTACCTCCTGTTTGTTAGGGGAAAAGCTGTAGCGATTTTTCTGCGGCGCTACGGAATAGCGGCAGGCAGGCAGGTTGGTAATGCTGTAGTTTCCTTCAGCATTGGTCAGTGAAGTGCGCCCTGGGCCTACGCTGACCAGCGCGTTCGGTAAACCGCCGCCGGAGGTTGTCACCGACCCGGCGATGGTATACGGCCCGGCGGGCATGTTCAGCCCGAGCACTTTCACAATGCCGCCTTCAAAGAGGTAGATGTGCGGCGTCTCGCCAATCTGGTTGATCGCCAGCCCCCAGCCAAAATCAGAGCGGTAGTAACCGGCTTCGCACGGCGCGGCTGGGATGCTGACATCATAAATAAACAGCCCAGAAGTACCGGTCTGAAAATCGCCAACGCGGAAATACAGGTACGGGGCTTTATACACCACCTCGCCCACATGTGTCCCGGTCATCTCTTCATAAGCAAGCTGCTGGGGCAGCAGCGGATTCGTAATGTCGATTACGGAAAACCCGCCGCGAAAGTTTACCCCGTATGTGTGGGTAAGAAACAGCAGGTTCCCAGAAACGGTCATGCCGTAATTTTTCCCCACGGTGGTCAGTTGAGCCACATCCTGCGGGGAAGCTGGATTGCTGATATCGATGACGTGCAGTTTCGAGCCGGAGAGATAGAGATAATTGCCCTGGATCTCGAGCTTGCGGGACATATCCGCTTCGATCGGCAACGTGCTCACCAGCACCGGCGCGGATGGGTTGGTAATGTTGTAAACATACACTCCAGAAACATACCCATCTTCGAAAACTTCGCTGTTCGCGACATACAGGTAGTTTCCCGATAAGGCCACATCCATCGCCCCCTTGAATGGGATGACGGATTGGAGCGCCAGGTTTTCGTTATAAATGCGCGCTCCAGCCGTATCGTCCGCCACGTAGACATACCCGGCGTGGTGAGCGATGCCGAGCGCAATACCCGGGGTAGCCTGGCGAGCCACCTGTGCCATTGACCCCGGCGTGGGGACCGAGATCCGCGCGATGCCATCTTTATTATTGGCCACGTACAGATCCGTTTCGCTGTCGTTAAAGTCCGCGTCCCTGCCCTCAAAATCGATGGCAAACTGCTGCGACTGCAGCGTCGGGTAATCCGGCGAAGGAAAATCGTATACAACCAACCGGTCATGGCTGATGGCCACGCCAAAAGTACCGCCGATCACCATTTCTGGCGCGCTGTTGGGGAAATCCAAATCCGACACAAAATCCAAGGTGGGAGCCAACGGGACCTGCGCGCGGTAGATCGATGGACCAATGCCGCTTGCGCCGTAATCATCTTGCGTATAAACGTAAAAGGCATCGCCAATGGCAGATAGGATGCGCAAAAAAGAGACATAAACTGGAAGCTGGTAATGGGAGACAAACTTCAACCCAATCCCTGACGCCAATAAATATAAATCGAAGGTGTTATCGGTTGTGACGGCATATATTCGGTTGCTTCCGCTTGTTAACTCACGAATCGCCGTACTGGGATAATGTTCCTGCCACTGCGGTGAAGCCGGGTCGAGCACATTCAGGATGGTCAGGCCGGTATTCAGCCCCACGGCTAACTGGCTGCTGTCCCACGCAATATCATTTACACCTTCCGGGTAAGGCAGGTCCGCAATCACTTGCGGCGCGGTTGGCTGCGAGAGAGAATATACCAGAACGTTGTTGGTGGTGTGCGCGTAAAGCGTACCCGCGCCAACGATCAGGTGCGGCAGCTCCGGTGTTTCGATCCATATACCTGCCAGCGGCGCTCCGCTGTAGGTGGAATAAACCAACATTCCGCCGTCATCCAGCGCGAGATAAACATAGTCACCGTAGACGGCAATATCAAGCACCCGGCTGTTGATGCGCTCGCTGTGCCATATCTCGACCGGGTCGCCTAAATGGGTCGGGACAATAATCCTTTGGTGCACCAGGTACGGGCCGCGCAGAAAGAAGATTTCTTCACCATCCTGGGCAATGTGCTGAAAGCCCCCGCCATACTCATAATCCCAGGTGACGTGATAGTTTGGGTCCGTCTGGACCGGGTATGGCGCTGCCACGCCCACGGCGGATACAGTTGGGACCGGAAATGAAGCGGTCAGAAAAATGACGGCGATGAAGATCCGAAGTGCGCGGTGCATGCTTTCCCTCCTGCTGTGTTCACCGTTTTTTATGGGTGCAGCGTAGTTCAACTACCGGATAGGTCTATTTGGTTTTGAAAAAACTGGTTGATATCATCCAACGGACATAAAGATTTTTAACATGTTCACCCATTATTTGTTATAAGTTTATCACCGGAAAATGAATAGTTATATTTTCGTTTTAGAAAGGTAGATTTCATTTTTGTAAAGTGAACGGGAACTGCATTTATTCGCAGTTGAGTCCATCTGTGCTGAACACGGTTACACACCCTACCGTCAGTCGCCCTTTTAACTCATGCATCACCGAAGACGCCATTTCCTGGTTTCTTGCTCCCACTTGCATGACCGGAATGATCTTCGTCTTTGCATCACTGGCAATCCACAGCCACATATCCTGGCCTCGATCTTTCACATTGGCCCATAATACATCCAACTGCACAAGTACTAACTTCAACTCTGCCATAAAGCGCTCATGCAGCTTCTTCCCCTGCATTCCACTGCGACATAACCAGGTGCGGATGGTGATTTCTCGCACCCCAA
>CAYTHO010000017.1:0-1969 GCA_964437595.1 uncultured Anaerolineaceae bacterium
ACCCGCGGTCTCGGCCTTGACAGGGCCGCATGTTAAACCACTACACCACGCCCCCGAACTTATCTTGCACCAACGGGCAATAGTTTATCATGGCCCAGAAAATTCGTCAAGGAATTGGGCAAATTTCGCATAAGAAAAAACCGGGCGAATGGCCCGGTTTTCATGGCTAGTTATTCTCAAAAACCCAGGCATCGGTTGGCCGGTCCCAGGAGACCAGTTCCTCTGGTTTGAACCACAAAGAAATCTCGGCTTCACCGTTTTCTGGGGAATCGGAGGCATGCGTCAGGTTGCGTCCGATCGTGAGGCCAAAATCATGGCGGACAGTGCCGGGGGCGGCCTCGGTTGGGCGGGTAGCGCCCATCGTTTGGCGGACAGCAGCTACCGCATTGGGCCCTTCCCAGACCATAGCCATTACCGGGGCAGAAGTGATGTATTTTACCAGCCCTTCGTAGAAAGGCTTCCCTTTGTGTACTGCATAATGCTGCTCAGCCAGCGAGCGGTTGACCTGGAGAAACTTCCCAGCCACGAGCTTCAAGCCACGTCGTTCCAATCGGGCAATCACTTCACCAATCAAACCGCGCTGCACGCCATCTGGCTTCACCAATACAAATGTACGTTCCACAATCCTTCTCCCTATAATGTTGGTTTAGCGGAGGAGTTCCTCTGCTTTGGTATATGCCTCCAGGGCCTCCTGGAGCTGATTGTTGCGGGCGTAGGCATCTCCAAGCGTCTGCCAGATGGAGATATCGACCGGGTAGCGATACAATGCATCGCGTAAATCATGGATCGTTTCTTCCAGGCACTCGCCATTCTGAATCAAGTCGTTATACCCTGCCAGCGCCTGGTCCAGATCGCCGTGGTTCAAAGCAGTTTGTATCTCACTGAGAGAACCAGATTCTGATACCTGTCCCTCGGTCACCCGGGCTGGTTCGCTAATCTCTACTTCTGGCTCCCAGGCCGAACTAAAGTCGCCAGGCGCCGGCGGAAGTTCGATGTCTTTCGGGAATTCCTCATGCCCGCCTTCCTCTTCCAGGTTCATGAGCCAGTCCGGAACCTTTTCTGGTTCCGATGCCGCAGCGCCGCTAACAACCGGTCCTGTGGGCGCCTGCAGCCAATCGGGAATCGCCTCGCCTTCGGGAGCACGTTCGGCTTCTGGCGCCGCTTCGTCGGGCCAGGGGTGTGTTTCCTCGGATATAGCAGTCTCCGCGAGATCATCTTGCCCGATCGAAGACAGCCACTCTGGAACCGCCTCTTCTTCACTTGCCTGGGCAGTCTCCTCGGCGGGTGCTAGCTCACCGGGTTGTATTTCAGCGATGAGGGCTTCTTCGGATGGGGACGCAACTGCCAACGGTGGTGTCTCATTTTCAATGATAGCCCCGGT
The DNA here is from genome assembly GCA_964437595.1 of uncultured Anaerolineaceae bacterium. Classification (GTDB taxonomy): domain Bacteria; phylum Chloroflexota; class Anaerolineae; order Anaerolineales; family Anaerolineaceae; genus DSYU01. The sequence continues at coordinate 1,382 of CAYTHO010000017.1, forward strand.
TTCAATGTCTGATGGTTGTGGAATAGCGGCCTCAGGCAGGGTCTCCGCCTCAGGCAGGGTTTGCGCCTCAAGAGCTTGTTCCTGAACCCAATCAGGAGGAGTCTCTAAACGCTCTTCGGGTGCTGTGACCAGCGTTCCCTCATCCGCGCCTTGTTTTTCTGCCAGGGACTCAAGCCAGGCAAAGGCAGCATCCATATCCATCTCAGCCGGTGCAGAAGGCTGCGTCTCTGGGGTTTCCACCATTGGCGCTTCGATTACCGGGGCCTCTATCGCTGGTTCGGCTTCAACCGGTTCGATTTCCATCTGGGGTTCTTCCACCGGTATAATGCCTTCCACGGTGGCCGGCATTTCTTCTTTTATCGCCTCCTGCAGCCAATCGGGAAGGCTGGCCTCTTCAGCGAGCGGCCCTCCTTCTTCTGTCGGGGAGGTTGTGGCGAAAGGCTCCGGTATTTCGGGTTCTCCCGCAGCCATTTCGGGAGCTTCTAAAGGTTGTTCCGCGGAGATCATCTCCTCTGCCGCTGCTTCTTTCGTTACCCATTCAGGTGGCTGTTCCAGGCGCTGTTCAGGCGGAGTCACCAGGGTGGCTTC